>JADYYK010000147.1 GCA_020853705.1 Deltaproteobacteria bacterium
AACGTGCACAGCGTGGACAGCTCGTCCGCGCGGGCCTGCCAGGCCAGGCTCAGCTCGGGGCAGGTCGGCGCTGGCGCGGCGTCGTCCGCGCAGCCGACCGAGCCCGCCAGCACGCCCAGCAGCAGCGGCACTAGCTGTAGCGATCTTCGCGCCACGGGTGGCCGGTGTTGGAATAGCCGCGGCGCTCCCAGTAGCCCAGCACGTCGTGGTTCATGAGCTCGATCCGCGCCACCCACTTGGCGCCCTTCCAGGCATACAGCTGGGGCGTGATCACGCGCAGCGGCCCACCATGGTCGAGCTCCAGCGGCTTGCCATACGCGGTGTGCGCCAGCAGCACGTCGGGCTTGAGCGCCTCCTCCATGGGCAGGTTCACGGTGTAGCCGTCATAGGCGTGACACAGCAGGAAGCTGGCGTCGTCATGGGGCTGCGCCGCCTCGATCACCTCCGCCAGCCGCACCCCGCGCCAGGGCACGTCGAACTTGGACCAGGTGGTCACGCAGTGAAAGTCGCTGACGTCATCGACCTGGGGCAGCGCCATGAGGTCGTCCCAGCCCAGGCACAGCGGCGCGGCGCAGGCGCCGTCGACCACCAGGCGCCACTTGCCCAGCGCGACCTCGGGCTTGATGCCGAGGTCCAGCACCGGCCAGGCCGTGGTCTCGGTCTGCCCCGGCGGCAGGCGCGGCATGCCATGGCGGTTGGGCGGCCCTTCGCCCATCGGCCTGGCATCCGCCATGCTGGGCGTCTCCTGCATGCGGGCCAGGAAGCGCCCGCGCAGCTTCATGCGCGCCTCCACGATGCGCGCCTCCTTGCCCCGCTCGCCCCGCTCGCCCCGCTCGCTGTCGTCCTTGTCGGCCATGCGCAGCCGATGCTACCACCGGCGCGATGCCGATGAAGAGCCACCGCCAGACCCTGACCCTGAACCTGCCCACCCGCATGGGCTTCCAGAACATCACGCCCGAGGTCACCGCCGCGGTCGCCCGCAGCGGCGTCGCCGAGGGGCTGTGCCTGGTCAACGCCATGCACATCACCGCCAGCGTCTTCATCAACGACGACGAGCCTGGCCTGCACGCCGACTACGCCCGCTGGCTCGAGCAGCTGGCGCCCTACGACCCCAGCCCGCAGCGCTACCACCACAACCGCACCGGCGAGGACAACGGCGACGCCCACCACAAGCGCCAGCTCATGGGCCGCGAGGTCGTGGTCGCGATCACCGCGGGCAAGCTGGATTTCGGCCCGTGGGAGCAGATCTTCTACGGCGAGTTCGACGGCCGGCGCGACAAGCGCGTGCTCATCAAGATCATCGGCGAGTGACGTAACCCCGCGCAGCGCGGCACATCGAACCGCGCACCCTGGGAGGCAGACATGGCGATCACGTTCTATGCAGGCAGCGGCTCACCATATGCGTGGCGGGTCTGGCTGGCGCTCGAGCACAAGCAGCTGCCCTACGACCTGAAGATGCTGTCGTTCTCGAACCGCGAGCACCGCGCGCCCGCGTATCTGGCCATCAACCCCCGCGGCAAGGTGCCCGCCCTGGTCGACGGCGACGTCAGCCTGTACGAGTCCGCCGCCATCGTGCGCTACCTCGAGGAGGCCTACCCCGAGCCCACCCTGTTCCCTGGCTCGGTGCGCGAGCGCGCCAAGATCCACCGCCTGGTCGCCGAGGCCGACTATCTCGAGCGCGCCCAGCACGACATCTTCGGCTCGGTCTTCTTCACGCCCCAGGACAGGTGGAACCTCGACCTCATCGAGACCCAGCGCAAGGCGCTGCTGACCGAGCTCGCCTGGCTCGAGTCGGCCCTGCCCGAGGACGGCAGCGGCTTCATCGCCGGCCCGCTGTCGATGGCCGACCACGCCCTGTACCCGGTGCTGGCGCTGTCGCTGCGCCCCGAGCGCAAGAAGCCCGACCTCGCCATCGCCGCCACCCTGGGCCCCCGCACCCGGGCCTGGAAGGCCCGCATCGAGGCCCTGCCCCACTTCGACAAGACCTACCCACCCCACTGGCGTTAGCGATTCATTTCGCGCACTTCCAGATGTGCGCCCCAGGATCGATACGCTTCATCGCGAGCGTCGTACTCTGTCTGCGATGAAGAAGCCGAGCGACCCTCCCGCGCGCGAGATCACGCCCGAGGCGCTGCATGCCGACCGTCGCAGCTTCATGCGCGGCGCCCTCGCGGTGGGCGGCACCGCGCTGGCCGCGGTGGCCTTCCGCAAGCTCGTCCTCCAGCCCCCGCGCCGCCGCGGCAACGTGGCTCCCGGTCGCCCCGACCTGGCCGCGGTGCGCCCCAAGCTGACGGCGCCCGCCGGCGGCGCCGCCGAGGTGTCGACCAAGTTCGAGGACATCGCCAGCTACAACAACTTCTACGAGTTCTCGACCGACAAGTACGAGGTCGCCGCCGCCGCCGCCGACTGGAAGCCGGCCACGCCGTGGACGGTCACCGTCGAGGGCGAGACCCACGCGCCGGGGACGACCTATGACCTCGATGCCCTGCTCAGGCTGAGCCCGCCCCAGGAGCGCGTCTATCGCATGCGCTGTGTCGAGGGCTGGTCGATGGTCATCCCCTGGCTGGGCCTGCCGCTGGGCCCGCTGCTGACCGCGTTCAAGCCGACCGCGAACGCCAAGTTCGTCGAGTTCCTGTCGCTGGCCGACAGCCGCGAGATGCCCAACATCTCGGCCGGCATCCTCGACTGGCCCTACAACGAGGGGCTGCGCATGGACGAGGCCATGCACCCGCTGACGCTGCTGGCGACCGGGATCTACGGGCAGGGCCTGCCCAACCAGAACGGCGCCCCGCTGCGCCTGGTGGTGCCCTGGAAGTACGGCTTCAAGGGCGCCAAGTCGATCACCACCATCCGCTTTCGCGACTCGCAGCCGACCACCACCTGGATGAAGGCCGGCCCCGACGAGTACGGCTTCTACTCCAACGTGAACCCCACCGTCGATCACCCGCGCTGGAGCCAGGCCCGCGAGCGCCGCATCGGCGAGAGCGACAAGCGCAAGACCCTGATGTTCAATGGCTACGCCGACGAGGTCGCCGCGCTGTACACCGGCATGGACCTGAAGAGGAACTTCTGATGTCAGCCGTCGCGACCCGCCCGCGCGGCGCCAGGAAGGCGTCGTCCGCCAGTGACGACACCCGGTACTGGAAGATCGTCTTCTTCACCAATGGCCTGGTGCCGCTGATCTTCCTGATCAGCGACTGGTACCAGGGCGCGCTGGGCGCCAACCCGATCGACTATGTGACGCGCGCGACCGGGACGCTGGCGCTGCTGTTCCTGGCGCTGACGCTGGCGGTGACGCCGCTGCGCATGCTGACCGGCTGGGGCACGCTGAACAAGCTGCGCCGCATGGTCGGCCTGTACGCGTTCTTCTACACCACGCTGCACCTCCTGACCTACCTGTGGTGGGATCAGGAGCTCGCCTTCGGCGCCGCGGTGACTGACGTGCTCAAGCGCAAGTTCATCGCGGTCGGGCTGGCGGCATGGCTGATCATGCTGCCCCTGGCCATCACGTCCACCAACGGCATGATCAAGCGCGTCGGCGGCAAGCGCTGGAAGTGGCTGCACCGGCTGACCTATGTCGCCGCGGGCCTCGGCGTGCTGCACTTTTACATGCTGCTCAAGGTGCCGACCCGCAAGCTGTGGAACTATGGCCTGCTGATCGGCGCGCTGCTGGCCGTCCGCATCGCGGTGTGGGCCTTCAAGCAGGCCACCCGGGGCAAGAAGACCCCTTGATCGTGCCCCCGCGAGGGGTATGGTCCGCGCCATGCGGATGCATGCGCGCTTCATGGTGGTGCTGGCCGGGGTGGCGATGGCGGCCAGCTGTGGTGGTGGCAAGGCGGCCGGGCCCAGGGCGACGCCGGTGGTCCCCGCGGGTCCGACGCCTGACGTCCCGACCATCCCGGTGACCGCGCCGCTGGTGCCGCCGCCCTCGGTCAACGGGCGGCTGCCCACCGATATCGTGCCGCAGGCCTACGGCCTGATGCTCACGGTCGACCCCGACAAGCCGCGCTTCTCGGGCACCACGTACATCGACATCCTGGCCACGGCGCCGACCCGCGCCATCATCCTGCACGCGCGCAAGATGAACATCACCAGCGCCGTGGTCGGCACGCCCGAGGGCGCCATCATCCCGGCCAAGGCCACGCTGCGCATGGCCGCCGGCGGCAAGGAGGACCCCGAGGAGCTGGTGCTCGAGCTCGCCAGCGAGCTGCGCGCCGGCGAGGCCCGCATCGCCATCGACTACGACGCCCCGTTCGACGATCAGCTGCGCGGCCTGTACCGGGTCAAGGACGGCGGGCGCTGGTACGCCTTCACCCAGTTCGAGCCCACCGACGCGCGGCGCGCCTTCCCGTGCTTCGACGAGCCCGGCTTCAAGGTGCCGTTCACGCTGCAGCGGCGCCACCCCGACGGCCTGCTGGCGCTGGCCAACAGCGAGCCGGTGCCCGCGCCGGTGGCAGCCGTCACCCCTGGCGTCGCCACCACCGAGTTCGCCACCACGCCGCCGCTGCCGACCTACCTGGTCGCCTTCGCGGTGGGGCCGTTCGAGCTGCTCGAGGGCCCCGCCGACGCCAAGCCGCGCATCCGGGTGGCCACCCCGATCGGCAAGTCCAAGCTGGGCGCCGCCGCGCTGGAGTCGAGCGCGGCGTTCGTGAAGATCATGGAGGACTACTTCGCGCAGCCCTATCCGTTCAGCAAGCTCGACCTGCTGGCGGTGCCCGAGTTTGCGGCCGGTGCGATGGAGAACCCCGGCCTCATCACCTTTCGGGACGAGGCCCTGCTGCTGGCGCCGCAGGCGTCGACCAACGCGCGGCGCCGCGTGGCCGGCATCATCGCGCACGAGCTGGCGCACCAGTGGTTCGGCAACCTGGTGACCATGAAGTGGTGGAACGACCTGTGGCTGAACGAGGGCTTCGCGACCTGGATGGCCGACAAGGTGGTCGACAAGTGGCAGCCCAGCTTCGGCGCCCGCGTGGAGTCGCTGTCGTCCAAGGCCTGGGTCATGGAGACCGACGCCCTGGCCTCGGCGCGCGCGGTGCGCCAGCCCATCAACAGCACCAGCGAGGCGCTGGAGGCCTTCGACGGCATCACCTACGTCAAGGGCGCCTCGATCCTGACCATGCTGGAGAGCCACGTCGGCGAGGACGCCTTCCGCGCCGGGGTGCGCGCCTATCTGGCGGCGCACGCCCGCGGCAGCGCGACCGCCGACGATCTGTTCACCGAGCTCGACCGCGCGGCGCCCGACAAGCCAGTGTCGAAGCTGGCCGCGACCTTCCTGGATCGCGCCGGGCTGCCGCTGGTGCGCTCCAGCGCGATCACCTGTGATGGCCCGGCCGCCAGCGTGCAGCTGACGCAGCGACGCTATGTGCGCGCGGGGGCGCAGGCGGGGGCGGCCAGCCCGGGCACCGGCGCTGGCGCAGCTGTCGACGCCAGCGCGCCGTGGTCGATCCCGGTGTGCCTGATGTACTCGGCCGCCAAGGGGGCGCCCAAGACGCTGTGCACCATGCTGGATGGACCGTCGGCGACGGTCGTCCTGCCCGGCGCCGCGTGCAAGCAGGGCTGGGTCTATCCCAACGCCAGCGAGGCCGGCTACTACCGCTGGGTGGTGCCCGACGCCATGTTCACCCAGCTGGCGGCGGCGGCGGGCAAGGGCCAGCTCGCGGTGGCGCAGCGGCTCGGCCTCATCAATGACGCCTGGGCGCTGGTCGGCAGCGGCGATCTCGGCGCCGACGTCATGCTGGCGACGCTGGCGCGCTTCGGCGGCGAGCGTGAGCGCAACGTGGTCGACGCGCTCGACTCGGCGCTGCGCACCGTGCGCGACACCGTGGTGGCGCCGGCCGACGAGGCCGCCTATGCGGCCTGGGTGGTCAAGCTGCTCGGCCCGATGGGCAAGCAGCTGGGCTGGGACGCCGCCAAGACCGACAGCGAGGATCGCCGGCTGACCCGGCAGACAGTGCTGCGCCTGCTCGGCGATCTCGGCAATGACAAGGCCACCCTGACCGAGGCGGCGCGCCGGCTGAAGCTGTGGCTGGACAAGCCCGAGGCGCTGGATCCCGACATGGCGGCGATGGCGGTCAGCCTGGGCGCGCGCACCGGTGATCGCGGCACCTTCGACGCGCTGCTGGCCATCCACAAGGCGGCCAAGCTGCCCGAGCATCGCGTGCTGGCCCTGACCGGCCTGGGCAACTTCAGCGACCCCGCGCTGCTCGGCGAGGCGCTGGCGCTGTCGCTGTCGGCCGACGTGCGGCTGCAAGACATGCGCTACATCGTGCGCCCCGCGGTGCGCCACGCGACCCGGGCCATCACCTGGGCCTGGCTGCAGAAGAACTGGGACGCCATCAAGGCGCGCGTCGGCGGCTTCGGCATCGACCGCTTCGTCGGCATCACCGGCGCCTTCTGCGACCGCGCCGAGCGCGACGCCGCCGAGGCCTTCTTCACCCCGCGCATCGCCAACCTCGAGGGCACCGCGCGCACCCTGAAGGAGAGCCTCGAAGAGGCCGACGTGTGCATCAACCTGCGCGCCCGCGAGTCCGCCAGGGTCGGCGCGTTCCTCAAGAAGTAGCGGGCCTGAAGCGGCGCACCGCGCGCACCCCCAGCAGCAGCACCACGCCCCCCAGCAGGGTCGGGATCGCCAGGCTCGCCAGCGCCACGCTCCACGCCCCATCCAGCGTCGACCCCGCGGCCATGCGGGTGTCGACGATCCAGCCCACGATGGTCGGCGACACCGCGTCCCCGAGCAGGTGGATGAACAGGATGTTGACGCCCATCGCGGTCTCGCGAATGCCCGGCTGGCTGCAGTCCATGATGGCCGCCGCCAGCGGCCCGGTACTCACGAACAGGAAGATCTGCGACAGGAAGCCCACCAGCATGACGCCGTGGAACGTCGGCATGAAGGGCGCCGCGAAGAACAGCGGGGCGGCCGCGCACAGACACAGCCCCGACAGCTTGAAGTAGGCGCCCTTGTCGCGGCGCAGCCAGGCGTCGCCCAGCCAGCCGCCCAGGCCAGTGCCGATGAGGCCCGCCAGCACGATGGAGATGCCGAACAGGTTGCCCGCCTTGGCCTGCGGGATCTTGCGCACCTCCTCGAGGTACTTCGGCATCCAGTACGCCGCGGCGCCCAGCGCGAAGGTCATCAGCGCCTGCCCGAACATGTTGAACAGGAAGGGCGGGTTGCGCGTCAGCGAGCCCAGCGCCGGCCCCAGCGGGATGCGGGTCACGACCTCGCCGCCGCCGCGGGGCGGCTCGGGCAGCGCCAGCTGCACGAAGGCCATCACCAGGCCGGGCACGCCGGCCACGAAGAAGGCGGCGCGCCAGCCGTAGGCCGCGCCGACGTTGCCGCCCAGCACATAGCCCAGCGCGAAGCCGATGGGGATGGCCAGGTAGAACACCGACAGCATGCGGGCGCGCCGATCGGGGCCGTAGAGGTCGGTGATCATCGCAGGCGCGATGGCGGCATAGCCGGCCTCGCCGAAGCCGATGAAGGCGCGCGCCCAGATGATCTCGTGGTAGCTGCGGGCCAGGCCGGTGGCCATGGTGGCCAGGCTCCAGATGATGACGCCGGCGGCGACCAGGCGCCTGCGCTGCATGCGCGTGGCCAGCACGCCCGACAGCGGCGACACCACCATGTAGACGATGAGGAAGATGCTCGACAGGAAGCCGAGCTGGGCCTCGGAGTGGCCGGCCAGGATGGCGCCCGGCTTCTTCATCTGCGCCAGCACGGCCGACAGCACCGAGCGATCGATGTAGTTGAGCAGGTTGAGGATGGTCAGCGAGAGCAGGATCGCGGTGGCGCCGCGCACGGCGGGGCGCACCGCGGGGGCGGCTGACGCGGGGGCCTCCGGCGCGGCGGTCACGCCGGCATGTTCCCACGGCGACCGAAGTTTGCCCATACTCGGGGGGTGCGAGTCGTCATCGTGATGCCCCAGCGCAGCTACCGCGCCAGCGAGTTCCTGGACGCGGCCGAGCGCGCCGGCGCCGAGGTCTGGATCGCGTCGGACCGCTGTCATGTGCTGGACAAGCGCTATCTCTGGCCGGAGCGCTCCCTGGTCATCGACTTCTATGATCCCGACGCGGCGGTGGCGACCATCGTGGCGGCGGGGCGCGTGGGCGAGCCGGTGGCGGCGGTCATCCCGGCCGGCGGCGAGGCCGCGGCCGCGCTGGCGGCGCGCGCGGCCAGCGAGCTCGGGCTGCCCAGCAACGCGCCCGAGGCGATGGCGGCGGCCCGCAGCAAGCGCCTCTTGCGCATCGCCCTGGATGACGGCGAGGTGGCCCAGCCGCGCTGGTTCGTGCTGGAGCCGACCCAGGACGCGGCGGCGGCGGCGGCGCGCGTGGAGCAGGAGCTGGGCTGGCCGGTGGTGGTCAAGCCCCTCCTGCTGTCGGGCAGCCGCGGGGTCATGCGCGCCGACGACGCCGCCGGGCTGGCCGCGTGCCTGGTCCGGGTGCGCGCGCTGCTGGCGCACCCCGAGCGCGCCGAGCTCGATGCGCTGGACGGCCAGCGCGTCCTGGTCGAGGCCTTCGTGCCCGGCCCCGAGGTCGCGCTCGAGGGGCTGCTCGACGACGGCAAGCTGACCGTGCTGGCACTCTTCGACAAGCCGGATCCCCTGGACGGCCCGCTGTTCGAGGAGACCCTGTACGTGACGCCGTCACGGCTGCCCGCGGCCATGCAGGCGGCCATCGCCCGCACCACGACCGAGGCCGCGCACGCCATGGGCCTCTACACCGGGCCGCTGCACGCCGAGCTGCGCCTGCCCCCGGGCGGCCACCCGGTCGTGATCGAGGTCGCCGCGCGCACCATCGGCGGGCTGTGCGGACGCACGCTGCGCTTCGGCACCGGCATGTCTCTGGAGGAGCTGGTGGTCCGGCACGCGCTCGGCCAGGGGCCGCCGCGGGTGCGCGAAGGCGTCGCCGCCGGCGTGATGATGCTGCCCATCCCGGCGCGTGGGGTGCTGGTCGCGGTGACCGGGGTCGAGGCCGCCGCCGCCGTGCAGATGCCGGGCGCCGCCATCGAGGACGTCACCATCACTGCGCGCCTCGGCGACGAGCTCGTGCCGCTGCCCGAGGGTGACAGCTATCTCGGCTTCGTCTTCGCGCGCGGCGACAGCCCGGCCGCGGTCGAAGCCGCGCTGCGTCAAGCGCACAGCAACCTACATTTCGAGCTGCGAAAGACGATGTTGGTCATGCCGTGATTGACGTTTCCACTGCGCCGAGCGCTAAACTCGCGCCACGGAGTGAACCACCTATGAAGCTCGGCTCGTCTTCGCTTATCAGCCTCGCGCTCATGTCCGCCCTCTCTCTCGCCATCGCGGCTGCCGGCTGCGGACCTGGCAACGCCGGCGGCGATGACGACGATGACGTCATCAACGACGGCGGACGCGACAGCGCGATCAACATGACCGATGACGGTGGTCAACTGATCGACGCGGGGCCGCTGGCCGACGTCTCGCTGCTCGACGATCGCGTGCTGCCGCCGGGCGATGACGCCGGCTGCCTCACGGTGACGCCAGGGACACCGCCGTTCCCGCGGCGCTGCGCGCCGTCGACGCTCAACGAGTGCGACACCGCGACCGACACCTCGCTCAACGTCGGCATGACGCTGCGCAACGGCCTCAGCGGCAACGGCTTCGACGACGACTGCGACGGCCAGGTCGACGAGGGCTGCGGCTGCCCGGGCAACGGCGCGACGCGCGACTGCTATCTGACGCCGGCCACGCAGGCCGATCCCGCGACCGGGCTGCCGGTGGGCTGGTGCACCGCCAACTCGAAGGGCTCGCTCGACTGCGTCGGCACCGAGTTCGCCAAGTGGTCGGGCACCTGCCGCGGCGCCCAGCCGCCCTACCCCGATGACTCCTGCTCGCTGGGCGACTTCAACTGCGACGGCCTGGCCCAGAACAGCCGCGCGCTGAACTGCAGCTGCCAGATGGACGCGGTGCGCTGCCCGACCGCGGCCATCACCCAGCAGCCCTATCCGCCGCCGACCGCGATCCCGGGCGTCGACGGCAGCGCCTGGATCACCGACCCGGCCAACCGCGCCAACGCCACCAACTGGACCTGGACCGTGGTTGGCGGCGACTGCGACAACGTGCTGCCCAACCCGACCTACGCCATCTACAACCAGGCCAACTCGACGGTGGCCGGTAGCCGCGTCGGCGCCGGCACCAACCTGCGCTTCAACATGGCGAGCAACCGCTACGAGGTCGGCGCGGGCGGAGACCCGCTGCGCGGCCTGCGCGCGATGACCGGCAACGGCGCCGCCGCCGGGCGCATCAACCCCGCCTTCGCGCTGTCGGGCGACTACATCGTGCAAGGCGAGTTCGACCTCGGCGGCATGCACTACAGCTGCAGCCAGCGCGTCGAGGTCCGCGCCCCCGGCGTACGCGCCGAGCTGTGCTGGGACACCGTCGGCTCGACTGACGTCGATCTGCACTTTGCCCAGCTGCAGGGCACCACCTGCCCCAAGCATGGCTGGGAGGACAGCTGCGGCCCCGGCTCCCAGGAGAAGGACGACTGCTGGTACGCCGGGGTGTCGGGCTGCCGGGACGGCAGCAGCGCGCCGCCAGGCTGGGGCTACGCCGACTCGCCCAACAGCGCCTGCATCGGCTGGGGCTCACGCCGGGCGCCGCCCCTGATCCCGGGCATCCTCGGCCAGGGCTGCACCAACCCGCGCCTCGACACCGACAACATCTCGTGCTCGCGCACGCAGGCGGACCCCACGGTGACCGGCCTGACCACCGGCTTCTGCGGCCCCGAGAACATCAACCTCGACAACCCGCGCAACGGCGAGAGCTTCGCCATCGGGGTCAACTTCTACTCGGGCAGCGCGCCGACCAAGCCGCACGTGAACATCTACTGCAACGGCGCCCGCGTCCTTTCGGCCGGCTACAACCCGGTCACCAACGCCCAGTTCCCGGTGCTGACCCGCGCTGGCGCCGACACCACCGGCGACATCTGGAACGTGGCCACCGTGCGCACCAACGTGGCCGGTGGCTCGGTGACCTCGTGCGACGTCATGACGGTGCCCTCGCGCGCCAGCGATCCCACCCGTGACGGCCCCGCCGGCGCTGGCGGCGGCAACGCGCTGTGTGTCGACTCCACGATGAACGGCAGCACGCCGTCGTTCAGCTACACCAGCCACCAGTTCGTCGACATGGGCTCGACCCAGATGCTGGG
>JADYYK010000148.1 GCA_020853705.1 Deltaproteobacteria bacterium
AGAAGGCATCTCGGGCGTCGCGGTAGGCCTCGATGAAGGCGCGCAGCTGCAGGAGTGCCTGGATGCGGGCGCCCGGGTCGCGCGCGGCGACGCGGGGGTTCAAGGTGCGGCGTGGCTCGATCGTCTCGGGACTGCCGGTTGGTGACTGGGCCAGGATCCCTCGCCGGCCAAGGAAGGCGCGTCCTGCGGCGCGCGCGGCGGCGATGGCGTCGGACTCGTGGCGATGCAGGGTGGAGGTGACGGCCTCCGCGAAAGCCTTGGGGTCGGTCGCGCCTGGCGGTCGGACCAGGAGGAGCTCGGCCTGCTCGGGCGTGGGCCCGTTGGGACGGAAGAACCCACCCAGCGGGCGGCTCGCCAGGACACCGGGCTCGCCCATCCGGCGGGGATGGCTCCACAGCCCGGGCCAGTGTTCTGCGCGCTCCACCGCCCCGCCGCCACCGGGTTGGCGAGCGTGTACGCGATCTTCTCGACGACATCCTCGAGGCCGACCAGCTCCACTGCGCTGTACGTGCCCGACGCCCAGAGCCCCTCCCAGCGACCGAGCGACGCGTTCAGGGCCCTCGCCGAGAGCTCGTTCAGGTAGCGCATGAACTCGGGCAGGCGCGCACCGGGGTCGGTCAGCACCAGGTGGTAGTGGTTGGAGAGGAAGCAGTAGGCGTGCAGCTCGATGCCGTAGAGGAGTGCCGCGCGCGCCAGGCAGTAGGACAGGATCTCGTTGGTGGTGCGCGAGGGTCGCAGCAGGAACTGGCGCTGCGTGCACCGCCTGGTGACGAGGTAGGTCGAACCGGGGAGCACCCGCTGGGGATAGGACATGCCGCGGTAGAAGGCAGTCTGCGTGCCGGACACCTGGGATCAGGAGATTCGCGCGCATCGCTCCACCCGCAGGTGGCCTCGCGTCCGCCCCGCCGGACACGGAGTGTCCGGCGCAGCCCCAGCCCGACCGGGGGCGGTCTACAGCGCTCGACACTGCAACGAACCTGGGGCCGGTCTCCGCGGCAACGAACCTGGGGCCGGTCTCCGGTCTCCGGGGTCGGTCTCCGGGGTCTCGCTTGACACCTGGGCCGGTCTCCGTCTCAGGTCTTCTCGGGACCTGGAGGCACCTCGATTTCCTCGCCTGGAAAGGAGACCTGATTCGTTCCGTCTTTGTCAGCGAACTCGTCACCTATCCATTCGAATGAGACGTCCTCAGCACATGCGAAGTGAATGAACGTGTTCCAGTTATTACAGAACATCGAATAGCGCACGAGGGCCCCCCCGACGTTCGGCAGCCTCGGCGTCTGGGCTTGCGAGGTCGGGTGAGTATCAGTGAGGCCTGGCGGGCCAGCCGTGGCGTTCGGACCAGGGGGGTCGATGACCAGGTATGCAACGTGGTTCCACCCCACACGGCCCTTGCGCAGGGTGTTCTGGCGCTCGTCGATGGGGATGTCGAACTCCATGGTCAACCTCGCCCCGACATAGTCGATCGCGAGCCCGGAGAGGACCGCGTCGTGCAGCCCCCACGGCAGCGTCCCCTCAAGTTCGTCCAGTGTCATGGATCCACCTCTCCTCCGGAGAGTAGCTGCTAGAGGACCAGAAGACCCGACGAAGGTTCGAGATGGGCTTGATCCGATATGGTGGACAGCTCGCGATGGTGGATAATCAGACCAAGCCCAAGCTGAGGGCCGGAGTGGAGCCTTGCGATGGGTCGAGTAGCGGCAGCCGTGATCGCCGTCGTCCTGCTCGCGGGCTGCGATGAACCTTGCGAATCGAAGCGGCTGGAGTGGCGCGCGGTGGTTGCGGCACTGCCGAACCGGTGCGACGGCGACTTCGACTGCGAGCTGGTGGGCGCCATCTCGCCGGACAGTTGCTCGTTCTGCCGCATCTCCGTCGGCGGTTCGGGAGTGGCGGTGAGTCGGTCGGAGTACGCGGCGAGCCGAGGGCCTGCGCTCGCGGCGGCTTTCCAGCGGTCATGTGGCGGCGGAGTCGAATCCTGCCACGCGGTGTGGCCGCGGGTTGGATGTCGCGGTGGTCAGTGTGTCGTCACCGAGGAGATGACCTGTGAGGTCTTCTTCGACGCCGCCGTTCCGAGGCCAGATGCAGGGGATGCGCCATTGACAGACGCCAGCCCTGGACGCCGGAGCGCCGGACTGACCCCACCGATCACGCCGTCCCCTCGATTGCCTCGACGACAGGGCGTCCTCACGCGTGCTTGTCGTCACAGAAGGCCTGGCACAGGTCGCACCAGGGCTGGGCGCGGCCTTCGATGAGGCGCAGTGACGAGCCGCAGCGCGAGCACGAGGTTGGGGCCGGCGCAGAGCCAAGGTGTGCAGTGGCGATCGGAGGGGCCGGCGCTGGCGAGGCGACCGTCGCACCGGGGGCCACTGCTGGCGCCAGTGTCGCGTCGCCTCGCAAGGCCCGCTGCCGCGCCGCGAGCGTCACGGCCGCAGCGCAGCCGAGCACGGCGCCGAGCAGCAGCGTCCAGCAGCCATCGTTGAGGGGGCTGAAGGTCAGGCCCTGCTTGCGGGGCATCCACACCAGTGGCACGCCGAGCCCTGCCGCGCCCACACAGGCGACGACCAGGGGCCAGGCTCGCGTGAGCACTCGCCAGCGCGCCTGCAGGGCCGTCGCGCCGGCGACCGCGGTCAAACCGAACGTCGCGGCCACCTCGAGTCGCATCATCATCTGTGTCGACTCGATCCACCCGAGGCTCTGCGGATCATTGAAGTGACGCAGATAGTCGCGTCGCCTGCAGCCGCGGGCATCGCAGAACTCCATCCACCATGTCCCGATGCGCAGCGACACGGACCCTTCGGGGCCACTCCACTCGTCGCTCAACCATGTCCCGTACATCGCGGAATACCCGATCAATGAGGCCGCCACCATGGCCACTGCCACCCACACCCAGGGCACTGCCTCATTCCCGCCATCAGCTGACTCGGACATGCTGGCTCCGTCTCGACGCGAGTGTCGACGGCCCTGCGCGCCAACACAAGGGAAGACCGGACCCGGGTTCGTGAGGCCGTACCCCCGAGCGTCCGTCAGTCGTCGTCGGGCTCGCCGTCGCTACCGTCGACGGCGGTCTCGCCGTCGGTCTTGGTCAGCAGGACGGGCTTGGTCCGGGCCAGCCTGGACAGGTGGGCGCACAGCGGCTCGGCGTGGGTGGTGATGACGAGCTGGGTGGTCTTGGAGGCGCGGTGCAGGAGCTCGGCGAGGGGCGCGAACAGGTCGGGGTGCAGGCTGGTCTCGGGTTCGTTGAGGACCAGGAAGGCGGGCGGGCGCGGGCTGAGCAGGGCGGCGACCAGGCACAGGTAGCGCAGCGTGCCGTCGGAGAGCTCGGCGGCCCGCAGCGGGCGCCCGACGCCGGGCATTCGCATCGTGACCTCGAAGCGGGCCTGGGTGTCGTACTCGAGGGCGAGCTCGGCGCCGGGGAAGGCGTGGTCGATGCACCTGTGCAAGGCGTCGTCGTCGCCGATCTCCACGATGGTCTGCAGCGCGGCGGCGAGATCGCGCCCGTCGTGGGCCAGGGCGCCGGTGCGCACGCCGATCTGCGGGGCACGGATGGCGGCGGCCTCGTCGGTCGCGAAGTGATGGTAGAAGCGCCACGCCACCAGGCGGGAGCGCAGGATCGAGAGCACCGGGAAGCGGTGTGGCTCGGACAGCTGCGACAGGATCGATTCGGACGCGTCGAGCTGGAGCGGGAACGTGACGCGCACGCCGTCGGCGTCGCGGAGCCAGGCCGAGGTGCCGGCGCGGTCGAGCAGCGGCACGCGGTGGCGCCCGTCGATGGCGCGGACCTCCTCCTTCTTGACGTCGGGGTCGAGGCAGAACGCGGTCGGGTCCTCGGGGCCGGTGGGCACCAGGCCGCACTCGAGCAGGTAGTGGACCCCGTCGCCGGTGACCTCGATGGCCATGCGGCGCGGCCCGCGGGTGCGGGCGCCCGCCCACATCACCGACGGCATGCCGCCTTCGCGCGCGAGCGTGGCCGCCAGGGTCCCGCCGGCCGCGGCCCACAGCAGGTAGAGCGCGCGGTAGATGTTGGTCTTGCCGGCGCCGTTGGCGCCCGCGATGATGGTGACCCGGCCGAGGTCCAGCCTGAGTGAGCGGATCGACCGGTAGCCCGAGATCTCGATCCTGTCGATGGCCATGCCGCGAGTCTAGGTCAGCGGGTGCCAACTGCCTGTCTGGCGCGCCAAGTCCCTGTGATCGCTCGTGGCGACGACAGCACCTGCGGGCGCAACAACCAGATGCAGCAGGCGATGACGCTGACGGAGGTCGTCGTCATGAGCCAATCGCCGCCTGCGCGCTGTGTGCCACCGCGCTCGAGGTCAGCCTGAGCACCGTCAAGCGGCGTGTGGAACAGTTCGACTGGCTGGTCTGGGATCCCGACGAGCGGGACGACTGACAGCGCCGCAGCCGGCGCGCGCGGCTCGCGTCCGGCACCGCGGCGTACGCCACGCTGGCTGCGAATCACGCACCGGCGGCCGTCGCCGCTTCGCGGGCCAGCTTGCGGCGGTGCACCACGATGACCGGGACCGCCATCAGCGCCAGGATGATGAGGATGGCGTACAGGGCCATCGCCAGGATCATGCAGCTCTCCTTCAGGGTCCACAGGCGCGGGAAGCGCTGGGCCACCTGCTTGGCGTCGAGGTCGAGCAGCGCGCTGTCGAACGTGCCGCTCGCGGGGTTGCCGGCCGGCTCGTAGCAGCCGCAGAAGAACAGCGGGAGCGGGCTGCGCCGGTACTTGACCAGGATGACGTAGCCGCTCTGGTCCACCAGCATGGCGTGCCGACCATCGATCTTGAACAGCTGGCCCTGATCCTTGTCGCGGTTGAAGCTCATGGTCACGCCGCTGGAGCGGATGCCCCCCGCGCCGAGCATGTACGCCAGCATGATCACCGTCATGATCGACAGCGCGAGCGCGCAGACCTTGAAGTACCAGGGTGGAATCCAGCGGCCGAGTCGCTTCATGCGCGTTCAGTAGCACAGCTCGTCATGGCGCTGGTTTCGTCGCCCAGGTCCAGCCTCGGTTGCCGGCATTTGCCAGGTGGGCGACGACCTCTACGAAGAGGTGGACGACCCGCTGGGTCGCGGCAAGCCGAGCGCTGCCTGGCGAGGAAACCTCGCTGCCTGCTCGCGGTGCTATTCTTGGAGCGTCTCGTCGGCGCAAGGAGCCCCTGCGTGGTTGGTGCGATCGAAGCAGTCCTGGCGGCGTTGAATGACGCTGGCGTTCGCTACCTCGTGGTGGGGGGAGTCGCGGTGGTGTTGCACGGGCACCTGCGCACGACCGCGGATCTCGACCTGGTCGTGAAGTTGACGCCCGAGAACGCGCTGCGGACGGTGCGGGCGCTGGCCGGCCTGGGCTACCGCCCGCGCGCGCCGGTGCCGCTCGAGCAGTTTGCCGATCCCGTGATCAGGTCAGGATGGGCGCGCGATAAGGGGCTGACGGTGCTCGGGCTATGGAGCGATCAGCATCCTGGCCTCGAGGTCGACCTGTTCGTCGACGAGCCGTTCGATTTCGACGCGACCCATGGGCGCGCCAGCCTCGTCAGCCTCGACCACACCACCGCGACGGTGGTCTCGCTCGACGATCTGCTGGTCCTCAAGCGTGCGGCTGGCAGGCCCGTCGACCTGGCCGACATCGACGCGTTGCAGGCGCTGGCGGCGACCGATGCTGGGAGCGAGGAGTCATGACTGCGGGTGATGGGGGCTTTCCCCGCGGCTTCGCGGGGCATCGCCAGGCGCAGGCGAGGATGGGGCTGCGCCTGACACCGGCGCAGAGGCTGCGCTGGCTCGAGACGACCATGGAGACCTTGCGCCGGTGGCGTGGCCGGGCGCGTGCGCCGCAGACGTCGCCCACCCCGGACACCCCGGACACCCCGGACACCCCGCACACCCCGGACACCCCGGACACCCGGGACGTGACGAAGGGCTGAGCCTCGCCGGGTGCCTGGTTTGCTGCCGGGCGCGCCCAGGCAGACCGGTCGGGCTGGTCTGTTGGCGGGGGAGGCTGTAGCCTGGCGGGAATGCGTACGTTTGGATTGCTTGGGCTGGGCTTGTTGCTGGGTTGTGGTGGCGGGGGCGGGGATGGCAAGGCGGATGCGGGGATGCCGGATGCGGCGTTGCCGGCGCGGGTGTGCAAGGTGCCGGGGGCGCCGGAGGTGAAGTTTCGCAAGGCGACCGCGGAGCTGGGGCTGGCGGCGACGGCGGACTTCAAGCCGCTGGCGACCACGGTGCGGGCGGCGGATCTGGATGGGGACGAGTACCCGGATGTGATCTCGACGGTGGGGGTGGGCACGCGGGACACCGCGACGGCGCGCTTCAAGTTCGTGCTCATGAACCGGCCCGACCCGAGTGACGCGACGAAGCGGATCCTGGTCGATGCCACCGCGGCGTCGGGTCTGCTGGCGACCACGGACGGCGTGGGCGGGCGCGGCTTCGGGTCGGTCAACCTGGGCGACATCGACAATGATGGCGATCTGGATGCGCTGCTGTGTTCGCCGGATCCGGTCGCGCCGGATGGCACCGTGTTCATGCTCAACGACGGCCATGGCGTGTTCACGCAGGCGCCCGACCCCCAGCCGATGGCAGCGGGGCGCTGGACCTGTCACACGGCCACGCTGCTCGACTATGACCGCGACGGCATCCTCGACCTGTGGCCGGGGACGTATGGGACCAAGCCGCTGCTGTTTCACGGTTTCGGGGACGGCGCGTTCGAGAATGTGGCGGCGGCGATGGGGCTGCCGGACCGGCCGGGCACGCCGCAGACGCACCAGTCGTACCGGCGCAACTTCGGGGTCAGCGCGTGTGACCTCGATGGCGATGGCGACCAGGATGTGCTGCTGGCCAACTATGGCCGCGAGGCCAACCAGGTCTGGCGCAACGACGGCGATCACTTCACCGAGATCGGGCAGCAGGTCGGCGTCGCCTTCGATGACCGCATGGACTACAGCACCGACGAGTCGTACCGCTGCTTCTGCGAGGCCAACGTCGGCATGTGCCCGAGCACGGTGCCACCCTCGAGCGGCATGATCATGTGTCCCATCCGCGGCTGGGTCGCCGGCGAGTCGGACCAGCCCTGGCGCCTGGGCGGCAACAACTTCAGCCTGACCTGCGGCGACATCGACGACGACGGCGACATGGACCTCATGAGCGCGACGATCCGCCACGCCGACGTCGGCACCGCCGCCGACCCGTCGGAGCTCATCCTCAATGACACTCCGGCGGGGCAGCCGCTGACCAAGTTTCGCCGCCCCGGCGTGGTGGCCAGCGGGCTGGATCGGCCGCAGACCGGGCTGTTCTGGAACCTGGGTGACATGATGCCGGTGTTCGCCGACCTCGATGGTGACGGGCGCAAGGAGATCTACCTGACGTCATCGGACTATCCCGACGACCACGGCTGGGTGTGGCGCCAGGGCGAGGACGGCAAGTTCGTCGACGTCACGGTGGCCTCGGGCGCCGGCCACGCGCAGATCCATGGCGTCGCGCTGGTCGACCTCGATCTCGATGGTGACCTCGACCTGCTGGCGGGGACGTCGACCGCGCGCAGCGTGGCGCCGACGCAGGCGCTGGAGGGCTACATCAATGAAGGCGGCGCGGCGCAGAACTGGACCCGCATCAGGCTGGTCGGGCGCGGCCAGGGTGGCTCGAACCGCAGCGCCATCGGGGCCCGGGTCGCGGTCACCGCGGGCGGGCGCACCCAGGTCCAGGAGGTCTCGGGCGGCGGCGGCCATGGCTCGATGCAGCATGACGTGGTGCTGACCTTCGGCCTGGGCGCGGCCTGTGACATCGACAAGATCGAGGTGCGCTGGCCCGACGCCGCCGCCACCCGCACCGAGTACACCGGGGTGCGCGCCAACTACCGCATCCTCATCACCGAGGGTGCCGGCCTCACATATCCCACCGCGCCGTGAAACCCAACCCGCGGGGACACCGTATTCGTCCCCGCCTTGGGTGAATTTACCGATGGAAGGCGGGGTCTCTGCACCCCGTATCCCAGAAATCGCACGATGCAGTATGCTCACGCCGGGGAGAGTGCATGAACGGCCTGATTCACCTCACGCACGACTGCAACCTGCGCTGTCCGTACTGCTTCACCGGCGCCAAGTGGAAGCGCGAGATGGACGCCGACACCGGGCGCAAGGCGGCCGACTTCATCCTCGATCAGGTCGCCCGCACCGGTGAGCGCGCGGTGCTGTCGTTCTTCGGCGGCGAGCCCATGCTGTGCTTCGACACCATGAAGGCCATCGTCGAGCACGCCGAGGTCGAGGCGCGTCGGCGCAAGCTGACCTGCCTGTTCCGCATGAACACCAACGGCACGCTGATCACCGACGAGCACCTGGCCTGGTTCGAGGCCCACGACCTGGTCTTCATCCTCTCGGTCGACGGCAACCAGGCCATGCACGACCTCGATCGTGTGACCGCCTCGGGGGAGGGCTCGTTCGGCGAGCTCGAGAAGCGCTTCCCGGCCTTCCTCGAGCACAACCCGGCCATGATGGTGTCGGTCGTGATCACGCCGCGCAACGTCGGCCACGCCGCCGCCGGGCTGCGCTACCTGCTCGACACCGGCTTCAAGTACCTCATCGTCAAGCCCGACGTCACCGCGCCGTGGACGCGCGACGCCGTCGCCGAGCTGGAGCGGCAGTACAACCTCATCGGCGACGACTACGTCATGCGCGCGCGCCGCGGCGACGAGCTGTACGTCAACCTGTTCGACGACAAGTGGCTGCAGCACACCAAGGGCGCCGAGGCCATGGGGATCCGCTGCGACGTCGGCAGCTCGCAGGTCTCGGTGGCGCCGTCGGGCAAGCTGTACCCCTGCGTACGCTGGGTCCAGGAGGAGCAGGACACCGTGCCCGCGCTGGGCGACGTGTGGAACGGCTTCACGCCCGACCGGCTGGCGGCCATCGTCGAGGCGTCACACGCGCCCAAGACGCCGTGCGGCGACTGCGCCTATAGCGATCGCTGCGCCAACGAGTGCGCCTGCGAGCACTACTCCGCCACCGGGCGCATCGACACCCCGTCGCCCGCGCTGTGCGAGCACGAGCGCGTCATCGTGCCCATCGCCGATCGCGTCGGCAATCAGCTCTGGCGCGAGCAGAACCTGGTCTTCTTGCGCAAGCAGTACCCGGACGCCGTGCTGGCGGCCCGCCGCGCTGCGTCCAAGGCGCATGATCCCTCCGAGGCACCCGAGGAAAGGACGAACAAATGACGAAGAAGCTGCCGGTCGTGAATGATGGGGGCAAGCGGCCGCCGAGCGCCGCCCAGGTCGAGCTGAAGGTGGCACCGGTCGCAGCCGAGGGCGCCAGCCGGCCCGAGTTCCCGCGTCGCAGCGACGTGCGTCGCGGCGTCGGCCTCATCGCGGGTGGCGCGCTGCTGGCGACCACCGGGCTGGCCTACGCCGGTGGCGAGAAGCAGGCGACCGCGCCCGCGGCCAAGCCGGCGCTGGGCAAGGGCAGCACCATCGACGGCGTCGCCATCAGCAAGAAGACGCCGAAGATCATGATCTACCGCGGCGGCGGCGGCATCGGCCCGTCGAGCGACGAGTATGACGTCGCCGAGGTCGAGGCCTTCCTGAGCTGGAAGTTCGCCAAGGAGAAGCTCGACATCGTCTCCAACTACGTGCTCGAGCACGACGGCGTGAAGATCACGGTCGACGGCTACGATCCGCAGCGCAACATCGGCTACGAGTTCTTCTCGGGCAACGACTGGGACGAGTTCAACGACGAGGTCAAGGCCAAGCTGGCCACGTGGCAGGCCGCCAAGAAGGCCGCCATCCTGGTCATCGACATCTCGGGCACGCCCGACGCGTCGACGCTGTCCAAGCTGACCGCGAAGTTCTTCAAGGACATCAAGAAGAACAAGCCGGCCATCGGCATGCTGCCCAAGCCGGCGCCGGTCGAGGTCAAGGAGCCGCCGCGCATGCTGCCGCCGCCGATCAAGCCGCCGCCCCCGGCCGGCACCAAGACGCCGACGCCGACCAAGGCGCCGATGCCCAAGGGGTAGCTTCGTTGCGCCTCGGGTGCGACCTCTGGTTGTCGCGCCCGATGGCGCGCTGGTTCGGCTTCGCTCGCCTGCATCGCCTCACTGACCTCGAGCTCATCGTGGACCGCGACCAGGATGGCACCCTGGCCGCGGAGCCCATCCCGGCGGCGCTGGCGCTGGAGGCGCGGGCGCGCGCCGAGGACGCCGGGGTGCGGCTCAGCGTGTGCGCGTCGGTGTACAACTTCGGCCTCGGCGATCCCGATCCGGCGTGGGCGTCGCGCTGCGCGGTCGCGGTGCGCCGGGCCATCGACTTCGCGGTGGCGGCCGGGGCCGAGCGGGTCGCGGTTCGGACCGACGCCGAGGCCGGCCTCGGGCAGTCGCGGCGACGCGCCCGCTTCGCGACTCACGCGGCCGTGCTGGGCGGGGAGGCGCGCGCGGCCGGTGTGACGCTGGCGCTGGAGAACCTGCATGATCCGGTGCCGCTGTTCGTGTCGCTGCTGGCGCTGCCCGAGCTGGCGGGGTGGCGCGCGCTGTGGAACGTGGCGCACGCGCACGCCTTCGGCGGGCCGGTGGGGCTGGCGGGTGCGGCAGGATTGCTGAGCGGGCGGCTGTGTGGCTTCTCGATCTCGGACAACCGCGGCAGCGCGGATGATCACCTCGGGATCGGGCGCGGCAACGTGGACGTGCGCGGCTTCCTGCGCGGGGTGTGGGCGGGGCGGCGCGAGCTGCCGGTGTTCGTCGAGGTGCACCAGGGCGCCGCGCTGATCGCGAGCCTGAAGACGCTGCGCAGATGGGCGCGCGCGGTCTAGGTCGAAGGCAGCGCGAGGCTTCGCCTCGCGCAGAGCCTCGACACAAGGAGGGTCCCGCAGCGCGACGCGCTGCACCCTCCTGGACCGCGGCGGGGCTTCGCGCTAAGGTGCCGTCGTGGCCTGCTCCGCGAATGACTACATGCGGCTGCTCGCGCTGATCGGTGACAGCAGCGTGTGCACCTTCATCTTCAGTGATGGTCAGCGCATCCGCGGCTACATCGCCAAGGCGGATCTGGATCCGCTGACGCGGTCGGGGCGCCTCTTGCTGGTGGCGCCCGACAAGGGGCTGATCGTGCCGACCGACGCGGGCGATCTGGTGGCGATCACCAAGTAGCGTAGCAGCGCAGCTGCGACGCTGCTTGGTGTCCGTCTCCGTCTCCCAAGGCGGCGCACGGGTCGCGTGTCGCGGTGGTTCGGTTGACCCTTTGCGGCCTGGGGGTCAAGCTGAGGCCCATGCGGGTTGCCTGGTTGATGGCGCTGGTGCTAGCGGCGGGGCTGGCGCTGGCGGCGGGATGCAGCAAGAGCAAGTCGGCCGCGCCCGCGGGGCCGGTGGGCAAGGTGGCGGCGCTGGTGGGCGAGGTGCAGGCGACGCGCGCGGGGCAGGCGGCGCGCAAGCTCGAGGTCGGCGCCGATGTGTTCGCCGATGACGTCATCAAGACCGGGGTCGGCGCGCGGGTCGAGCTCGCGCTGCTCGGCGGAGCGCGCTACGAGATCGGCGCCGAGGCCGAGCGCAAGCTGGGCGCGCAGCTGGCCCTGCTGAAGGGTGGCGGGGGCGCGGGCGCTGCCGGGGATGTCACCGCGGCGGCCGGGCGGCATGGTGAGGAGGAGGCCGCCGCGACCGAGGCGACGGCGGCGCGGGCCGAGGCCAGCGGCGGCGGTGCTGCGACCGGAGGTGGCGGCTCCGGGTCGGGGGGCGAGGGCATGGGGTCGGGGGCGCCCGCGCCGGTGCCCGCGCCGGTGCCGGCCACGGCCGTCGCGCCCGGGTCGGCGCCGGACCAGGAGGTGGGCGACGCCGAGCGCGCCGCCGCCGCCGCCGAGGACAGGCAGCGCGAGCTCGAGGAGCTGCTGGCCGCCGAGCAGCGGCTGGCCATCCTGAAGGCGGAGAACGCCGACAAGAAGACCAAGGTCGCGGAGCGCGGCATGCCCGGCGAGCCCAAGCCGGGCGTCAAGCTGTCCTGCCCGCCGGACAATCCGCTGTGTGACCCGAGCGACCCCAGGCCGCCGAGGTCGCCAGGGCAGAGCGAACTCAACGAGCAGCTGAGCGCCGCCCAGGTCAAGTCGGTGGTGCTGCCGGCGCTGCCCAACCTGCGCCGCTGCGGCGAGGCCTCGTTCAGGAAGGACAAGACGCTGACGGCGCTGACGGTGAAGATCAACCTCGAGATCGCGGCCTCCGGCAAGGTGGCGTCGGTCAGCGTGGCCGAGGCGTCGGCGGCCAAGGCCTACGACACCTGCGTGATGGGTCGCGCCAGCAAGCTGCGCTTCCCCAAGGCGCAACAGGTCACCAAGGTGCGGCTGCCGGTGGCGACTCATCCGTGATGAGGGCCTCGCGATGAAGCGGGTGTCACTGCGGGTGTCACTGCGGGTGTCACTGCGGGTGTCACTGCGGGCGTCACGGCTGGTGCTGGCGCTGCTGGCGCTGCTGGCGCTGGGCGGCGGCGGGGCGGCGTGCAGCAAGCGCGAGGCGGGCGCTGGCGCCGGCGCGTCCGTGACCGCGGGGGCGGAGATCGGGCGGGTCAGCGCGGTCAGCGGTGACGTGCAGGCGCGGCGCGGCGGCGCCACCCGGCCGCTGAAGGTCGGGGACGCGGTATTCGGCGACGATGTGTTGACCACCGGGGTGGGCGCCAGCGTGGCGTTGAAGCTGGTGTCGGGGGCGGTGTACGAGCTGGGCGCGGACAAGACGCGCGCGCTGGCCGAGGTGGTGGCGCAGCTCGGTGGCCTGGGGGCGGGCGCGGGCGGCGAGCGCGACGTCACCGCGGCGGCCGGGCGTCACGCCGAGGAGTCGGCGGCGGACACCAGCGCCACGGCGGCGCCGCCGGCCGAGACCCAGGCCGAGACGGAAACGGAAACGGAGACGGAGACGGAGACGGATGACGAGGCCGGCGGCAGCGGCACCCGGATGAAAGCTGAGGAAGGGCGCATGGGCAAGGCCAGCGCCGGCACCGGCGCACCGGGCGCAGGCGCCAGCGCGGGGTCGGGCACCGGCACGGAGGTCGACGGTTTCGGTGAGGGGGGCCTCGGGATGTCGGGCACCGGCGCAGGCGGCGGCGGCAGCGGGGACGGCATCGGCCTCGGCGGCATCGGCACCCTCGGGCATGGCAGCGGCACCGGCAGTGGGCAGGGTTTCGGTAGCGGCCGGGGCAGGCTGGGTGGCGGCTCGGCCGCGGCGGCCGCCAAGGTCGAGGTCGGCAAGCCCACCGTGAAGGGCGGCCTGCCCGCCGAGGTGGTGCAGCGCATCCTGCGCCAGAACCTGGGCCGCTGGCGCATGTGCTACGAGAAGGCGCTCGAGCTGGCGCCCGCGACCAGGCCGACCAGGGCCGAGCTGCAGTTCGTGATCGACCCCAAGGGCGCCGTGCTGTCGCCCCTGGCCAAGGCCGCCTCGCTGTCGCCCGAGGCGCTCACGTGCTTGCGCGGCGGGCTGAGCGGGCTCGAGTTCCCGGCCCCGACCGGGGGCAAGCCGGTCACCGTCAAGGCCGACCTGGTGCTGACGCCGCCATAGCCCGCGCCGTACGGTCGAGCGACCTGATACTGTGGCACCGTGGGCGTTGCCGCCGAAGCCCCTGAGCGCCCCCCGGGGCGTCCCCTCACCGCCGTCGCCACCAGCGTGGCCGCGCTGCTCGGGCTGGCCGCGCTCGGGCTGTGGGCGGGCGACGCTGCCTTCAGCCTGCTGCCGGGCCTCGATCTGCCGGGCTCGGGGCTGGCCAAGCTGCACCCGCCGCCGGCCTCGCCGACGCGGCGCCTGAGCCAGCGCGTGGTCTTCGTCATCATCGACGGCCTGGGCAGCACGCGCACCGGCAACATGCCGACGCTGGAGGGGCTGGGCGCGCGGGGGGTCCACATGACCTCGCGACCGTTCTACCCGTCGTACACCTACCCGATGCTGACCACCATGCTGTCGGGCGTCGAGCCGCGCTACACCGGCGTGCGCACCAACCGCCACCTGCGCGCGGCGGGCCTCGACACCATCGCGGCGCGGGTGCGCGCGGCCGGCCTGCGCACCGCCATGGTGGGCAGCGACAGCTTCCCGGCGCGGGTCGATCCCGAGAGCTGGGACGACGTGCGCGTGCTGCCGTTCGACCTCGATCACTACGACCGCTGGGTGCCGCCGACGCTGAAGCTGGATGCGCCGCTGACGCTGGTCTACTACTCGCAGGTCGACGTCCAGGGCCACATGCACGGCTCGGCGTCGCCGGAGTATGCCGCCGCGGCGGCGCGGGTCGACCAGTCGCTGGGCTACCTGCTCACGATGCTGGATCTGACGCGCGACACCATCGTCATCAGCGCCGATCACGGCCATCGCAAGAACGGCGGCCATGGCGGCACCGAGGCCGAGGTCATGTCGGTGCCGCTGATCATGGCGGGCGCCGGGATCCGCCCCGCGCCGCGCGGCGCCGAGGGGCTGCGCGAGGCGCGCCACAGCGATCTGGCGCCGACCATGGCGGCGCTGCTGGGCGTGGCGCCGCCGGTGCACGCGCGCGGTCGTGTGCTGACCAAGGCGCTCGACCTGTCGAGCCAGGAGGCTGCGCAGATGACGGTGCGCGACGCCGAGCGGCGCAAGTACCTGTGGCCGACCATCGCGGCGTTCGACGCGCGCGGACAGCGGCGCCGGCTGTGGACGGGCCTTCTGCGCTCGACGCTGGCGCTGGTGACCTTCGCGGGGATCTTCATGATCTCGCGCTGGCTGAACCGGCGCAGCTGGCTGGTGTGGGACTGGAAGACGGTGGGGATCGCGGCGCCGGTGTTCACGCTGGGCTTCTATGGGCTGTTCTTCGCCTTCGAGGGCGCCATGTCGCTGTCGGTCCTGCGCGAGTTCTGGCCCGTGGTCGAGCGCCTGTTCCGCTACGGCTTCGCGGCGGCCGGCCTGCACGCGGTGGTGGCCTGGCTGGTGCTGATCGGGCGCGTGCAGCCGGCGGCGCGCCTGAGCGCCACCGCGGGCCTGACCATCGCCGGGCTGGCGCTGGCGGTGACGCCGGCGATCGTGGCCTATGCCGTGGTCGGCGGTACCCCGATGGTGGATCCGGCCAGCTCGGGCTGGGTCTTCTTCGCCATGTTGGCGTACGCTGGACTCACGTGCTACTGCGCAGCGGCCGCGCTGGTGCTGGCGCTGGAGCTGGCCGTGCTGACAGCGCGCTCGGGGTGGCGACCCCGGCGCCAGGAGACGCTGAGCTGATGGTGTCAGAGCCCGAGACGACCGGCGAACGTGCCTGGCCGTTTGCCGATCCGGCAGACGGCCTCGAGCGTGTGCTGATCGGCGTCGGGGCCGAGAGCTGGCTGCGGCTGCGTGCCCCAGGCCTGCCGCCGGGGCCGGCGCAGGAGCGGCTGGCCGCGCGCATCGCCAAGCTGGGCGCGGCGCTGCCCGCCGGGGTGCTGGCGACCCGTCCCGGGCCGGGCAGCACGCAGGAGGTCGCGTGGGGGCAGCGCCAGCCGCTGGCCGACGCCGTGGCCGCGGCCGAGGAGCGCGGGCTCAGCCCGGACGTCATCGCGCATGGCGTCATCGCGGCCTGCGCCGGGGCCGGGCGCGCGCTGACCGCGCTGGCCGCCGGCGGGCTGTCGGCGGGCGGCCTATCGCCGCACCAGCTGGCGGTGGCCCCCGACGGGGTGGTCGCGCTGGAGGTGACCTCGGGCTGGCTGGCGGCGACGCGGCGCGAGGCGCTCAAGCTGTCGCTGGAGCGGCTGTACAGCGCGGTCGACGACGGCGTGCTGCTGCTGGAGCTGGCGCTGTCCCTGATGAGCGGCGGGGCGCCGTGGGCCGAGCTGGTGGCGCACGTGCTGGATCGCGGGCGCCTGCTGGAGCCCGAGGCGCGCCGGGGTGGGCCGCGGGTCATCGCGCGGGTGTTCGACGAGCTGTGTGGCGTGGACGAGCCGGCCGAGCAGGCGGCGCTGGTGCGCGCGGCGTTCCCGGTGGCCGCGACGTGACCGCCAGCGTCTCCGACGCGGTGCCGCAGCTGGTCGAGGCCGGCCACAGCACCGGGCGCGAGCTCGTGCACGGCGCCGACCTGGAGTACTTCGTCAACCGGCGTCGGGTCAGCGGCGGCAACCGCTGCCGGCTGCTGCGCGACGGCGACGAGGCCTTCCCGGCCATGCTGGAGGCCATCGCGGGGGCGCAGCGCCAGGTCCTGCTGGAGACCTACATCATCCATGGTGATCGATCGTCGCTGGCGTTCTGCGCCGCGCTGGCCGAGCGCGCGCGCGCCGGCGTCCAGGTCTACTTCATGTTCGACTCGGTGGGCTCGTTCGACTTCCCGCTCGACGTCATCCGCGAGCTGCGCCAGGCCGGGGTGAACGTGCTGGAGTACGCGCCGTACGCGCCGTGGCGGCCGCGCTGGGGCATCAACCGGCGCAACCACCGCAAGACCTGCGTGGTCGACGGCGTGACCGCGTTCACCGGCGGCATCAACATCGGCGACGAGAACCTGCCGCCATCGCTGGGCGGCGGCGGCTGGCACGATCTGCACGTGCGCATCGACGGGCCGGTGGCGGCCGAGTGCGCGCACATGTTCCACGAGGTCTGGCGCCGCGGCGGCGGTGACGCCTTCGACCTGGTGCTGTCGGGGCCGCGACCGGAGGGCCCCGAGGGCCAGGCCCACGCCATGGTGCTGGGCAACCACGAGCTCAAGCTGCGCAAGGAGATCCGGCGCGCGTACCTGCACGCCATCGATCGGGCGCGGCGGTCGATCGCGATCATGAACGCCTACTTCGTGCCTGATCGGGGCATCCGGCGCGCGCTGGCGCGGGCGGTGGTGCGCGGGGTCGATGTGCGGATCTTGATCCCGGGGCCGGCCAATGATCTGCGCGCGCTGTATCACGCCACCCGCGCGGTGTGCGACGAGCTCCTGGCCAACGGGGTCAAGATCTTCGAGTGGCCCGACCGCATGATGCACGCCAAGACCGCGGCCATCGACGGCGCCTGGGTCACGGTGGGCTCGTACAACCTCGATCACCGCAGCCTGTTCCACAATCTGGAGGCCAACCTGATCTGTGTCGACCGCACGCTGGCGGCGCAGGTCGAGGCCAGCTTTCGCCGCGATCTGGCGCGCTGTGACGCGCTGGAGCTGCAGAGCTGGCGCCGGCGCAGCGTGCTGCGCAAGGTCGGCGAGCGCTTCTACTATCTGTTCCGCCACTGGCTGTGATGCTGGCGGGGAAGCTGCCCGGGCTGGACGACGCCGAGGGCGCGCGGCTGCCCGCCAGCCTGCCCGAGGTGGTCGACGCGCACGTGCACCTGTTCCCGGACCGGCTGTTCGAGGCGGTGTGGCGCTGGTTTGAGACCCACGGCTGGCCCATCCGCTACAAGCTGCACACCCAGGAGGTCATCGCCTTCCTGCTGTCGCGCGGGGTGGCGCGCGTGGTGGCGCTGCACTACTCGCACAAGGCCGGGATGGCGCGGGCGTTGAACGCCTATGTGGCCGAGCTGGCGCGGGCCGAGCCGCGCGTGCTCGGGCTGGCCACGGTGCTGCCCGGCGAGCCGGGGGCGCGCGACGTCCTGCGCGAGGCCTTCGCGGCAGGGCTGGGTGGCGTCAAGCTGCACTGTCACGTGCAGTGCTTCGCGCCCGACGCGCCCGAGCTCGACGAGGTCTATGCGGCGTGCGTGGAGGCTGACAGGCCCCTGGTGATGCACGCCGGGCGCGAGCCGAAATCGCCGGCATATGCGTGTGACCCGCACCTCCTGTGCGCGGCCGAGCGGGTCGAGGCGGCGCTCAGGTCGTACCCGAAACTGAGGTTGTGCATCCCCCACCTGGGGTCGGACGAGTACACGCCATATCTGGCGCTGCTGGAGAAGTACGACAACCTGTGGCTCGACACCACGATGGCGGTGGCGGGGTACCTGCCCGGTGAGACGCCGTGGCGCCTGGTCGAGGCGCGGCCCGAGCGGGTGATGTACGGGACTGACTTTCCCAACTTGCCCTATGCCTGGGACCGCGAGGTGCGCCGGCTGGCGGCGCGGCTGCCCGAGCAGGTGCTGGCGCAGGTCCTGGGGCGGACGGCGCGGGGGTTCTTTGCGCTGGGGGAGTAGGGGGCGCGGTCAGAAGGTGACGAAGGCGCCGGCCTGGGCGGTGGTGGAGAAGGCGTCGGCGCCGGACCAGGCGCCGAGGAGGTCGAAGCGGAGGCCGCGGCGGGGGGCGAGGTGCCAGAGCAGGCCGGCGCCGGCGTTGGCGGTGACGGCGGTGCTGTCGCCGCGGAAGCTGTCGGGGCGCAGGGTCAGGAAGTCGGCGCCGCCGCCGGCGCGGGCGAAGGGGGCCAGCTTGCCGCGGGCCTGCCAGCGCAGGAAGGCGCGGGTGCCCACGATGATGACGTTGCCCGAGCGCAGATCGCTGCTGCCGCGCACCGCGGCGCCAGCGTGGGCCTCGACCTCGAGCTCGAGCGCCAGGCCGCGTCCGAGCTGCTTGGCGCTGCGCAGGCCGCCGCCGAAGCCGAGGGCGGCGCGCACCTCGGTGCGACCGAAACGGAAGCCGTCGCTGCGGTAGCCGGCGGCCGCGAAGGCGCCGAGATCGAGGCCCAGCGGCTGGCGCCTCGGCGGCGGGCGACGGACGACGCGTGGTTCGGCGGGCGAGATGGTGATCGCGAAGCTGCCCAGGCTGACGGACTGGCCGCCAGCGCGCAAGATCAGCCCCAGCTCGGTGGTGCCAGCGCTGACGCCGGTGAGTTCGACCTCGAGGCGCCCGTCAGCACCTCGGGTGGTGACCCGGGCACGGAGCTCGCCCTGGGGGCTCGTGCCCGTGCTCGTGCTCGTGC
>JADYYK010000149.1 GCA_020853705.1 Deltaproteobacteria bacterium
CGTGCTCGTCCTCGTGCTCGTCCCGGTCCTCCCCCCGACCCGACCCTCAGCGCGTGACCGCCATGCCCCCGCTCTGCGCCGCCAGCGTCCGCAGCAGCGCATCATCCTGATCCAACCCGACGCCCACGGTGTCGAAGCGCACGCCGTACTGCATCTGGGCGCGCGCCTCGCGCAGCAGATCGCCGCCGTCGCCGCCGGTGTTGGCCAGGCCGTCGGACAGCAGCACCACGCGCCGGGCGCCGCTGCCATAGGCGGCGCGCAGCGCGGGCACCGCGGCGGTGCTGCCACCGGTGCGGATGCCGGCGACGAAGGCCAGCGCGTGCTCGCGGCTGTAGGGATCCAGCGTGACCATGGTGCCCGACAGCGCCGCGATGTCGTCGTCGAAGAACACGATGTTGAAGCGGGTGCCGTCGGGCATCAGGCGCAGCACGCGCGCCAGCTCCTGCTTGGCGGCGGTCAGCTTCGACGGCAGCGGCGCGCCGGCGGCGTGGTTGATCACGGTGCCGGCCAGCTCGCCGAGGACGCTGCCGGTCTGGCTCATGCCGACGTCCCGACCCGCGACGCCGAACGACGTGGTCGCCATCGAGCCCGACCGATCGAGCACGAAGACCACGTCGCTGGCGCCGTCGAGCGGGACCCCGAAGAAGCTGATGCGCACCTGAACATCGGCGGTCGCGATGGCGCCGCCGCCAGCGCCCGCATAGACCACCCCGCTGGGCGGCGGCAGGTTGGCGTACATCACACCCGCGGGCAGCACCGGGGTGGCGACCAGACGACCGCTGGCGCGCAGCCCGAAGCCGGTGGTGCAACCAGCGCCGAGGAGACCCAGCAGGGACAGCGGCAGGACGAGGCGAACAGCGCGCATCATGTGGCGGTGATAGAGCAAGCCCGGGGCCAGCCGCTGCGTGGCGCAAGTGGCTGGATCCGCGGGCGCTGCGTGAACCCTGCTTCACGCAAAGCACAGCACTGAGCGGAGGCGGCACACCTTGGCAACGTGCCTTGATCACGGCGCGGGCCGGTGCTACTGGCGATGAATGAGGCGACAGCTTGGCTGGTCAGTGAGGGCGTCCGCACGGCTCCTGGTCGCGGCGACCCTGGTCGCGAGCACCGCGGGCGCGCTGGCGGGCTGCAAGAAGACGGCGCGCAAGCCGGGCGCCACCGGCGGGCGCTCCAGCGCGAGCGCCGCCGCCGACACCGAGCGCGCGCTGGCCTTCCTGCCCGCGGACACCCTGTTCGTGGCCTTCGCGCCCTCGCTGGCCGCCGCGCATCGCGAGTTCTACCCGGCGCTGGCGCGGCTCGAGGCCCAGGGCCTGCTCGAGGCGCTCGACCTGCACCTGCCGGCCGCGGCGGTGCGCGCCGGGATCGACGTCGCCCACATCGACAGCCTGGGCAAGCTCGGCATCGACCTCGAGCGCCCGCTCATGCTGGCCGGCATCGGCGGCAGCGCCACGCCGCGCGGCGTGTTCGTGCTGCCGGTCAGCAGCGCCAGCAAGCTGGTCAAGGCCCTGGGCGAGGCGGTCGGGCCCGAGCAGCGCGCCGGCAGCATCCGCTACTGGGAGTTCCACGACGACACCGTGCTGATCGAGGTCGCCGGCCACGTCCTCGCCGTCGAGGTGCGCGAGTCCGACCGCCCCATCAGCGCCGCACTGGTGACGCGCATGGCCGCGCCGACCACGACGCTGGCCAGACAGCCGGCGTGGCAGCAGGCCCGCGAGCGCGCCGGGCAGCACGCCTTCGTGTGGGTCGGGCGCGCCGCCTTCGACCTGATGGGCAAGACCGGGGTCGACTATCGCGACGCCGTCATCACCTTCGCGGCCGAGGGCCCCGAGATCGTGCGCGTCGGCTATGAGCTGGGCATGACCCCCGAGGCGCGCGCCCTGGGCGCCAAGGTCTACGGGCTGCCGCCCCGGGCGGGCTCGACCGCGGAGCTCCTGCCGGTGGACGCGCTGCTGGCGCTGCAGCTGGGCGCGCACCTGGAGGCGTTCTGGCCGCTGCTGCTCAGCAGCCCCGACGGCGGCCGCACCGCCCTGGAGGCCGAGAAGGCGTGGCACGAGGCCATGGCCGACCTGGGCGTCGACCTGCAGCTGGGGCGCGATGTGCTGCCGCTGCTGACCGGGCGGATCGGCTTCGCCATGGGCATGCCCGGGATGTCCGCCATGATGGGCGGCCCCAGCGACATCATGGGCGCCATGCCGCTGACCCTGGTCGCCGAGCTGAGCGATCCGCCCAGGATGGAGGCCGCGCTCGACCAGGCGACCGCGCGGCTGCTGGGGAACGCCCGGCTCGCGCTGAAGCGCCAGGCACCCGGGCGCTGGACCATGACCATGGCCGACAAGGGTTCGCTGACGCTGCTCGTGCACCAGCGCTGGCTGGTGGTGGCGACCTCGGCCGCGCTGCCCGCGGTGGAGCCGCTGCTCGCGGGTGGTCAGGCCTCGCTGGCCAGGGCGCCTGCGCTGTCGACCTTCACCCGCAAGGCCTTCGCGGGCACCGACCAGGTGCTGCGCTATGACGTGACCCCGCTGCAGGGGCTGCTGGCGATGGTCGCGGGCTCCGGCGGGGGCAAGCCCCCCAAGGTGATGAACGCGCTGCGCATCGTGCGCGACGCAACCATGTCGATGCGGGTCAGCGCGACCGGCTATGGCGGTGACCTCGAGGTCCGCCTGGGGCTGGCCAGATAGACTGAACAGCTTCACCCTCGCGGCGGTGTGCCCGCAGGAAGTCGGGCCGGGCGCGTATCCTCCCGGCATGCGCGGGTGGCAGAGAGTCAGTGTGGTGCTCGCCGGGGTGACGCTGGTCAGCTGCACGGCGACGCCACGACGCGGGTCAGGGCTGACGGCGCGGCCCACACCAGCGCCCGCACCTGCGCCGACGCCGGTGGCGCCGTCCCCCGCCCCTGCCCCGCCGCCGACCGACCTCGCCAGCGTCAACTGGCGCGAACACACCTATGTGATCGATGGCCAGCGCTACCAGCTGCGCCGTGGTGAGTGGGAGATGCACGAGTACCTGGAGGACTGGGGCGGCGCCCACGACACCGAGCTCTACCGCTTCGAGAGCGTGACCCTGGCCGACCTCGACGGCGACGGCGCCGACGAGGCCGTGGTCCTGCTGTGGCACATGTACGCCGGCCCAGGCGGCCCGCACAGCGAGTCGGTCTACCTGGTCAGCTTCGGCTGGAGGGACGGCGCCCCGGCGCAGCTCGACGTCACCGGCGCCGGCAACGTGCGCATCAGGTCGGTCGTCGTCGCGCCCGGCGGCCAGGTCACCGTCGTGCACGAGCGTGCGGTGCCGCCCTTCATGACCACCAGATGGCGCTGGACGGCGGGCAAGCTGACGCCCACGAAGTGAGGCGCTACCACTCGACGTAGAGGCCGCCGGTGACGGCGCGCATCGACTGGCCGTCGTTGCCCGGGGCGGTCAGGTCGAGGCGGGTGCTCAGGCCGAGGTTGATGGGGCCGTAGTGCACCAGGTACTCGGCGCCGACGACGGCGGCCAGCTCGCTGTGGCCGTCGGGCACGCCGATGCCGAGGCCGATGATGAGGCGCAGCCGGCTGGTCAGCCCGAGCAGCGCCTCCGCGAGCCCCTGCACCGAGGTGTACTCGGGGCCGGCGCGCAGCAGCGTGGCGTCGATCCCGAGCGCCATCAGGCGCGCCACGTCGCGCGAGATGCGCAGGTGATAGGCCGTGGTCACCGAGCTGTCGAAGTCGCTGGCGCCCATCGAGCCGGCGCCGAAGCCGACCCCGATGTGCCAGCGCCGCGCCAGGGCGTCGTCCCAGTCGCGGAAGCGGTCGCTGCTGGCAGTGGGGGCGGCGTCGCTCTCGTCCTCGTCGCCGCCGGCGTCGCGGGTGGGCGCGTCGGGCGAGGTGGACGCCGGTGAGCTGCCGTCGCCGCCGCTGGAGACGTTGCCGTAGCGGACGCCCTCGGGGACCTCGACCGGGACCTCGACCGTGCGCGGGGTGCCGTTCTCGAGCACGACCTGGTCCTCGACGGCGACGAACGAGGTGTAGGTCGACACCAGCTGGTGGGCCAGCGCCAGCTCGGTGATGCGGGCCTGGTAGGGCACCGGGACCTGGCCCATGCGCGGGCGCTCGAGGTCGGTGATCTGCGCGCGCGCCCAGATCCGTGACAGCGGACCGGCGGCGCGGGCGCTGGCGTCGGAGTCGGCCAGCGCGGCCGGCAGCTCCAGGCGCACCGGGTACCAGATCTGCTTGCCGGCCAGGCGCGCGCCGACGCGGATCTGCAGTGGGCCCGCGGCGCTGACCCGGCCGGTCACGCGCAGCGGCTGGCCCAGCCACAGGTCGGGCAGCCTGGCCGGGGTCACGTCGGCGACCTTGGCGCCGCCCCAGTCGATGCTGACGTCGGTCAGCACCGGGGCGGCGATGCGGGCGTAGAAGGCGTCGATCTGCGGCTCGGCGGGCTGCCCGAGCAGGATGTACTGCGCGCTGCCGCGGCCGGCCTCGGCCAGCCAGTCGAGCAGCAGCCGGTTGACCGAGGAGCCAATGCCGAACGCGAACAGCCGGGTGTGCTCGCCGAGCAGGCGGGTGACCTCGGCGGCGACCTCGCGCTCGTTGCCGATGTAGCCGTCAGTCATGAAGCAGACCACGCGCAGGCGACCCGCGGGTGGCTGCGCGCCGCCCAGCGCGGCGCGGATGCCCGACAGCATCTCGGTGCCGCCGCCGCCGCCCAGGCCGTTGACCCAGCTCAGACCCCGGCGCAGGTTCTCGGGTGTCGCCGGCAGCGGCGCCGCGGCCATCAGCCCGGCGTCGGTCGAGAAGTTGATGATGTTGAAGCTGTCGCCAGGCAGCAGCTTCTTCAGGGCCACGCGCATGGCGGCCTTCACGATCGACAGCGGCTCGCCGTTCATCGAGCCCGAGGTGTCGACCACGAAGATGACCTCGCGCGGCGCGATCATGGTGGGCGCCGGAGCCCGCGGAGGATCGACCAGCAGCGCGAAGTGGCCCCCGCGCGGGCCGGCCTCGGCGGCCAGCGCGACCACCGGCTGGTCGTCACCCAGGCGCCAGCGCAGCACGAAGTCCTTGTTGGGGATGCTGTCCTCGGGCGACAGCGTCACCGTGCGCGCGAGGCCGCCGCGCACGCCGCTGTCGAGGATGTGGTGCGACGGGCTGGCGAGGGCGGCCAGCGGGGCGCCCGGGCGCAGCACCGCGGTCAGCGAGATGTCGGTGCCCGAGCGCGACCCCGGGGGCAGCAGCGGCGGGGACACCCGCCCGGCGTCGGGCACGCTGACCGGGTGGTAGCGCGGGCCGACCACCATCGGGAACACCAGCTCGTAGGCGCCGTCGGCATAGCCGACCTCGGCGTCATAGACGATCTCGATGTCGATCTTGTCGCCGGGCAGGATCCCGGTGACCGACTGGGTGAAGACGTTGGCGCGCTCCTGCTCCAGCAGGGCGGCGCGGCGACCCGAGGCCTTGGCGGCCTGGTAGGTCTTGCGCGCCTGCTCGCGGGTCTGGACCACGCCGCGGATGGTGCGCGTGCCGAGCTTGATGCTGAGGGCGCCGACCGCGGCGTTGGTCGGCAACGGGAAGACGTAGACCGCCTCGATGGGGCTCGGCGAGGGGTTGTGGAAGGTCTGGGTGACGGTGACGCGCGAGATGAAGCCGGTGACCTCGGCGCGCACGTCGGTGTGCAGCAGCGGCAGCTCGCGGGGCTCGCCCTCGGCGGGCGGCCGGGCGGGATCGACGGCGATCTGCAGCGAACCCTGCGTGACCTGGGCCATCGCGGGGGTGGCGGCCAGGGCGATGGCGAGGACGGCATGCAGGGGGTGCAGGCGCATGCGGGTGAAACGGGGATCACATGGGGGGGCTTACACCCGGAGCGGAGACGGGGCGGAGACGGAACGGAGACGGAACGGAGACGGAACGGAACAGGTCTCCTCGAACCTACGGTTCGAGGGGCCTGAACCTACGGTTCGAGGGGCCTGGCCACCGTCGCCGCCGCCACCCCCGGGGTCAGGTGCAGCTCCATGCGCAGCCCCAGCGGCAGCTGCGCCTGGGCCGTATCATCGAGCTGGAACATGACCTCGAGCACGCGGGTGTCGATGCGCGCGCGCGGGTCGTCGACCACGACCTGCTTGCGGCCGAGCTCCCCGGTCAGGCGCAGCACGCGGCCTGGGAAGCGGCGGTCCCCGTAGGCCTCGGCGGTGGCGTAGCCGAACTGGCCGACCTCGACGCGACCGACGTCGGACTCGTCGATCTCGGCGCGCAGCTCGAGCTGGCTGACGTCGGCCATCGACAGCACCACCACCGGCGGCATGGTCGACACGAACTCGCCCGGCTCGATGCGGCGGCGCAGGATGACGCCGGCGCGCGGGGCGCGCAGCTCGGTGTGCGCCAGCAGGGTGCGGTTCTCCTCCAGCTCGGCGCGCGCGGCCGACAGCGCGGCGTCGGCCTCGCGGCGCAGCTCGCGGCGGGTGCCGTCCTTGAGCAGGCCGAGGCGCGCGGCGGCGGCGCTGGCCTGGGCGCGTGCAGCGTCGGCGCCGGCGCGCGCGCTGTCGGCGTCGGCGGCGCCCACGGCGCCCCCCGCAAGCAGGCGCTCGGCCCGGCCCCGCGAGGCCTCGCGGTCGCTTTCGGCGGCGCGCGCGGCAGCCAGCTCGGCCTCGGCGGCGCGCAGCTCGTTGGCGCGAGCGCCGCGGTAGCTGAGGTCGCGCCGCGCCTCGGCGGCCATCACCGCGGCCTCGGCCCGGGCCACCCGGGCGCGCGCCAGCCGATCATCGAGCCGCGCCAGCACCTGGCCGGCCTCGACGCGGTCGCCCTCCTTGACCAGGACCTCGACCACCCGGCCGCCGCCCTGCAGCTCGAACGCCAGGTCGATGACGTCGTCCCGGGTCTCGACCCGCGCCGGCGCGACCACGCCGCGCGGCCCCGCCACGCTGACATCGGCCCGCGCGCTCTCGCCCGAGCGCAGCGCGAACCCCGCCACCCCCACGACCCCGAGACCCAGCATGACCCACAGCGCCTTCTTCTTCATGGCCGTTCTCCCTTCGAGCCCCTCGAGCGCAGCCTCGAGCAGCGAGTCCGTTTCCGGTTCTTCAATACTTTGCAGACTGTCAACGAAAACTCAGGCCGCCAGCGCGTCGGCGCGCAGCTCTTCGACATGGCCGTCATCGACGCGCACGACGCGGTCGGCGTACTTGCGCAGCCGATGGTCGTGGGTGACCACGACCACGCCGCGGCCCTCGCGGGTCAGCCCGCGCAGGAGGTCCATCACCGCCAGCGCGGTCTTGGAGTCCAGCGCCGCGGTCGGCTCGTCGCCCAGGATCAGCGGCGGGTCGCCGCCCAGCGCGCGCGCGATGGCCACGCGCTGCTTCTGGCCACCCGACAGGTCGCCCGGCACGTGGTGCATGCGCTCGCCGAGGCCCACCATGGTCAGCAGGCGCTCGGCCTCGGCCCGCGCCACCGAGGAGCGCACCTTGGGATCCTTCATGCGGATGGCCAGCGCCACGTTGTCGCGCGCGTCCAGGGCCGGGAACAGGTTGAAGCCCTGGAAGATGAAGCCGAAGGTCCTGGCGCGCAGCCGGGGCAGCGCCTTCTCGGGCAGCCGCGCCGCGTCCTGGCCCTCGATCAACAGCTGGCCCGAGGTCGGCCGCAGCAGCAGGCCCAGGATCGACAGCAGCGTGGTCTTGCCCGAGCCCGACGGCCCCTCGATGAGCAGCAGCTCGCCGGGGCGCACCGCCAGCGAGGCCTCCGACAGCGCGGTCACCGCGGTCTCACCGGCGCCATACAGCTTGCTGACCACCCGGGCTTCGACAATCGCGTTCATGTTCGTCTCCATCTCCATCGCCATCTCCTCAGCCCTTGAAGACCATCGCCGGGTCGAGGCGCAGCACCTTGAGCACCGACAGCAGCGCCGCCAGGGCGCACATCACGACGGTCAGTACCGCGGTGCCGATGAGCAGCGTCGGCGTCAGCGACACCGACAGGTTGAGCGCCTTCATGCCGGCCTGCGCCCCCAGCGCCAGCGCGCCGCCGAACACGAAGCCCACCCCGGCCGAGATCAGCGCCTGGTACATGATGACGCGCACGATGGCGGCGTTCTCGGCGCCCATCGCCTTCAGGGTGCCGTACTCCTTGATGTGCTCGAGCGTGCCGTTGTAGAGGATCTGCCCGACCACGACCAGCCCGACGATGATGCCCATGATGGCGGTGGTGAAGAAGCCCACGCCGACGCCGGTGCGCTTGGACCAGTACGACCGGGTGCGCTCCGACATCTCGGCCTTGGTGAAGGCGTCGAGGTGCGGCATGGCCGAGATGCGCGCCTTGACCGCGCGGACGTCGGCGCCGGGCTGCACCTTGATGAGGATGTAGGTCAGATCATTTGGCCCCAGGCGCGAGAACGCGCGCGCGCTGTCCAGGTTGGCGAACACGAACGGCGAGGTGGTGAAGCTGCGAATGCCCTTGGTCAGGCCCACCACCTTGGAGCGCACGCCCGAGATCTCGCGGCGCGCGCCGACCTCCTTGATCTGCAGCTTGGCGAACTCGGTCTGGTCGACCACGATGCCATCGACGTCGTCGAGGCGCTCGAGGCTGCCGTGCTGCAGGTTCCATGGGCGCAGCAGGCGGGCGCCCTTCTCGATGCCGACCACCTGCACGCCCTGGGTGCCGCCCGACTGCAGCTTGAACTGACCGAACGACAGCAGCATGCGCTCGGCGTGCTCGACGCCCGGGGTGGCGGCGACGCGGTAGTACAGCCGCTCGTCCATCGGGGTCGCGAAGTCGAACTGCTCGTTGCCCGAGGCGGTGACCCAGAGGTCGGCCTTGGCGTGGTCGATCAGGGTCGAGGCGTTGCCCATGAAGCCCAGGTAGAGGCCGATCTGGACCAGCACCAGCAGGACCGAGATCGACACGCCCGCGGCCGCGACCACGAACTTGACCCGATCGTGCAGCAGGATCTTTCTCGCCAGCGTCCACATGGCTGGGCTGTAAAGCAGGGAGCGTGCCGGGGCTAACCCCGCGCAACCATTGACGGCAAGGGCGCAATCGGGGGCGACGGAACGTGACCGTGTAACAGCCCGTTACGCCGAAGTCGGGCCAGGTGGGCAAGGTGTGGCAGCGTGGGCCGTAGACCGGGCGAAGCAAGGAAAGAGAGAACCAGAGAGCATGCGAGGTCACGTGGTCGGACGAGTGGTCGGACGAGGGCTCGGAGCGCTGGCAGTCGCCGCGCTGGCGCTGGCGCCGGTGGGGTGCAAGTCGGGCGGCAAGCGCGCCCAGGGCGGTGGCGGCGCTGGCGGCGCGGGTGGCGGCGGCGGCGTGGATGCGTCGAGCGCCGGGACCACCCCGGCGGCGGCGACCATGAGCGCCGACGCCACCGTGTTCGCGCTCGACGAGGGCGGCCTGGTGGTGCTCGGTGGCGCGGGCTTCAGGGCCGCCGGCGACTCCACGGTGAAGTACGCCCCGCTGCTGCCGCGCAAGCAGGGCGGCGTCTGGCTGCGCGAGGGCGACCAGCTGGGCTGGTTCGACGGCAGCATGCACATGGTCGGCAAGCGCGAGGCCGACGTGGTGCCGCGCGCCGAGGGCCCCGACGGCACGCTGTGGGCGTCGTCGCTCGATCATGTCACCCGGGTGTCGGCCGCCGGACTGCGCACCTGGTCGCGGGCGGACATCGGCGCCAGCGAACGCCTCGGCGACCTCGCGGTGGACGGCGACGGCACGGTGTACGTCGTCGCGCGCGACCAGCTGATGGTCGGCAAGGGTGACGCCTGGAGCAGCGTGGCGCTGCCCGCGCCGCAGCCGCAGGAGGTCCTGCGCGGTGTCGGCGCCGGCGGCGGCAAGGTCTTCGTCATCAGCAGCCTGCGCCTGTTCGCGCTGGAGGCCGGGGCGCTGCGCCAGGTCATGGCGCTGGGCAAGAACTTCTTCCCCACCCTGCGTGTCGGCCCCGACGGCACCGCCCTGGTCGACGGCAGCAAGCTCCTGCGCTTCGCCCCTGGCGCCGACAAGCCCGAGGTGCTGCCCGGCTTCGGCAACTTCCCGACCTTCACCAGCGCAGGCGCCATCATCCGCATGGACGCCGGTGGCCTGGGGCTGACCCGGTTCGCGCCTGGCGCCAAGCCAGAGCGGCTGCTGGCGCAGCGCCTGGCCTTCCCCATCGAGGGCTTCAGCCTCGACGCCCAGGACCGGGTCTGGGCGCGGACCCATTTCGGCGTCACCATCATCGCCGACGGCGTCGCCCTGGAGTGGACCAAGCGCAGCGTGCCCGAGCTGTCCGACGAGATCGCCGACGTCGCGCCGCTGGGTCGCGGCCCAGCGCTGCCCGCGGTGACGCCGAACCTCATCAAGCTCGCCGGCCGCTTCGTCGACGCCGCCGGCGCCCCGGTCAAGGGCGGCGTCGCCGAGGTGTGCGACGTGTCGAGCGCGGTCTACGACGGCAAGACGCCGTGCGCGGGGCGCGACTTCGTGCGCCGCGCGGTGTCGGGCCCCGACGGCAGCTTCGTGGTCGAGGGCGTGCCGCCCGGCGGCTGGCACTTCGTCTACGGCCGCGGCTCCAGCTGGAAGCGCGACTTCCTCGACGGCTGCTGCAAGGACGTGACCCCGGGCGGGAGCTTCGCCGTCGGCGACCTCAGGCTGGCGAAGTAGCCACGCCACGCCGCGCCACGCCGGACCGCGCCGGCTCAGGTCGCGGCTGGCAGCAGCACGGTGAAGGTCGACCCCGCGCCGAGCACCGACTTGACCTCGATCTCGCCCTGGTGGGCGCGCACCAGCTTGTGCACGATGGCCAGGCCCAGGCCCGTGCCGTCGGGGCGGGTGGTGAAGAAGGGCTCGAAGATGCGCGGCAGGCTCTCGGCGTCGATGCCCTTGCCGGTGTCGGCGACCTCGATGGCGACCATGCCGGCGGGGGCGGCGTGGGTGCGGATGGTGATGGCCGAGCCGGGCGGCGACGCCTTGGCGGCGTTGTCGAGCAGGTTGATGAGGATCTGGCGCAGCCGCACCATGTCGCAGCGCACCGCCGGCAGATCGGGGCTGAGCTCGCGCGACAGCGTCAGCTTGCGCTCGGCCAGCACGGCCTCGATGCCCCGCGCGGCGTCGTCGGCGACCTCGCCGAGATCGTGCGGCCCGGTGTCGAGGCGCACCGGCTTGGCGAAGTCGAGCAGCTCGCTGATGTGGGCGTTGAGGCGGCGCAGCTCCGTCTCGGCGATGTCGAAGTACTCCATGTCGTCGGCGGGCAGCTGCACCTTGCCGCGCAGGATCTGGACGTTCATCTGCACCGAGGTCAGCGGGGTGCGCAGATCGTGGGCGATGGCGGCGGCGAACGAGCCCAGCGTGGCCAGCCGGCGCGACTCCTCCAGCTCGGCGTACAGGGCCCAGTTCTGCAGCCGCAGCGCCAGGTGGCGCGACAGCGCGGCGGCCGCCATCACGGTGTCGCGATCGATGGTGGCCTTGCACTCCTCGCTGGCGCCGATGGCCAGCGCGCCGAGCAGCTCGCGCTCGACGCGCACCGGCACCAGCAGGCACGCGCTGGTCCCGCGCAGCTCGGCGGCCACGTCGGGCGGCAACACCTGACCGGGCAGGAGGTGCGTGGTGTCCTCGTGCAGGAGGTGCGCGGCCAGCGCGGGGCCGAGCTGGCTCGACTGCCCGGGGCTGGCCGACTGCGGCCACGCCGGGCCGCGCAGGAAGCGCACCTCGCCGGTGGCGCTCATGTCGACCAGCGCGGCCAGGGTCAGCTCCAGGAGCTCGGCCGGGGTGCGCGAGCGGTCGGTGGCGCGCAGCACGCGCTCGGTCACCGCGGCGCGCAGGGCCCGGCGCGGATCCAGCGGCGCCAGCACGCTGGCCTCCAGGCGCGGCCGCAGCCGGCTGCCCAGCGCGACCAGGCCGGCGGGCACCAGCGCGGCCGCCATCAGCCCGGCGCGCAGCAGGGTGGGGTCGCTGACGTTGCTCAGCAGGACCTCGATGACCGCGCCGCTGGCCAGCAGGAGCACGGCGCCCGCGCTGGCGAAGACGATCAGCTCGGCGACCGCGCCGCGGATGCGAAACAGCTGGTCGCGCAGCACGGCATAGCCGATGGCCAGCAGGCTCAGCGCGACCACCAGGGTGGCCTCGATGGTGAGGCCGATCGCGAAGGCGCGCGGCGCCACCTGGAACAGCACGGTGTACAGCGTGAGGCCGACGATCCAGCGCCCGCCCAGCGCGATCAGGATGATGCGCGCGGAGGTCAGCTGGCTCCGCGGCAGATCCCTGAAGTTGCGCACCAGGATGGCGATGATGAGGACGCCGATCGGCGTGAAGTACAGCGAGCTGCACATCACGCCGACGATGCTGTAGCCGGGCAGCAGCCAGAACGACGCGATGGTCAAGAGGCCCGCGACCCCGATCACGCGCGCCAGCCGGCGCGGCAGCGGCCGCCCCAGCGGGAACGACCACGCGAAGGCCAGCGAGTAGTAGGAGATGACCACGCTGGCGACCCCGGTGATCGGCATCGCCTCCGGGCTGCCCAGGTGGTAGCCCATCAGCACCAGCACCGCGCGCATCGCCGACGTGGTGGCGTCGACCACGCCGATGACCGCGAAGATGCGGGCGTCCCGCGTCGCCGCCCCCTCGCGCAGGATCAGCGCCGGGAAGGCGAAGCCCAGGCAGGTCACGATGAGCAGCGCGGCGGCGAGCATCAGCGTTTTTCCAGGCCGAACTCGGCGATCTTGCGGTCCAGCGTGGGCCGCGAGATCTCCAGCAGGGCGCAGGTGCGCCGCTTGTTCCACTCGGTGTACTTGAGGGCGCGCTCGATGTGCTGCCTCTCGATCTCGCGCAGCGGGAGGATCGACCCGTCCTCGGCGTGGCCGTTCGTGCCCGTGCTCGTGCTCGTGCCCGTGCTCGTGCTCGCGCTCGCGCCCGCGCTCCCGCTGGTGCTCGTGCTCGCTCCCAGCCCGCCACCCAGCAGGGGCAGCAGCCCGGCCTCCAGGACCTCCCCCTTGGCCAGCACCACCGCCCGGGTCAGCATGTTCTCCAGCTCGCGCACGTTGCCTGGCCAGCTGTAGCGCTCCAGCAGCGCCATCGCCTCGGGGCTGACGTAGGTCACGCGCTTGTGCAGCTCGCGGTTGATCTTGGTCAGCAGCGCCTCGACCAGCAGCGGCACGTCGCCGGGGCGCTCGCGCAGCGGCGGGATCTGCATCTCGACCACGCGCAGCCGGTACAGCAGGTCCTCGCGGAAGCTGCCCTCGCGCACCATGGCGTCGAGATCGCGGTGGGTCGCCGCCACCACCCGCGCCTTGAGCTCGATGGCGCGGTTGTCGCCGACGCGCTCGAAGCTGCGCTCCTGCAGCACGCGCAGCAGCTTGGCCTGCAGATCCAGCGGAATCTCCGCGATCTCGTCGAGGAACAGGGTGCCCGAGCCGGCCAGCTCGAAGCGGCCCATCTTGTCGGCCACCGCGCCGGTGAAGGCGCCGCGCACATGGCCGAACAGCTCCGACTCCAGCAGGCCGTGCGCGAACGCGGTGCAGTTGACCGCCACGAAGGGGCGCTCGCGCTCGGGGCTCGAGTAGTGCACCGCCTTGGCCACCAGCTCCTTGCCGGTGCCCGACTCGCCCAGGATCAGCACCGAGGCGCGGCCCACCGAGACCGCGCCGATGGTCTTGTAGATCTCGCGGATCTCGGGCGACTTGCCGATGATGCTGCCGGGCTGGTAGTCGCCCGCGACCTGGGCCTGCAGGTGGCGCAGCGCGCGCGCGGCCTCGCGCGACTCCAGCGCGCGGCGCACGATCAGGCGCAGCCGGTCGACGTCCAGCGGCTTGACCAGGTAGTCGTGCGCGCCGAGCTGGATGGCCTTGACGGTCGACTGCATGTCGTCGCGGGCGGTGATGACCACGATGGGCGGCGGCGCCGCCAGCTCGCGGGCCTGGCTGAGCACGCCGAAGCCGTCGACCTCGGGCAGGCCCAGATCCAGCAGCACCAGATCGGCGCCACCGACCGCCGCCACGGCCTCGCGACCGTCCGACGCCGTCACCACGGTGTGGCCGTCGGAGGCCAGCAGCTTCTCCAGCGTGCGCCGGATCGAGCGGTCATCATCGACGACGAGCACACGGGCAGCCATGCGAGCCTCCAATCCAAGGCTCGTGCCAGCCGCGCCCGACGTGCCTTCGCACAGTTGGAGCCCCTGGTCGTGAGCCCGTAGCAACAAAACGTTACCACGGCTGCCCGCCCGGGCCGTCAGCCCTCGTCAGGAGCGGCGCCGAAGCCCGGCGCCACCACCGCGGTCATGCGCGCCGGCCGGTGGATCCCCTCCCCGCTCATCCAGCGCGTCGCCTCGGCGAAGCGCTCGGCGCCGACGCTGCCGCCCTCGAGCTGGCCGTGCAGGCGCTGCGCGACCGCTCCGCACAGGTAGAGCTGCGCCACCTCGGCGCCGGTGATCGCGGTGCCGAGCAGCTGCAGCGCGGTGGCACCATCGCCGCGCCGGCGCGCCACGCCCGCGCGCAGGAGGTCGGCCCACACCCGCGCATAGGGCATGTGCACGCGCTCGACCTCGGTGGCGTGGTGCTCGGCCTCGGCCAGCAGGGTGGCCGCCACCGCCGGGGTGCGCTCGGCCTGCGCCAGCGCCAGCCGGCCCGACAGCCAGGCCGCCTCGGCCGCGATCGAGCGCACCCGCGGCAGCATGGAACGCCGTAGCCGTGCGAAGCCGTCACGGGTGCGCGCCGCGACGGCGACCAGATCGCTGCGATAGAGGTCGATCTCGCCGCGTGCGCGCAGCTCGTACCAGTTCTGCATGTGATAGCCACCCTCGGGGGCGCGCCAGGGCTGGCGATCCAGATCGACCTCGGCCTCGGCCGGGTTGTCGCGCGCGAGCCAGACGATGTTGGCGACCCGGCGCAGCGTGGCCTCGGCGTAGCGATCACCGCGGCGCGCAGCGTCGCGCACGTTGTCGTCACAGGTGCGGCGCAGCTTGCCGAGCAGACCGGCCCAGCGCAGCGCCAGGCCGCGGAAGATGCGCACCGTGTTGAGCTCCCAGCTCATGCCGGTGGTCTCCTCGCGGATGATGCGCTCGGCGCTCTCCGACAGCTCGACCGCCACCATCAGATCGCCGAGCAGGTAGCGCACGATGCTCTCCGAGCCGTCGGCCCAGGCGCGCAGCGTGGCGTCGCCCTTGTCGCCGACCAGCGCGCGCATGCGCTGGATCAGCTCGCGGGCGCGGGCGTGGGCGCGCGGGCCCTGGGTGGCCTGGAACGACGCCTCCAGCCCCAGCGCGCGCGCGACCCGGGCCGGCTCGCCGGTGCGCAGCGCCAGCACGAGGCCGCGGGCCTGGAAGTCGGCGCCTTGCAGGGTGTCGACCATGCCCAGGCCGGCGGCCACCGCGCGATAGATGTCGATCAGCGCCAGCACGCGCGGCGACACCTCGCCGGCGTCGCGCGGCGAGAAGCCGTAGCCGCGCAGGCGCAGGCGCAGCCGGTGCCACAGCAGCGAGGCCAGCGCGCGTCGCGGCGTCGCCGGCAGCTCGATGTCGAACTCGGCCAGCACCACGCGCAGGGTCTCGCGCCCGCCCTCGACCTGGCCGGTGGCCAGCAGGTGCTCGGCGGCCTTGCGCCGGCAGTCCAGGCGCGTGGTGGCGTCGGCGCCCTCGGCGGCGGCCAGGAAGGCGTCGGCGGCCTCGGCCGCGCGCCCGGCCTGCACCAGCGCGTCACCGAGCTCGATGCGCAGGCGGCGCGCCTCGTGCTCGCCCGGGCGGCCCAGGCGCAGCGCGGTGGACAAGAGCTCGGCGGCGCGATCGAAGGCCAGCGCCTCCGAGGCCAGCCGGGCCGCGCGGGTGGCCAGCTCGGCGGCGCGCGCGGTCTCGCCGGCGGCCTCCAGGTGGCGCACCAGGATCTGCGGATCCTGCGCGCCCTGGCCGCTCGACTCCAGCGCCTGCGCCACGGCGGCGTGGTGGCGACGCTGGGTCTCGGCGTCGAGGTGCGCGCACACCGACTCGCGCACGCGGTCGTGATAGCACTCGACGGTGTCCTCGGCGCGCAGGCCGCCGGCGCGCACCAGGTGAGCGGCGCGCAGCAGCGCGACCCAGCGCGCGAAGGCCGGGCGCTCCAGCCGTGCGGCCTCCGCCGCGACCTGCGGCGACAGCGGCTCGCCGGCGACCGCGACCACCTCGAGCAGGCGGCGCGCCGGCGGGTCCAGACGCTCGACGCGGGCCCACAGCGCCTCCTCCAGCGGCGCCGAGCCAGCGCCGTGGCTGGACGCCTCGCTGAGGTGACGCACCAGCTCGTGGATGAACAGCGGATGGCCGCCGGCCTCGACCGCGATCTCGCGCGCATCGAGGCCGCGGTGGCCGGCCGACAGCAGATCGGCGAGGCCTCGCGCCTCCTCGGGCGGCAGCGCGCCCAGGGTCAGCTCACGGATGTCGGCGTCGTCGGCGACGCCGGGCGCGGTCATCGCGCGCGGGCGGCCCCGGGTGGGCGACGACTCGGTGGCGCCGGAGCCGGCGCCGCTGCGCACGGTCGCCAGCAGCAAGAGGGGCGGCGGACACGGCCCGTGCATGAGGTGGTTGAACAGCGCCAGGCTGTCGGCGTCGGCCCACTGGAAGTCGTCGATCGACAGCGCCATGGCGCGCCGCTCGGCCAGCCGGCTGAGCAGCTCGCGCAGCGCCGAGAAGGCGCGGGTGCGCAGCTCCTGCGGGCTGGGCACGCGCACCAGCGCGGCCTGCGCCAGCGCGGGCACGCGACGCAGCACCGGGAACAGCCGCGCCAGCAGGCCGGCGTCGTGCGGCAACAGCGGCTCGACCTCGACCTCGGGCAGGCGCGACAGGTGGCGCGACAGCGCGTCGACGATGCCGTCGAAGGCCTTGAAGGGCAGCGACTCGCGCTCGTAGCAGCGCCCCGCCAGCACCAGGGCGTCGTCGGGCGGCTCCTCCAGCCCCTCCAGGAAGTGGCGCACCAGCGCGGTCTTGCCGATGCCCGACTCCCCGCGCACGAACAGCGTGACCGCGTGTGACTCCAGCGCGCGGCTGGCCGACCAGGCGGCGCGCAACGCGCCGAGCTCGGTGTCGCGGCCCACGAAGGGGGCGCTCTGGGTGCCTGGCGTGGCCACCGGACCCGAGGTGTCGTCACCGAGGCTGACGCCGAGGCGGCTCAGCACGTCGGCGCCGGGAAGGCGCAGCCCGGGGTCGCGGCGCAAGAGCTCCTGCGCCAGCTGATCGAGATCCGCGGGCGCGTCGGGCCACAGCTGGCGCGGCGCCGGCGGCTCGAAGCGCTGCTTGTTCATCAGGACGTCGAGCGGCTTGCCGGTGAACGGCGGCAGCCCGGTCAGCGCCTCGTACAGCATGGCGCCCACCGAGTACCAGTCGGCCTCGGGGCCCACCGGGCGTGACGCCGCCTGCTCGGGCGCCATGTAGGCCGCGGTGCCGACGACCTGGGTGTCGGAGTCGCGCCCGCCGTGGCCAGCCTGCACGACCAGGCCGAAATCCAGCAGCACCACGCGGCCGTCCGCGGTCACCATCACGTTCGACGGCTTGATGTCGCGGTGCACCTTGCCGGCCGCGTGCAGCGCGCCCACCCCGGCGGCCAGCTGCGCCAGCGCGGCGCGCAGGCGGGCCGGCTCGGGTGGCGTGAAGGCGCGCACCAGCGGCGTGGGCGTGAACTGCGCGCTCCCGCCGCGCCCGGTCCAGCCCCGGCTGGTCCAGCCACGCGAGGTGCTGGAGCCGCCGCCCCAGCTGTCGCGCAGGGTGTCGGAGCCGTTGCCCCCGGCGTCAGCCTCACCGCCACCGGGGCCCGCGGCGGCGCCGCCCTCGCGCACCCAGCTCAGGAAGTCCTGGCCCTCGATGAGCTCCATGCTGAAGAACCAGCGTCCGTCCTCACCGAACAGCTCGCCGAGGCGCACCAGGTTGGGGTGGTCGAGATCGGCCAGGGCGCGGAACTCGTTCTTGAAGCGCACCAGCGCGCGGGCGTCGAGGTGGCGCAGCGTCTTCAGCGCGACCCGGCCACCGCGGGCGTGATCGAAGGCCTCGTAGACCATGCCCATGCCGCCCGAGCCCAGATGGCGGCGGATCTCGAACCTGGAGTTGCCCTGGAAGTCGACGTCGGTCAGTGCGGCCTCGCGCTGATCGTATACGACCCGGCCCGCGCCGGGGTGACACTGCGGCTACAGCCCGGCGAGCCCCTTGACGACGTCCCACAGGCGCGCCGCCGCGGCGTCGTCGCGCGCGGCCGCCGAGGCGGTCTCAGGGCGCAGGCGGTTCCAGTAGGTGCCGCTGGGCGGCAGCTCGGGCAAGCTGGCCACATGAACCAGCGGGGCGGCGCCCCCGGCCGCGGTGCGCGTGAAGACCGGGATCAGCTTGCGCACCAGCCAGGGGAGATCGCGGTAGATCTCGGTGGCGATGGCCCCAGGGTGCACGGCGTGGAAGCTGACCCCGCTGCCGGCGTGGCGCCGCGCCGCCTCGCGCACCAGGAGGTTGACCGCCAGCTTGGACTGGTTGTAGGCGGCGATCCCGCCATGGCCCCGCTCGAGCTGCAGGTCGTCCCAGTGCAGCTTGCCGCCACGGTGGCGGTTCGACGAGGTGGTGATGGCGCGCGACGGCGCCGCCGCCTGCAGCGCCGGTAGCAGGAGCTCGGTCATCAGGAAGGGCGCCACCACGTTGACCGCGAAGGTCTCCTCCAGCCCGTCGACGGTGACCTTGCGCTGCGGCGAGTACACCCCGGCGTTCGAGATCAGGACGTCGATCCGCTGCCAGCGCGTGCGCACCTCGGCGACCGCGGCACGGATCGACGCCTGCGAGCCGAGATCCACCGCCAGCGTCTCGGGCGCGGGGCCAGCGGCGCTGGCCGCGGCGGCGGCGACCACGGCGCGGGCGGCCTCGGTGCGCCCGGGATCGCGCCCGGCCAGCATCAGGTGCGCGCCGCGGCGAGCCAGCTCGATGGCGGCCACGCGGCCCAGGCCCGCGGTGGCGCCGGTGATGAGGATGCGCAGGCCGCGCAGCTCGCGCTCGCCCGCGGGAGGCGCCGCGGCGCCCATCAGTAGCGCGCCACGCTGGCGTCGATGTGCTGCGACCAGGCGTCGATCCCCCCGGCCAGCGACACCGCGGGGATGCCGGCGCCGTCCAGGATGGCCGCCGCCGACAGGCTGCGCACGCCGTGGTGGCAGTAGGCGACCAGCAGCGCGCCCGCGGGCGGCTGCACCTCGTCGAGGTGCTCGCCGAGCTGATCGAGCGGCACCAGCACGCTGCCGGGCAGGTGGGCCAGCTCGTGCTCCCAGGGCTGGCGGACGTCCAGCAGGTACACCGCCTCACCCGCGGCCAGCCGGTCGGCCAGCATGCGGACGCTGATCTGTTTCACGCTCACCGCGCCATCATGCCCGTCGGCGCGGTCACGGACAACGGGGCACCCGGCCGCCACGGTGTGCACCCGCTGCAGCGGCACCCAGACTACTCGTCACTCATCCCTCGTCGGAGCGGCCGCGCCAGCGGAAGGTCAGCAGCACCAGGGCGAAGCCGCCCACCACCCAGGCGCCCAGGATCAGCGCGGTCAGCGGGCGGTTCCAGGCCCCGCCCGGCTCGCGCGCCGCAAAGGCCGCGGGCAGGAACACCGAGCGCAGCCCCTGCGCCATCCACTTGAGCGGGAACAGCGACGCCGTGGTGCGCAGGAAGCCGGGGATCGAGCCGAAATAGAAGAACACCCCCGAGATGAACTGCAGCACCAGGTACGGCGGCTGCACCACCGCGGGCGCCGCGCGCGCCTTCTTGATGATGCGCGAGTACGCGATCCCGAGCAGGCTGGTGCCCATCACGCCGAGCAGGAAGACCCAGACGAAGGTGAGCAGGCGGAGCGGATCGGTGGGCACGCGCAGGCCATACAGCGCCACTCCCAGGGTGAGCATCAGCGCCGACTGCACCGCGGCGGCCACCACCACGCTGCCCAGCTTGCCGATGAAGTAGGCGCCCTTGGGCATCGGCGTGCCGGCCAGCCGCTTGAGCGTGCCGTCGTCCTGATCCATGGCGACGCGGATGGCCAGGTTGGCGAAGCCGGTGCCGAAGATCCCGGTCGCCATCATGCCGGCCACGAAGTACTGCCGGAAGTCGACCCCGCTGCCCTTGATCTCGCCGTGAAAGATGGCGCCGAACAGGACCAGGAAGAGGACGGGCAGGCTGAAGGTGAAGAACATGGCCTGGCGATTGCGCGCGAAGGTCTTGAGCTCGACGCCGATGCGCGCGACGCCGGTGCGCAGCAGGCCGGGCATCGCGGCGGCCGGACTCGGGCCCGGGCTCGCACCCGCACCCGCACCCGCACCCGTGCTCGTGCTCGTGCTCGTACTCGTACTCGTGCTCATGACTGCGCCGCCTTGTCGTGGTCGGCGATCATGTCGAGGTAGATCTGCTCCAGCGATGGCCGCATCACGGTCAGCTCGGGCAGCTCGGCGACTCCCGCGCTGGCTGCCCACGCGGTCAGCACGGCGACCGTCTGCGTCGGTTGCGCGGTCTTGATGGTGCACAGCCCGGCGGCCTCCGTGACGGCGCCGGCCAGCTCGGGCAGCGCGGGCTCGGCCAGCGCGCCAGCGCGGCGGAAGCGCACCTCGGCCTCGGCGTCGTGGCGCCCACCCAGCTCGCGCGGGCGGCCGGTGGCGATGACGCGGCCCGCGGCGATCACCGCGGCGCGATCGGCCAGCGCCTCGGCCTCGTCGAGGTAGTGCGTCGTCAAGAGCACCGTCTTGCCGCCCGCCGCCAGCGAGCGCACCAGCTCCCAGGTCTGCCGCCGCGCCACCGGGTCGAGGCCGGTGGTCGGCTCGTCGAGGAACAGCAGCTCGGGATCGCCGACCAGGCCGAGCGCGATGTCGAGGCGCCGCTTCTGCCCACCCGACAGCTCGCTGGAGCGCACCGCGCGCTGCGCGGTCAGCCCGACCGCCTCGATGACGGCGTCGGCCGGGCGCGGCCGCGGATAGAAGCAGGCGAAGTGGCTGACCACCTCGGCCACGGTCAGCTCCTCGAACGCCCCCGTGGTCTGCAGCACGATCCCGATCCGCGCCCGCCACGCCGCGTCGCCGCGCGCGGGATCGACACCCAGCACCTTGACGTCACCGCGACTGCGGGCGCGAAAGCCCTCCAGGATCTCGACCGTGGTGGTCTTGCCGGCGCCATTGGGCCCCAGCAGCGCGAAGACCTCGCCCGCCTCCACCGTGAGATCGACCCCGGCCAGCGCGACGCGCTTGCCATACGCCTTCTCCAGCCCACGCACCTCGATCACCGGCGCAAGGTGGCACCCGCCGCCACCGTCGTCAACCGGCGGCCGGTGGCGCGCGGCAAGGTGCCGCCCGAGCGACGGGCTCCGCGGCGACGGGCCGGACCAGGCCCGCTGAGGGCCCGCTACTCGCCTGCGCCTGACGCGGCCACGAAGGTGCGGCCACGCTGTGCGGTCACCGTGAGCACGCCGCGTCCCGCGCCATGCCGATGGTTCGGCGTTTTTTGCACTTTCTTGTTGACAGCCTCCACTGGCGCGCTCTGCGCCGAGGCAGAGCCGCGTCCTGGGATGCCCCCTGGGCGTCACCAGCTCGCGCCTGGGCGCGCCTGCGACCCGGCCGGTCGGTTCTCGCGTCAGCGTCGCCGTTCGTCTTACCTGGGCCCCGCCAGAGCGGTCCAGAACTGCATGGTACGAAGGAGGTGCGCACACGAGCGGGAGGCCGGGATGACACAGGTGCAGGTGATGGGGGCGGCGAGCGAAGTGCAGCGGGCGGACGGTCGGGTCGTCCAGGCGGTCGAGCGGCGCAGGCGGGCCGAGGCCGAGGAGGTCGCGGCGCTGCTCGACGCGCGCGCACTCGGCGTGCACCAGGCGCTCGGGTTCGCGTCCTTCCACGAGTACGCCGAGGCGCGGCTGCAGCTGTCGGCTCGGCTGGCCTACGAGCGGGTCCGCGTGGTCGAGGCGCTGACCAAGCTGCCGCGCACGCGAGCCGCGCTGGCTGCGGGCGTGGTCGGCTACTCGGCTGTGCGCGAGCTGACGCGCGTGGCGACGCCTGCGAACGAGCTGGCCTGGCTGGAGCGCGCCGCCGGCTGCACCGCGCGCGAGATCGAGCGCCTGGTCGCTGGCCATGCCCTCGGTGCCGACCCCGACGACACGCCCGACCCTGCGGAGGTCCTGACCCCGGTCAGCTTCGAGCTCACGCCGACGACCCGGGCGCTGCTGCGCGAGGCGCGGCAACAGCTGCACCGGGACGCCGGCCAGCGCCTCGACGACGACGCCTTCATCGCCGAGCTGCTGCGTCGCGCGCTCGCTGGCAACCCGCGCAAGCCCGGCACGCCGAGCTACCAGATCGCCATCAACGTCTGTGATTGCTGTGAGCGCGTGACCCAGGACGGCGCCGGCCAGGTCATCGACATCGACCCCGCCGAGCTGCACGTCGCGCTGTGTGACGCGTCGATCATCGACACCACGCGCCCCGGTGCGCCCGCCACCCGCGAGGTCCCGGCGGCCACCCGCGCCGCCGTGGTCCGCCGCGACCACGGCCGCTGCAAGGTCCCGGGCTGTCGCAACGCCGCCTGGGTCGACCTGCACCACCAGGTCTACCGCTCGCAGTTCGGCGGCCACGACGCGGGCAACCTGCTCCTCCTGTGCACTGCGCACCACCACGCCGTGCACGACGGCCGCGTCATCGTCACCCGCGACCCACGTGGGCACGATGGCTTCGGTTTCCGACACGCTGACGGGCGCCCCTATGGTGCCGCCCGAGCCCAGGGGCAGACAGCGGCCGAGGCCGCGCCAGCCTGACGGCCGCCGGCCGAGCGTGGCCGCGCCAGGCGGACCGGCGAGCAGCGGGCCCCTTGTCGGGCCGCCGCGCAGCCCGTCGCCCGCCGCCCCGCGACGATTGCGGTCGCCCCGGCTTGCCCCTCGGGCCCGAAGCACCAGCCGCACGCGGCCACGCGGCGTTCACCGAGAGCGCAGCCGGCGGCGCAGGGTCGGGCTAGATCCGGTACGGACCCGCTCCCACCGGCGCTGGCGCGGGGGGACCACCCAGGCCCGCGCTGCCACCCCAGAAGCGCTCGACCCACGCGGCCAGGCGGGCGCGCTGCTCGGGGCGCAGCGTGGCCTGCAGGCGCTCCAGCCGGTCGATGGCGCGGTCGGTGGCGCCGGCCAGCTCGTCGCGGCGCGCGGCCGCGGCGGCCTCCAGCGCGGGGCGGTCGAAGCTGTCACCCGCGGTCTGCACCACGGCGTCACGCAGCCAGCGCCGCGCGCCGTGGCGCAGGTCGCCACCCGAGCGCATCAGATCATGCGCCATCTCCTCCAGCAGATCGCGCTGCTGCCGGTCCAGCGACAGCTCGTGCGACAGCCAGCCCAGCGCGCCACGTGCGCGCCAGCCGCCGAAGCCGCCCGGGCCGCGCCAGCCCCAGGCGGACCGGCCACCGTGGCCATGGCCATGCCCATGCCTATGGTGGTGCCAGCCCCCCCAGCGCCCGGTGCGCACCCGCCAGGCGATCCGCCGCACGATGAACAGCACCCCGACAGCGATGAGCACTCCCTTGAAGATCATGTCCGTTGCCTCCTGATCTTCAAGCTGCGACCCGCGCGTGAAAGCTGGATGTGGCTAGCGTGAAGCGCGCGTAAAGCCAGCGTCGGGCAGCGTCAGGGTGACCTGACAGCCGGTGCCGTCGGCGCCGGCGCCCACCGTGATGTCGCCGCCGTGGGCCTCGGCGATGCGCCGCGCCAGCGTCAGCCCCAGGCCGAACCCGCTCTTGCCCGGGGTGCGCGCCTTGTCGGCGCGGTAGAACGGCTCCAGCACCCGCGTGCGCTCCGCCTCGGGCACGCCCGCGCCGCGGTCGGCGACCCACACCCGCACCACGTCACCGCTGCGCGCCGCGCCCACAGTGATGGGCGCAGCCCCGTATTTCGCGGCGTTCTCGATCAGGTTCCACAGCGCCCGCCGCAGCAGCGCCGCGTCGGCCACCGCGCGCAGCCCGTCCGGGATGTCGGCCCGCACCTCGAGGCCGCTGGTCAGCGGGTCCTGCGCCGCGCGCTCACACAGCTCGCGCGCCAGCGGCTGCAGCGGAAGCTCGGTCGGGCTCGACGGCAGCCCGGCCGCCTCCAGCCGCGTGGTCGTCAGCACCGCCTCGATCAGCGCGTCGAGCTCGGCGATGTCGGCCTCGACGTCACGCAGCCGGGCCTCGCTCTCTGCGTCACGCGGCAGAAGCTCGAGCGCCACCCGCATGCGCGCCAGCGGCGAGCGCAGCTCGTGCGACACGTTGGCCAGGAGCTCCTTCTGCCCGCGCAGCAGCCCCTCGATGCGCGCCGCCATCTCGTTCCAGGCCCGCAGGAGCTCCTCCACCTCGTCGTGGTGGAAGTGGTGGTGGCGCCCGTGCCAGCGCCCGCCGTGACGGTCGCGGTAGCGCGCCTCGACACGCTCGCGCCAGCGCTGCTTCATCGGCGAGCAGCGCGGCAGCGGCACCCGGTACGACAGCTCGCCGGCGCCGAAGCGCCTGACCGCCTCGGTCAGCGCCTCGATGGGGCGCGACAGCCGGCGCGCCAGCGGCGCGGTCAGCGCCCCCGCCAGCACGAACACCGCGAACACCCACAGCACCGGGTAGCCCACGCGACCGCGCCCGGCGATGGCCACCACGCCCATCCCGGCCAGCCCGATCACCAGCAGGAAGAACAGGAAGCTGAGCTGCAGCCGTCGATGCAGCCGCCGCATCAGGGCCGCTCGGGTTCGGTCAGCATGTAGCCCACGCCGCGCACGGTGCGGATGTAGCGCGGGTCCTTGGCGTCGTCCTCGATCTTCGCGCGCAGCTTGCTGACGTGGACGTCGATCGAGCGGTCGAAGGCCTCGAACTCGACCCCGCGCAGGGTCTCCATCAGCTGGTCACGCGACAGCACGCGCCCGGCCGCGCGCGCCAGACACAGCAAGAGCTCGAACTCGAAGTGGGTCAGCGTGATGCGCCGCCCGGCCACGCTGACCTCACGCGCGCCGAGGTCGATGTCCAGCGCGCCCACGCGCAGCCGCTCGCGCGGGACCCCCGAGGTCGCGCGGCGCAGCAGCGCGCGGATGCGGGCCAGGAGCTCGCGCGGGTTGTACGGCTTGGCCAGGTAGTCGTCGGCGCCCAGCTCCAGGCCGACGATCTTGTCGACGTCGTCACCCTTGGCGGTCAGCATGATGACCGGCAGCTGCGCGGTGCGCGGATCCGCACGCATGCGGCGCGCGATCTCCAGCCCGTCCACGCCAGGCAGCATGAGGTCCAGCAGCACCACGTCCCAGGCCCGGTCGCGCAGTGCGCGCAGGCCGCGCTCGCCGTCGGCGGCCACGGTGACATCGACCTCGTGCTTGCCCAGGAACTCGGCGACCAGGGCGGCCAGCCGCGCGTCGTCCTCGACCAGCAGCGCCTGCGTGCGGTTCGCCATGTCCACCCTCCCAGGATGCTCCGCCAGGGTAAATGCGGCCTTGGCCGCGCGTAAAGAATCGTGAAGTCAGGGCACCACCTCGAAGTGGGCGTTCACGAAGACGTCCTCCTCCAGCGCCCGCGCCGCGGCGTCGGGCTCGCGCCCGTCGATCCAGGCCACCATGTCGTCGGCCTCCCACTGGTAGGGCGCGCCGTCCAGCCGCACCCGCCCGTCGGCCACCGCGCGCGCGGCCTGGCCCAGCGGCAGCACCGCCAGATCGCGCATCAAGGCCCGGAACCGCCCCTGCCGCGCCGGATCCACGAAGCGCAGCCGGTGCCGCCCCGCCCACGCCGTGTGCAGCCAGGCCGGCCGGAAGCCGACCCCCGCCAGCCCCAGGCGCAGCGCGACCTGCTCGAGCAGCTGGCTGACCTCGCGCGCCAGGCCGAGGCCTGGCACCTCCTGCCCGGGCAGCTGCGGGTTCGACGGCCCGAAGCGCGCGCGCGGGTTGCGCAGCGTCAGCCACTCGACGAACAGGATGCTGGCCCCGGCGACCTGCCGGCGCGCCAGCACACACTCCAGCAGCAGGTCCTCGCGCCCGCCCAGGCGGCCGTCGGCCACCCCGCTGGCCCGCCCCAGCACACGCAGGCGGTCGCCGCCCGGGGTCTGGTCCAGCACCACGCGCAGCTCGCCATAGCCGATGCGGTGCAGCTGATCGAGGATGCCGTACTCGTGCAGCGCGTGCTCGACCCCGGTCGGGCCGTAGTAGCCGAGCAGGCGCGGCGCGGCCCTGCCGCCGCCGAGGTCGCCCTCGAGATCCTCCAGCGTCAGCGTCAGCTCACCGCGCAGCGCGCTGGGGTCGAGCCCGGCGGCGATGGCGGTGAAGCGCGCGCGCATGGGATCGTGTCCGCGCGGCCAGCTCGGCGGTGCCCCGCCCACCAGCGCGCAGGCGCTGCCGACCAGCACCTTCCAGGCCTCGGGCTGGTAGCCGCCGCCGGGCAGCCACACGCTGGCGCGCCCCGCGAGCGCCGCCGCCACCATGCGATCGCGGCGAAACACGCCGGCCAGCGACATGCCCAGGCGCCCCATGCGATCGCCGGCCAGCACGTCGCCGCCCGCGATCACGAAGGCCAGCGCGGGCGGCGGCATGCGCGTCAGCAGCGACTCCAGCGCGGCCAGGTAGCCCTGATCGTCGGCGCCGGTGATCACGGTCTCGTCGACGCCGTCAGGCAGCGGGCCCCAGTGCGCGCCCGACAGCGACCCGATCCAGACCCGGGGGTCGCGGGCCAGACAGTCGGCGGTGCCGTCGGGCGGATGGGCGTCGAGATCGAGGATGGCGACGCGACCCTCGAAGCCCTCGGTGCGCAGCTCGGCGATGGCGATGGCGAGGTCGTTGACCGGGCACAGCCCGCCGCCGCTGGCGCGCCCGGCGTGGTGAAAGCCGCCCAGCAGGTTCATGGTCGCGCGCTGGAAGCGCAGCGCCTCACGCGCCGCCGCCAGGGTGCCGCCGCAGGCCAGGCGCACCGCGCCCATCAGCTCGTCCACCACCAGCTCGGAGGGATCGACCGCGAAGATGCGCCCCAGCGTGGCCGGCAGCGTCAGCGACTCCAGGTAACCACGGTCGTGCACGCGCGCCATCGCGGGGTAGCTGATGCGCTGCGGGGTGTGCAGGCGCACCGGCGACAGCACGCGGCGCTCCAGCAGCGCCCACAGGGCGAAGTCGGCGCGGCGCAGCTCGATGCGCGCCTCCAGCCCCGGCAGCGGCAGCCGGTAGTCGGGCGAGTGCCAGACGTCGAGGCGCACCCGCGCAGCTTTTGCGCGAATCCAGGACTTGAGCTTCTCGAGCACGGCAGCGAATCGTAACAGCACAGATCGCCCGCGTTCTGACATCCTTTTGCCATGGACATCAGGCTGTTCTGGAAGACCTTCGCCGCCATCTTCGTGGCCGAGCTGGGCGACAAGACCCAGCTGGCCGCGCTGTCATTCGCGGCCGGTGGATCGTCACGCTGGATCGTGTTCTTCGGCGCCTCGCTGGCGCTGATCGCGTCGACCGCGATCGCGGTGCTGGTCGGCGGCGGCCTGGCCAAGGTCATCCCGCCGATCTGGCTCAAGCGCGGCGCGGGCGCGCTGTTCATCGTGATGGGCGTGCTGTTCCTGCTCGCCAAGCCCGAGGCAGCGCCGGCGCCAGCGCCAAAGTAGCCGAAACTCAGTAGACTGCCGCCATGGCAGAGCCCGTCAGGACCCCGCGTGTGCTGGTCGTCGGTGCCGGTGGCATCGGCGGCATCGTGACCGCCACGCTGCGCGAGCACGATCCCTCCATCATCGGCGAGGTCGTCGCGCTGACCACCAACGTCGAGATCGCCCGCGCCACCGAGGACCAGGGCTTCCGCCTCACCGGCGAGGGCGGCGACCGCGTGGTCCCCGGGCGCGCCGTGACCGCGCTGGAGCCCGGCTCGAAGTTCGACTGGATCCTGCTGTGCACCCAGCCGCCCCAGGTCGAGGCCGCCGCGAAGAGCGCCCTGCCCCACCTGGCCGATGGCGGCGCCATGGTGTGCTTCCAGAACGGCCTGTGCGAGACCCGCGTGGCGCGCGTGCTGGAGGACGCCGGCGTGCCCTCGCGCGGTCGCGTGGTCGGGGCCGTGGTGGCCTGGGGCGCCGCCATGCCCGAGCCCGGCCTGTACGAGCGCACCTCGGCCGGCGGCTTCACCATCGGCCTGCCCGGCGGCGAGGTCGACCCGCGCCTGGAGCAGCTGGCCCTGCTGCTGGAGGCCATCGGCCCGGTGGTCATCTCCAAGAACCTGCTCGGCGCGCGCTGGTCCAAGCTGGCCATCAACTGCGCCATCTCGACCATCGGCACCCTGGCCGGCGTGCGCCTGGGGTCGGTGCTGATCCACCGCTTCGCGCGGCGGCTGGCGCTCGACCTCATGACCGAGGCGGTCGCGGTCGCGCGCGCCGAGAAGGTCCGCCTGGAGAAGGTCTCGGGCACCCTGGACCTCGACTGGATCGCGCTGACCGAGGCCGAGCGCCGCGCCGCCGGCTCGCCGGGCCTGGTGGCCAAGCACGCCATGCTGCTGGCGGTGGGCGCGCGCTACCGCAAGATGCGCTCGTCGATGCTGACCGCCATCGAGCGCGGCCGCCCGCCCGCGGTCGACTTCCTGAACGGCGAGGTGGTCAGCCACGCCGCCCGCCACGGCATCGACACCCCGTTCAACACCGAGGCCCAGCGCCTGGTGCACGCCATCGCGCGCAAGGAGCTGTCACCCGCGATGTCGACGCTGCGCCGCCTGGCCGACCCGACGACCTAGGGAACAAACCCGCCCCGTCGCAGGTTTGCCCCGGCATGGGTACCCCCTTGCCTCCCGCCAGCGCTGCCCCCATGTCGCGGCTGCGTCGCTTCCGCACCGCGGTCATGCCGCTCGCCATCATCGTGCTGACCATGCTGACCGTGCGCGCGTCGCTGGCCGATCACGTCCGCGTGCCCACCGGGTCGATGCAGCCCACGGTGGCCATCGGGGATCGCGTCATCGTCAACAAGGCCGCCTATGGCGTGCGGGTGCCCGGGACGCAGGTCTGGCTGGCGCGCTTCGCGGGGCCGGCGGTCGGCGACGTCGTGGTGCTCGACGCGCCTGATGAAGACAAGCTGCTGCTCAAGCGCGTGGTCGCGGGCCCGGGCGACACCATCGCGGTGCACCGCGGCGAGATCACCCTGAACGGCGTGGCGCAGCCCATCACGACGGTGGGCGCGCTGGCGTTCGAGACCCTGAACGGCCGCGCCCACCCGGTCCGCCTGGATCGCCAAGGCGGCCCCGACTATGGCCCCGAGACGCTGCCCGCCGGGCGCTACCTGGTCATGGGTGACAACCGGGGCGACAGCCGCGATGGCCGGTATTTCGGCCTGATCTCGCGCGACGCCATCCTGGGCCGCGCCGCCCTGGTGTTCATGCGCCAGGGCAGCCCGACCTGGCGCGGACTCTGACCGCCCGCGCGTGGTAGCATCGCCTCGGATGTCGTCGAGGACGCTGGTCAGCCTCCCGGAGCTGTTCGCGGAGACGCCGAGCCACGTGGCGCTCGAGGCGGAGCTGCGCGGCGAGCTGCCGCCGCCCATCGCGCGCGCCCGTGACGGGGTGGAGCCGCCCCCGGTCACCGTCGGCTCCATCATCGCCGAGCGCTACGAGGTCGAGGGCACCATCGGCGAGGGCGGCATGGGCCGCGTCTTCAAGGTGCGCCACCGCCAGCTCGGCAAGCGCTTCGCCCTCAAGCTGATGCACGGCAACTTCCACGGCGACAACCGGCTGCGCGAGCTGTTCTACCGCGAGGCCCGGCTGGCCTCGTCGCTGTCACACCCCAACATCGTGTCGATCGTGGACTTCGGCGAAGACGCCGACCTGCGCCCCTACATGGTGATGGAGCTGGTCGAGGGAGAGCCGCTGCACAAGCGCATGCAGCAGGGTTTCCTGACCCTGAAGCAGACCTTCGACATCATGCTCGGGGTCGCCGAGGCGCTGCACTACGTGCACCAGCGCGACATCGTGCACTGCGATCTCAAGCCCGAGAACATCCTCATCGTCGAGGAGAAGGGCGAGGGCCGCCGCAAGACCGCCATCAAGCTGCTCGATTTCGGCCTGGCGCGCCTGTCCACCGGGCGCATGTCGGCGACCCGCCTGGAGGGCACGCCTGACTACATGGCGCCCGAGAAGATCGTGGGCGGCCAGCCGCGACCATCGATGGACGTCTATGGCCTGGGCTGCCTGGGCTACGCCCTGCTGGCCGGGCGCACGCCGTTCTCGGGCAGCATCGAGGAGGTCCTCGAGGGCCACGTGCAGCGCATGCCGCCGCTGCCCTCGGTGGTGCGCGGCGAGCAGATCGACGAGCGCGCCGAGGCCCTGGTCATGAAGGCGCTGGCCAAGGATCCCGCCGACCGCCAGAAGGACATGGCGGCCATGCTGTACGAGATCCGCACCCTGATGGACATGCTGGGCTGGGGCCGCAAGCGCGCACCCTTCGTCAAGGTGACCACCACGACCGCCGCCGAGGGCCGCGCGGTCACCGCGGCCACGGTGTTCGACCTGTCCCCGGTGCCGCTGGCCGCGGTCGACATCGACGGCAACATCGTCATCGCCAACAAGTCGTTCGCCCAGTTCGTCACCGGCAGCGCCGACTCCGGCATGGCGGGTCAGGATCTGATGGCCACCCGCCTGGTCGAGATCTGCCCCGATCTCCCGGGCAACATGCGCAAGGTGCACATCACCGGCGAGCCGCTGGAGCGCCGCTTCCGGCTGCGCACCGGCGACGGCGGGGTCATCCGCATGGTGATGCAGATCGTGCCCGGCGCGCCCGGCAAGGGCGACGTGCACCTGGCCATCTTCGCGGCTGATCGCATCGAAGAATAGCGGGTAGCGCCGCTACAGGTTGACCGTGACGGCGGCGGCGACGCGCGCGGCCTTGGCGCGGGCGGCCTCGATCCCCTCGGCCAGCGCCAGCGCCACCCCCATGCGGCGATGGCCACGCACCTCGGGCTTGCCGAACAGACGCAGCTGGGTGTCGGGCTCGGCCAGCGCGGCCTCCAGGCCGCCGTACGACGGCGCGTCGCTGTCACCGTCGGCCAGCACCACATAGGACGCCGCGGCGCCGCGCTGGCGGATGTTGGGGATGGGCAGCCCCAGGATGGCGCGCACGTGCAGCGCGAACTGCGACAGGTCCTGCGAGATCATCGTCACCATGCCGGTGTCGTGGGGCCGCGGGCTGACCTCGCTGAACCAGACCTGATCGCGACGCACGAACAGCTCGACGCCGAAGATCCCGCGCCCGCCCAGCGCGCCGGTGACCACGCCGGCGATCCGTCGCGCCTCCTCCAGCGCCTTGGGCGACATCGGCTGCGGCTGCCAGGACTCCCAGTAGTCACCCTTGACCTGGCGGTGGCCGATGGGCTCGCAGAAGGTGGTGCCGCCGGCGTGGCGCACCGTCAGCTGCGTGATCTCGTACTCGAAGTCGATGAAGCCCTCGACGATGACGCGGCCCTTGCCGGCGCGACCGCCCTCCTGGGCGTAGCGCCAGGCGGCGTCGACGTCACCCAGCGCGCGCACCAGGCTCTGGCCCTTGCCCGACGACGACATCACCGGCTTGACCAGGCAGGGCGCGCCGATCTCGCGCACCGCGGCCTGGTACTCGTCCTCGGTCGACGCGAAGCGGTACGGCGAGGTCTGAAGGCCCAGCTCCTCGGCGGCCAGGCGGCGGATCCCCTCACGATCCATGGTCAGGCGCGCGGCGCGCGCGGTCGGGATGACGTGGAAGCCCTCGGCCTCGAGCTCGAGCAGGGTCTCGGTCGCGATGGCCTCGATCTCGGGCACGATGAAGTCGGGTCGCTCGGCCTCGATGACCTTGCGCAGCGCGGCGCCGTCGAGCATGGGTAGCACGTGCGCGGTGTGCGCGACCTGCATCGCCGGCGCCCCGGCGTAGCGGTCGCACGCGATGACGTGGACGCCGAGGCGCTGGGCCTCGATGGCGACCTCCTTGCCCAGCTCGCCCGAGCCCAGCAGCATCAGCTTGGTCGCGGTGCGGGTGCGCGGCGTCCCCAGCGTCAGCATCACTGACACGCGTCCTGGAAGCCCAGGGTGCAGGCGCGCTGGCGCAGCTTGCTGGCCAGCGCGACGTCCTTGGCCACGCCGACGCCGCCCTCGGTCAGATCGGCCAGCACCGAGCAGCTCTGCGCGTGCTCGCCGTCGCACGCCTTGCTCAGCAGCACCGCGGCGGCCTTGTGGTCCTGCTTGACCCCGAGGCCGTTGAAGTACAGCGCGGCCAGGTTGCCGCAGCCGTCCATGTCGGCCCCGTCGCAGGCCTTCTTGTAGAGATCGCGGGCCTGGTCGAGATCGGCCGCGACGCCCTGCCCGTTCTCGTACAGGTAGCCCAGGTTCACGCAGCCCGGCATGGCGCCGCCGTCGCACACCTTCTTGTAAAGGGGCGCCGCCTTGGCGCCGGCGCCGCGCTGATCGTGGAAGAAGCCCAGGCTGTTGCACGCCGGCAGGTCGCCAGCGTCACACTTGGCGCCGACCAGCTCCTCGAAGCGGGCGCAGCCGGCCTCGGCGCCCGCGACGCAGGCGCGCTTGTAGATGTTGATGGCGCCGGCCTCGTCGCCCTGCGCGGCGTGGGCATCGGCGACGCGCACACAGGCGGCGCCATCACCGGCCTTGCACGCGGCCGGGTCGCTGGCGGGTTGCGGGGACGGCGTCGGTTTCGGGGCGGCCTTGCCGGCAGGGCCACAGCCCGCGCTGACGCTGACGCTGACGATGACGAGGAGGATGAGGAGAGGACCCAGGGCGACCGAGCAGGGCAGCTTGAGCGCGCGCATCCGCGCAGTGTAGCCGATCAGCTGCCGGGCGCGGCTCGCAGCGCGGGGTGGCTGCGGGCGGCGCGGCGCAGCGGCTTGCCGGTGGGCGACGTGGGCAGCTCGTCGGGGCTGCCGACCACGACCAGCTGCTTGGGGATCTTGTAGGCCGCGATGCGCCCGTGCAGGAAGGCCAGCAGGGCGGCGGGCGTCGGGGCCGGCGCGGCGTCGGGGCGGGCGGCGACCAGGGCGACCACGCGCTCGCCCCAGTCGGGATCGGGCAGCCCGGTGACCACGGCGCCGGCGACGTCCGGGTGCTCGCACAGGGCGCGCTCGACGTCGGCGGGGTAGACGTTGACGCCGCCCGTGATGATGAGGTCGTGCTTGCGATCGACCAGCACCAGCGCGCCGTCGGGCAGCACACGGCCGAGATCGCCGACCGAGAGGTGGTCGCCCAGGCGGGTCTGCTGGTCACCCTCGAGATAGGCGGTCATCACCGCGGGGCCGCGCACGTAGATCTCGCCGACCTCGCCGGGCGCGACGTCACGGCCGGCGGCGTCCACCACGCGCAGGTCGGTGCCAGGCTGCGGCCAGCCGACACAGGCCGGCGGACCGGGCTGCGCCTCGGGCGGCAGCACGGTCACGGTGCCGGTCTCGGTCGAGCCGTAGAACTCCCACAGCTTGCCGGGGCCCAGCCAGTCCAGCAGGCGGCGCTTGGAGGCCGGCGCGAAGGGGGCGCCGGCGACGATCCAGGCCCGCACCGAGGACAGGTCGGCGGCGGCGCGCTCGGCGTCGGGCAGCGCCAGCAGGCGCTCGACCTGGGTCGGCACCAGGAAGAACACGGTGGCGCGGAAGCGCGCGACCTCGGCCAGGAAGCCGCGGGCGTCGAAGCGCGGGATGAGGATGGTGCGGGCACCGGCGGCGCGGGCGGCGCGCAGGAAGATCCCGGGCGCCGAGTGCGCCAGCGGACACACGATGAGGTGCACGTCGCCCGACGACAGCCGGTAGGTCGCCATCAGCTCGCGCGCGCGGGCGGCCTCGGCCTCGGGGGTGCGCAGGCAGCCTTTCGGGCGCCCGGTGGTGCCCGAGGTGAACAGCAGGGTGCCGCCGAAGGCGCCGTCGGGGGTGCTCGGCCCGGGCGCCACGGTGTCGGCCAGCGCATCGAGCGCGGCGAAGTCGAGGCGGCGCGCCCCGCCAGGCAGCGTCAGCGCCAGCGTCGGATCCAGGGCGGCGTCGGCCAGCAGCACCCGCGCGTGGGCGCGCGCCATCATCTGCTCGATCTCGGGCGGCGCCAGGCGCGGGTTGACCGGCATCAGGATGACGCCCAGCGCGGTGGCGGCGTCGCGCGCGGCGACGAACTCGGGCTGGTTGCCGGCCAGCACCCCGATGATGTCGCCGTGGCCCAGGCCGAGGCTGTGCAGCGCGCCGCTCCAGCGCGGCACGGTGCGCGCGAGCCAGGCCTCGTCGAGCTCCGCCATGGCGCGAATGTAGCGCATTGCGCGCGCGGTCAGGCCCTGCCACGCTGCGCTCATGCGCAGACTGATGACCGCGATGTCGAGCGTCGCTCGGGGCAAGGGCAAGGGTGTGGGCAAGGGTGTGGGGCTGGGGCTGGCTCTGGCCCTCGGCCTCGGCTGCGGCGCCGGGACCAGCAACCGCCCGACCCAGCCCGGCGGCACCATGCCGACCGCGCGCCCCGCCGCGCCGAGCGGCCCGATGGCGCCGCTGGCCGCGCCCGACCAGCCCGGCGACGACGACGGCACCGCTCCACAGATGGCCGCCCCCACCGACCGCGACGCCGACGGCATCACCGATCCCTTCGACTCCTGTCCCGACGAGCCAGAGGACAAGGACGGCATGAACGACAGCGACGGCTGCCCCGACCCCGACAATGACGCCGACGGCGTCACCGACGTCAACGACCTGTGCCCGAACGACGCCGAGGACAGGGACGGCTTCGAGGACGAGGACGGCTGCCCCGACCCCGACAACGACAAGGACGGCATCGTGGACGCGCGGGACGCCTGCCCCGACCAGCCCGAGGTCTACAACGGCAAGACCGACGAGGACGGCTGCCCGCCCTGAACCCAGGGTTCGCCTGGGTCGATCTCGCATTCGCGGGCTCGACCGGCGTCCTGGGTCCAGTCGATCACATCGGGGCTGCGCCCGCCCCACTGGGCGAAGCCCTGACGATTGGTCACATCTCGTGCTGCCTTCGGGCTCGCCAGCCACGCTCCACGGGCAGTGGGCACCCCGGGGCCCAGAGCCATCTGGGTGACATCCCCAGTGCTGCGGCGCCTGGCCTGCAGACCGCCTCGAGGGTAGCAACCGAACCGGCCGCACTGACGGCACCAGCTCGCGGTGAACGGCCGCGTGGCCGAGGTGCGACCGGCGCTCGGGCGACGGGCTGCGCGGCGGCGGGCCCGACAAGGGGCCCGCGCATCGCCGCTCCGCCTGGCGCGGCCACGCTCGGCGGGTGGCCGTCAGGCCGGCGCGGCCTCGGCCGCTGGCTGCGCTGGCGCGGCGCCATAGGGGCGCCCGTCAGCGTGTCGGAAGCCGAAGCCATGCTGCCCACGTGGGTTGCGGGTGACGATGACGCGGCCGTCGTGCACGGCGCGGTGGTGCGACGCGCACAGGAGGAGCAGGTTGCCCGCGTCGTGGCCGCCGGACTGCGAGCGGTAGATCTGGTGGTGCAGGTCGACCCAGGCGGCGTTGCGGCAGCCCGGGACCTTGCAGCGGCCGTGATCGCGGCGGGCCACGGCCGCGCGGGTCGCCGCTGGGACCTCACGGGTGGCGGGCACACCGGGACGCGTGGTGTCGATGATCGACGCGTCACACAGGGCGACGTGCAGCTCGGCGGGGTCGATGTCGATGACCTGGCCGGCGCCGTCCTGGGTCACGCGCTCACAGCGGTC
>JADYYK010000150.1 GCA_020853705.1 Deltaproteobacteria bacterium
AACACCTCGAACCCGTCGGTCATGCTGGCGGCGGGCCTGGTGGCCCAGAAGGCGGTCGCGCGCGGCCTCACCGTGCCGGCCTGGGTCAAGACCAGCCTGGCGCCCGGCTCCAAGGTGGTGACCGAGTACCTGCGCGAGGCCGGCGTGCTGGGCGACCTCGAGAAGCTGCACTTCAACCTGGTCGGCTACGGCTGCACCACCTGCATCGGCAACTCCGGCCCGCTGCGCGACGAGATCGCGGGCGCCATCAAGGCCGGCGACCTGGTCGCCGCCGCGGTGCTGTCGGGCAATCGCAACTTCGAGGGCCGCGTCAACCCGCACGTGCGCGCCAACTACCTGGCCTCGCCGCCGCTGGTGGTGGCCTACGCGCTGGCCGGCACCGTCGACATCGACTTCGACCAGCAGCCGCTGGGGCAGGGCAGCGATGGCAAGCCGGTGTTCCTGCGCGACGTCTGGCCGACCCAGGAGGAGGTCGCCCTGGCGGTGCGCCGGTCGATCACCCCGGCCATGTTCGAGAAGACCTACGCCGGCGTGTTCGCGGGCTCGCCCGAGTGGCAGGCCATCGGCGGCGCCAGCGGAGACCTCTACCCGTGGAACGCCGCGTCGACCTACATCCAGGAGCCGCCCTTCTTCCAGACCTTCGGCCTCGAGCCGGCGCCGATCGAGGACATCAAGGCGGCGCGCGTGCTGGTCATGGTCGGCGACTCGGTGACCACCGACCACATCTCGCCCGCGGGCGACATCGCCAAGGCTTCACCGGCGGGCCGCTTCCTGGAGGCGGCCGGGGTGCAGAAGCGTGACTTCAACGCCTACGGCGCGCGGCGCGGCAACGACCGCATCATGGTGCGCGGCACCTTCGCCAACATCCGCCTCAAGAACCTGCTCGTGCCCGGCGTCGAGGGCGGCGTGACGAAGTACCTGCCCACCGGCGAGCAGCTCGACATCTTCGACGCCGCCGAGAAGTACAAGGCCGACAAGACGCCGCTGCTGGTCATCGCTGGCAAGGAGTATGGCACCGGGTCGTCGCGCGACTGGGCCGCCAAGGGCACCCTGCTGCTGGGTGTGCGCGCGGTCATCGCCGAGAGCTACGAGCGCATCCACCGCTCCAACCTGGTGGGCATGGGCGTGCTGCCGCTGGAGTTCAAGGCCGGCGAGACCCCGACCACGCTCGGCCTGACCGGCACCGAGACCTTCCACATCGAGGGCCTGACCGGCAAGCTGACCGCCAAGCAGGACATCGTGGTGCGCGCGGTCGCCGCCGATGGCAGCGGCGAGAAGAAGTTCACCGTGACGGCGCGCCTGGATACGCCGGTCGACGTGGCCTACTACCAGAACGGCGGGATCCTGCAGACCGTGCTGCGCGGCATGCTCAAGGCCAAGGCCTAGCAGCAACCTCTCCCTGGCTACTGGCCTCGCGGCAGCGGGGCCAGGAAGGTCACCGCGTCGATCGCCACCCACGCGTTGCTGGCGCCGTCCTCGACCTGGATGGTGGCGCTGTGGTGCGCATACCTGCCGAGGTCCCAGAACACCGCGTGCGGTAGCTCGGCTGGCACGGCGCGCGCCTCCTCGACCACCTGGCCGTCGACCAGCAGGCGCACCAGCGCGGGGCCGTCGGGCTCGGGCGGCGGCCGACCCCAGCGGCCGCGCGTGCCCAGCAGGAAGCCCACGAAGCGGTGGCGCACCAGGAACGGCGGACTCTCCAGGGTGCCGCGCGCCGCGGGCGGGCCGCTGCCGGCGCGCGCCTCGCCCGACCAGGCCTCGCGAAAGGCGGGCGTCTTGTGCTCGATGCTGGCGATGCTGTGGCGCGGCCAGTCACCGCCCGGGGTCCAGCCGCCGAGGCCGGCCTCGAAGCCCTCGAGGTCGCCCGCCGGTGACCCCGGCAGCGCCAGCACCTGACGCGCGCGCACCGGATCCCAGGCCGCGCACGCCGGCGCCTCGGCCAGCGCCAGGTTGGCGGCGGCGAGGAAGCGCAGACAGGGATCATGCGCCATCGCCAGAGCCTCGACGTCGCGGCCCTGGTCGAGGTACAGCGCCGCCAGCACGTCCTCGTCCTGGTCCTGTGCGGCCCACGCGCTGGCGCCTGCGTCGACGGCGCCGCTGCCGTTGCCGCCGCCACCGCTGCCGCCGCCACCGCCACTGCCGCCGCCGCCCGCGCGAGCCAGCCGGGCCAGGCGCAGCGCGCGCTCGCGCGCGAAGGTGAGCTGCGCCTCCAGGAACGAGTAGCGCGCCAGCCGGTGGCGCCGCACACGATCGATGGCGCGCAGGATCTCCAGGCTGCGCGGCGCCAGCAGCCGCGCCAGGCGCAGCCGCGCATAGGCGGCATCGGGCGGCAGCCCTGCAGCCTCACGCAGCAGCGCGCGCGCCACCGTGCCGCGCAGCGCCAGCGCGGGCGGCGGCGCCGGCGCGGGCAGCCCCAGCGCACGTGCTTGCCCGCGCACCTGGTCGAGCTCGCGCAGCGTGGCCAGCAGCCGGCGCGCCGCGAAGCTCGCCCCGGTCGGCGCCCGCAGCAGCGCGCGCACGGTCGCCACCGGCGGTGCCAGTGAGGGCGCCGCCGGCGGCGGCGCGGCCGGGTCGACGACGATGCGCGCGAGCACCGGCCCGGCGCCCTCCAGCCCGGGGTGCACCTCGCGCCAGGCATCCATCGGTGACGGACCCTGACCGGGCCCGCGCGCCGCGCCCGCCACCACGGTCAGCGTCCCGCTGGCCTCGGCCGGCACGTCGACCCGCGCGCGCAGCAGCAGGGCGTCGCCGGCGCGCAGCGCGCCCCAGCCATCGGCTCCCGGCGCGGCCTCGGCGCGCACGCGACGCGGGCCGCCCGGCGCGCCCTGCAGCGCCACCTCCACGGTCGGCCATGGCGGCGCCAGCCAGACCCCGGGCTCGACCACCACCGCCAGCTCGAGCAGCGCCGCGCCACCCGGTCGGACCCGGGCCGGCCAGCTGCGCGCGCCCACCAGGGTGAGGCCGCCGGCCAGCGTGATCCGCTGCGTGGCCGGGAAGTCGGGCGGCGGGCTGACCAGCTCGCGACGCACATAGAGCATCAGCGCGGGGTGGGTGCCGCGCGGGTGCAGTTGCAGGTACTGGCTGCCGTGCTCGGGCGTGCGCGCGATGGCGCGCGGCACCTCACCGCGGCCATAGCCGAGATCCCAGGCGCGCTCGTCGTCGAGATATTCGCGCAGCGAGGGATCCTGATCACGCAGGTGGGGCAGGCTGCGGTCCGCCAGCCCGATGTAGTCGAGGAGCTCGAGCTCGGCGCAGCGCGACATGCCGCCGACGTCGATGGCCAGCACCAGCGGCCGCTCGCGCCCCAGCACGCGCGCCAGCGTGGCCAGGCGCGCACAGTCGGCCTCGCGCGCCGCTGCGGTGATGCGGAACTGTGGGTCACGCCTGACCACGGCCCCGCGCGCCACCGCGGTGACGCCGAACAGCGCCACGATACCCAGCGCGGCTACCAGCCCGGCGGCGCGTCGGCGCGCCAGGTCGGCCAGCGCCGCGCAGGCCAGCGCACATAGCACCGCCAGCCCGACCCAGGCCGCGGTCAGGAAGCGATAGTCGTGCGCCCAGTCGCCCGCCGCATACCAGCCGAAACCGATCGCCGCCAGCACCAGCCCCAGCGCCAGCGCGGCGGCGACCCGGCTGCGCCGCGGCCACAGTGCCAGCACCGGCACCCAGGCCAGCAGGTATAGCCGATAGTCGCGCACGAAGCCCAAGGTGTAGATCATCCCGCGCCCGAAGTTGATCTGCGCGGTCAGGCGCTGGTAGCGCTTGGCGTGGTACGAGTTGGGCAGCCAGTCGTGAAACAGCAGGCGCCGGCTGCCCAGCAGCAGCGCCGCCCCCGCGAGCACGCTGGCGGCGACCACCAGCTCGCGCCGCCAGGGCAGGCGCCGTCGCCACACCACCAGCGCGCGCACGGCCCCGAACCAGGCCAGCACCAGCGGCGCCTCGGGCCGGATCCACAGCAAGACCCCCAGCGGCAGCGCGCTCCACGGCCGCGCGCTGGCGTCGTCGAGCTCGCGCACCGTGAGCAGCAGCGCCGCCGCCACCGTGCCCGCCCACAGCCCGTTCTCCAGCCCGGCCTGTGCCCACAGCGCATAACCGGCCGCCAGCGCCAGCACCGCGGGCGCCACCGGGGCCCACAGCCCGGCACCAGCGCGGCGGGCAGCCAGCACCACGCAGGGCAGGGCGGCGGCCGCCGCCAGCACTCCGCCGATCTTTGCCACCGGTTCCAGGGCAGCTCCCAGGGCGGCTGGCCCCATCATGAGGAGCACCCAGAGCGGATTCGAGTAGGCCTCGACCGGCGCCGCGTCCCGGGTCAGGCGCAGGCCATGACCGTGCGCGGCATTCCAGGCGTAAGACATGGAGATCGCGGCGTCATCGATGGTGAACCACCAGAAGCGGCCGCAGTGGAACAGGAACAGAACCACGCACGCGACCGTGGCGACGCCGATGAAGCGTGCCGATCGGCCTTGTTGCATGTCGCGATGCTAGCAGATAACGTGGGTAGAACTGGAGTTGCCATGAGATACACACTCGTCAGCCTATGTTGTCTGGTCAGCTTCGGAGGCCTCGCTGGTTGCGCGAGTGAGGGCGATCTGCCCGATATCGGCTCGCAGCAGCAGCAGGCGCTGCCCACCCAGCCCGACGGAGACCCGGGCTGTTTCGACGACTCGGACTGCGGCATCTGCAAGGTCTGCAACCGGTCGACGGGGATCTGTGGCAACGCCTCCAGCCTGACCGTCTGTCGCGCCTCGGCCGGCCCCTGCGACCCCGCCGAGCGCTGCTCGTCCGGCACCTGCCCGGCCAACACCCTGTCGAGCACCAGCGTGGTCTGTCGCGCTGGCGGCGAGTGCAACCCGGCCGAGAACTGCACCGGCACCTCGGCGGCGTGTCCGGCCGACCGCTTCACCAGCAGCGGTGTGGCCTGCACCAGCGACTCCAACGCCTGCACCACTGACGCCTGCAACGGCGCCGGCAGCTGCGCGCATACCACCGTCACCTGCCCGGGCGACACCAACCCGTGCACCGACACCACCTGCAGCCCGACCACCGGCTGCGGCAACACCAACAAGCCCGACAGCCCCGCCTTCGCCTGCAACGACAACCTGCCCTGCACCTTGGGCGACGTCTGCGTCGGCGGCACCTGCCGCGGCACCCCCCGCGTCTGTGACGACACCAGCGTGTGCACCACCGACAGCTGCAACCCGAGCACTGGCGCCTGCGTGTTCACCCCGGTCGCCAACACGCCCGCGGTGTCCTGCAACGATGGCTCGAACTGCACCAACGGCGACGTCTGTGTCGGCGGTACCTGCAGCGGCACTGGCACGGTGTGCCCCGATGACGGCAACCAGTGCACCACCAGCATGTGCGGCGGCAGCGGCGGCGGCGCCTGCTCCAACGTGGCGCTGCCCGCGGGCACCCTGTGCAACGCCGACAACGACCTGTGCACCGATCGTGACAGCTGTGTGGGCACCACCTGCACCGCTGGCACGCGCCGCAACTGCGACGACGGAAACCCGTGCACCGCCGACTCGTGCAACCCGCTCAACGGCGTCTGCGTCAACACCCCGACCAGCGAGGGCGGCGCCTGCAGCGACGGTAACGCCTGCACCACCGGCGACGTGTGCACCGCGGGCGTGTGCACCCCGGGCACGCCGGCGTCCTGCGACGACAACAACTCGTGCACCGTGGACGCCTGCAACACCTCGACCGGCTGTACCCATGACTCGCGCCCGCCCTCGACCAGCTGCGATGATGGCAACGTGTGCACCACCTCCGACACCTGCCAGGCCAACGGCAGCTGCTCCGGCGACCAGATCGACTGCGACGACATGGATCCCGGCACCGCCGACAGCTGCCAGGCCGGGACGTGCATCCACTCCACCAGCCCCGGCGGCGACGGCGGCACCTCTGCCGACGGCGCCATCGACCCCGGCAACAGCGACGGCGGCACCACCCCCGCCGACGAGGCCGCCGGCTGCGGCTGCCGCACCAATCCGCGCAGCGGATTGTCCGGCTCCGGCCTCCTGCTGGGCCTCGCCCTCGCGCTCGCCGTGGTCGTCCGCTCGCGCCGCCGCCGCTGAGTCGCTCGTCCCCCTCGAGATCCGCCCGTCCCCTGGCGTCCCCGGCGACCACTCGTCGCCGCGGTGTCGTCCGCCTGGTTGCAGATGTGCGCTCGATTCAAGTCGAGCGTTGCGCGGCGCCTCTGTCTCTCGCGCTGTCGGATCTCACCCCTGGCTCGTGATCGTGGACGTGGTCGTGCACGTACGCTGGCCCCGGCCCGAGAACTTGAATCGGGCGCACATCCGAAGCCGTCGAGAGCGCGCCCACGAGCACGAGCACGAGCACGAGCACGAGCACGACGCACACCCCACGAGCCGGGCACCGGGCGCCCTTCACCCCAACCCAGTGCTGCCCTACGGCTGGCAGGCCCCCACGGTCGCCGAGCCACCGATGGCCCTGCACATATTGGGCGTGGTGCACCCGGGTAGCCCGCCGCCGACCCTGCACAGCGACCGGCAGATGTTGCCGATGCAGGTCAGCCCGATCTGGCAGTCGCTCACGAAGGTGCAGGGCATCGGCGACCCCGTGCTGCCGGCGTGCGTGCAGAAGTTGTCGGCCGGCATCGCCGAGTCGGGATAGCAGCCGTCATCCTGGTTGCGGCAGCCCATGGTGGCCTGGGCCAGCGGATCGCAGGTGTGCGACACGGTGTCGATGTCCACGATGACGATCCCCCCCGCCGGCGCGGTGGCGGTGCGCTCCTTCCAGGACAGGTTGGGGCCGGGCAGGCCGCCGGTGCCGTTCCACAGCAGCGCCCCCGGCGCCGGCGCGACCGCCAGGGCGGCCCCGCTGCGCGAGGTCTCCATCCGCATCGGGCTGAAGGTGGTCTGCTTGCCCGCGGCGTCGTCGGCGAAGTAGAACACCTCACGCGTCAGCAGCACCGGCTTGGCCGTCGTCGCGCTCTCGGTCACGCGCACGTTGCGCGTCAGCACGCCGTTGATCTTGTAGAACAGCGCCAGCGCGCCCTTGCCGGCGAAGGTCGACGCGCTGGTGCACGGCGCGGTGCAGAAGCCAGCCGCCACCGACAGCGTCTCGTCCAGCGCCGCGGTCAGGACGCGCACCTTGGCGCCCTGGGCCAGGGTCCCGCGGCCGACCACGAACCGGGTCGACGTCTTCTTGAACTGGTCGGCGCCGCCGGTCGGATCGTCCAGCACCAGGTCGACCTCGGCGTTGGCCGCCGTCGGCGGCGTGAACGAGGTCGTGGTGAAGCGCCCGCAGGTGTCGACCATGCCGGTCGCGATGGGCGCGCCGCTGGCCGCGTTCACCACCGTCAGCTCGACGCCGCCGCCCAGCACCGCAGCCTCGGTGCCGAAGTCGACCACGGTGCCATCGATGCACGACTTGTCCGCCACCGTGACACACGACGGCGGGGCAGGGCACATGCTGCCGTCCACCCCGGCGTCCACCGGCGGCGACCCTCCGAAGGTGTAGTCGATCTCGATGGTCTCGCCGTCCGTCATGGTGTCGGTCTGGGTCTCCTCGAACACCGGGGCACCACCGGCGTTGAGCAGCCTGAGCTTGACCGAGACCTCCATGCCGGCGAAGCGCCCGTCGTCGACATAACGAAACGACGTGCTGCGGTCGCGCAGCTTGTCCCCGAAAGCGATCTTGTGCTTGTCCTCCGCCACCGCCGACGACATCACGGTGACCTCGCCCTCGATGATCGAGTCCACCGTGGCCTGCGGCACCGCGTCGTCGATGTCGATCGACAGCTTGATCCCGGTCTTGCCGTCACCACCGCCGCCGCAGCTGATGCCGCCGGCGACCAGCCCGAAAAGCCCCGCCACACCGGTCACCACCAGCGCGAAGCGACCCACCCGCTGCCTCCGAGCCCCCCGGCCCTGCGGCATCAAAACCGCGCACCCAGGGCCGAGGCCCGCGCCCCCGGCCCGATGTCGCCGAGCTCGGTGCTGACCCCGTCATCACCACTCATGACCACCACGATGGCCACGGTGCCCGCCGCCACCGCGCCGATCCCCGCCCAGAACCACCACTTCTTGTAGATCGGCCGTCCACCCCCGCCACCGGTGTCGGTCTGGCCGCCTGGCGGCGTCTCGTCGACCACATGGTCGGGCACCGTCTTGTTCAGCTTGGGATCCTTGGGCGTCAGCTTGGGATCCTTGGGATCCGGGTTCAGGTTGGGGTCCTTGGGGCTGAGCTTGGGATCCTTGGGATCCGTCGTCAGCTGGGGGTCCTTGGGGTCCTTGTGTACCACCTTCGGATCCGGCGTCCTGGCGTCGGCGGGCGGCTCCTGGATCTGCTTGAGCTGCTCGATGCGCTTCTCGACCTCCGCGCGGTTGCCGGCCTCGGGCGCGTCACGCAGGTAGCTCTTGTAGAAGAACAGCGCCTTCTGGTGTTCACCACCAAGCCGGTAGGCCTGCGCGGCGTTGTACAGGAAGGTCGGATCCGGCGCCGCCTTGTAGGCCTCGATGAACTTGGCCGCGGCGTCGGCGAACTCGCCCACGTTGTAGTGCCGCATGGCGTCCTGGAACAGCACCTTGGCCTTCTCGGTGTCGTTCGGTGTCTGCGCCTGTGCGGCACGCGCGCCGACCAGCAGCACGGCCAGGGCCATCAGTAACCAAGCTCTGCGAAGCATCATGGGGGGATCGTATGCTGGCCAGGCAGGAGGTTCAAGCGAACCGCCTGAGGAAAAGCGGCTACGGCTACGGCTGCGCGGGCGTGGCGGGCGACACAGCCGGGGCGGCCGGCGCCCCGGGCTCGGCCCCTGGCGCAGTATCCCCGACCGACGGCGTGACCTCGCCAACCGGAGGCACCGGCGCGGGCGCCGGCTCGGGCGCGACATACGGCGGCTGCGCCAGCAGGTTGTCGCGGAACGCCCGCGCGTCACCTCCCGGCAGCTGCTTGTCGTGCAGCCACTTCACATAGTGCGTCAGCGCCCACAGCTCGTCCGGCTTGAGCTGCTTCTGCCATGACGGCATCGCGGTGCCCGGGATGCCGTTGGCGATGATGCGGTAGAAGTCCTCCAGGCGCTGGCTGTCGGGGCAGATCCCACGCGCCGCGCCCGGGCAGTTCACGCGCACCGAGCGCACCGGATGACGGACGAAGTCGGGCGGCAGGAGGCGGCTCTTGTAGTCCACGCTGTCCTTGCCCTGGGGATTGTAGGCGTCCTCGCGCGGGCTCAGCGTCGACCCTGGCGTCATGAACCCGATCTCGAGGCCCTTCTTGAGGAAGCTTCCGTACTCCTCGGTGGTCAGGTACGACGGGTGGCAGCCCAGGCACTGCGCCTTGGTGTGGTAGACCAGCTTGCCGATCTCCAGCGCCTTGGCCTCGCCGCCGACCTCGTAGGGGTCCTTCGAGGCCGGCACGAACAGCGGCTCCTGCTTCTTGTTCTTGGCGTACCAGGGGCTGATCGGCGTCTTGTAGCCCTTGTCGTGCATCTTCTTGGGATCCGGCAGCGGCGCCAGCGTCTTGATGTACTGGATGATGGCGCGGCGCTCGTACTCGGGGATGTCCCACGGCAACATCGGCGTGCCGTTCAGGCCGTAGCGGATGATGCGATCCAGGTCGGCGTCGCTGGGCAGCTTGCCGGCGCCGTTGACGCCGGCGAACTTGAAGATCCCCTTGGTGAAGTTGCGGGGCGGCGGATGGTACCCGGCCGCCGCCACGCCGTTGCCGTCACCATGCTCACCGTGGCAGGCGGCGCAGTACATGGTGTACGCCTCCCAGCCGTCGTTGAGCAGCTTGCCGGTGACGCGCACGCCCGCGATGCGGTAGGTGCCCTTGGGGTTGAACTTGGGCGACTCGCAGCCCGCACCCAGGCCCAGCACGGCGCCCAGCAGGGTTGCGATCGCGACTCTCGTGTACACGGTTCTCATGAGCTCGCCTTGAGAAGTCAGGTCAGGTCAAACCAGGTAGACCAGCAGGAACATCAGCAGCCACACCACGCCCACGAAGTGCCAGTAGATCGTCCACAGCAGCACGCCGCCGTGCTTGGCGGCGTTGTACTTCCCGAGCCAGGTCTTGACCGCCAGCGCCAGCAGCGCCACCAGCCCGACCACCACGTGCACGGCGTGGAACCAGGTCAGGGCATAGAACACCGAGGCGTACTGCCCGGCCTGCGGCACCAGCCCCTGGTCCCACATGCGCAGCCAGACCACGGTCTGCAGCACCAGGAACAGCGACCCCAGCGCGAAGGTCCCCAGCAGCAGGGTCCCGCCCACGCCATTGCGCCGGCGCCGGATCGCCATCAGGCCGAGGTGCATCATCACGGAGGTCAGCACGATGACGCCGGTGTTCAGCGCCGGCAGCGTGAGCGGCAGCCTGGGCGACCCCACCGGCGGCCACACCGGGGTGTGCGCGCGCAGGTACAGGTAGGAGAAGAACAGCGCCGCGAACAGCACCGCCCACGAACCCAGGAAGATCACCATGCCCAGGTACGAGGTCCAGTCACGCTGCGCGCGCGGCGACCGATAGGGGACCACATCTCCCATGGTCACCGCGGCCGCCTTCTGGCTGACGCCAGCGGCCACTACTCCCTCACCGGCCCCGCGACCGCGTCGGCCGCGCCGCCACCCGCGGCGGCGCCGTGCGGCTCGCTGGGCAGCTCCTCGGCCTGGCCGATCCAGTCCTTGCCCAGCAGGCGCTGCGCGTCCGGGTGCGCATACTCGTGCGGGCCGCGGTACACGGTCGGGATGACGTCGAAGTTGTGGTGCACCGGCGGCGAGCTGGCGTGGGTCCACTCCAGCGTGCCGACCTGCCACGGGTTCTGGGTCGCCGTCTCACCCGCGATCAGGCTCTTGAAGAAGTTCAGGATGAACGGCACCTGGAAGCCCAGCAGCATGAAGGCGAACATCGACGTCCACCAGTTCAGGCTGCGCAGGTGCTTGATGTAGGTGTACTGGAACGGGTCATACAGGCGGCGCTGCTGGCCCGAGTAGCCCGCCAGCATCTGGCCGCAGAACACCAGCGTGATGAAGACGACCGAGCCCCAGAAGTGAATCTTGCCCAGCTTCTCGTCCATCATCCGGCCGAACATCTTGGGGAACCAGAAGTAGATCCCGCCGAAGATGGCCAGGAAGGCGGCGGCCGCCATGGTCAGGTGGAAGTGACCGACCACGAACATGGTGTCGTGCAGGTAGAGGTCGGTCGACACCGTGCCCAGGAAGATCCCGGTCAGGCCGCCGAGGCCGAACACGAAGATGGTGCCCAGCGCGAACAGCATCGGCGTGGTCAGCCGGATCGAGCCCTTCCAGATGGTGTGCAGCCAGTTCAGGAACAGCACCTCGGCGGGCACCGAGATGATGAGCGTGAACAGCATGAAGGTCTTGCCCAGCATCGGGTTCATGCCGGTCACGAACATGTGGTGGCCGTACACGATGGCCGACAGCACGGTGACCGCGATCATCGCGTAGACCGAGCCCTTGTAGAAGTAGGCCGGCTTGCGCGAGAAGAACGACACCAGGTCGACCAGGATCCCCCACGCCGGCAGGATCAGGATGTAGACCTCGGGGTGGCCGAAGATCCAGAACAGGTGCTGGTACAGCAGGGGATCGCCGCCGCCCTGGACCCCGGCCGCGCCAGCGATGAAGAACTGTGTGCCCGCGGTGCGGTCGAGGATGAGCAGGATGGCCGCGGCGCCCAGCACCGGGATGAACAGCACGTTCAGGATCGAGGTCAGCCACAGCCCCCACACCGTGCCCGGCATCTTGAACCAGCCCATGCCTGGCGCGCGCAGACGGATGACCGTGGTGATGTAGTTGATGCCACCCATGATCGACGCCGCGCCGGTCACGAAGATGGCCGCCACGACCAGGGTCTGTCCTAACCCGGGTGTGCCGACGTTGGTCGAGAGCGGTGCGTACGTCGTCCAGCCCGCCCCCGCGGTGCCCAGCTGCACGAAGAACGAGGTCACGATGAGGACCAGCGAGACCACGAAGGTCCAGAACGACAGCGCGTTCAGGAACGGGAACGCCATGTCGCGCGCGCCGATCATCAGCGGGATGCAGAAGTTGCCGAACATGCCGATGAGCAGCGGGGTGATGGCGAAGAAGATCATGATGAGGCCGTGCATGGTGAAGATGCTCTGGTAGTTCGCCGGCGTGACGATGCCGCCCGAACGACGCAGGAAGATCCCCAGCACCGGCACCTTGGTGCCCGGGAAGGCCCACTGCCAGCGGATCATCATGGCCAGCAGGCCGCCGAACAGCAGGAAGACCAGGCCGGCCCACATGAACTGCTTGGCGATGACCTTGTGGTCGGTCGACCAGATGTACTTGTAGAAGAACGACGTGGGCGGCGGATGGATGTGCTGCTCGAACGGGTTGTGCCCCGCCCCGTGCCCCGAATCGGCGTGTGCGTGCGCTGACATCAGTTGCTCTCTCTCTCGGTCGTGGCCACCGCGGTCGTGCCCGAGGTCGGCGAGCTCAACGCCGCCGACCTCTTCTTCGCGTCGACCTGCTGCTTGTACCAGTCAGGCTCATTGGGGAAGCGCTTCCACTTCCAGCCCCAGTTGCGGGTCGGGCTCTTCTCGTCGTAGGTGGCCTTCGAGGACGCCGAGGCCTCCTTGGACCACAGCTGGAAGGCCTCCCAGTCGAGCAGCTTCAGGGTGCCGCGCATCTTGTAGTGGTTGGTGCCGCAGTGCTGGGTGCAACCGATCTCGACCACGTCGCCCGGCTTGGCCCGCTTGCCGCTGGCCATGAACCAGAAGCGGTTGGTCATGCCCGGGGTGGCGTCCATCTTGACGCGGAAGTTGGGCAGCGAGAACGAGTGGATGACGTCGGTCGACACCAGCTGCACGATCACCGGGCGGTCGATCGGGATGACCAGATCGTTCAGCACCACGATGTCGTCGGCGGTGTTGAACTCCAGGTCGGGGCCGGCGTAGCGCGCGTCCCAGGCCCACTGGTGGGCGTTGAGCTCGATGCGCACGGCCTCGGGGTGCTTCTCGGCCTTGGGGAAGTTCCAGAACGCCTGCGACAGGTCGCGCGTCGCGTTGACCCACAGGTTGCCGTCGACCACGAAGAAGATGACGGCCGACAGGATCATGCCGACCATGATGGCGTGGCGGCTGTCGCCGTGGTCGTACTCGGCCTTGTGCTTGTGGTTGTGCTTGAACACCGCGAGCAACATCCAGATCACCATGATGACGAAGAGGATCGTCACGAAGATCAGGGTGACCTTGATCAGCCAGTCGATGCGGTGGCCGTCAGCCGAGACGTCGCGCGGCAGGCCATAGCTGGTCTCTTGCGGGATGGGCCCGGCGGCCAGCGCCATGCCCGGGAACAAGGTCCCGAGGGCCAGCGCGATCAAGGCCAGCAGCCATTTCTTGGGGTTCGTTCTCATCGCTCTCGATTCTCCGTGGCTCGACGAGCTCAGCTCAACCAAGCGTCCGCGGGTCGACCCCGGGAGGCGCTTTCTTGATGATGCGGTGGATGACGTAGACCACTGCGAACGGGAACAGCACCAGCGAGCCGATGAGGTACGGGATCAGGCTCGAACCCGCCGACCGGCCAGCGCACTGTGGGCACGCTTCGGCCAGCCGCGGCGCCAGCAGCAGCAGCGCCAGGGTCGCCAGCAGCGCGAGCCGCCTCACCATATCCGCCTCCAGGTCGCCTCGGCGATGAGCACGAAGGCGTACAGCGCCGGAAACATGAACGGGATGGCCACCGTCAGCTTCATCGACTTGGAGTCGGACTTGAGGTGCATGAAGAACCAGCCGACCAGGAAGGCCTTGGTGACCGCGAGCCCGATCAGCGACGTCACCAGCCCGAGGCGGCCGATGTGCAGGTAGACCACGCCGACCTCGAGCGCGGTCAGCACGGTCAGGACCAGGAAGATGAACCCGTATTCTTTGCGAGATGGATGCGCCATGGGTCGCTGTCGCTCTCTACAGGAGGTAGATGAAGGTGAAGACCAGGATCCAGACCAGGTCGACGAAGTGCCAGAACAGGCCGACGAGCTCGATGTCGGTCTCGTCGGTCTTGCCTCGGGCGGTGCGGATCCAGGTGATGATGAGGTACAGCGTCCCGGTGGCGACGTGTAGACCGTGGAACGAGGTGACGAGGTAGAAGGTGCTGGCGTAGGCGGAGTGGCCGAAGGTCAGGCCCTCCTTGGTCAGCCCCGGCGCCCAGATGCCGAAGTACTCGTGGTACTGGCCGGTCAAGAACAGCAGCCCGCCGAGGATGGTCAGGCCCAGCCAGAGCAGGGTGCCCTTGCGGTCCTTGTCCGCCGCGGCGGCGTAGGCCATGACCATGCTGACCGAGGAGCAGATCAGCAAGAAGGTCAGCCCTGCCGTGAAGTTGATGCCCAGCTTGGGCTCGGTGGCGTACTTCCAGCCCAGCTCCCCTGCCTTGTGGTGCCAGGTGTGGCTGCCGCTGCGCAGGATGCCGTACGCGATCAGCAAGCCGCCGAAAGAGAAGGCGTCCGAGACCAGGAACAGCCACATGGCGATCTTGCCGTTGGTGGCGGTTCCGTACTGGTCGGACGGGGGGGCATGGCCGTGGTCGTCCTTGTGGCCATGCGCGGGTGGGTGGTCTGCGTGCTCAGCGGCGACGGAGGCACTCATCGGTGGGCAAACCCTCTGAATCAACAGGAGTGGGGAGGAAAGCGGCGCCAACCTATCACGCTGGTTTTGCGTCCGGCAACACATTTGACGCCTGTCACTGGGCGCTGTAGTTTGCCCCTCGCATGACCCCGGAAGACCGCCTCGAATCGCCCGCCACCGCGTCCGCCACCGAGCCCGCCACCGCCCTGGTCGGGGCGACGCCGCCCAGCCCCGCCGCGGTGCGGCAGCGGGGCGGCTGGGTCAGCCGCCTGGTCGGGCGCTGGTACCTGTGGGCCGGCTTCGTGGTCTTCATGATGACCTGGCCGATCCTGCGCGGGGTCACCGCCAAGCTGCCGGCCAAGCTGCCGGTGCTCGGCGTGGTGCCCGAGTTCGAGCTGACCGACCAGCATGGCCAGGCCTTCGGATCGCGCCAGCTGCGCGGGCGGATCTGGGTCGCCAACTTCATCTTCACGCGCTGCCCGTCGGTGTGCCCGACCTTCAGCAAGAAGATGTTCCAGATCCAGCACCGCGGTCGCAACCTGGGCGAGGCGCTGCACCTGGTCTCGTTCACCGTCGATCCCGAGTACGACACCCCGGCGGTGCTGGCCGACTATGCCCACGAGTACCGCGCCAGCGCGCGCGCGTGGTCGTTTCTGACCGGGCCGCTGCAGACCGTCAAGACCGCGGTCATGGGCGGCCTCAAGGTCGCCATGGGCAACGACGATCCCGCCGGCGGCTTCATGCAGATCTTCCACGGCGAGCACTTCGTGCTGGTCGATCGCGACATGCAGATCCGCGGCTACTACCGCGCCAGCGAGGCCGACGCCGTCGACAAGGTCCTGCAAGGCGCCGGCCTGCTCGCCAACCGCGGCGAGTAGCTCCCCTCGAAAGCGTAGCGTCGAGGCGCGCGATTCCGGCCCCGGATTCCTACGCCTTGCGCGCCAGGTACGTCCTGAGCGGCTCCTTCTTGCCCTTGACCTTGAGCGGCTCGATGGGATCGAACGCGATGGCTCCCGGGCTGTCACCGCACGATTTGACCACCGCCTCGGTGCACAGCAGCTCGCCCGCGCTGGCCGCCGAGCACAGCCGCGCCCCGGTGTTCACCACGTCGCCGATCACGGTGTAGTCCATGCGATCCTCGGCCCCGATGGCGCCATAGACCACCTCGCCATAGCTGACCCCGCCGCCGACCGCGATGTCGGTGCCGGCGCGCGCCGCGCGCACCGCCTCGACCATCTCCAGGCCGGCCTGCACCGCGTGGCGCGCGCCGTCGTCGCCCAGGAAGACCGCCATCAACTCGTCACCGACGAACTTGTCGATGTCGCCGCCGCAGCGGTGCACCACCTCGGCCTGCGCGGCCAGGATGCGGTTCAGCATCTTGACCACCTCCTCGGGCGCGATCTTCTCGGCGTACGAGGTGAAGCCGCGGATGTCGGTGAACAGCACCGCGCAGGCGCGCCGCTCGCCCGACGACCGGATCGACCGGAACGCCGCGCCACCCTGCGCCGCCGTGCTGGCCGCCTCGGCCGCCGCCGCCGCGCCGCGCGACACGAACTTCTCCAGGTGCAGCTTGGCGCGCAGCCCCTGCACCATCTCGTTGATGCGGGCGCCGAGGCGCGCGACCTCGTCCCCGCCCGCGGTGGCGCCGGTGACCTCGCCGGTGAGATCACCGCCGCCGATCTTCTCGGCGACGTCGCCGATGCGGCGCACCGGATCGACCACGATCCGCTTCAGCACCAGCCACAGCACCAGGAAGCACAGCACCACGGTGAGCCCCGCGAAGCCAGCTGCGCTGCGCATGGCGTCGCGCTCGGCGCGCTCGGCGCGCGCCGTCGAGGCCCGGATCTCGACCGCGCCGCGCACCGGCAGATCGCCGCCATGGCAGCGCTGGCACTGCATGTCATTGAGCAGCGGCGCGACCACCACCAGGTCGCCACCCTCGCGGCGCAGCGTCGACTTGCGCCCCGCCAGCGCGATGGCCACCGCAGGCGGCGGGCTCGGGCGCGCGAAGGCGTCGTAGTACAGGCGCCCCTCGCCGTCGTGCAACGTCAGCGCGCTGACCGCGCCGCTGCGCGCGACCGAGTCGAGGAAGCGCGTGACCAGGCGGCCCAGCGCCACCAGCATGATGTTCTGCAGCGAGACCTCGAGCACCGCCTCCAGCTCGCCACCCGGTCCGTCGGCCGGGGCCAGCGGCAGCGCCACCGCGAGCACGCCGCGCACCGGGCGTGAATCCTTGTGGCACTCCTGGCAGCGCGGCTCCATCGGCAGCGGCACCAGGCGCGCCGGCCCTTGGCCGGGGAGCTGGAGATCCCGGGCCACGGCGCCCGGCGCGGCGGCCGCCAGCACCGCGGCGCGCCAGCTGTCCTCGTCGCCGGGCGGGCGCTCGCCATAGGCCACGCTGCCCTCGTGATCGAACACCGCGACCTGCAGGCCGGGCGCCGCCGCCGCCAGCTCGCGGAAGTAGTCGTCGAGCTCCGACTGCTTGACCTTGCGCGCCGTCATGATGTGCTTGAAGGCGTCGGTCACGATGCTGCCCAGGAGCTCCGCGCGCCGGCCCGCGCTGTCGGCCTGCGTCGGCACCATCGACACCACGCCGCGCACCGCGGGCAGGGCAGGGTGGCAGGTCTGGCAGCGCTCCTGGTTGGGCAGCCCGCGCAGCACGGTGGCGCCGCTCTGCGCGCGCGGCGTGCCGGCGAGGACCTGGGCCAGCTCGGGGCTCAGGCTGCCGGGCGCCGGCGCCGGCCCGGCCGCGGTGAAGACCTGCGCGCCGGCCTGATCGAAGACCCGGATCGACACCGAGGGCAGCTTGCCCTGCGCCTCGGTGATGAGGTCCTGCACCAGGATGCCGTTGCCGGCCAGCATGGCGCCGCGGATGCCCGCGATCATGCCCTGGGCCAGGTTGGTCGAGGCGTCGACGGTCGAGCTCTGCAGCGCGCTCGCCGCGCGCCGGCTGTTGAGGTACGACGAGGCCGCGAAGCCGGCCGCGATCACGACCAGGGTGACCATGCCGATCTTGAAGACCAGGCGCTGGCGCAGATAGCGGAAGAGGGCGCCCACGCGGCGACTCTACCGTTTTTCCCGCTTCCGGGTAAGCTTCCCGCCGGCCTCTCGATGACCAACGCGACCCCCAAGACGTGGCTGTGCCGCCCCCTGCTTGTCCTCTCGCTGTGGACCGTGTGCACGCTGTGCGCGGTGTGCACGCTGGCGGCGCCAGCGCTGGCCCAGGATCTCGAGCAGCCCGAGCGCGATCAGGGCGTCAGCAACGTCGCCGCGGTGATGGGCCACGGCGGCCTGACCGCGGGCTTCTCGCCCGAGGGTGAGCTGACCCTGCTGCGCTGGCCGTCGCCCGGCTACATGGATCAGCTGGAGTACGAGACCGCGAAGACTGCCGACGCGCGCAGCCTGCCGCGCTTCGGCGCGCGCGACAACGCCGGCGCCTTCGTCGGCCTGTACACCGAGCCGGGTGGTCTGACCTGGCTGTCGGGCGCCGGCTGGACGCGCACCATGATGTACCGCGCCGACGAGTCGCTGGTGCTGATCACGACCTATCGCAACAGCAGCCTCGGTATCACCGTCACCGGCACCGACGCGATCGCGCCCTCGGGCGGCACCGGCGCACACGACGTGCTGGCGCGCCGGTTCGACGTCGAGGTCGATCAGAACCGCGCCTACACCGTGCTGCGCCTGGTGGCCTTCGCCAACTTCGCGCCCGCGATCACGCCGGTGCCGGGCGCCCCCGAGGCCGAGGTCAGCGGCGACGCCGAGCGCGACTACGCCTGCCTGTACAGCGAGCGCGCCCGCGCCCTGGTGTCCTTCCTGCCCGGCGACGAGGCCGGGGTGGGCATCGCCGCGCTGGGCAGCGCGCCCGGGGCGGCCACCGTCGACGCCTTCCTGACTGGCCTGGCGAGCAACGCGGCCTCGCGCGGGACCTGGATGATGATGGGCGGCGACCGCACCCCGCTGGGCTTCCAGTGCGGCTATGACAAGAACTTCGCCCCCATGGCCGGCCTGCCCAGCGGCCTCGACGCCCAGCTCGACGCCGCCGACGGCACCCTGAGCGGCGCGCTGCTGGCGCGCGAGCACGCCAACGGCGCGCTGGTCTGGGATCTCGATCTGGCCACCGAGGCCACGGTGACGCTGTACTTCGTCTTCGGCAGCACGCACGCCGAGGCCGAGGCGCTGCTGGGGCCGGCGCGCAGCGCGGGCGTCCTGACCCCGCTGACCGGGATCGCCGAGCTGTCGGATCTGCGCACCGCCGAGCTGATCACGCCGCAGACCCGGCTGCCGGTCGAGGTGCTGGCCTCCACCGCGCTGCGCTCGCTGATGACGATCTATGTCGCGCGCGACGCCCAGAGCGGCGCCATCGCCAGCTCGCTGGCCGCGCAGCCCGCCTACGCCGTCGATCGCCCCGCCCTGGGCGCCTTCATCAACCTGGCCCTCGACGCCGCTGGCCACCCCGAGTGGGTCGAGGCGCACAACCAGTTCTACGTGCGCGCGCAGCGCCAGGGCACCACCGGCACCGTCAGCGACAGCAAGCTCGAGGGCAGCTGGGCCGGCGCGACCTTCCTCGACTCGCTGCCGCCCACCGGGGGCGCCAGCGCCAAGCCCCCGACGCGCGCCGGGGTCGACGACGGCTTCGCCATGGACGCCACCGGCCTGGCGCTGTGGACGCTGTGCGAGCACGCCAAGTGGATCGGCGCCGCCGACGCCGTGATCACCGCCAGGCAGCGCACCTACTTGAACAGCGTGTACCCCGCCATCCGCTCGGCGGCGAACCTCTTGACCAGCTGCCAGGGCAGCAAGAACGCGCTGCAGTGCCCGGCCTACGAGGGCGACGGGGTCGACAAGCGCCAGACCCTGCGCGGCGGCGCGGCGGCCTGGACCGGGCTGTACGCGGCCTCGCGCATCGCCGCCGTCCTCGGCCACAGCGGCGAGGCGCGGCGCTGGCAGTCGCGCATGTTCAGCCTGCGCCAGCAGATGGACCGCCCGCCGCCGGCGGGCTACCTCAAGGCCGAGGGCGGCTATGACGGTGACCAGACCGCGCGCGCCCTGGCCATCTGGCCGGCCGCGCTGCACCCCATCGACGACACCCGCACCAGCGCGACCGCGGTGGCTCTGACCGCGCTGGTGGCGCCGCTCTATGACGCCCACATGACCGCGGAGTCGCCGGCGCGCGCGCTGCTGGCGCTGGGGGTCTACGAGTTCCGCGGCAACTCCAAGGAGCCCGCCAACCGGGTCCGCCTGCGCGACTGGATGATGCGCCTGTCCGACGGCATGGGCACCCCCAGCACGCACCACTTCGGCGAGGTCGTGGGCGCGGTGGGGACCGACGCCTACCAGCCCCGCGTGGGCACTCCCAGCGCCTCGGAGGCGGCGCTGATCTACCTCGCGACGCTGGCGGTGCGCGAGGGCGAGAGCGCGCTGATCCAGCCCGATGTGCGGCTGTCGACCTCGACCGACAGCGGCTTCCAGTGCCAGTTCAGCGTCGCTGGCGGCCGCGGCCACGGGGTCGGCGGGGTGCTGCTGCTGGGCCTCGCGCTGGCACTGGCGCTGGGCGTGGCGCTGCTGGTGCGGCGCCGGAGCAGGTAGTGAGCGCGCCGCCGTCGCCACCGTCGCCACCGCCACCGTCGCCGCCGGCCATCGATCCGGCGCACTGGCTGTACCGGCTGTCGCCCGAGGACTGGCTGCGCGCCGCCGACAAGGAGCTGGCGCTGGCCTACGGCGCGCTGGCCGGCAAGCAGCGCCGCGAGGGGCTGACCTACGCCCGCCGCGCCGGCGGCATGGCCCTGAACGCCGTGCTGTGGTCGACGCCCAGCGACGCCTGGGGCCGCAGCTATGTCGACCACCTGCGCGCGCTGGCCGCCGACGCCCACACCAGCGTCCCCGGCGAGGTGCGCGCCGCCGCCGACACCCTGATGTCCGCCCCCATGACCAGCAACCTGGTCTCGCTGGGGCCGGGCCCGACCGATCTGGCCGACGCCGCGCGCACCGTGATCGCGTGGGCGCGCGCCCGGGTCAGCGCGGCTGCAGCCGAAACCGGCTGAGCACCGGCACGAAGCCGAGCAGATCCATCTCGGCGTCGGTGGCGCCGTCGGTCCAGTTGTTGATGACCAGGGGCACGCCCTCGGCGTTGACCCGATCCGACAGGATCCCCACATGGTCAGGCCCGGCGCGCGACGGGAAGGTGTCCAGGAACACGATGTCACCCGGCAGCCACGGCGCGTCGAGCGGCACAGACTTCAAGTGACGCTTGAACCAGGGCAGCAGCGTCTTCACGCGCCGGTGGTCGATGTGCGAGTTGGCCTTCTTGACCATGGGGTAGGCCCGCGGCGCGGCGGCGATGTCCTCGTGCACCGCCTGCTGCAGGTCGAGGCCGGCGTTGCGCATGGCGCGGATGATGGTGTCGGTGCACACGCCCTCGGTACGCGGCACGTCGCCGTTGGGGTACTTCAGGGTGCGGTAGGTCTCGATGTAGGCCGCCCCGTTGGCCAGCAGCTTGCGCGCCCCGATGAGGACGTCGAGCGGATCCGGGATGCCGTCCCCGTCACGGTCGCCCGCCGCCGGCCGCCGCTTGATGTCGCCGGCGCTGACGCTGACCGGCGTGTCCGCCGTGGTCAGCGCCGACAGCGCGCGTGCGTCGGCCGCCGCCAGCCCGAGCCTGGCCGCGACCTCGCCGACCCGGTAGCTGCCGGTGCCGACCGCGGCGCGCTGGCCGTACACCGCGATGGGATCCGCGCCTGCCCACACCACCAGGGTGCCGCGCGCCAGGTCGACGGTGACCCGCGTGCTCTGCCCTGGCGCCGGCACCAGATCGACCGTGGTGGAAAGCTCGGGATAGATCCCGACGTCGCTGGCGCTGAGCGGCGTCGGGGTGGCGCGCACCCGGCTCTGGTTGACGGTGTCGGCCGCGCTGCTGCTCGCGCCCGAGGCCGGCGCCGGCCTGGCTGCGCCGACCTTGGCCCGGGCGGGCACCGCGTCGTCCGCGCGCGCCCCGCTGCACGCCGCCAGCTCCGCCACTCCGAGCAGGGCCAGCAGCGCCCCGGTCCCGCATCTCGGTCCCACACGCATCTCGTCGACGATACGCCGGTTTCGCCCGGCTTCTTCCGGCAAGTGCCTGACGCGACCCCTGACGCCGCGCTAGACCACCGGCTTGTCTTCCTCGATCACTGGCGGCGCATCGCTCATCGAGCGTCGGATCGACCGCGGGCTGATGCCCTGGAAGTACGCCAGCAGCACCCCCAGCACGCCCAGCGTCGCCGCGCCCACGATGGCCAGCCGCCCGGCGTGGCCGACGCTGGCGAACGGCACCAGCCAGCGCACCCCGGCGCCGACGGCCAGCGCCGCGAAGGCACACAGCGGGATCCCGATGACGCGGCGCAGATACTCGATGCCATGCAGGCCGATGCGCCGCATCGCCAGCCACACCAGCACGCCGAACGCGATGGGATAGCCGACCGCCCACGCCATCGCCACCGACAGGAAGCCGAACCTGTCGCCCAGCACCCAGGCGAAGCCGACATACGCCGCCGGCAACACCACCGAGGCCACCGCGGTGTAGATCAGCGTGGTGCCCGGGTATCCGATGCCGTCCAGCAGCGGGGGCACCACGAACGACAGCGCGCGGAACACCCCGACGGCGCACAGCACCCGCGCCGCGGTGGCCGCCGCCGTCCACTTGGGGCCGAAGATCAGGTACAGCAGGTCCTCTCCGACCAGCATCACCAGCGACAGGAACGGGATCACCACCACCAGGTTCTGGCGCGTGAAGGCGATGAACTGCTCGACCAGCGCGGCGCGCCTGGTGCGCAGCCGCGCGAACAGCGGGAAGGCCACCTGCGCGACCACGTCCGAGATGATGCGCACCGGCTCCAGCACCAGCTCGTAGGCCAGCCGGTACAGGCCGTTGGCCTTGGCCCCGAAGTAGTAGGCCACGACCTGGTAGTCGACGTTGGTGTAGACCTGGAACAGGATCTGGCTGAGCGAGGTCTTGACCCCGAACTTGAAGTAGTCGCCCGCGGCGCGCAGCTTGAGCGCCGCTCGCGGCCGCCAGGGGTGGCGCAGCTGCACGCCGATCCCGGTGGTCAGCACCCGGCACATCGGCCCCAGCACGAAGCACCACAGCTCGAAGCCGGCGAACGCGAAGCTGATCTTGGCCACGAACTCGACCAGGTTGGCGATGATGCGGATGACCGACAGCTCCTTGAAGCGGAGCTCGCGCTTCATCATCGCGTGCGGGATGAAGTACACGTTCTGGAACAAGAGCTTGGTGCCGTAGGCCAGCAGCATGGTGCCGATGACGGTCTGGCCTTGCAGCCGCGCCAGCGCGGGCGCGGCGCCGCTCAGCATGCCGAACATGACCACCGACATGGCCAGGTTGAGCCAGAACACCGTCGACACCACCTCGGGGGTGTTGTCGTCGCGCTGGATGACCGCCGACGACAGCCCCATGTCGGTGGCCAGATCGAGCACCGGGAACAGCGAGATGGCCAGCGTCGCGGTGCCGTACTGCTCCGGGCTGACCCAGAACTTCACGATCAGCGCGATGGCCACGATGTCGAGCAGCGAGACGACGGTGCTGGCGAAGCCGATCCAGGCGATCTGCCGGTTGACGTGCGACGACGGCAGATCGCTGCGCGAGCTCATGCGCGCGTCACCCGACTACTCGCGCGGCCAGCCCAGCGCGGCCAGCTGGGCCTCGACGTGGCCGAGGTCGGCCGCGGTGTCGATCTCGGCGCAGTAGCGCGTGCCCAGGTTGACCACGCCGACGGTGCCGCGGCCGCTGGTCACCAGCTCCTGGATCGAGTCCTCGTAGTAGTCCTGCACCAGGCCTCGATTGTTGACCCGGTCGTGCATGATGTCGAGCAGCGGTCGCGAGCTCGCCGCAGAGAACCGGTTGATGCCGATCGACTCGCCGACGCTCTCGCGCGGCGGCAGCTGCTTGGAGATGCGCGCCACGTTGCCGGCGCCGTCCAGGATGACCTTCATCTCCTCCTCGCCCAGGGCGCTGGACGGCCGCATCGCGGTCGACGTCGAGGCAGGGTGGGCGAGGATGTCGGTGATGACGCCGGCCTCGATGATGAGGTCGCCGTCGAGCAGGAGGAAGTCGTGGCCCTCCACCAGGTGGCGCGCCACCAGCAGCGAGGTGGCGTTGCCCTTGGTGGCATAGTCGGGGTTCGAGACATAGGCCACCGGCAGCCCCGGGAACCACTCGGCCACGGCAGCCTTGAGCTTGTCCTCGAGGTAGCCGGTGACGATGACGAAGTCACGGATTCCCGCATTGTAGAGGTGCTGCATCGAGCGCCGCATCATCGGCACGCCGTGCACCGGCAGGATGGCCTTGGGGGTGTGATCGGTCAGGGGACGGAGCCGCGACGCGATCCCCGCGGCAAGGAAGACGGCCTTCATGGGGGCGGCAGGTTGCCACAAATCTCCAAGTCTCTGTCGAAAATCACTCCAGACTTGTGGTAAGGGGCTTCGAACCCTGGAGGCGAGAGTGCCGCGTTCAAAGCTGATCCTGTGTACCCCTGGCCCGGTCCGCATCCCACCGATCGTGGCTGACTACATGGCCGACCCGCCCTGCAACTACCATCGGCAGGAGGGCTTCCGCGCCATGTTCGCGGAGACCGAGTCGGACGTGAAGGCGCTGATCGGCATCCGCGAGCCGGGCGCCTACTTCGCCACCATGATCACCAGCACCGGCACCGGCGGCAACGAGGCCGCGCTGCTGGCCTTCGAGGGCCTCGGCAAGGGCCTCATCCTGCGCAACGGCTGGTTCGCGTCGCGCCTGGTCGACCAGGTGGTGCAGAACAAGATCCCGCACATGGTGATGGAGTCGCCGCACGATCGGCCCATCGATCCGGCCGAGCTCGACGCCGTGCTGGGCAAGAACCCCGACCTCAAGTGGGTCTACCTGGTCAGCCACGAGACCCGCGCCGGCCTCGTGAACCCGCTGACCCAGATCGGGCAGGTCGCGAAGAAGCGCGGCCTCATGGTCGGCGCCGACATCGTGTCGTCGGCCTACGCCTACAAGCTCGACCTCGAGGCGGCGCAGCTCGACGTCGGCATCACCTCGTCGGCCAAGGCCATCATGGGCGTGCCCGGCCTGGCCATCTGCTTCGTCAAGCTGGCCTCGCTGCCGGCGCTCGAGGCGGCGGCCAAGCCGCGCGGCTACTACCTCGACCTGGTCGGCGAGACCCAGAAGCAGAAGAAGGAGATGCAGACCCGCTTCGCGCAGCCGGTCGCGCTGCACGCCGCGCTGCGGGCCGCCTGCATTCACATGAAGCAGGTCGGCATCGACAACCACATGGCGCGCATCCGTCGCCACATGGCCGAGCTGGAGGCGCACCTCCTCCCGCTGGGCTGCCCGGCCACGCTGCCGAACGAGTACCGCTCGAACATCGCGGTCAACTTCCGCCTGCCCGGCGGCTGGGAGTACCCGGCGTTCGCCGCCGCCATGGAGGCCGAGGGCTTCTACCTGCTGTACGGCATCCCAGGCGACTCGACCCACTTCCAGCTCAGCACCATCGGCGACCTGTCGGACGACCACGTCGCCGGGTTGAAGCGGGCCCTGACCAAGGTCCTGGCGCGCTGAGCAAGGACAGGATCTCCGGGCGATCTTCCAGGTTTATCCACAGCCCCCTCTGCGTAAGATCTGTCGCACGTCAGCTGTCAGAACTTGGGCGAAGTGTCAGGTGTTCGACACTTCGCCGTTGCTGACTCCCTCCTAAGGTATCGAAATCTCGTCGAACAGGTGACAGACAGGTGACGGCGCCGGCCTTGCACATGCTGCGTCCATCATGTCCCCAGCCCTGAAGTCGATCCGCCAGATCGGCAAGCACATCGGCAAGAACATCGTGTTCGGCTACGACCGCTACCTGCTGCCGGAGCTCGATGTCTACACCCGCGCGCTGTCGCTGTATGGCCAGCCGGTGCCGACGGTCGATTTCGAGAACCCGCACTACCTGACCTCGACCGAGAAGGTGTGCCAGAAGATGCGCTACCGCGCCGACCACGTCGGCGTCCTGATCTGCTCGACCGGCATGGGCGTGTCGATCGCCGCCAACAAGTTCCGCGGCGTCTACGCCGGGCGCTGCCTGTCGGTCGAGGACGCCACCATGGCGCGCACCATCAACAACGCCAACGTGCTGTGCCTGTCGTCCAAGCTCGGCGTCGAGCTCAACGAGCAGATCATCCACGCCTTCATGACCACCCCCTACGAGGGCCGCAAGCTGGAGCAGCTCGAGTACATCTCCTCGATGGAGATCGAGAGCGACGAGCCGGTGGCCTACTACACGCAGCCCCAGGCCCAGCTGTCGGTGGTCCGGTAAGAGCTGTCGCAGCGCTGGGTCAGTCGGCCGCCTGAGGGCGGCCGTTCTGTTTTCGGAGACGGAACGGAAACGGACACGGAGACGGACAAAACTGAACCCGGCGAAGGCGGGTTCAGTTTTGGTGTAGCTCGATCGGATAGATCACCGTGCTCGGCTCGCCCGGGGGCAGGCGCCAGCGCTGCACGACGCTCTTGAGGCAGCGCTCCACACCGCTGTCGCCCAGCGTCGAGGACGAGACCTCGACCGGGGCCAGCACGCCATCAGCGCCGACGTCGACGCGCAGCAGCACGGTGCCATCGAGGTCGGGCCGGCGCGACAGTCCCTCGGCGTAGCAGGCCTTGATGGCCTTGCCGGCCGCGCGCACCTGGGCGTCGATCTCCAGCGGCCGGCCCATCGTGCGCGCCGCGCTGGGGCCCGAACGTGGCCCCGGCGCCGGCACCCTGACCACCGAGATCCCCTCACCCAGGGCGCTGTCGATCCAGCGCGACACCCGGTGCGCACCGCTCGAGGCCTCGAGCAGATGGCGCCCCGGCAGCACCCGCACCAGCGCGCTGCCCTGGCCCACCGGCGCGCCATCCAGGGTCAGCACCGCGGCCTGTGACGAGCCCACCCGCAGAAGGCGCGTCGCCCCCGGCAGCTCGGCCCCCGCCAGCGTCCCGGGCAGCGGCAGCTCGATCTCCAGCTCGGCCCGCTCGTCCTCCGTCAGCGCGCGCACCCGTGCGTTCGAGACGTCCTCGCCCGCGCTCAGCTCGGCCACGCTGCCGCCGTCGATGCTCAGCACCGGGCCGCCGCCTGCGTCCGCCAGCCCCAGCTCGACGCGGCCATGGCCGACGCCGACCGCCAGCGCCCCATTGTCCTGCAGCGCGACCGCGAAGCGGGTGCCGCGCACGGTGACGCGCTTGCCACCCGCCAGCACCGACAGGCGCTGCGTCGGGCTGCGCCGCGCGACCTCCAGCGTGACCCGCCCGCGCGCCAGCTCGAGCTCGATGGTCTCGGCGTCGAGCGCGCGCAGCGCCGCCTCGGTGCCCGCCTCCAGCACCAGCGCGGTGCGGGTCTCGAGCACCAGGCCGACCCGGCCGCCCACCGCGCGCAGCCGATCACCGGCCAGCAGCGGCTCGGCCGCCGCGGCCTCGGCCGACAGCGCGGCCAGCGCCGCGCCGGCGCGCCCGCGTATGAGCTCGGCCTCGATCAGGAAGGCCCAGGCCTGGCCCGGCGCCGCCGCAGGCCGCACCGGCGGCGGGCTGACCAGCGGGGCCGGGCTCGGCATCGCGCTGGGCGCAGGTGCCGCCAGCTCGCCGCCGTCGCCCCGCGCGCCCGTCCCGGCGCGCCCGAGCAGCCACAGCGTCAGCACCGCGGCCGCCGCCAGCGCGGCGCCGCCCAGCACGAACAGCGGCCAGCGCGCGCGCGTCGGCGGCGCCTGCCGGAGCTGCCACGCGATCTGGGCACCCATCTGCTCCCAGGGCAGCTCGGGCGCCTCCAGCGTGCGCGCGGCCTCGAAGCCGTCGCGCGCGCCACGCAGCCGGCGCAGCTCGGCACGACAGCGCGCACAGCCCGTGGCGTGCGCCACCGTGGCGTCGCGCAGCGGCGCCTCCAGTCGACCCTCGACCAGGCGCGCCAGCGTCTCTGGACTGCAGCCGCTCACGCGTCCACCTCGCCGCTGCCGCTGCCGCTGCCGCCGTCGCGGTCAGGGCCGGCGCGCACCACCCGGCGCTCGTCGAGCTCCGGATCCGCCGCGGCCATGCGGTAGAACTCCTTGCGCGCATAGTGCAGGCGGGTGCGCACCGTGACCTGGGGCGAGCCCACGATCCCGGCGATCTCGGCGACGTCGAGCCCCTCGATCTCGTGCAGCACCAGGACCACGCGCTTCTTGGGCGACAGCTTGTCGAGCAGGCGATACACCGCCGCGATCTGGTGCCGGCGCAGCAGCTCGGCCTCGGGGGTGTCGTCGGTCGCGCCGCCGTCCTGCTCCTCGAGCGGCAACATCTCGCGCCGGCGCCCGCGCGAGCGCAGCCGCTGCAGCGCGACGTTGACCGCGATGCGATACAGCCACGTCGTCAGCCGGCTCTCGCCACGGAAGCGCGCGATGCCCCGGAAGGCGATCACGAAGACCTCCTGGACCAGATCCTCCAGCTCCGACGGGCTGCCGAGGACGCGGTACAGGTTGCCAGCCACCAGGCGGCGATGGCCACGGTAGAGCTCGTCCTGGGCCGCGCGCTCGCCGGCCTGGCAGCGCGCCACCAGCTCACGCTCGCGCTCCAGCGACAGCACCGGGGTGCGTGCCGGCGGAGGCTGGCGGGGAGCCTCGGCGCCGCCTGCAATGGCGCGCAATCGCGTCTCCGACGACCTCGAGTCCTTGCGCACCGCCGACCTCGCAAACATCGTACCCTTTGTTGTCGGCGCGGTGAGATCGTTCACGAAATCCCCCATCAGCTCGGTGCGGGACCGAGCTGATGGTCCGGCTCTGAACCGGGTGGTTTTTCCCTTGTGAAATCGAGGGCTCCCGCGTCATCCTCCAGGACGTGAACCCGCGCCTGACCCTGGGCAAGGACCTCGGCCGTCAGATCGCCGCTGGCCACCCCTGGATCTGGGCCGAGGCCCTGTCTGCGGGCGGCCCCCGGCCCGCCGTGGGCACCATCGTCGATGTCCATGACAAGGCGGGGCGCTTCCTGGCCCGGGGCCCGTTCGACCCGGGTTCGCCCATCGCGGTGCGGGTGTGGACCACCGACGCCGCCGTCCCGGTCGACGCCGCACTGGTGCGCGCCCGCCTGCGCGAGGCGCTGGGCGCCCGTCGCGCCGCCGGGATCCTGGCCGACTGCAACGCGCTGCGCCTGCTGCACGGCGAGGGTGACCACGCCCCTGGGCTGGTGTGCGATCTGTACGCAGACACCGCGGTGGTGCGCTGCGATGGTGAGGCCGCGCGCACGCTGGCGCCCGCCCTGGTGGCCGCCCTGCTGACCGAGGTGCCCGCCATCCTGGGCGTCACCGTGCAGCGGGTCTACGAGCGTCGCACCGGCAAGGCCGCCCGTGAAGGGGGCGAGCGCGGCGCCCCCCTGCACGGGGGCCAGCCGCCGCGCAGGATCGAGATCCACGAGGGCGCGGCGCGCTTCCCGGTCGATGTCGTGGCCGGTCAGAAGACCGGCTTCTTCCTCGACCAGCGCGACAACCGACGCCAGGTGGCGCGCTACGCCGCCGGGGCCACCGTGCTGAACTGCTTCTCGTACACCGGCGGCTTCTCGGTCGCGTGCGCGCTGGCGGGGGCGCGCCGGGTCACCAGCGTCGACGTGGCCAGGCCGGCGCTGGAGGCCGCGCGCGAGGGCTTTCGCATCAGCGGCCTCGACCCCGACGCGCACGCCTTCGTGGCCGAGGATTGCTTCGAGGTGCTGCGTCGCCACGCCGCCGCCGACACCCGCCACGGGGTGGTCATCCTGGATCCGCCCAGCTTCGCGCCCAGCAGCAAGGCCCTGCCCGCGGCGCTGGCGGCCTACACCGATCTCGGCGCGCTGGGCCTGGCCGTGGTCGAGCCGGGGGGGATCCTGGCCACCGCCTCGTGCTCATCGCACGTCACCCCGGAGGCCTTCCTGACCGTGCTGCGCGACGCCGCGGTGCGCGCGGGCCGCCGCGTGCGCGTGCTCGACGTCCGCGGCGCCGGCCCTGACCACCCCGTGGTGCCCGGCTTCCCCGAGGGGCGCTATCTCAAGCTGCTGCTCGCGCACGTGGTCTGAGGGCACACCCAGGGAAGGCCCGACCCCTTTGAAATCGTACAATGTTCACCTGACCTCTGTGCACGGGGAGCCATGGCCGCCAACGCCGACAAGGAAGTCGATCCCAAGGAAGACCACGCGACGCCGCCCAAGGCGCCGCCGCCTGGCCCCGCCGCCACCCCGGCACCCGCCGCGACCAAGGGCGAGGGGCTCAAGAAGGCCGAGGCCGAGCTCGCGGCTGGCGCCGATGCGGCAAAGCTGGGCAAGCTGCTCTATCAGTACCCGGCCGAGAAGGAGGCCATCCTCGCCCTCATCCAGTCGCACCCGGCGGGTGGCAACACGCTGACCACCAAGGTCGTCGAGGAGTCGCAGAAGCTGCACTGGGACGGCAAGAAGAAGTCGATCGTGGCCGGCGATCCCGACAGCAAGACGGCCGACTACTTCATCGCTGGCGCCGAACCCAAGGGCGTCAAGTGGCGGAGCGGCGCCAACGACGGCAAGATCGACGGCGACGGACTCGACGTTCGGCAGCACCTCGGCGAGGGCGACCTCCACGGCACCGCGAACTACAAGGGCGGCAAGGCGGTGGCCGGCTTCGGCTACGAGGCCAACGACAAGTCGGGCAGCGTGACGGCCGATGTCGCGGTCGATCCCAAGACCATGGGCGTCGACGTCGGCATCAAGGGCGACAAGGAGCTGCGCCCCGGTGAGCGCGCCGGCATCGAGGTCCGCGGCGGCGCCTCGGGCGCCAGCCTGACCACCACGCAGTCCAGCGAGCACGACGGCAACAAGGCCTCGGGGTCGCAGAGCGTGGGCGTCGACAAGGACGGCAATCCGATCGCGACCTGGGGCGTGTCCGCGACCTCCAAGGAGGGGCTGTCGGTCGACGCCAAGCACAGCGAGGGCCCCGCTGGCAGCAAGGACCACTTCGGCCTCGGCGTGAAGGGCAGCGAGGGCTCCGCCGGTGGCAGCCTGGATCTGCTCAACGGCGAGCTGGCGGCGGCCGAGCTGCACGGCACCAAGAAGCTCGACGACAAGACCTCGGTGACCGGCAACCTGAGCTATGCGCACACGCCCGAGAAGGACACCGTGGGCGGCGGCCTGACCCTGAACGGCGACGGCTTCAGCGTCGGCGGCAAGGGCTCGGCGTCGGACGACGGCGACTACTCGCTGAGCATGCGCGCGGCCAAGAAGCTGGGCGAAAAGGGCGAGGTCTCGCTGGAGGGCGGCACCGAGAAGAAGGACGGCAAGACCAGCGAGTTCGCCGCGCTGTCAGCGGTGTACTCGGCGGAGCGCTTCCACATCGGCGGCGACCTCAAGCTGCGCCACACCCTGGACGGCACCGAGGTCACGGGCAGCGGAGAGGGGATCTATGCCCTCAAGCCCGGCCTGCTGTACGGCCACGCCTTCGGTGAGGCCAAGCTGGGCGCCGACGGCAAGGCTGGCGCGGCCCTGGGCGCCGGGCTGACGCTGACGCCGCACGATCACGTCGCGCTGACCCTGGCTGGGGTCATCGATCCGACCACCAACGGCTTCGACGCCCGGCTGTCGGTCGACATCTTCGCCAAGAAGATCGACACCGCGTCGCTGTCGGCGACCAAGCGCAAGGCCGCGGTCAGCCTGTTCATGGGCATCAAGGGCGGCACCATGATGGACAACCAGTTCGGCGCCGGGGGTCAGGGCAACCTGAACCTGACCCAGCCAATGGGCGGCGGCGGCACCACCGGGTACGCCGGGGTCAAGTGGAGCTTCTGAGCTGGGGAGTGGGGCGCGCCGTCGCGGCGCCTGGCTCAGTTCAGGTTGGGCAGGCACAGCCCTGGTAGCGGCTCGGTGCCGGGGATGCAGAAGCCCTGGCCGCCCAGGCTGAAGCAGCAGGTACCGGCGGTGGTGCACTGGGCCGTGCTGGTGCAGGTCAGCGAGCCCGGCGGGATCACGACCCCGGCGTCCGTCGTCGGCACGACGACGGCAGAGTCGAGCTGCACTGACCCGTCGCGGGGAGGCGTCACGGTGCCGTCGCGTGACGCGTCGACCAGTGAGGTGACCCGGTCGCTGAGGTTGCCAGCGTCCTTGGCGGGGCCCACCGTGGCGTCAGGCTCCTCACCCCCGCCGGAGGCGCAGCCCAGGATCCCGAGGCTCGTGAGCAGGAGAGCAATCAACACGAATTTCATCCAACAACCTCCGGGCCGGCGCACAGACGGTACTCCACGGCTTTTGCCTTGGTCAAGTGTCCAGCCAGGGGATGAATGAAATTCGCGAAGGCGGGCAGGCGGGGTCAGGCGAGGCGGGCTTCAGTCGTTCTGGCCGGCCTCGTCATAGACGATGGCGCGGAAGTCGGGGTCGTCGCGGTAGTCGTTGAAGTCGGGATCGGCCGGGCGGGGCGGCTTCTCACCAGGGAAGCCCTTGGTGAGATGGGTGAGGCGCAGGTTGGCCTGCTCCTGGGTCTCCTTGCGCTTGGTCAGCGCCACGACACGCTTGACGAACTTCAGCATGCAGCCGCGCTTGGCCAGGCGGGCGTAGGCCGCGGCCAGGTTGTAGTTGATGTTGGGGTTGTAGGGGTCCTTCTCCAGACCGTCGATCAGGATGCGGATGGCCTCGACCCACATCTTGCGCTTGGCCACCGGGTCGATGCCGGGCGCCTCGGCGTCACGCAGCACGCGCAGCCCGGCGTTGTTGTCCGACTTGGCACCGGGGATGTCGCGCTCGTCCTTCTCGGCCTCACCGCCGTCACCAGGATCGGCCCGGCTGTCGAGGCTGTAGGTGCAGTCGGTCGGCCCGGTCGGCGCGGTGGGGCCCACCGGCGTCGGCGCGGTCACCTTCTTGGGCTTCTTCTTCTTGGGCGTGGGCAGCGGCAGCGGGGGCGGCCCGGCCGGCGCCTTGGCCGACGCCTCGGCGCTCCCCAGCAGCATCACTGCCAGCGCCAGCATCGCAACCTTGATCGTGCGCATGTCGTAGGGTCTCTCCTTGGGCGTTGGCGTGCGACTACTGCAGGGCGCGGTCGGCGACATCGCGCATCGCATCGAACGCGGTGTTGGCCTTGGCGGCCGCGATGGCGCGCTTGGCCTGCTGCGAGAACTCCTTCACGTCGCGCAGGATGACCAGGCGCTCGAGCAGCGCCTTGGCGCACTTGCGCCGCCCCGCGATGGCGTACACGGAGGCCAGGTGCTCGGTGGCCATGGCGTTGTAGGGATCCTTCTTGAGGGCGTCGAACAGCGCCTCCTGCGCGGCCTTGAGGTTGCGCAGCTTCTCCTCGGTGTTGGTGCTGGCCTGCGCGTCGGTGATGGACTGCTCGGAGTCGCGCGTGATGTTCTCCGACGGCTTGATCTTGCGCTTCTCCTTGGGCACCGGCTCGGCCTCGAAGTCGGACTTGCAGGCGTCGATCACCGGCCCGGCCTTCTTGCCGTCGTCCTTCTTCTTTTTCTTCTTCTTGGGCTTGGGCATCGCCAGCGGCGGGATGTCGCCCGGCGACGCCGCCTCGGCGGCCACGACCGCCTCACCCAGAAAGCCCATCCCCAGTAGCAGGCCCAGCGAAAGCACCCAGATCCGTCTCGGCATCACCATGGTCGCCTCAGCGTAGAAGGTTACTCGAACTGCTGCAAGGCCCCCGAGACCCGGCGCGCCAGCGACTCGTGCTGCTCGCGGATGGATTCGGGGAGCCGATCACCAAACTTCTCGAAGAACAGCGACTGACCGTACAGCGCGTCGACCCAGTCGATGCGATCCACGTGCAGCAGCTGATCCATCACCGAGTCGGACACGTCGAGGCCGCTGCGATCGATGGCGCGGCGGGTCGGGATGTAGCCGAGGAAGCTCTTCTCGGCCTCGCCCAGGCCTTCGCAGCGATCGATGATCCACTGCAGCACGCGCAGGTTCTCGCCATAGCCTGGCCACAGGAACTTGCCGTTCTCGCCGGTGCGGAACCAGTTGACCCGGAAGATCTTGGGTGGCGACTTCAGCTTGTCGCCGAGCTTGAGCCAGTGGCCCCAGTAGTCGGCCATGTTGTAGCCACAGAAGGGCAGCATCGCCATCGGGTCGCGGCGCAGCACGCCGACCTTGCCGGCCGCGGCGGCGGTGGTCTCCGACGACAGCGTGGCGCCCAGGAAGACGCCGTGCTCCCAGGTCAGGGCCTGGTAGATCAGGGGCACCACGCGCTGGCGCCGGGCGCCGAACAGGATGGCGCTGATGGGCACGCCCGGGGGGTTCTCCCACTCGGGCGAGATCGACGGACACTGCGCGGCCGGCGCGGTGAAGCGGCTGTTGGGGTGCGCGGCACGCTCGGGCGAGTCGGGCGTCCACGGGCGGCCCTGCCAGTCCAGCGCCTCCTTGGGCGCGGGGTCGTCGTGACCCTCCCACCACACGGTGCCGTCGGGCCGCAGCGCGACGTTGGTGTAGATGGTGTTCTTGGCGATGGTCGTCATGGCGTTGGGGTTGGTCTTCGAGCTGGTGCCGGGCACCACGCCGAAGAAGCCGGCCTCGGGGTTGACGGCCCACAGGCGGCCATCTTCACCGGGACGCAGCCAGGCGATGTCGTCGCCCAGCGTCCATACCTTGTACCCCTTGGCGGCCTGCTCCTTGGGTGGCACCAGCATGGCCAGGTTGGTCTTGCCGCAGGCGCTGGGGAAGGCGCCGCAGATGTAGTGCAGATCGCCCTTGGGGGTCTGCACGCCGAGGATCAGCATGTGCTCGGCCAGCCAGCCCTGCTGCCGCCCGAGGTAGCTGGCGACGCGCAGCGCCAGGCACTTCTTGCCCAGCAGCGCGTTGCCGCCGTAGCCCGACCCGATGGACCAGACCTCGTTGTCCTGCGGGAAGTGCATGATGTAGCGCTTGTCGGGATCGAGCTCGCCCAGCGAGTGCAGACACTTGGTGAAGTCGTTCGAGCCCTTGAGGTGGTCCCAGACCACGTTGCCCATGCGGGTCATGATCCGCATGTTGAGGACCACGTAGATCGAGTCGGTCAGCTCGACGCCGGCCTTGGAGAAGGCCGAGCCCGCGGGGCCCATCAGGAAGGGCACCACGTACATGGTGCGGCCCTTCATCGAGTTCTTGAACAGCGCGCCGGCCTTGTCGCGGGCCTCGGCGGGCGCCATCCAGTTGTTGTTGGAGCCGGCCTCGTCGGCGCGCGGGGTACAGATGAAGGTCAGGTGCTCGGACCGGGCCACGTCACTGGGGTGGCTGCGGTGCAGGTAGCAGCCCGGCATCTTGTCCTGGTTGAGCGGGATGAGGACGCCGTCCTTGACGGCCTCCTCGGTCAGACGGACGCGCTCCTCCTCCGAACCGTCGCACCAGACGATCTTGTCCGGGGTGGTCAGGGCCGCGACCTCCGCGACCCAGGCTTTGGCGCCTTCACTGATGGGCATGGGAACTCCGGGGAATTTGCCGGTGAGTCTAATGGGCCGGGGGGGTTCGTTCAACCTGGGAAAGTCAGCAGGCCCAGGCGCGTAGCGCCCGAGGCGGCTCCGATTCCGCTCTCACAGTGGCGCGCAATTGCCGGGGCCAGGGGTGGCATCGGTGCGCCAGGTGCGCGCGCCCAGGCGCTGGATGCTCTTGCCCTCGGCGGCGTCGCCGACGTCGAGCGTGCCCGGGGTGCCGGTCTCGTCGCCGATCATGCGGTCGTTGAGCGCGCCATAGATCACGGCGTCCATCAGGGTGGTGCCCTGGAACAGCGCGATGGCGTCGGCGGCGGCGCCACTGTTGGGCAGATCCGGGTTGAAGTTCTGGACCTGGAAGTAGCTGGCGCCGCCGCCCGGCCCGCCCGGGCCGCCGATGACGACGCAGGCGCCGGGGGCGATGGTGCCCGCGCCCAGGGTGGCGTTGAGCGCGCTGTAAGCCGCGGTCGAGTTCGACGAGCGCACCTGCCAGACCGCGGCGCCGAGGTCCACCGTGGTGGCGCCGCCGTTGTAGAGCTCGATCCACTCCAGGCCGTCGTCACCGCCGGCGGCGTCATAGAAGACCTCGCTGATGACCAGGCGGTCGACCGGATCGTTCACGGTCACCATCGCGGTCATCATGGTCGGGCCCAGGGTCACGCGCACGGTGACCGGGCCACCCAGGGTCAGGCCGCTGACCGGGATCCCGCCCGAGCTGAGGCCGGCCGGGATGGTGACCTGCGCCGGGATGCCGACCACCGTGGGCATGGTCGAGGTGGTGGTCAGGGTCAAGCCGCCGGCGGGCGCGGGGCCGTCCAGGGTCACGATCAGGTTGTCGGTGCTGCCGATGCGCACCGCCAGGGTCGGCGTCAGCGAGGCCAGCGCGGGGGTCACGCTGATGCTGGCCATGCGGGTGGCGGCGCCGAAGCTGGCCGAGATGTCGACCGGGCCGCCGGGAGCCACGCCGGTGGCGTCGACGCCGACGGTGCGCGAGCCGGCGGGCACCGTCACGGTGGCCGGCACGCTGACGGTGGCGGCCTCCGAGCTTGACAGGGTGACAAGTGCGCCGCCCGCCAGCGCGGGGCGATCCAGCGTGATCGTCAGCGCCACCTTGGCCCCGCGCGGGATGCTGGCGCTGGCCGGGGCCAGCATCTCGAGGCTGGTCGGCGGCGCCGCGTCGGGCGGGATGAAGGCGTCGGGCAGCAAGCGGTCGGGCGCGGCGTCGACCTCGGCATCGACCAGGGCGGCGTCGGTGAAGCCGGCGTCGGGGTCGGGCTCGTTGCTCGACGCGCACGCGCCGGCGCCCAGCGCGGAGGCCAGCACCAGGATGCTGCTCGCGGCCAGCACGACGGTCGTGGCGCGCAACCAGGGCAGCCAGCGGCCGGGCTTCATCCGCCGCCCGGGGTGGTCTTGACGACGGGCTGCAAGAGCTTCATCAGGACCTGGCGCAGCTCGCTGCGCGCGTTGTCGTCAGGCGCGCAGTTGAGCGCGCGCTCGAACAGCTCGGTGGCCTGGCGACGGAAGCCCTTGCGCTGGTACAGCGAGGCCAGGTTGCGCAGGGCCTGGAACGACTCGGGGTCGAGCTCGATGGCCAGCTCGAGCTCGGTGATGGCCTGGAAGTCTTCGCCGCGCATCGCCAGGAGGAGGCCGAGCTGCAGGCGCAGGTGCGGCGACAGCGGGTCGGCGGTGGCGGCGCGGCGCATCGAGATGATGGCGTTCTCGAGATCGCCGCGCTTGTAGGCCGCCGAGGCCTCGGTGTACTCGCGCTTGGCCTCCTTCGACAGCGCGGTGGGATCCTGCGGCGTGGCGCGCTTGCCGCTGACGGCGTTCTCCAGGATCCCCGCGACGGCGTGCATGTCGAACGGCTTCTCGATGACCTGGACCACGCCGTAGGAGTCGCGCAGGTCGGCCGCGATGCGCCAGCCCTTGTACACCGCGGTCATCATCACGATGGGGATGCCGGCGTAGCGGCGGCTCTCCTTGAGGCGGCGCGCGATCTCGAAGCCGTGCACGTCGGGCAGCATGGCGTCGAGCAGGATGGCGTCGGGCTCGGCCTCCTTGACCACCCGCAGGGCGTCCATGCCGGTGCCGGCCTCGAGGATCTCGTAGCCGCGCTGGGTCAGCGCGTGGCGCAGGATCTTGCGGATGGCGGGCTCGTCGTCGACCACCAGCACGCGCGGGCGGGTGCCCGGCTGCGGCACCACCGCGGTGGCGTAGTGAGCCTGGAACAGGCCCGACTCGCCCTTGCGCAGCAGATCGTCGGGATCCCCGGGCGCCTCGCCGTGGGCCTGCGGCGGCTGGGCGCGCATCGGCGGGCTGGGATCGCGCACCGGGGCCTGGGCCGGCTGGGCGCGCATCGGCTGGCTGGGATCGCGCACCTGCGGTGGCGCAGGCGCGCGCGGCTGCGCCGGCGCTGGCGTCGGCGCGTCGAGGCCGATCGAGATGGCGGGTGGGCCGTCCTCGAACTCGCGCACCGGCGTGGGCTGGCGCGCGGGCATCGGCGGGTGGGACGGCTGGCGCGGCTGCGGCGCCTGCTGGGCAGGGGCGGGCGCGCCAGCGCCGCTGAGCTCCAGCGGCGAGTCGGCGCTCGAGCCTGGCGGCGCCGAGGGCGCACGGTACTCGCGCATGCCGCGCGCGATCGCGGCGTAGGCCTGGTGGATGGTGCCGTCGATCTCGTGGCGGGCGGCGCTGTAGGCCACCACGCGGCGGCCGGTCACGAACGACACCTCGTCGAGCAGCGCCAGCGCGTTGGGATCGCGGGTCGCGATGTACAGCACGTGGTCGCGCAGGCGCAGCGGCAGCACACCCTTGGCGCGGGCCAGCTCCTCGGGCACCAGCCCGAGCACGCCACCCGAGATGACCAGGGTGCGCAGCTCCACGACCGGGGCACCGTCCTGCGTCGGATCGAGGGGATTACGTGCCACGGCTTTCCCTTTTATATCGCATCCCTGGCACCGCCGCTAATCTTCGCTATCATTCCAGTCATGATGAAACTCGAGCTGGTCGGCGAGCGGCGGGCGCTGTCGTCGCTGGTGTTCGGCTTCTTCGGCGCGCTGTTCACGCTGAACTCGTTCTTCGTGCCCGAGCTGCGGGCGCTGCTGCTGTCGATGGGGGCGCTGTACCTGACCGCCTTCTTCTCGGTGGCCTCGGGCTGGTTCTGGGGCCGCTGGGTCGCGCTGGGGCTGGCGGTGCAGGGCACCCTGTCGGGCGTGCTGATGCTGGTGCAGGGTGAGGACGGCCTCAACCCGTTCGTGCTGTTCTATGGCATCGCGCACGGCCTGGCCTGGCTGTCGCTGAGCGGCAAGGTCATGAGCGACGCCTACGAGGGCGGCGCGACGTGGCGCCAGAAGTACCGCATCGAGGATGGTGGCGCCGAGCGGATCGGGCGCACCGTGATGCGCGTGACCATGGCGCTGCCGATGCTGATCGGCCTGGTCTTCGCGCCCGGCGGCGGCGGCGAGGGCGCGGCCATCGCGCTGGCGCTGGGCTCGCTGGCGCTGTGGGGTTCGGTGCGGCTGCGGGCCTGGGCGCCGCTGGCGGCGGGCGGCGCGGGCGCGGTCCTGATGGGTGGCTGGCTGGCGCGCTCGAGCTGTGCCGGCGCCGGCGCCGGGGTCATGGGGGGCGGGGTAGGTGGGTCGATGTCGGTGTTGTGGCTGCCCGGGTCGGCGCTGCTGGCCGGGGTGGTCCTGCTGTCTGCTTTCGCGGTGTTCGCTGGACCGATCGTCCGCTTCCTGCGTTCACGATAGGGTCGCTGGAAGCTGGTGCCAGCGGGCGGCGTAAACCGATTACACTCGGGCGTAGGCCAACGAGAAGGAGAGCGGCGAATGACGAAGTGGAAGAACCTGGTCGCGGCGTTCGGTCTGACCCTGGTGCTGGCCCCCGCGGCCGCGATGGCCTGCCCCGACATGGAGGGCGGCGAGCCGCCTCGCCCGGTCGCCGCCGAGATCCTGCAGGCCAGCATCAAGCTGCAGAAGACCGACGCGAAGTCGCCGGCCCGCGTCGAGGCTGCGCTGCGCAAGCTGCGCGGGGTGCACAAGATCGACGTGCAGGTGAAGAACAAGCGCGCCACCGTGCGCTACAACCCGAAGATGGTGAAGACCGACGAGCTGGTCGCCGCGCTGCGCGCCGTCGGCATGCAGGCCTGGATCGAGGGCGCGGTGGTGGCCAGCAAGTAGCCCCCCTCGAAGCGCAGCTTCGAGGAGGCTATTCCGCTCCGTCTCCGAAAAGCGAAGAGCCCCGCCGGCACAGGCCAGCGGGGCTCTATTCATTCCGGGACTCAGATGCTCAGTCGTTCGCGGCCTGGCGGTACGGCGTCGACGCCGGCGCCTCGCCGGCGGCGGACTTGATGCCGCTGCCGATGCGCATGGCGTAGAACGAGCGCCACACGAAGACCACCGAGACCAGGAAGCAGCCGGTGGCGATGAGGGCCGAGGTCTTGCGCGACATACCCAGCGCCAGCTCGACCGCCAGCAGGCCGAACAGCGTGGTGAACTTGATGACCGGGTTCATGGCCACCGACGAGGTGTCCTTGAAGGGGTCGCCGACGGTGTCACCGACGACGCAGGCGGCGTGCAGCGGGGTGCCCTTCTCCTTGAGCTCGACCTCGACCACCTTCTTGGCGTTGTCCCAGGCGCCGCCGGCGTTGGCCATGAAGAGTGCCTGGTACAGGCCGAACAGCGCGATCGAGATCAGGTAGCCGATGAAGAAGAAGGGATCGACGCAGGCGAAGGCCAGGGTGCTGAAGAACACCGCCAGGAAGATGTTGAACATGCCCTTCTGCGCGTACTGGGTGCAGATCTCGACGACCTTCTTGGAGTCCTCGACCGAGGCCTTGGTGGCGCCGGCGTCGAGCTTCATGTTGGCCTTGATGAACTCGACCGCGCGGTAGGCGCCGGTCGACACCGCCTGGGTGGTCGCGCCGGTGAACCAGTAGATGATGGCGCCGCCCATGATGAGGCCGAGCAGGAAGGTCGGGTTCAGGATCGACATGTTGGCGAAGAAGGCGGGCCACTTGAGCGGATCGTCGCCCTGCAGCAGGCGGATGATGGAGAAGATCATGGTGGTCGCCCCGACCACGGCGGTGCCGATGAGGACCGGCTTGGCGGTCGCCTTGAAGGTGTTGCCGGCGCCGTCGTTCTCCTCGAGCAGGTGCTTGGCCTTGTCCCACTGCACGTCGAAGCCGAAGTCCTTCTTGATCTCGGCCTCGACGTTCGGGATGGTCTCGATGACCGACAGCTCGTAGACCGACTGCGCGTTGTCGGTGACCGGGCCGTACGAGTCGACC
>JADYYK010000151.1 GCA_020853705.1 Deltaproteobacteria bacterium
CACGCGGGTGCCGCGCGGCAGCGCCATGGCGGCGTCCACCTTGGCGACTGGCGTGTAGGCGTCGGCCTGGGCGGCGTCGACCAACTCGCCGGCATCGACCGCCTGGGCGTCAACCGCGCTGCGCCCCGCATCGAGCGGCGGCAACGAGTCGATGGAGTTGCATCCCGCAAGAGACACCACCAGCGCCATCGCGATCAGGGTCATGCGCGTGTCCATGGTCTAGACCTGTCCTTTCGTCGGCAAAGGCCGCTTGTCGGGGAGACGTTCCTGCACGTACTTCATCTGTGGCCTGCGCGCTGGGGGCGCTGCCGGGGAACGCCCAGGCCGACGCGCCTGACCCGTGGTCGGCACCTGCTGGGCGCGCGCGCCACCCTTGGGTCCGAACAGCTCCCAGTGTCCGACGCGGCCGTAGAAGTCGCTGTGGCGCGTCCAGTCGCGCCGTACCTCTGCCGCGGTCTTGCGGTAGCCTGGCCGCCCCTCGCGCACGAGCTGGTCCTGCAAGGCGGGCTCGAACGCATCCCAGGCGCCGCCCGTGGGGTCCTCCGCTGGATGCTGGGCCAGCACCTCGGCCGCCAGCGCCAGCTCGGCCGCGCGCGGCGCGACACGCGACGAGAAGGGGCGCGCCTTGCCCTGCGGGCCACAGGTCGGGTAGCAGACCAGGCGTGCGATGGACATGCCGCGCTTCTTGGCGCGGTTCCTGACCACCCACGCCACCGCGCGCTGCTCGGCCGCGGTGTGGCTGCCGGCCTCGGAGCGGATAACGCGGGCCAGCGCCGTCCGTTCATCCATCTCCGCGAAGGCCGGACCGTCACCCGCTGCGGGCTTGGGCGCGGGGCGCGGCGGCGCTGGCCTGCGCGGCGCCGGCTGAGGCCGCTCGGGCGGTCGCGCCAGCGGCGGCGGCGACGGCTGCGCGGGTGCCTCTGCGGGCGGCACGCTCGGCGAGGCGCCCTGGCCGGGGTAGGCGGGCGCCTGCCCGTCGCTCCCCGCCGTGTCACTCGTCGTCCCAGCCGCCGCTGCCGCCTTGGGGCGCAGCAGCAGGTAGGCGACACTCGCGACGCCGCCGCCTGCAACGATCCAGATCCAGCCACCCTTGCGCATGACCATCTCCTCTCGTCAGTCCTTGAGTGCGCGCAGCACGACGAAGCCGCCGCCCAGCACGACGGCGCCGATCACCAGCGCCTTGCCGACGCCGATCCCGTCCGCCACCTTCTTGGCCGCATCACCGGCCGCGTTGACCGCGCCGCCCGCGGCATCGACCACCGTCGCGCCCACCCCGCGGATGAAGCGGTTGGCGGCGTCGAGCACCTTGTAGAGCTTGGTCTCGCTGTTCAGGCTGCCCTTCTGCCTGTTGGCATCGTCCAGGCGCTCCAGCGCGCGCGCCACGAAGCCGAGCACGCCGATGACGGCGACCTTGAAGCCGCGGTCGGGCATCACCACCTCGGTCTGCTTGGCGTCCTTTGCGACGAACAGCGCCAGCCGATAGGGCGGCATGCGCCGGTCCCAGAACGCCCACATCTCGCGGGTGATCTTCTGGAGCGCGGTGGTCCACGCCTGGGTGTCGCCCGGGACGACGTTCTCCTCCACCAGGCGCCGGGTGCCGTCGAGCATCTGGAGCGTGGCCTGGTAGATCGCCATCGCCTGCGCCAGCGGGTAGCGCTCCGTTTCTGGCAGCACCTGGGTCACTGTCTGGCTCGCCTCCTCGATCCGCCGCTTGAGCAGGTCAGCGGTCGGCACCGGCTGGGCGTTGCGGGTGCCGCGCTTGATGATCGTATCGAGCGCGGCCAGCGCCCCGAGCGCGGCGTAGATCGTCTTCTCCGGGCTGCCCACGCGGTGCATCTCGCTGGCCACCAGGAAGGCGTCGAGCACGCTGGCGGCCTCGCGGAGCTGGGCCAGCAGCGCGCCCTTGAAGCCGCTGTCGCCAAAGCGCACCCGCTCGTGCTGCTGCCGGTGCGCGGCGAAGATCTGAACCCGGTAGCCGGGGACTTCGCGGTCCCAGGTCTGCCACAGGCGCGTCACCAGCGAGCGCATGAGGACGCTCCACTGCTCCGAGTCGACGCCAGGACGGACCGCCTGCTCGACCAGCTGCCGCACCTCGGCATGGAGGGCGAGCACCGAGCGCAGCATGCCGAGCGCGGCCCGCGTTGCATACTCGTCGCCCCCGGCGAGCTGCCCCTTGATGGTGCACACAAGGTCACCCAAGCGCGCGCGCAGCGTCTGCGGGCTGAGGCGCGGGCTGACGTTGCGCAGGCCCAGGCTGCGCGCGACACGCGCGCCCACCCTCACCAGCTGGGCGCGCTCCTTCGCCGAGGTCGACGTCGACCACGACGCGATGAGGCGCTGGCGAGCGACCTCGAGGACGGCGCCAGGGCCGTGCTGCGCGCGCCCGGCACCGGCGTCGAGCGCGCGCAGCACAGCACTGAACCGTTCTTCTTCGAGCGAGAGGCGCATGGCTCCGTCAGCCCCGCGCCCTGGTCGCCGGGAGGGGCGGCAGCGGCGGCGGGGTGGTGGCCAGCGCCGGGGTGGTGGGGCTGGGCGCCACCGGCAGCGCGAGGTAGGCCGGCGTGCGCGGGAAGACCCCGAACACGTCCGTCCGCCCCACGCCGCTGCTGGCCGCGGGCGCGCCCGTGCCGCCGTACTCCGGGCGCGGCCACAGCGAGGCCCAGCACGACCGGGCTGCGACGGGCTGGCCCTCGCCCAGGTAGACGGGCGTGTGCGCGGTCAGCATGGCTTACAGCCGCCGTCCCTGGAGCAGCGCGCCGCCGATGAGGCCGAGGGTGGAGATCTGCTGCGCGCGCTTGGCGTGCTGGGCCAGCGCCTCCTGGTAGGTCAGGAGGTTCTGCTGGTCGGTGCGCGGGTCGCCCATGACCGCGGGCTTGGGCGGCAGCGGCGCCAGCGCGGCGTAGCCCATCGCGCCGAGCTGGACCAGGGTGCCCAGGGAGATGTCCCCGAGCAGCGAGCGCGGCGCCGGGGGCGGGGGCGGTGCGGCCACCACGACCTGCGGGGGCGGCAGCGGACGCCACGGCGCCACCGTGGTCTGGCCCACGGCACGCTTGCGCGGGCGCGGGCGGTACATGGTGGGGAACATCCCCGGCGCGTTGCGCTCCTCGTCGTCCCACTCGTTGCGGTACTCGAACTCGTCGTCCATGACGTGCTCCTTTCGGCGCGCTCCATGCGCGCAGGTCTTCGCGCCAGGGCGCGGGTTAGCGGTCGTCGTACTCGTCGCCTCCCTCGTCCTCGCGGGCGTTGCGGAAGGCCTCGTCGAGATCCATGCCGCCGTCCGCGTCCTGCCGCGGCGGGGTGGCCAGGGCCGGGGCCTGCGGCACCGGCTTGCCGGCCGGGAGCTGGGGCTTGGGGGCGGCCTTCATGAACAAGCGCGCCGCCAGCGAGGCGCCGAGCATCAGCGCAGCGCCGCCCACCAGGCCCGCCGAGGCGTCACGTGGCAGGCCCTTGAGGCTGTACATGCCCACCGCGCCGGCCACAGCCAGGCCGCCCATGGTCCAGCCCGGGCTGACGCCGGCAGCCGCGAGGCCCAGCACGGCGGCGCCGCCGAGGACGCCGCCCCCCGTGACGGCGAGCGCCTGCTTGGCGCTGACCTCGACCTTGGAGGCCCGCGGCACGAAGCGGCGGCGCGGGTTGAGGTGCTGAGGCGCCGGGGTGGTGGTCGTCATGCCGCCCGCGTTGCGCGAGGCCATGCCACCCGGGCGCGCAGCCTTCATCCAGGGAGGTCGCGCGACGACCTCCGGGATGATGATCGTCTTGCTCGTCGCTGCCATCTGCATCACCTGCCTTTCCCTGAGAGGAGGTCGAGAAGGCTCGGCACCGTTGCCGGCCTGGTAAGCGAGATCGGGGACACCGGGAGGCCCCACAGGCCCGCGAGGGGCGGCATCCCCTGCCGGCGTTGGGCGGCGGGTGCGGCCTTGAGCCGGGCCAGCTGCTTCTTGGCCGCGTTCAGCGCCGGGTCGTAGAGATCGCCGACCCCGAGCACCCGCGAGAGGCCCTTGCCGCCCCAGTAGCCGAGCTTCTTCCAGCTCAGGCTGAGGTTGCGCGGCTCGACCTCCGGCGTCTTCTGCCCGAGGACGAGGGCCCCGGTCGTGCCGGCGCTTTGCAGCACGGCCTCCCGGCTGGGACCGCAGCATCCGTTTCGCCGTCCCGCTGGACGCGCGGCCAAGCTCTTGAGGGCAGCGCGCGCCACGCGGATCGCCGAGCGGGCGATCTGCCCGAACAGGGGGGCGGCCTCCTCGGCGCGGTCGAGCGTGTAGAGCACATCGCGCATGCCCTCGGCCTTCGCCGGCCGCCCAGCGAGGACCGCCCGGAACGCCTTGCGCGCGCGGCGCACACGCTCGACCCCCGCGCGACCATCGCGCGCCTCGGCCGGCTCCTCGGCCACTTCGGCGATCCAGGGCAGCAGATCGGACGGGTCCGCCTCGGCGAGCTGCGGCTGGGCGTCGGCCTCGCCCTGACGGATGAGGTACAGGCCCGCCGACAGCGCGTTGCGCGTCATGATGGGGTCGAGCACCACCGGCTCGCCGTTCTCGACCGGGAAGGTGTGGCGCCCGCGGCTGGTCGCGATGGTGGCC
>JADYYK010000152.1 GCA_020853705.1 Deltaproteobacteria bacterium
CGGCCGGCAACGACCCCATGATGATGTACGTCGTCATCAAGGAGCTGTCGCGGGTGTCGCCCGGCTTCGCCATGAGCTGGGGCGTCTCGATGGGGCTGGCGGCCGGCGCCATCATGGCCAAGGGCACCGCGGACCAGCTGGAGAAGTTTGCGCTGCCGCTGGTCACGCTGGAGAAGATCGGGTCGTGGTGTCTGACCGAGCCGGGCGCCGGGTCGGACGCCTTCGGGTCGATGCGCAGCACCGCGAAGCCCGACGGCGACGGCTCTGTGCTGAACGGGTCCAAGACCTTCATCACCAACGGGCCCAACGCCGACGTCTATGTCGTCTACGCCAAGATCGATCGCGGCCAGCCGCGCGCCGAGCAGGCGGTGGCGACCTTCATCCTCGAGCGCGGCATGCCGGGCTTCTCGCAGGGCAAGCCGTTCAAGAAGATGGGCATGCGCGACTCACCCACCAGCGAGATCTTCTTCGAGGACGTCAAGCTGACCAAGCTGCACCTGCTCGGGGGCAGCGAGGAGTCGGCCGGACGCCGCGCGGTCAAGGACAGCCTGGGCAACGAGCGCTCGGGCATCCCGGCGATGGCCTGGGGCATCATCGAGAAGTGCTACCAGCAGACCCTCGATCATGTGCGCTCGCGCGAGCAGTTCGGCAAGCCCATCGGCGAGTTCCAGGCCGTGCAGCTCAAGATCGCGGACATGTACGTGAAGCTGAAGAACGTCGAGAACATCGTCTTCCGCACCGCGTGGATGACCAAGAACAAGGTCAAGGACGCGGCCTTCATCAATGCCTCGAAGGCCTACTGCTCGCAGGTCTGTGTCGACGTCGCGCTGACGGCCATCCAGCTGCACGGCGGCTACGGCTACATGGAGGAGTACCACATCGAGAAACTGGCCCGTGACGCCAAGCTGCTCGAGCTGGGCGCGGGCACCACGGACATCAACCTCCTGACCGCCGCCCGCCAGGAGCTCGGCCTGACCGGCTGACCCGGGCGGCCGCGAGCAGCCGCTCGAGCTCAGGTAGGAGGTCGTGCTGCTCCAGCGCGGCCTCCAGATCGGCGAGCACTTCACGGATGCGACCGAGGTCCAGGTCGTTGCCTTGGGCCTCGAGGATGCCCGCCACGTCGTCCAGATCCTTGGCGCGGCCAGCGAGGACCTTGACCGCCACCAGGTCCGCCGCGCTGATGACCGGGACCGAAATCCTTCCGATCCGTCGTCGCTGGGCGCGCGCCAGGAACTGCTGCTCGAGCCCCGGACCAGCCAGCACCAGATCCACCGGCACCTTGGTCGGCCCATGCAGCATGGGCATGACGCGGGTCTCGTTCAGGTGCTGCTCGAAGCCTGGAACGGCCACACGGAAGCCCGCCCGCCCGAGCGCCTTCAGGAGTTTCGGCACGTCGCGCGGCGAGATGGTGGCATCGACATCGCTGGTCAGCCGGGGTCGCCCATAGCACAGGACGGCCTGTGCTCCGAACAGGTACCAGGGGCAGCGCTCGGCTCGGAGGACGGCCGCCAGCGCAGCCAGCGCCTTAGCGACGGCGGGCGTGGACACGGCGGAGGGCGTCGATCACGCGAAGGTGGCTGTCGAGGTCGGCCTCGCGCTCACTGCGATCGGGCCAGCCGGGACGAACCAGTTGCACGTGCTGTCTGAGGTCCTCAGCGACCCGCAGCGAGGCGAGCCAACCGTGCCGCCGTCTCCACCGGCGCCACACCACCGACTTCAGCTTGGCCGTCGTCGTCCAGTCGCGCAGGGCGAAGGCGCGGATCTCGTCCCGGGTCGCCATCTACTTGGCTGGGGTGGTCGCGGGCGGGGCGGTGTTGCTGCCAGGGGCCGTGCTGACGGTGGCGGTGATCGCGGCAGCGGCGGCGACGGCGGGCATGTTGCCGGTGTTGCCCCCGGCCGCTCGTGCGCCGATGCCCAGCGCCTTCTCGATGCGGGTGAAGCGATCCAGCAGGTCGTCGCGGATCTGATCGGTCTTCTCGTGCAGGTGGGCGACCTCGAGCTCGGCCTTGACGTTGACCTCGTACTCGATGTCGGAGCGCACGCGATCCTTCGCGGCCTGCCGGTTCTGCGAGATCATGACCAGGATCGACAGGAAGATGGCCTGCAGTGACACGATCATGGTCAGCAGGCCGAAGGGATAGGGATCGAAGCTGGTGAGCCCGATGACGTTGCCGATGATCCAGCTGGCGAACCACAGGAAGTTGATACCGAAGAACAGGATGCTGCCGGAGAACGCGGCGACCTTGTCGGCGACGCGCTCGACCATGGTCGCCTTGTCCTCGATCTCCTCGTTGAGGTTCTTCGACACGCGGGTGCGCAGCAGGGCGTCGGCCTTGCGCGTCATCTCGCCCATCGCCGCCATCATGTGCAGCGCCGCCTCGGGCTGCTTCTTGAACAGCAGGATGAGGTCGTCGCGGTCGAGCTCGAGCAGCTCGGTGTCGTGCAGCGCGATGGCCGTGGCGGTGCGCGGCTTGCTGTCGAGCATCGACAGCTCGCCGAACAGCTCGCCCGGCTCGGCGATGTGCAGGACGATCTTCTGACCAGCGTTGTCCTTGACCGAAAGCTCGATGCTGCCGGTCTTGACGACGTACATGGCGTCGCCGGGATCGCCGGCCCGGAACAGCGGCTGACCCTCCTTGATCTGGATGAGGTCGATGACCTCGGCGAGGATGCCGCGCTCTTCGTCGTCGAGCTGCTCGAAGAGACTGACTTCCTTGAGGAGCGTCGCGTCAGCTGGCATGGTTGAGAGCAGATTGCAGCCGAACGCAGGATTTGCGCAAGCCCTTCGTCAGTTCGGGCGCCGCCTGGCGGCCTGCTAACGACGGCGACGGCGGCGCAGCACGACCAGGCCCAGCAGGGCGGCCAGCCCGAGCAGCAGGCCCCCGCGCGCCCCGGTCCTGGTGCTGCCCCGGCTGCCGGTCTCGCAGGCGCAGCCGCCGTCACCGGTGACCAGGATCTTGGTCGGCCGGTTCGAGGTCATGCCGCCGTCGGGGTCGATCTGCTGCTGGTTGAAGCAGTCGCCCAGCTTGCAGACCTGGGCACCCGGGCAGGTGACGCCGATGCAGGGGTCGGTGATGCAGGTGCCGGTCTCGGGATCGCAGTCCTGGCCCAGCTCGCAGCGCACCCCGAGGCAGCGGTCGTTGACGCAGCCACCGCTGGCGACGTCACAGATCCGGCCCGGGCCGCAGGCGTCGCGGCAGCCGGTGGCGACGCAGGTGCCGTTCTCGCAGCGCTCGTTGCCGGCGCAGCTGACCCCGGCGCACGAGTTGACGCAGCTGCCGTCACGGCAGAACTGCGGATCGGTGCAGCTGACGGTGGCGCAGGCGTCGGTGATGCACTGGCCGCCGCGGCACAGCTGCCCCGCGGTGCAGCGATCGGGGAAGTAGTGGCAGTTGTCGGGCACGCACAGGCCGTCGGTGTTGCGGCACACCAGCGGCGCCCCGCACGAGACCTGGTCGCAGATCGGGATGCAGGTGCCCATGCTGCACACCTTCCTGGTGCCGTCGGCGTCGTTCGGGCAGGTCACGCCCGCGCAGGGGTCGGCGACGCAGAAGCCGCTGCGGCAGCGCTTGCCGGCCGGGCAGGGGAATTCGCCGGGTCCACAAGGCAGTGCACATTGACAGTCCGTACACTCGGAGCCCACCGGGCAGAGCGAGCCACCGGGCGGCGGGTTGTCCACGCCGCCAGCGCAGTCGTCGTCGATGCAGTTACACACCTCGGGCACCGGGCCGACATAGCCGACGCACTGGAAGCTGCCGTTGACGCAGCGGTCGACGCCGGCCTGACAGGCGCCGCCCAGCGGCATGCCACAGGGGCCCCGGTCGGCGATGCCGTCGTCGATCATGTTGTTGCAGTCGTCGTCGACGCCGTTGCAGACCTCGGGCATCGCGGTGGCCGAGCCCTGGCAGGTCAGCGCGCCCATCACGCAGTGCAGGGTGCCGTTGCCGCAGATGGCGGGCGCGGTGCACGAGCCGCCACCACCCGGGTCACCCTCGTCGGTCATCATGTTGCAGTTGTTGTCGAAGCCGTCGCAGATCTCGTTCTGCGGGCCGACCGCGGTGCAGTTCATGAAGGTGCCGGCGATGCACTCCTCGGTGCCGGCCACGCACTCGCCGACGTCGGTGCCGCAGGCGCGCACGATGCCGTCGACCACGCCGTCACAGTCGTTGTCCACGCCGTCACACATCTCGGGCGTGCCCACGGTGCCGCTGCAGGCGCCCCAGGTGCCCATCATCTGCGGCACGGTCTGCTCGACGCAGGTCTGGGTGCCGACGGTGCACGGCGCGATGGCGCTGCCGCAGCTGCGCGTGACCAGCTCGTCGATGCGGCCGTCGCAGTCGTTGTCCTTGCCGTCGCAGATCTCCGCCGAGATGATGCAGGTGCCGCACACGCCGCCCTCGTCGATGAAGCCGTCACAGTCGTTGTCGAGGTTGTCGCAGATCTCGGTGGGCACCGCGCCGCAGGTGCCGCAGGCGTTCTTGGGCTCGTCCGTGGTGCCGGCCTCGCAGTTGTCATCGACGTTGTCGCAGTCGTCGGGCACCGGGCTGCACAGCGTCTCGGTGTTGACCACCACGCCGAGGCGGCCGTCGCGGTCGCAGTACTTGGCGAAGCCCTCGTCGATCATGTTGTTGCAGTTGTCGTCGACGTTGTTGCAGACCTCGATCAGCAGCGAGCTCTGGATGATGCGCGAGAAGGCCGCCGACAGCGTGGTCTCGTCGGTGGCGTAGAAGCCCTGGTTTCCCGCGGCGTCGATGGTGCCGCCGGCGTGGGCCATGTTCTCGATCGCGGTGTCACCAGCCGTGATGCCGAAGCCGATGACGAAGGTCTTGACCTCGTAGAAGCCTGCCCCGGTGCTGGTGGTGGTGCCGGTGCACGAGCCGGCGGTCACGTTGCCGGCGGCATCGCACGCGGGCGCGACGTTCTGCGAACCGCCAACACAGAGCCGGCGCATGTCGCACAGCGCCTGGGGCGCGTTGGCGCCTGCCGGGGGGTTGCTCCCGCACAGCTCGCCGCCGTCGGTCAGCAGGATGGCGCGGTAGGGGCGGCAACCATCGACGCGCGGGGTGTTGCCGCGGTCGGTGACGATCGGGCTGGTGAAGCCGGCCGCGGTGCCCAGGTAGTACTCGCGCACCTTCTTCATGGCGCCGGTGATGGGGGTGCCGAAGCCGTTGCCCGAGATCAGCTCCTTGTTGGCGCAGGTGCCGCGACAGTCGAACCCGCTGTTGTCGACCCAGCCGAGGTAGCTCGACTGGTTGTCCTCGACGATCCCCTGCAAGATCTCGCCGCTGGCCGAGGTGGCGTCACACACCGCCGAGTTGACGGTGCAGGTGCCGGCGCCGCTGCAGTTCTGTGCGAAGCGGCCGAGGCCCCAGATGGCGTCGCCGGTGCCATTGATGATGCGGCTCAGCACGCACTTGGCCGCGCTGAGACGGTCGCCCTGGCTGGCCGGGATGAACCCATGCTGGGTCACGTAGCCGCAGCTGTTGGTGCCCGTAGAGTTGATGATCATCGACCCCGAGGTGTCGACCATCACCATGAACTCGGGCTTGACCACGTTGTTCTGTGCCGACGCGAGTCCGCCCAGTCCGAGCATGGCAGCCGCGACCGCCAATCCAAGCCGCTTCATTGGGACCTCGAGAGTGATTGGACCGCACCCCGCTCCCCTGCGCAAGGTGCGTCCATGTGCGATGCCGCTAAGGTGCCGTGCTGGAGCAGCAGCGGAAGCCGACGTTGTTGAACTGGAAGGTGTCGTCGGCCACCGTGAAGTTGAAGTTGCAGGCCATGCCGCCCGAGGTGTTGTTGTAGGAGCCGCCGCGCAGCGGGTTGATGCCGGTCGAGCGCGCCAGCGTCCACTCCTTGACGTTGCCGCTCATGTCGAAGGCGCTGGCGGTGACGCCGGAGACGGTCGAGGTCGCGGTGCACATCGGGAAGGTGGCCGACCCGGTGGCGAAGATGGCGTCGTCGTCGCTGCCGCCGGCGACGGCGTCATAGTCGTTGCCGTTGCACTGCGTGGTCGAGTAGGTGTTGCACCCCGCCATGCCGAAGTTGCAGTTGGTGACGTTGCCGCGGCAGGAGGTCTGCCACTCGGCCTCGGTGCAGATGCGCATGCCGGCCGCGGTGCACGCCGCCACCGCCTCCGGGTAGGTCACGTTGACCCAGGGGATGACGTTCTGGCGCGAGCACGCGCGCGCGCTCGAGGTGCCCTGGGTCATGCCCACGGTGTCGGGGCGCGAGGCCTCGTACTGGTAGACCCAGAGGTTGGTGCCGACACGCACCATGGGCTCGACGACGTACGAGGCGTTGGTGCCCGGGGTGCCCTTGGTCTCGTCGGTCAGGGTGTCGCAGTCGTTGTCGATGCCGTCGCAGATCTCGGTCTGCGGGGTACCGGCCGCGATGGCGTTGCAGGTGACGCCGTTCATGGTCGCGTTGCACGCCAGGGTGGCGGGCTGACCCATCGAGTTGACGGTGCGCCGGCAGCCGCCGACGCCGTTGCCGCAGGCCTGACCCTTGGTCGGGTAGGCCTCGTCGGCGGGGCCGTCACAGTCGTTGTCGAGGCCGTCGCAGCGGGTCTCGCTGACGATGTTGCCCATGCCGTCGGTCTCGACGTTGGAGTTGTAGTTGCACACGATGCGCCCCAGGGTCGAGTTGCACGACACCGTCGGGGCCGGGCTGGCGCAGGCGCCCGCGGTGCGGCAGATGGTCGCCGCCGAGGGCAGCGTGATGCCGCCGACGCCGAGCTCGTCGACCATGCCGTCGCAGTCGTCGTCGAGGCCGTTGCAGATCTCCTGGCCGCGCACCTGGCAGGCGTACTCACAGCCCGGCATGGTGGGATCGATGTCGAAGAAGCCGTTCTGACAGAAGCGCACCTTGCACATGCCGGGGCCGGCGCCGCCGGGGCCCGACGCGGGTTCGCACTTCCACACCGCGTTGAAGGCGTTGGGCACGCCGCAGGCGTTGCCGCAGGTGCCGCAGTTACGGATGTCGGTCTGCAGGTTGAAGGTCTCGTCGATCATCATGTTGCAGTCGTCGTCGAGGTTGTTGCAGCGCTCGAGGCGCGGCCCCACCGAGCCCTGGCACACGTAGCCGCCGCCGACGCAGCGGTTGGTCCCGGCGGTGCACTCGCCCTCGTTGGTGCCGCAGGAGCCGTTGTCGGGCACGCCGTCGTCGATCATGCTGTTGCAGTTGTCGTCGCGCCCGTTGCAGGTCTCGGTCACCGGGCCGATGGCGCCCTGGCACGACAGCGTGCCGCCCATGCAGCGCATGGTGCCGCGCATGCACTCGCCGGTGTCGATGCCGCAGGGCGGACCGCCGCCCGGATCGCCATTGTCAGGGGTGCCGTCGCAGTCGTTGTCCTTGCCGTCGCAGATCTCGGCCACCGCGACCACGCCGCCGCCGCGACACTCCAGGCGGCCGTTCTCGCACGCCGTGGTGCCCTCGCGACACTCACCGACGTTGCGCGAACACACCGCGCCGGCGCCGGGGTTGCCCTCGTCGATGAAGCCGTTGCAGTTGTCGTCGATGCCGTTGCAGACCTCGAGCCCCATGGGGACGCAGGGGCCGCCGTCGCCGACCTCGCCGCCGTCGCCACCATCGCCGCCCCCGCCGCCGTCACCGCCATCGACGCGGGCGCCGCCGTCCCCGTCCTCGCAGTTCTCGACGCAGAAGGGGTCCACATTGCAGCCGTAGGCGAACGAGACACCTGCGACCAGGCACAGCAAGCCAAGACGACGCATCAGCGGCCCCTCCGAGAGATGGGCTTACGAGCCAGCGCGCGGGCCCGACGGCCGCGGCTGACCAGGTACACGAGCATCGATAGCGCGAGCAGCAAGGCCGCCCCCGCCTGGGTGCGCGACTGGCGCTGGCCGATCTCGCAGGCGCAGCCGCCATCGCCGGTGACCAGGATCTTGGTCGGGCGCTGGGTGACCACGCCGCCGTCGGGATCGATCTGCTGCTGGTCGAAGCAGTCACCCTGGTCGCAGACCTGGTTGCCGGGGCAGGTCACGCCGCTGCACGGGTCGGTCGTGCACATGCCGGTCTGCGGGTCGCAGGCCTGACCGAGCTGGCAGCTGACGCCGTTGCAGCGCTCGGCCACGCAGCGCATGGTCGTCAGATCGCAGATCTGGTTGGCGCCGCACGACTGCGCGCAGCCGGTGGCCACGCAGACGCCGTCCTTGCACTGCTGGTTGCCGGCGCAGCTGACGCCGGCGCAGCTCGGCACGCAGGTGCCGGCGCGGCAGAAGGTGTTGCCGGTGCAGCTGACGGTGGCGCAGGGATCGCTGGTGCACTGGCCGCCGACACAGATCTGGTCGGCCGTGCAGCGCGCCGGGAAGTAGTGGCAGTTGTCGGGCACGCACAGCGCGTCGGTGGGGCGGCACACCAGCGGAGCGCCGCAGCTCTGCAGCGAGCAGGCGGTGACGCAGGTGCCCATGCTGCACACCTTGCGGGTGCCGTCGGCGTCGGCGGGGCAGGTCACGCCCGCGCAGGGGTCGGCGACGCAGAAGCCATTGCGGCAGCGCTTGCCGGCCGGGCAGGGGAATTCGCCGGGTCCACAAGGCGCAGCACATTGACAGTCCGTACACTCGGAGCCAACCGGGCAGAGCGAGCCGCCGGGCGGCGGGTTGTCGACGCCGCCGGCGCAGTCGTCGTCGATGCAGTTGCAGGTCTCGGGCACCGGGCCGACATAGCCGACGCACTGGAAGCTGCCGTTGACGCAGCGGTCGACACCGGCCTGGCAGGCGCCGCCCAGCGGCATGCCGCAGGCGCCGCGGTCGGCGATGCCGTCGTCGATCATGTTGTTGCAGTCGTCGTCGACGCCGTTGCAGATCTCGGGCATCGCGGTGCCGCTGCCCTGGCAGGTCAGGGTGCCCATCACACAGTGCAGGGTGCCGTTGCCACAGATGGCCGGCGCGGTGCACGAGCCGCCGCCACCCGGGTCACCCTCGTCGGTCATCATGTTGCAGTTGTTGTCGAGGTTGTCGCAGACCTCGGTCTGCGGGCCCACCGCGGTGCAGTTCATGAAGGTGCCGGCGATGCACTCCTCGGTGCCGGCGACACACTCGCCCTCGTCGGTGCCGCAGGCGCGCACGTTGCCGTCGATCACGCCGTCACAGTCGTTGTCGGCGCCGTCGCAGACCTCGGGCGTGCCGACGGTGCCGCTGCAGGTGCCCCAGGTGCCCATCATCTGCGGCACGGTCTGCTCGACGCAGGCCTGCATGCCCAGGGTGCACGGCGCGATCGCGCTGCCGCAGGTGCGCGTCACCTCCTCGTCGATGCGGCCGTCACAGTCGTTGTCCTTGCCGTCGCAGATCTCGGCCGAGATGATGCAGCTGCCGCAGACGTTGCCCTCGTCGATGAAGCCATCGCAGTCATTGTCGAGGTTGTCGCAGACCTCGGTGGGCGTCGGGCCGCAGGTGCCGCAGGCGTTCTTGGGCTCGTCGCTGGTGCCGGCCTCGCAGTTGTCATCGACGCCGTCACAGTCGTCGGTCACCGGGGTGCACAGCGACTCGGTGTTGACCACGGTGCCGAGGACGCCATCGCGATCGCAGTACTTGGCGAAGCCCTCGTCGATCAGGTTGTTGCAGTTGTCGTCGACGCCGTTGCAGACCTCGAAGCGCAGCGAGTCCTGGATGATGCGGCTGAAGGCGGCCGACAGCTCGGCCTCGTCGGAGGCGTAGAAGCCCTCGGTGTCGCCGGCGACGTCGGGGCGCCCGCCGACGTGGGCGACCTGCTCGATGTTGGTGTTGGGCGCGGTGATGCCATAGCCGATGATGTCGGTGCGGACGTCATACATCTGGCTGCCCGCGCCGGTGCAGGTCGGGGTATTGGTGATGGCGCCTGTGGTGGTGTTGCAGGTCGCGGCGGTGGTCTGGGTGCCGTTGTAGCAGGTCGCGCGCAGCTTGCAGGCGGCGCCGACCGAGTTGTCGCTGCTGGGACAGTTGGGCGCGCCGTCGGTCAGCACGATGACGCGGTAGCTGCGGCAGCTGTCGATGGGCGGCACCGCGGCGCGGTCGGCGCCGATGGGGCTGGCCTGGCTGGCGATCTGGTTGGCGTAGTACTGCCGGATGCGCGCCAGGGCGCCACCGGTGGGGGTGTTCTGGTTGGACGGGGCGCGCAGCTCGCGCTCGGCGGTGCAGCCCGGGTGACAGGAGTTGGAGCCCGAGTTGGGCACCCCGTTGAGCCACAACAGGAGCTCGCTGGTGTTGTCCTCCGCGATGGTCACGATGATCTCGCCCATCGCGGGGTCCTCGGCCGTGCCCGAGCAGGTCGGGCCGGAGATGTAGTCGCAGCCTTCGGCCACGGTGCCGGTGTCGCTGCACTGGGGGGCGTAGCGCGACATGCCGAAGATGGCGTCGCCGGTGCCGTTGAAGACCCGGTTCAGCGTGCACTTCGCCAGCTCGAACTTGTTGGTGTTTCCACCAGTACAGGAGTTCGCCAGGGTGCCGTTGAGCATCGAACCCGACGTGTCGACCTGGACCATGATCATCGGCTTGATGACCGTGGTCTGTTGCGCGAGCGCAGCACCCGCACTGGCGGCCAGCACCAGGGCCGCCCCGACGACGAATTTACCTCTCATGAGCACCTCGGGTAGACTAATCAAGTTCCCCCACCGCAATTGTATCTCTGCGCGAGGGCCGTCGTAAATGGCCAACCCCAAGAAACCCGCAAATCCCGATCGAGCGCGGCCTGAAAAGGACGGCGGCACAGCCGTCGCCACTGAAACCCGCCCGAAGACCAAGCGTCCCAGTCTCTACAAGGTGCTCTTCCACAACGACGACTACACCACCAAGGAGTTCGTCGTTTCGGTGCTGATGAGCGTGTTCGGGCACAGCGAGAACGAGGCCAACGCCATCATGATGCACGTGCACGCGACGGGCATCGGCGTGGCTGGCGTCTTTACCTATGAAGTCGCGGAAACCAAAGCTGAAAAGACCATGGCGCTGGCCCGGGAGTTCGAGTACCCCTTGCGCGTGACGGTCGAGAAAGAATAGCGAGCCCAGCGATGACGATCTCCAAGGAACTCCAGGTCACCCTGCGACGCGCCGCCGCCGAGGCGGCCAAGCGTCGCCACGAGTACGTGACGCTGGAGCACGTCCTGTACGCCATGCTGGACGAGCCGACCACCATGCAGATCCTCCGCGCGGTCGGGGCCGACATCGGAAAGATGCGGAAATCGCTGGAGAACTTCTTCGACACCCACATGCAGAAGGTGCCCGAGGAGACCGCCTACGAGGAGCCCGAGCAGACCATCGGCTTCCGTCGGGTGCTGCAGCGCGCCGCCATGCACGTGCACGGCGCCGGCAAGGACACCCTGGAGAGCGGCCAGGTCCTCATCGCGATGTTCCACGAGCGCGACTCGCACGCGGTCCACCTGATGGAGCGCTCGGGCATCACGCGCCTCGATGTCATGAGCTACGTGTCGCATGGTGTGGCCAAGGACGGCGGCGGCGACGCCATGCCGGCTGGCGGCGGTGATGGCGACGAGGACGAGGACGGCGGCTCGCAGCAGTCGGCGCGCGAGCAGTTCACCGTCGAGCTGGTGGCCAAGGCGGCGCTGGGCGAGATCGACCCGCTGATCGGCCGCGGGCCGGAGCTCGATCGCACCATCCAGGTGCTGTGCCGGCGGCGCAAGAACAACCCGCTGTTCGTCGGCGATCCCGGCGTCGGCAAGACCGCCATCGTCGAGGGCCTCGCGCTGCGCGTGCACGAGGGGCGCGTGCCCGAGGTCATCAAGGACGCCAAGGTGTACTCGCTCGACATGGGGGCGTTGCTGGCGGGCACCAAGTTCCGCGGCGACTTCGAGCAGCGCCTGAAGAACGTGCTGCGCGAGCTGCAAGATGACGAGCACGCCATCCTGTTCATCGACGAGATTCACACCATCGTCGGGGCGGGGGCGACCAGCGGCGGGTCGATGGACGCTTCGAACATCCTGAAACCCGCACTCGCATCCGGAAAGCTGCGCTGCATCGGGTCGACCACGCACCAGGAGTACAAGAGCTCGTTCGAGCGCGATCGGGCCCTGGCCCGGCGGTTTCAGAGGATTGACGTCGACGAGCCGTCGCTGCAGGAGACCATCCAGATCCTGAAGGGGCTGCGCTCGCGCTACGAGGAGTTCCACCAGGTCAAGTACACCGACGAGGCGCTCGAGGTCGCGGCCGAGCTGGCCGGCAAGCACCTCAACGAGCGCAAGCAGCCCGACAAGTCGATCGACGTCATCGATGAGGCCGGAGCGGTCCTCAAGCTGCTACCCGCCGACCAGCGCCCGACCCACGTGTTGCCGCTGAACATCGAGGACGTGGTTGCCAAGATGGCGAAGGTCCCGGTCAAGACGGTGTCGAAGTCGGACCAGGACAAGCTGGCCTCGCTGGAGAAGGAGCTCAAGGCCGTCATCTTCGGCCAGGACAAGGCCATCGAGCAGCTGGCCTCGGCCATCAAGCTGCAGCGCGCCGGCCTCGGCCACCCCGAGAAGCCGATCGGGTCGTTCCTGTTCTCGGGCCCCACCGGCGTCGGCAAGACCGAGCTGGCGCGCCAGATGGCCAAGGTGCTGGGCGTCGAGCTGGTGCGCTTCGACATGAGCGAGTACTCCGAGCGACACACGGTGTCGCGCCTGATCGGCGCGCCGCCTGGCTATGTCGGCTTCGACCAGGGCGGCCTGCTGACCGACGCCATCCGGCGCACGCCGTATGCGGTGCTGATCCTCGACGAGATCGAGAAGGCGCACCCGGACCTGTTCAACCTGCTGCTCCAGGTCATGGATCACGCCACGCTGACCGACAACAACGGGCGCAAGACCGACTTCAGGAACGTCATCGTCATCATGACGACCAATGCGGGGGCGCGCGGCTTCTCGGCGGGCTCGATCGGCTTCGCGGGGATGGCGGGCAAGTCGACCAAGGGCATCGACAAGGAGGCCATCGAGCGCACCTTCTCGCCCGAGTTCCGGAACCGCCTCGACGCCATCGTCAGCTTCGAGCCGCTGCCCATGGCGGTCATCGAGCGCGTGGTCGACAAGTTCGTGTTCGAGCTGGGCAAGCAGGTCGCCGAGAAGCACGTGACGATCGATCTGACGGCGCCGGCGCGGGCCTGGCTGGCGGGGCGCGGCTTCGACCCGGTGTTCGGCGCGCGCCCGATGGGGCGGCTGATCCAGAACGAGATCAAGAAGCCGATGGCCGAGGCGCTGCTGTTCGGCGAGCTCAAGGCCAACGGTGGCAAGGTCATCGTCGAGGTCGCCGCGGGCGGCGAGGGGCTGGCGCTGAAGTTCGAGGCCGGGCCGGTGCCCGAGCCACACCAGGCGCAAGCGCCCGAGGTCAAGGTCGAGGCCGAGGCCAAGCCGGAGACCAAGCCGGAGCCGCCAGCGAAGCCCAGCAAGGGCAAGGCGCCGGTCGGGGCAAATTAGGCGCCGCGCCTAATTCATGTGAAGATGGTCGGATGACGACCTGGGGGCGGGTTTCTCTCATTGTCTCGGTGTGTCTCCTGGCTGCCGGCTGCGGCGGCGATGACGACGACACCACGGTGGTCGACGGCAGCGTGACGACGGTCGACAGCGCCGTCACCACGCCTGACTCGTCGATGATGGCGGCCAGCAACAGCTACTCGCTGAACGGCGCGTCCACGCCGGCTCAGCAGGTGGTCTGCAACGCCGATCTGATCGCCGGTTCGAACTCCAACCGGACCTCGTTCAGCTTCATCTTCCTGGGCACGCCGACCGCCGGGACCTACACCGTGCAGGCGGCCACCGCGGCCGGCATGCGCCCGACCGCGGCCGGCATGGTCACGCTGCGCTACGGCTCCGACCCCGCCGGCGGACCCAAGGTCGACCAGATGGGCCAGTCGGGCACCGTCACGGTCGACCTGGTCGGCGGCAAGCTGCACGCCGTCGCCACCGGCATCCCGTCGAAGGAGCTGGTGTCGATGGCGACCGGCACCATCGCGGGCAACCTGACCTGCCCGTAGCCTCGAGGCGCGCCTCGCGCACCCGCCAGGCGTCGGCCGAGGCGGGGCCAGGCCATGGCTAGGCTGGCGCGAGCGGCGGCGGGATGCTGGCGACGGCGCAGCGCGCGGTCGCGATGGCTCCCTGTGCGACCGAGCCCTCCCAGAGGCCGGCGATGCCGGTGAGGTGACGGGTCGCGATGACCAGGACGTCGGTGCCGACGTCCTCGGCCCACTCGGCCAGGGCGTCGGCGGGGCGGCCCCAGTTGGGGCGGATCTCGAGGGCTGAACCGGCCGGGAACTTCCCGCGCAGGCGCGCCTCCAGATCGGCGCGGCAGATGGTCTCCATGTTGGGCGGGTTGGCGACCTCGAAGCCGTGCAGCGTGTGCGGCGGCTCGGCGCCGGCGTGCGGCATCTTGTCCTTGGCGGCCTGGCGCTTCTGCTCGTTGGGCGGCCACAGGATGTGCGAGAGGTGCAGCTCGATGGGGCCGGCGTCGGCCAGCGAGCTGACCCAGTCGAGCGCGCGCTCGGTGGCCGGCGAGAAGTCGACGCCGCACATCACGCGCAGCGGCGCCTTGCCATCGGCCCACGCGGCCCAGCGGTCGGGCTTGCCGCGCCAGACCACGGTGGGACGGCGGGACTGCTGGGCGGTCCGGGCGGCCACGCTGCCGGTGCCCCAGGCGCGGAAGCCGCGGCGACCGTGGGTGCCGATGAAGACGCTGTGCGCGGAGATGGCGTCGGCATAGTCGGCCAGCACCTCGTCGGCCTCTCCGGCCATGATCTCCTCCTGGACCTCGACGCCCAGGGCGCGCAGGCGCTCGGCCTGGTCGGTCAGCAGGCCGACGACCTTGTTGCGCTTCTTGAGCAGCTCGGTGGCGCGCTCGGGTGGCAGCTGCTCGTCGTCGTCGCGGGTGCGTCCCACGTGCAGGAGGACCAGGCGATCGCGCATGCGGCGCGCCAGGTGGGCGGCGGCCTCGGCGGCGTGGGTGGCGAACTCGGAGAAGTCGGTTCCACAGAGGATGGGCATGGCGGTCGTCCTTTGCGCCTGTTTAGCATGGCCCGAGCTGAATTGGCGCGGCTGCGTGCTATCCTCGAGCTGTGTCCGGGTCGTCTGGATCGTCTGCTTCGTCCTCGTCTGTAGGCCCGGTCTCCGCAGGTCGTGAGGCGCGCAAGCTGATCCTGGGTGGCATCTTCGCCCTCGCGCTGGCGGTAGGGGGCGGTTACCTGGCGCGTGAGGCGATGGCGTCACGCGCCGACTGGGCCCCCGACGGGTTCGACGACTGGAGCGGCGCCGCCGTCGTCATCCCCGGGCCGCGGGGCCTCCCGCGCGCCGACCTCAAGGGGGACGAGAGCGAGGGGCTGATGGTGTGGGGCTCCGGCGAGCCGCCGTTCCAGCGCGTGGTCTGGTCCGTCAACCACACCACCGGCGACTTCGAGGGCATGCTGGAGCGCGATCTCGGCAAGACCGGGCTGGCGTTCTCGCAGCCCGAGTACCTGACCGTGCAGGGCGGCGCGGCCAAGCACCGCTTCGTCGACCAGCTCAACCTGCACATGACGACCTGGCGCTGTGAGGCCTCGGGGCGCGCCATGATGCTGATCGTGCGCGCCGGGCCGGAGACCGACCCGGGCGACGTCACGGGCTGGAACCAGCGCGTGCTGGGCGGCGTGCACTGCGACTGAAAGTGCCGATTTTTCGGCCTATTTCGGCTGGGTCCAGCTGGGCTTGCGCTTCTGCACGAAGGCGCTGATGCCCTCGCGGGCGTCGTCGGTGCCGAGCACCTGCATCAGGCCCGCCTCGAGCCGGGTCAGCTGCTCGGTGATGGGCAGATCCTGGGTCTCGTAGAAGGCGGTCAGGCCGAGGCGCATCGTGGTCGGCGCCTTGTCGGCCAGCTTCTCGGCCAGCGCCGTGGTGGCGGCCTCCAGCTCGGCGCGCGGGACCACCCGGGTCACCAGGCCGATGCGCAGGGCGGTGGCGGCGTCGACCTTGTCGCCGGTCATGATGAGCTCCATGGCCTGCTTGCGCGGGACGTTGCGGAAGATGTTGGCCATGATCATCATCGGCCACAGCCCGACGTTGATCTCGGGCGTCGCGAAGGTGGCGTCGTCGGCGGCGATGGCCAGATCGCAGGCGACCATGACGCCGAGGCCGCCGGCGATGGCGGGGCCGTTGACCATGGCGATGGTCGGCTTGCCGAGCTGGGTCAGGAGGACGTTGAGCTCGCGGAAGGTGGCGGGCCTGGGTGCGGCGGCGGGGCCGCTGCCGGGAGCGCCGGCCATCTGGGCGAGATCGCCGCCGGCGGAGAAGAAGTTACCGGCGCCGGTGATGATGATGACGCGCACCGAGGCGTCGTCGCGCGCCACCTCCAGGGCGTGCACCAGCTCGCCCAGGGTGACCGGCCCGATGGGGTTGCGCTTGTCGGGCCGGTTCAGGGTCAGGCGGGTGATGCGACCAGGGCTGCAGAGGATCTCGCGGTACTCGGTCATGGGCGGAAAAATAGCAGATGGCGAGCGCACTTGACGCGCTTTGGCACGGTGAGTAACGTCGCTGCCATGGGGATCTGCATGCGGCGCGGCTTCGGCCTTGGCCTGGTCATCGTAGCCAGCGCCGGGTTGGCCCTCGAGGCTGGCGTTGCGCGCGCCGACGACAACGATCTGGTGCTGTCACGCCTCGGTGAGGTCACCGGCAGCGGTGGCGTGGTCGATGTCATCCCCGATCACAAGGCGTTCCGCGCCCTGGCGTCGGAGCTCGGCGTGGTGATGTCGCCCAAGGCGATGTCGCCGGCCGACACCATGGGCTACTCGGGCTTCCAGTTCTCGACCGAGTTCTCGATCAACACCATCAACGGCAACTCGCCGTACTGGCGCGCGGCGCAGGGCGCCGACGTCACCGACCCGGCGGCGCCCAAGTTCCACGACAGCATCCCGACCATGGGGGTGTTCGTGCGCAAGGGCATGTGGCTGCCGCTGCCCAGCTTCGAGGTTGGCGCCGGCGCGCTCAAGCTGTTCGACTCCAACATGTGGTCGCTGCAGATGTTCGCCAAGTTCGCGCTGCACGAGGGCTATGACAGCTGGCCGCTGCCGTCGCTGGCGGTGCGCGGCTCGGCGGCGCGCCTGATGGGGACCGACCAGATCGATCTGACCACGGCCGCGGTCGACGTCTCGATGTCGAAGCGCTTCGGTGTCCAGGGCACCTGGGCGGCGGAGCCCTACGCGGGCGGCAACATGATGTGGATCATCCCTCGCTCGGAGGTGGTGGACGCCACGCCGAACATCGACGCCACGCAGAATCCGCAGGATATCCGGCTGAACTTCGTGTTCCCGGAGCAGGACGACATCCGGCGCATCCGCTTCTTCCTGGGCATGAAGTTTCGCTACTACCTGTTCTCGCTGACCCTGGAGGCCGCGCACACGCTGGCGGGCTCGACCACCGACGTGCGGGTCGAGAGTGGCACCCGGATCGAGGTCAAGGACGAGGCTGGCTCGCAGCAGACGTATTCCGCTTCTTTGTCGATGGATCTGTAGGGGAGCGCATGGCCGCCACCGAGAGTCGCGTCATCAAGCGGTACGCCAACCGCAAGCTGTACGACACCCAGAACAGCCGCTACGTCACCCTCGATCAGATCGCGGAGATGATCCGGGGCGGCGAGGACGTCAAGATCGTCGACAACAACTCCAAGGAGGATCTGACCGCCTTCACGCTGGCCCAGATCATCTTCGAGGAGGAGAAGAAGCAGAAGCAGTTCCTGCCGCTGGCCGCGATGCGCAACATCATCCAGACCGGCGGGCAGTCGATCACCAACTTCGTGGCCGAGGCGGGCGACAAGATGCGCTCGGTGTTCCGGCGCGGCAAGGGCGGCGAGGGCGAGGGTGAAGAGGGCGCTGCAGAGGGCAGCGGCGAGGTGCCGGCCAGCGCGGAGGGCGAGGGCGAAGCCGGCGAGGGCGAGGAGAAGGGTGGCGGCAAGGTGCGCGACTTCTTCGAGTCGAGCCAGCGCACCGTCGAGGAGTGGCAGAAGCGCGTCGACGAGCGCATCCGCATGGCGGTCGAGAGCATCTCGCCGTTCGCGGCGCTGCAGAAGGAGCTCGGCCTGCTGATGACGCGGATCGAGGAGCTGGAGCGGCGCATCTCGGAGCTGTCGAAGGACTGAGGGGCGGGCGGGCCAGAGAGGCCGGCGACGCGACGGGCGACGGGGCGACGGGCGACGGGCGACGGGGCGACGGACGACGGGGCGACGGAGCCCGGTCAGTCGTCGGCGCCGTCGTCGGGGGGCGGCGGCAGGCGGCGGTCGGTCTTCCTGGTGACCTCGATCTCGGTGTCGGAGGCGCCGCGGGAGGCGCGGCGGAAGCTCTTCACGGTGCGGCCCAGGGCGTCACCGATGGCGGGCAGCTTGCCTGCGCCGAAGACCAGCAGCAGGATGACCACGAGCAGCAGGATCTCGAACAGGCCCACGGCTTCACGGTAGCACTGGCACCCGGAGGAGCCGCAAAAAGTTGGCCATTTTCACGGGGTCCTTACCATCGAGGGATGTCGGGAAAACGGTGGTCCGCGAGGGCCTGGCGCGGGGTCGTGCTGTCGCCGGTGCTGCTGCTGGTGGCGTGCCGGTCGTTCGCGCAGGCGCAGGATGTCGAGGCCAATCCGGCCGGGCGGCGGGCGGTGCGTGGGCGGGCGGTGGACGTCGCGAAGCTGAACGAGAGTCCGTCGCTGGCGGCGCTGCGGGCCTGGGAGGAGCAGGCGCTGGCCAGCACCGCGCCCGACGCGGCGGGCAGCGCGGCGACCCAGCCGGAGCCGCCCGAGTGGCTGCGCGGCATGGCGCTGGGCGACCTGCCGGTGCGCTGGGATCGGCGCGTGGTCGAGTACCTGCGCTTCTACAAGGACGAGCCGCGCGGGCGCTCGCTGATGCGCAGCTGGCTGGAGGATCAGGGCAAGTTCGGCGCCATGATCGAGCGCGTGCTGGTCAAGCACGGGCTGCCGCGCGACCTCCTGTGCGTGGCGCTGATCGAGTCGTCGTTCTGGCCCGGCGAGACCTCGCGCGTGGGCGCCGCTGGCCTGTGGCAGTTCATGCCCGAGGGCGGGACGATCTACGGCCTGGAGCAGGACTTCTGGCTGGACGAGCGGCGCGATCCCGAGAAGTCGACCGAGGCGGCGGCGCTGTACCTCGACGATCTGCACACCCGGTTCGGGTCGTGGGACCTGGCGCTGGCGGCCTACAACGCGGGCTACAACGGCGTCCTGCGCGCCATCGCGCGCTTCAACTCGAACGACTTCTGGGCCCTGCTCGAGCACGAGGCGGCGCTGCCCTGGGAGAGCACGATCTACGTACCCAAGGCGCAGGCCTGCGCGGTCATCCAGCACAACCGCGAGCGCTTCGGCTTCGCCGACGTGCAGGCCAGGCCGCGCTGGGAGGGCCGCAACGTGACGGTGCCGCCGGGCACCTCGCTGGCGACGCTGGCGCGCGAGCTGGGCGTCGAGGAGAGCGCGCTGGCGACGCTGAATCCGGAGCTGCGCCGTGGCCGCACGCCGCCGGATCGGGTCGATGCCGTGCGCATCCCGCGCGCGGCGGCGCTGACGCCCGAGGTCATGGCGCGGCTGGAGAAGGACGCCGCCGGGCGCGCGGTCTGGGTGGTGCGCCGGGGCGAGACCCTGGACGAGGTCGCCGCGCTGCACGGCATCAGCGCGCAGAAGCTGCTACGCGACAACGGCGTGCGCAGCGCCGACGAGGTCACGCCCGAGGTGCCGCTGCTGGTGCCGCGCCTGCGTGACGAGGAGCGCGTCGCGCTGGCGCGGGCGCTGGCCCGGAAGCGCGCGCAGGCGCCGCTGCTGGTGGCGCTGCCGCCCGCGGGGCTGGCGGCGCGCGGCGACGGTCGGGTGTTCTACCGGGTCCAGAAGGGCGACGAGCTCGGCCAGGTCGCCAGGGCGCTGGGCACCAGCAGCAAGGAGCTGGTGCGGCTGAACGGGCTGGATCCAGGCGCGGCGCTGCAGCCCAGGATGGTGCTGGCCGCGGTGGCGCCGAAGGTCGATCGCACCCGGGTGTCGGTGATGGAGGAGAGCGACGTCCATGTGGTCGAGGTCGGCGGCGCCGAGCATGTCGAGCTGCTGCTGCGCGAGCGCGGCAAGAAGCGGCTCGCGATCAAGGCCGCGGCGGGCGACAGCATGAAGTCGCTGGCCGCGCGCTACGACCTGTCGCCGGGGTCGCTCGCGCGCATCAACAAGATCAACCCCAGCGCCAAGCTGCGCGCTGGCCAGGACATCATCGTCTACGTCGACGCGGTGGCGTGGGAGCGCGAGCAGGCAGCGGCGCGCGAGCGCGAAGCCGAGCGGGTGCGGGTCGCCAGGGCCGCCGAGCGGAAGGCCGCGGACAAGAAGGCCGCGGACAGGAAGGCCGCGGGCAAGGAGGTAGCGGACAAGAAGGCCGTGGGCAAGGAGGCCGTGGGCAAGAAGGCCGCCGGCAAGGAGGTAGCGGGCAAGAAGGCGGACGACGAGAAGGTCGCGGACAAGAAGGCCGTGGACAAGAAGGCCGCCGGCAAGGAGGCCGCGGACAAGAAGGCGGACGACGAGAAGGTCGCGGACAAGAAGGCGGACGACGAGAAGGCCGCGGACAAGAAGGCGGACGACGAGAAGGCCGCGGACGAGAAGGCCGCGGACGAGAAGGCCGCCGACAAGAAGGCCGCCGACAAGAAGGCCGCCGACAAGAAGGCCGCCGACAAGAAGGCCGCCGACGAGAAGGCCGCTGATGAGGCCGCCTCGGACCGGCCGCCAGGCGACCAGCAGGCGGCCGACAACCAGGCTGCCGCGGCGGGGGCGCAGTAGGGGGAGCGCACCGCGGTATAGTGGCGTCATGACGATGACGCACAGAGGCGTGCTGGTGCTGGCGGGCGGGCTCCTGATCGGGCTGGCGAGCTGCGGCTCGTCGTCGCAGGTGGCCAGGCAGGACACCGCGCCGATGACCCCCGGCGCGCAGCACACCGCCCCGGGCACGCCACCCGAGGTCGCGCCCGCCACCGAGCCCGCCCCGTCACCCCAGGTCGCGCCCGTCACCGAGCCCGCGCCGGCGCCGCCTGACGCTGATGGCGACAAGATCGCCGACGCCGACGACAAGTGTCCCAACGAGCCCGAGACCTACAACGGCGGGGACGACGACGATGGCTGCCCCGACAAGGGCCGCGTCATCGTCACCGAGACCCACATCGAGATCATCGACCACGTCTACTTCGACAAGGGCAGTGACGTGATCCTCGAGAAGTCGCGGCCGATCCTGCCGCTCATCGCGCGCGTGCTGGCGGAAAATCCCGGCATCAAGCGGGTGGAGCTGATCGGCTACAGCGAGACCCTGGAGGCCCGGTCGGGCAAGGCGCGCAGCGAGCTCGGCCAACGTCGCGCCAGCGCCGTGCTCGCCGCGCTGCTCGAGGCCGGGGTCGAGGCCGGCCGGCTGCAGGCCTCGAGCGGCGCCGCGGGCAACCCGCGACGGCCGTGCAAGAAGGCCAAGGACCCCGGCTGCGCCGAGAACCGCCGCGTCGAGTTCGTCATCCTCGAGCGCGACTGACCCGGATCAGCTCTTCTTGCGGCGGGGCAAGGTGCCCATCAGCTTGCAGATGATGCCCAGCATGACCTCGTCGGCGCCGCCGCCGATCGACAGCAGGCGCATGTCGCGCATCGAGCGCGCCACCGCGCTGTCCCAGGTGTAGCCCATGCCGCCCCAGAACTGCAGACAGGCGTCGGTGGCCACGCGGGCCAGGCGCCCCGCCTTGAGCTTGCACATCGAGGCCAGCTTGACGACCTCGAAGTCGTCCTTGTTGGCGACGTAGCGCTCGGTGGTGAGGTAGACCAGCGCGCGCAGCGACTCGACCTCGGTCTGCAGCTCGGCGAGGCGGAAGTGCACGGTCTGGTTGTCGAGGATCGACTGCCCGAAGGCCTGACGCTCGCGGGTGTAGGTGATGGTCTCCTGGATCATGCGGTCGAGACCGAGCAGGGTGGTGGCGGCGCCGAACAGGCGCTCCTCCTGGAACTGCTGCATCTGCATGAAGAAGCCCATGCCCTCGCCGCCGATCAGGTTGCTCTGCGGCACGCGCACGTCCTCGAAGAACAGCTGCGCGGTGTCGGACGCCCACATGCCGAGCTTCTTCAGCTTCTTGGCGCGGTTGACGCCGGGCGCGTTCATCGGCACCACCACCAGCGACTTGTTCTCGTGCGGCTTGCCCTCGCCGGTGTTGACCAGCAGGCAGATCCAGTCGGCCTGCATGCCGTTGGTGATCCACATCTTGCTGCCGTTGATGATGTAGTCGCCGCCGTCCTTGCGCGCCGTGGTCTTGATGCTGGCCACGTCGGAGCCGGCGCCCGGCTCGCTGACGCCGATGGCGGCGACCAGCTCACCCGCGACGGTCGGCGTCATGTACTCGGCCTTCAGCGCCGGCGAGCCGTAGCGTGCCAGCGCCGGCGTCGCCATGTCGGTCTGCACCCCGATGGCCATCGGGATGGCTCCGCAGTTGCAGCGCCCGAGCTCCTCGGCGAAGGCGACCGCGAACGAGTAGTCGAGCTCCTGCCCGCCGCAGTCGGCCGGCTTGGTGATGCCGAGCAGCCCGAGCTTGCCCATCTTCCTGAACAGCTCGTGGGCCGGGAACAGCTCGGCCTCCTCCCAGGCGTCCACGTGGGGGTTGATCTCCTGCTCCACGAAGCGGCGGACGGTCTGGCGGAGCTTGCTGTGTTCGTCGGTGTAGAGCATGGGTCGAGCCTCCTCGGCTGCGCTGATACTTAGCATACGAAATATCAGTGAAGCGAAGGATAGTCAACCCGGGCGCGCCGCGGGCGGCGCCACGCCCGGTCAGCCTACTTGAGCTCGAACAGGGCGGGGTCGGGGCTGGAGTTGACCTTGATGGTGGCGATCTGGACCATCATGGCCTCGGTGGCCTGGCGCTGCGAGATGAGGTGGGCGAACTTGATGCCGTCCACGACCTTGTAGTCGCCGTAGTCCTCGATCTCGTCGTCGAAGGTCTGGCGCACCAGCAGGTGCTCCTTGCTGTCGAGGTACAGCGTGGTGCTGGTGCGGTTGTCGGGCGCCACCAGCAGGATGATGTCGAAGGTGCGGCCCTTCTCCGAGACCTGCCCGAGCACGCGCGCCTTCACGCCCGGCTCGAGGTGGCGCATCAGCACGAGATCCTGATCGCGCCAGATGCTGGCGCTGAGATCGCGCACCATCTCGGGCGGCATCGCCATCTTCTGCTTGCCCTGGGCCAGCAGGCCCTTGCCGCCGGACACCACCTGGACCAGCTCCTGCGACTGCTTGCCGGCGCGCAGGGTCAGCTTGATGCGCATCTTGTCGGGCGGGATCATGATGCGCTCGACGTCCGCGGCCAGGCGGCCGCCGGGCAGCTTGGCGCCCATCACGGCGGCCTTGCCGGTCATGCTGATGTCCTTGATGGCGCGCAGCTTGTCTTCGCCACCCTTGGCCAGCAGCGCGGCGTCGAGGATGGCCTTGGCCTTCTTGGCCTCCTCGGGCGGCACCGCCTCGGTGAGCAGGCGCGCCTCGGCGGCGCGCTCGCCGGCCGAGATGGGATCGGTGAAGGGGATGCGCTCGTAGGCGATGGCGGCCTTCTTGAGCTGGGCCTCGACGGCGTCACCCTCGCCGACGATGACGATGGCCAGGTGCTCGGGATCGAGGCGGGTCTTGGCGGCGGCGTTGACCTCCTCGCGGGTCACGGCGCCGATGCGCACCGGCAGCTCCTCGACGTACTTGCTGTCGAGCCGGTGCAGCTCGGCCGAGAGCAGGGCGGTGGCCACGTCGCTGGCGGTCTGGAACGACAGGCCGTAGTTGCCGGCGATGTTGGCGCGCGCGTCGTCGAGCTCGGCCTGGGTGACGCCCTTGTCGCGCAGCTTGGTGATCTCGCCGATCATGAGCTTGAGCGTGTTGACGGTCTCGGCGGTGCGCGTGCTGGTGCTGGCCTCGAACACGCCGCGCGACTCGAACGACTCGAAGCCGCTGGTGGCGCTGTAGGCCTTGCCGCCCTTGGCGCGGATGACGTTCATCAGGCGCGACGAGGTGCCGCCGCCGCCCAGGATGTAGTTCATCACGCGCACGGCGTAGAAGTCGGGATCGAGGTGGCGGATGCCGGGGTGGCCGACCACGATGGTCGACTGGGTCAGCGCCGGGTTGTCGATCAGGCGCACCTTGAGGCCGGGCTGGCGCGGCGGCTCGGGCAGCTCGCGCTGGGCCACGGCGCCGCCCTTCCACTTGCCGAAGCTCTTCTCCAGCGCGGCCTTGAGCTTGCCGAGGTCGAACGAGCCGGCCACCGCGAGGGTGGCGTTTTTCGGCGAGAACTTGGCCTTGTGGAAGGCGATGAGGTCCTTCTGCGAGATGCTCGAGATGGTGCGCGCGGTGGCCGGCCAGCCGCGCGGGTGGCCCTCGCCGAACACGGCGTTGGCGAAGTGCAGGCCGGCGAGCGCCTCGGGATCGTCGAGGATCTGGGCCAGCCCGGCGAGCAGCTTGGCGCGCACCAGCTCGATCTCGCGCTTGTCGAAGGCGGGCGCCGACACGATGTTCGCCAGCGTGGAGATGCAGACCTCCATGTCGCGGGTCAGCACGCTGCACGCGAGGTCGATGTTCTCGTAGCCGGCGGCGGCGGCGAGGTGGCCGCCCACGAAGTCGATGGTGTCGGCGATCTGGACCGCGGTCTTGCCCTTGCTGCCGCGCTTGAGCAGCTCGGCGACGAAGTCGGCCAGCACGCGCTTGTCGCGGCCCTCGTCGAGGTTGCCGGCGCGGACGGCGAGGTCGAAGCCCAGGATGGGCAGCTCGGGGCGGTTGACCGCGATGACCTGCAGGCCGTTGGCCAGCGTGAAGCGCTGCGCGGGGGCCAGGGTGATGGGTGATGGCGCGGCGACCGGCGGGGCCTGGATGAGATCGGTGCGGCCGTCCCAGGGATCGGGCGCGGCGCCGCCGGTGACGTCGACCAGGCCGGGCTTCTTGGTGGTGGGCGAGGCCGACGGGGTCGGCGACGGGATGGTCGTCTTGCCGGTCGACTTGCTGCCGCCGCCGCAGGAGGCCAGCACGGCGAGGGCGGCCAGGGTGGTGAAGGTTCTGCTGGAGAGGCGCATCAGTTGCCACCCTTCGGAGCGGTCGGGGCCGGCGCGGGAGCGGGCGGAGCCGGGGTGCTCGGAGGCGTCGGAGCCGGAGTGCTCGGAGGCGTCGGAGTCGGAGTGGCGGGAGCGGGTGCAGGTGAAGTGCCCGGCGCGGGCGTCTTCTGCAGCTTGTCCTTGGCCGACTCCGCCGGGGTCTTGGCCTTCTCGGGCGGCTTGGGCTTGACCACCACGACCGTCATGTTGGCGTCGACCAGGTACTTCCTGGCCACGCGCTGCACGTCGTCGGCGGTGATGGCGTCGATGTCGCGCGCCGCGGTCAGGAAGCGCGCCGCGTCGCCATACAGGTAGTGGAACGACCCCAGCTGCGTGGCCACGCCCTCGACGCGCTGCAGGCCGTAGATGTACGACGCCACCAGCTGGTTCTTGGCCTTGCTGAGCTCGCGCGCGCTGACCTTGGCGGTCTGCAGCTTCTTGATCTCGGCCAGCAGCGCGGCCTTGACCTTGTCGGCCTCGCCGGTCTGGAACACGCCGTAGGTCACGATCAGGCCGGGATCCTCCTGCGTCATCAGCGAACCGCCGGCCTGCACCGCCACCGGCGCCTTGCCGCGCGTCAGCGCCATGTTCAGGCGCGAGCTGTCACCTGACGACAGGATGGCCGCCATGACCTCGAGCACGAAGCTGTCGGCCGACACCGCGGGCGGCGCGTGCCAGCCAGCGATGACCAGGCCGATCTGCGACGGCCACGACACGATCTCCTCGCGCGCCTGGGTCTGCTCGGGCTCGGGGGTGATCTTGGCCGGGCGGATGGGATCCTTGCCGCGCTCGATGGCGCCGAACATCTTGTCGACCAGCGGGCGCAGCGTGGCCTCGTCAGTGTCACCGACGACCAGCAGCGCCGCGTTGTTGGGGATGTAGTAGGTGTCGTAGAAGCGCTGGCAGGCCTCGACCGAGACCTGGTCGAGCTCGGCCAGGTCGCCCGCCGGGGTCCAGCCATAGGGGTGGCGGGTGAAGGCGATCTGGCGGAAGCGCTCGAAGGCGCGCGCCAGCGGGTCGTTGTCCAGGCGTTGGCGCTTCTCCTCCTTGACCACCTCGCGCTCGCTGTTCACGGTCGCGGGGGTGAGCAGCAGGTTGCGCATGCGCTCCGACTCCAGCTCGAGCGCGAAGCCGAGGTAGGCCTTGGGCACGCTCTGGAAGAACGCGGTGACGTCCTCGGTGGTGAAGGCGTTGGACTCGCCGCCGATGCGATCGATGAGCTTGGTGTACTCCTCGGGCGGCACCCGCTTCGAGCCCTTGAACATCAGGTGCTCGAACATGTGCGCGATCCCGCGCATCCCGCGCGGCTCGTCCTTGGAGCCGACGTGGTACCAGACCTGGACCGACACCAGCGGCGCCTTGTGATCCTCCAGCAGCAGGACCTCGAGGCCGTTGGGCAGCGTCCACTTCTTGAGGTCGAGCTTGGGCACCAGGGCGGACGCGCCCGGGTTGGCCAGCACCGCAGGCTTGAGGTTGGGCTTGACGGCCTTGCCCTCGACGGCGGCCGGGCTGCCCGCGTGCGCCAGGGCCGCGGGGCCCAGCAGCGCACACAGCAGAGTGGTGACTTTCACGGACATGTCCTCTCCTTGGGGGTCACGCGAACAGCTCCGACACCGAGCGTCCGTCGTGGATACGCATGATGGCCTCGGCCAGCAGGCTGGCCACGCTGAGCACCGTGGTGCGCGGATCGCGGCGCTCGGGCGGGATGGGGATGGAATCGGTGAACACGTAGTCGTCGACCGCGGCGGCGGCCAGGCGCGCGGGGGCGTTGCCCGACAGCACCGGGTGCACCGCGGCGACCGTCACGTGGGTGGCACCCTCGGAGCGCACGAAGGCGACCGCCTCGGCGATGGTGCCGCCGGTGGCGATCTCGTCGTCGATGATGATGGCGCGCTTGCCGCGCACGTCGCCGACCAGGTGGATGGCGCGCGGCTTCTCGTCGTCGCCGAAGCGGCGCTTGTCGATGATGGCCAGCGGGATGTGCAGCCGCTTGGCGAAGCGCGCGGCGTCCTTGGCCTCGCCGGCGTCGGGCGCGACCACCACGGCGTTGCCGAGGTCGGACTTGCCGAGGTGCTCGACCAGCAGCGGGATGGCCGACAGCTGATCGGCCGGGATGCGGAAGAAGCCCTGCACCTGCGGCGAGTGCAGATCCATGGTCAGCGCGCGATCGGCGCCCGCGGTCTCGATGAGGTCGGCCATCAGGCGCGCCGTGATCGAGATGCGCGGCTCGTCCTTCTTGTCGGAGCGCGCGTACGGAAAGTACGGCATCACCGCGGTGATGCGGCGCGCCGAGGCCGACTTGAGGGCGTCGATCATGATGAGCAGCTCGAGGATGCCCTCCGAGACCGGGGGGCACGACGGCTGCACCACGAAGACGTCCTGCTCGCGGACGTTCTCCTCGATCTTGACCTTGAGGTTCTCGTTGGAGAAGCGGTGCGTGCGCGAGCGGCCCAGCGGGATCCCGATGTGCGCGGCGATGGCGGCCGCCAGCGCTGGGTGCGCTGACCCGGTGAAGATCTTCAGGTTTTCTTCGGGGGGGCCCACGGTGCGGCGCATCTTAGAGAAAAGGCAGGGGGCGGTCCATGGTGGGACTTCGAGGGGCGCCCGGGGGTTGCCTGGGCGCGCGGCTGGTCACATCGTCAGGACGACCTTGCCGCGGGCGCGGCTCGAGGCGACGTACTGGTAGGCGGCCTCGATGTCGGCCAGCGGGTAGGTCTTGTCGAGCACCGGGCGGAGCTGGCCGGCCTCGACCAGTGACGCCAGGTGGGCCAGCTGCGCGCCGTCGGGGCGCATGAACAGGTAGCTCCAGCTGGCGCCGCGGATGCGGGCGGCGCGGTCGTGCTTGCGGTTGGCCAGCCCGATGAGGACGCGCAGCGGCCAGCCCAGGCCGAACTCGCGCGCGGTGGCCACGTCGATGAGGCCGCCGATGCTGCACAGCACGCCGCCGGGCTTGAGCACGCTGAACGACTTCAGGCGGGTCTCGCCGCCCAGCATGTCGAACACGCCGTCGAGGTCGGCCACGGCGCGGGTGAAGTCCTGGGTCGTGTAGTCGATGACCTGGTCGGCGCCCAGCGACTTCACCAGCTCGGTGTTGCGCGGGCTGCAGGTGGTGGCGACCCAGGCGCCGAGGTGCTTGGCGAGCTGGATGGCCACCGTGCCGACCCCACCCGCGCCGGCGTGGATGAGGACGCGGTGGCCGGGCTGCGTCTTCATGCGCTCGGTCAGCGCCTACCAGGCGGTCAGGCCGACCAGGGGCAGACATGCGGAGTGGACGTGATCGAGCCCCTTGGGCTGGCGCGCGACCAGGGCCTCGGCGACCACGGCGTACTCGGCGAAGCCGCCCATGGTCTGCTTGGCGATGCGCGCGAACACGGCGTCGCCGACCGCGAAGCGGGTCGCGCCCGGGCCCAGCGCGTCGACGACGCCCGCCGCCTCGTTGCCGGGGACCACCGGCAGCGCGAACTTGATGGCGCGCTTGAGGTCGCCGTCGCGGGTCTTGTAGTCGACCGGGTTGACCCCGGCGGCGTGCACGCGGATGCGGAGCTCGCCAGCGCCAGGCTCGGGGATGGGCCGCTCGGCGACCTCGAGGGGTGCCTTGTAGTGGGTGATCAGCGCGGCCTTCACGGGCGCATGGTGGCACGGATTGTGAGCGACAGCGCTTCAAAATGGCTGCTTGACACAACTGGATAACCAGGTTATCCAGTTGGGGTGCCGTCGAAGGGAGGCTTTCGTCCAGCCACACGCGCCCGCGTCTCCGAGGACATCTTCGAGCAGCTCGCCGCCGCCATCCTGGATGGCGAGCTCGCGCCAGGGACCGCGCTGCCATCCGAGCGCATCCTGGCCGAGCGTCTGGCCACCTCCCGCATCCTGATCCGCCAGGCCGTGCACCGGCTGGCGGAGCTGGGCCTGCTGCGGGTCAAGCAGGGTGGCGCGACGATGGTGCTCGATCCTGCCGAGGCAGCCGACGTGCGCGCGATCGAACTCCTGTATCGCCATCGCAAGGCCGGGCGCGCGCGCAGCGAGGCCGCGCTGCCGGCCGGTGACATCCTCGACAAGCAGCTCCTGCAAGGGCTGTGTCTGGTGCAGCTGGCCGAGCTGCGCGCATCGCGTGAGCAGCGCGCGCGCGTGGTCCAGCTGGTCGAGGAGTGGGCGACGAGTCCCGACCCCGAGGCGGGCTGGGGCGCGTTCGACGAGGAGTTCTGGCGCTTGCTCGCCGAGGCTGGGCAGAACCGGATCTTTCGCATGGAGGTGGCCTGGTGGTACCGCGTGTTCGCGGACCGCGAGGCCCTCGCAGAAGCAGGGGCGGTGCGCCCGTCGCCGCTGGCGATCAGGGTGGCGTTCCATCGCGAGCTCGCGCGCAGGCTGGCCGAGCGCGATGGCGCGGGCGCCTTCTACCAGGCGGTCATCGCCCCGATCTTGATGACGACACGACGCAGCGGCTGAGACCAGCCCGCTGCCTGGAGGCTGCACATGATGTACGCACGCACGTTCGTGCTGGGGCTGAGCTGCGCCCTGGCGCTGTCTGGCTGTGGCGAGGGCTCGAGCTTCTCCCCCGGCGACCCCATCGCGCTCGCGGTCCACCTGTCGCTGGCGCCTGCCACCGAGAGCTATCGCTGCAAGTTCCTGCGGCTGCCCGAGACCGACGGCGAGATCTTCGTCAGCGGTGGCAGCCACCACTACACCGCGGGGGTGCACCACTACCTCCTGTTCCGGACCTCGGTCGACCAGGTGCCCGCCGGGCTGGACGGCGAGGTCGACTGCTACGCCGCCAGCGCCGTGATGAAGTATGCCCGCGGCTATGTCAGCGGCGGCCAGTCGCCCGACGTCAGCGCCGACTTCCCGCCCGGCGTGGCCTACCCGTTCCGCGGCGGTGAGCTGCTGCTGGTGCAGATCCACGCGCAGAACACCGGCAGCGCGACGCTGGAGGCCGAGCTGGCGATCGAGATGCGCACCACCAAGGCCGAGACCGTGCAGCACCGCGCCGGCACGCTGCGCTTCTACAACCCCTACATTCACGTACCCGCGCACGCGTCGGCCAGCGCGACCATGCGCTGCCCCATCAGCCAGCCCATCACCATCCTCAGCGCCGCGCCACACATGCACAAGCGCGGGGTCGACTTCCAGGTCGCGGTCGACGCCGCCGGCGCACACGGGTCCTCGCCGTTCTATCGCAGCACCGACTGGGAGCAGCCCGACACCTTCTTCGGCCCGCTGGCGATCCCGGCGGCCTCGCACATCCGGTTTCGCTGCGGCTACGCCAACCCGGGCGACACCCCCTTCATCCAGGGCCTCAGCGCCGACGCCAACGAGATGTGCATGTGGAGCGCGATCTACTACCCCGCGCTACCCGAGGCCGAGGAGGCCTGCCTGGGTCAGGACCAGCACGGCACCGGGACCGCGACCTGCGCCGCGACCACCAGCTGCCTGGAGCGCTGCCCGCCGGAGTCCCGACCCAGGTTCGCGGACGGGTCGCCCGAGTCCGGCCAGTGCTGGCAGGCCTGCATCACGGCGTCGTGCCCCAACGTCACCGGTGCGCTGTTTCCGCAGCTCAGCTGCACCGATCGCCTGTGCAAGAGCGAGTGCGCCCAGAGCGGCCCGGCGTGCACCAGCTGCGTGGTGTCGCGCTGCGCCGCCGAGGTCGACGTCTGTCAGCGCCAGGCCTGCGGCGACTGAGACAGAGGCAGTCAGCGCAGGCGGGCGCGTCAGCGGATCTTCTTGGCGTCCCAGCGCAGCACGTCGAACACCGCCGGCGACTGCGCCGAGAGCGGCTCGATCTCCAGCCGCGGGTGGCCCATGTGCACGATCAGGTCGTCACCGTCCAGCACGCCCTTGACGCCCCGGTCCTCCCACAGCGCGCCGACATGATCCCAGGCCCGACCGGTCCCGGTCGCCCACGGCCCGGCATACCTGATCAAGATGAGATCGCCAGGCGCCACCGCGACGCTGGCCACTGACTTGCCAGTCGCCAGCGCGCTCAGCACGCCGCGCGCGTCGGCCGCGAACGGCCCCGCCACATGGCGCGTCAGCCGGGTCAGCCCGGCCGCGCTGGTGTAGTCGACCTTCGACCCGCTGGCGCGCAGCGCCCCGACCAGGACGTCGGCGCAGTCGGCGCCGACATAGCGATCGGTCTGGTGGTCGCGCCCCGGCCCCGCGCTGCCGAACACCTCGGGCACCATGAAGTACGAGCTCAGCCAGCCCAGGAAGCTGTCGTCGCGACGCACCGTCACGCGCGCCACCCGCCCCAGCAGCCCGCGCTGGTCGGTCGCCTCGGCGCCCGCGCTGGCGACCACCTTGTCACCCACACGCAGCTCGACCTTGAAGCGCATGGTACCGAGGCCCTCCCAGGTGTCGTCGGCCGGGCGTGGCGGGCGCGCGCTGCCGACCCGGGTCCAGCCGTCAGGCGCGAAGTCGCCCAGCAGGGTCTCGAAGTAGCCCAGCTGGTCATAGCCCTTCCAGGCGCCGTGGTTGTGCCCGCCCAGCTGCGCGTTGGAGTACGGCTCGGGCACGCCATCCGCTCCCAGGTGCGCCGGCACCGGCTCGACCGTGGACCACCGGAGCGCCGCCTGGTCGAGGCCGGCCGCCTCGGGGGTCATCACCTTCACGCGTCGCCCGCCCAGCACCAGCGCGGGCGCGCGCGTGACCCACACCCTCGACCTGCCGGCCAGCCGGGCCGCCGCGAACAGCGTCACCTGCTGGTCCTTGCGCGCGACCGCCGCCGCATTGCTGGCCGGCCCCGTGTCGCCGACCCTCGCCACCACCACCACCGCATCGACCACCGGTGCCGCCGCCGCCGTCCCCAGTACCGAGACCGTCAGCAGGGCGAACATCGCGGAGGCTGCACGCATGGACCGTCCTACGTCCCGGATAACGCGATCTTTTTCCTTGATCCCGCAGGCCCGATCCACTAGAAACACCAGGCTGCCGTACACGAGGAGATGGTCGTTTGGACAACTTGCTGGGTCGCCCGCTCGAAGTCGAAGTTCGCGATAGCCTTGAAAAGGCTATGAAAATCCTCAAGCAGAAGATGTCGAAGGAGGGCATCCTGCAGGAGGTCAAGCGTCGCCGCTTCTATGAGAAGCCGTGCGTCAAGCGCAAGCGGAAGATGCGCGAGGCCCGCAAGCGGCGCCGTCGCGAGATGAAGCGCCGCACGACCCGCTGAGCCCCAGCACCAGAGTTCGACCCCGGGGTGCCCCACACAGGTGGCACCCCGTCTTCGTTTTCGGATCGTGGTCGCCAGGCGGGCCAGTCCGCCACCTTCGTCACGGGGTCCGGCCCCCATGATGCACTACACTCCAGCCATGGTTTTGGACGAGCTGCCTCCCGAGCGACCGCCCGCTGGCCCGGGCGCCTGCACGCGGGTCCTCACCGCGGTGCACGAGGCCACCGCCGGCTTCGCCGTACCCGCCGCCGGTGGCGAGCGCCCGCACATCCTGCCCCTGGTGCAGTCGGCGGCCTTCGATTACCCCGACGCCGCCTCGGCCGATCTGGCCGCACGCGGGCAGGGCTATCTGTACTCGCGCGTGGGCAACCCGACGGTGGAGGCCTTCGCGCGGGTGATCGCCGAGCTGGAGGGCGGCGCGGGCGCGCTGGCCTTCGCCTCGGGCATGGCCGCGATCTCGGCCGCGCTGCTGTCCCGCGTGCGCGCCGGGGACCGCATCCTGGCGGCCGACGGGCTGTATGGCACCTCGCACGAGCTGCTCACCGGCCTCTTGCCCCGCTATGGCGTCGAGACCGACTTCGTCGACGCCTGCGATCCCTCCGCCGTCGAGCGCGCGCTGCGCCCGACCACGCGCGTGATCTATGTCGAGACCATCACCAATCCGCTGGTGCGGGTGCCCGATCTGCCGCGCCTGGCCGCCGTCGCGCGCGCGCATGACGCCGCGCTGATCGTCGACAACACCTTCGCGACGCCGCTCTTGTGCCGGCCGCTCGAGCACGGCGCCACGCTGTCCCTGCACAGCGCGTCGAAGTACCTGTCGGGCCACGGCGACCTCATCGGCGGGGTCGTGGTCGGCGGCGACGCCGACCTGGCGCGCGTCGGCGAGGTGCTGAAGATCGTCGGCGGCATGATGGATCCGTTCTGCGCCTGGCTGGCGCTGCGCGGCGTGCGCACGCTGGCGCTGCGCGTCGAGCGTCAGGTGGCCTCGGCGCAGCTCATCGCGGCGACCCTGGCCGAGACCCCGGGCATCACGCGGGTGGCCTACCCCGGGCTGCGCGCGCACCCCGATCACGAGGTCGCCCAGCGCGTGCTGCGCGCACCCGGCGCCATGCTGGCGTTCGACGTCGGCAGCCTGGCCGCGGCGCGACGCATGTACGACCGGGCGCGGCTGGTGCGGCGCGCCGCCAGCCTGGGCGAGATCGACTCGCTGTTCACCCACCCGGTGTCGTTCTCGCACCGCGGCGTGCCGGCCGCCGAGCGCGAGCGCACCGGCATCACCGAAGGCCTGTTGCGCCTGTCGGTCGGCATCGAGGATCCCACCGATCTCATCGACGACCTCTTGCAGGCGCTGAACGCGGCGCCCGGGCTGTGATGCGCGCCCGCGCTGCGGCGCTGGCCCTGCTGCTGGCGCCGCTTTTGCTGCTGGCCGCGACGCCGCCCGCACGCGCCGCGCTGACCCCGGAGCGCGCGTCCAACTTCCTGCTCATCCGCGACGACGGCACGGTGGCCGGCACGCGCTGGAACGACGCGGCGTCGGTCGACGCCACCGTGCGCAAGCTGGCCTCGGCCTACCTGTCGTTCGCCCCCGACGACGCCGAGCTGCTGGTCTTCTTCACGACCTTCGACGCCGACGACTCGTGGTGGCTGCTGGCGATGGAGAACCATCTCGAGGGGCTGGGCTGGAAGAACGAACCCGAGGGGCAGGACTTCGACTTCATGCCGCTCAGCAAGCTCGAGGGCGTGGTCAACCTGGGCGATCTGGCCTACTGGGGCAGCGTCTCCGCACAGGAGTTCACGCTGACCGCGCTGCAGGAGATCGGCCATCGCTGGTGCTGCTACCTGCGCTTCGACGCTGGCGCCGGCACCCGCGCCGACCTGCTGGGGCGGGCGCAGAACCACTGGTCGTACTTCCTCGACAGCGGCGGCTCACCGATGGAGGGCAACAGCTGGCGCGACAACGGCGACGGCAGCTTCACCACCACCACCGACGCCGCCGGCACCGGCTATGACGACCTCGCCCTGTACACCATGGGCCTCTTGCCGCCCGGGGACGTGCAGCCGCTGCGGCTGCTCGAGGGGCCGCAGGTCACTGGGCTGCGCGATCTCGATGGCCTGCCGCTGTCGGCCAGCTCGCCGCCGCAGCGCGGGACGCCGCTGACCGTGCGGGCCAGCGCGCGCATGGTCAACGTGGGTGACGTGGTGCGCGCCGAGGGCGAGCGCCGCCCCGCCTTCCCGACGCGCAACATCTTCCGCATGGGCGTCATCGTGATCGCGCGCCCGGGCGACGACCTGGCGACGTTCGGCCCCGTCGCCGAGCAGCTGGTCGATCGCATCCCGGTCGCCTTCCGGGCGGCGACGCGCCAGAAGGGCACGCTGCTCAACATCACCGACTCGCGGGTCGCGGATGCCGGGATGGGGGACGGGGGCAGCGAGGGCGGGGGCGGCGGGGACTGCGGCTGTCAGACCGGGCGGCGCTCGCGGCCGGTGGCGGGCGCCGCGCTGCTCGGGATCGCGCTGACTATGGCTCTTCTCGCCATTCGATCTCGACGCCCTCTTCGTCGGTGATCTCCTTGCGCAGGAGCTCCAGCACGGCGGCGTCGCAGTTCTCGTCCTGCAGGTAGTCGAGCAGATCACGATCGATGTAGTAGTCGTGATCCTGGGTGTCCTCCTCCTCGAGGAGGTCCTTGAGCTGCTGGAGCTGCTCCGTGGTGATGGTCCCGAGCACCTTCCCGGTGTCCTTGTTGACGAGCTTCAGCGGCATCGCACACCCTCCTGTGTCCCTCGGGGGGGAAGGTATCAGACGGCAATCGGGTTTGACAGTCGCAGCGCAGCGAGACGAGTGCACCGATCGCCAGATGGGGTCAAGAAGGCGGCGTGGATCGGCGGGGAGCGCAAGGCGGGACGACGAAGGACTACTGGGCGTAATCCGAGGAGTCCCAACGCAGCGATCGTCGTCGAGGCGCGCTGGATCATTGACCGGATCTGGTGATCGGTGCACTAGATCGCGGTGTGACCGTGAAGCCAGAGGACGACTGGGTCGAGGTCGTGGCCTCTATCCCCAGCATGCTGGAGGACAACGCCACCGCCGCCGTGATGGAGGCCAACATCGGCGCCGACGGCTTCGAGATCCGCGATCAGGGCAGCTTCAAGAAGTCGCAGCCCGGTCGCGTCGAGCTGGTCTTCGTGACCCGCGGTCGCGACGTCGCCGCGCTGACGCAGCGGATCGATCAGGCGCTGGCGCCGGTCGGGCTGCACACCGAGATCACCACGGTGCCCGCGCCCGAGTCGGCGTGGCGCGACAAGTGGAAGGAGTTCTTCAAGGTCTTCTACGTCACCCCGCGCATCGTCATCGTGCCCAGCTGGGAGAAGCACGAGCCGACCACCGCCGAGGTGGTGCTGAACCTGGATCCGGGCCGCGCCTTCGGCACCGGCCAGCACGAGTCGACCCGCCTGTGCCTGCGCGCGCTGGACGCCATCGAGACCCGTGGCCACGCGGCGCGGCGCGTGCTGGACGTCGGCTGCGGCTCGGGCATCCTGACGGTGGCGGCGCTCAAGCTGTGGCCGGAGTCGCGCGCGGTGATGCTCGACGTGGACGTCGACTCGGTGCGCGTCGCGATGGAGAACCTGCAGCTCAACGGGCTGGAGTCGCGCGTGCGCGGCGAGACCCGGGCGCTGGGCAAGCTCGCGGGCAAGTACGACGTCGTGCTGGCCAACATCCAGCTCGACGTGCTGGAGGGCCTCTTGCCCGAGCTGGTGGCGCGCGTCGAGCGCGGCGGCGTGCTGATCATGGCCGGCCTGCTGGCGGGGCAGGAGAAGCTGCTGGAGGCGCAGCTCGGCGCCATGAAGGCGGGGCGCGAGTTCGCGGTGTGGGGGCGCGGCGCCGAGGGCGAGTGGACCGCGCTCGTGCTGTACCGCGGCAAGTAGCGTGGCGCGGCCCCGGGTCGCGATCGGGTCGCTGACCGGGGACGACCATGTCCTGGCTGGCGAGGACCATCACTACCTGACCCGCGTGCTGCGCGTGGCGGTGGGTGACGAGGTCACGCTGTTCGACGGCGCTGGCGGGGAGGCCGACGCCCGCATCATGGCGGCCAGCCCGACCGAGGTGCACCTGCGCGTGCTGGTGCGGCGCGCGCGCGGGGGCGCGCTCGGGGCGCGCATCACGCTGCTGGTCGGGCTGCTCAAGCACGACAAGATGGACTGGGTGGTGCAGAAGGCGACCGAGCTGGGCGTGGCGGAGATCGTCCCGGTGGCCTGTGCGCGCGCGGTGGTGCGGCTGGAGGGCGAGCGTGCGGCGACGCGGGCCCTGCGCTGGCAGAAGATCGCCAGCGAGGCGACCCGGCAGTGTGGCGGGGCGCGGGTGCCGGTGGTGGCCGAGGTGCAGCCGTTCGCGGCGGCGCTGGCGACGGCGGCGGAGCTGCGCCTGCTGTTCTGGGAGGACGCGCGCGCTGCCGCGGGGGCACGCGCGGCGCTCAGGGGGGCGGCGGGCGCGGGGTCGGTGGCGGCGCTGATCGGGCCCGAGGGCGGCTTCAGCGAGGCTGAGGCTGCTTCGGCGCTGGCCGCGGGCTGGCAGGCGGTCGGCCTGGGGCCGCGCATCCTGCGGGCAGAAACCGCGGCCCTGGCGGCGCTGACGGTGGTGGCCTGGGAACTTGGGGATCTGGCCACGTAAGGTTTTGATTTTTTTCGCACAACCGCTATAAATGGTGAGGCAATGTCCGCGACCTCGACACCGGTCGCCGTCGCGCATGCGGCGGCTCCGCGCAGGCTCCGGGTGGCCGGGTTCTGGCGCCGCACCGCGGCCGCGCTGATCGACCTCGCCGTGGTGGTGCCTGCGCTGCTGCTGGTGCGCGTGCTGCTGCATGCGCTGGCGCCGGCCGAGATGCCGCCGCTGAGCAGCAAGGGCGTCGATATCGCCATCGAGCTGTATCTGGACGGCAGCGCGGTCTTCGTGGCCTGGGTGCTGCTGTCGATCAGCGTGGCGCTGCTGTATCACACCCTGTTCTGGGGGCTGGCCGGACGCACGCTGGGCCAGCGCGTCCTGAAGGTGCGCGTGGTCGATGTCTATGGCGATCAGCTGTCGCTGGCGCGCGCGCTGCTGCGCAGCTTTGGCTTCGTGACCGGGGCGCTACTGCTGGTGTGGCTGGCGGTGCGGGTGCTGTCACCCGAGCACCGCATGGTGGCGCCGTTCGCGGCGACTGTTCTGGTGACGCTGGGCTGGCTGTGGGCCGGCATCGACCGCGAGAAGCGCGGGCTGCACGACTGGCTGGCCGGCACGTACGTCGTGCGGACGTGATGAGCGATGGCCTCGCGGCTCAGCTCTCTGCTGGTCCATGATGGTCTGGTCTCCGTCAAGCAGATGTCGGAGGCCTTCCAGCGCCAGGTGATCTACGGCGGGGCGCTGGACACCATCATCCTCGAGATGGGCATCCTCGGTGAGGTGCCGCTGACGGCGTATCTCGCGCAGGCGGCGGGGCTGCCCCCGGCCACACCCGAGCTGCTCGGCAGCGGGGATCCGGTGGCGCGCGGGCTGTGTGCGCTGGAGGTCGCCGAGGAACACCACGCGGTGCCGCTGTCGTTCGAGGGCGAGGCGCTGCGTCTGCTGGTGGCCGACCCGGTCGACATCGCGCGGCTGGAGGCGCTGGCGACGCGGCTGCAGCGGCCGGTGCAGCCCTACGTGACGCCGGAGTTCCGCGTCCATGAGGCGCTGCAGGCGGCTTACGGGCTGCCGATGCCGCCGCGGTTCGATCGGCTGGCGGGCAAGTTCGGGCGCCATGTGCCGGCGATGCCGCTGCCGACCTCGGCGGCGCGGGTGTCGCAGAAGCTGGCGGCCGTGGTGGTGCCGGAAAAGCCGGTGCTGGTCGAGGCGGGGCTGGCGCAGCAGGTGGCAGGCCCGGCGGCGGTCACGGCGCAGCAGCCGGTGGTGGCGCCGCCGGACGAGCTGGTGGTGCCGGCGGCCAGCGGGCTGGCCAGCGAGGACGCGCTGCGGGCGTCGCTGGCGCAGGTCGATGTGGCGCTGCCCGGGCCGGCGTCGGGCGTTGAGGCTGTGCCGCTGTCGATCCACGAGATGGCGACGCAGCAGCTGACGCCGCTCACGCGCGAGGATGTGGAGGCGCGGGTCGGGCGCACCACGGAGCAGGGCTTCGCGCCGCTGAACCGGGCCGAGGACGACCGGCCGCCCAGCACGACGGCGCAGGGATTCGCGGTGCGCGCCGATGGCAGCGCGGCCGAGGCCGAGCCGAGCACGAGCACGAGCACGGACACGAGCACGAGCCCGAGCCCGAGCACGAGCACGAGCACGAGCACGAGCACGGACACGAGCACGAGCACGAGCACGAGCCCGAGCACGAGCGCGGACGAGGTCGTGGTTCATCCCGAGGAGGAGATGGACGGCGAGGGGCTGTTCGTCGCCATGGGCAGCGCGCTGGGGGTCGATGCCGAGGCCCGCCTGGCGCGCGCCATCGAGGCCCAGCTGGCCGATGTGGCCGACCGTCTGCCCGAGGGGCGCATCCCGGTGGTCGCCGAGACCGACGACACCGAGCCGACCGTCGAGCTGACCGCGGAGACCGAGGGTGAGGGCGAGGCCGCCGGCGAGATCACCGTCAACGACCACATCCCGAGCCAGGGCGTGCCCGAATACAGCGTGGTGCTGCGCTCCGGTCCGCACCTCATCCAGCCTGGCGTGCCGGTGGCCATCAGGCCCGGCGGCAGCGGTGGCGCGGTCGCCGAGCCGATGCCGCAGCGACCGTCGCAGCGCGCGGCGTCGTGGCGCCATCGCGCCGGCGCCGAAGCCGCGCCGATGCCGGCCTCGGCTGCCATCGCGCGGCTCGAGCAGTGTGAAGAGCGCGACGAGATCTTCGAGGTCATCGCGC
>JADYYK010000153.1 GCA_020853705.1 Deltaproteobacteria bacterium
TAAATTCTTCTCCGCCTGTGCACCGGAGGCGCAATGAACCCTGAGCGGCCGCGCCGGCGCAGCGGCGAGGAGCGGCCTCCTCCAGAGGCCGCCGCCGCGGAGCCCGTCGCCCGAGCCACCCATCGTCCTCGGCCGCCAACCCGAGCCGTCCGTCCGAGCCGCCCGTGGCGGTGGCGACAACGCTGCTCGTTCAGTTCGCCATGCCCGAGCGGCCTCGCTGCAATGCGGGGCCGCCGAGATGTGACGAATCCCGAGGGCGGAGCCTGCTCTTCAGTCGTCGTCGGTCACGGCGATGGGGACGGTGACGCTGGGCAAGTTGCCGGGGCTGGACAGCGTCAGGGTCAGGGCGTCGTCGACCAGGTCGGCGTCGTCGAGGGCGGTGACGACCACCGTCTGGCGCGACAGCGGCGGATCGGTGTGCAGGATGGTGACGCTGCTGGGCGTCACGGTGAGCTTGCCGGCCAGGCTCGGCGCCAGGGTGATGGTGAAGTCAGTGCTGGCGGTCTCGAAGCTGAGGCCGACCTGGAGGTTCGCGGAGCTGCCTTCGTCGAGCGCCAGAGCGGTCGGACTGACCGCGATCACGCCGTCGTCCTGATCGTTGATCTGCAGGGTCACGGTGGCGGGCGCGGCGCCGGGCGCGCTGGCGGTCAAGGTCGTCGACGAACTGACCAGGTTGCGGTCCTGGATCGCGAGCAGGGACACGGCCTGTGCAGCGGCGAAGTCGGACGGGGTGAAGCGCAGCTGGGTCGGCGCCACGCTGGCCTGGGTCGGATCGGCCAGCGTGAGGTCGACGACGACGTCGCTGCCAGGCTGGTCACGCAGCCGGATCATGACCAGCCCTGGGGTCACGCTGCCTTCAGTGAGGGTCAGGCTCGGTGGGGTGGCGATGATGGTGATCTGGAGGGCGGCGTCGGGGGCGGCCCTGTCGGTCGAGGCGGCGTCGGCGAGCGCGGCGTCGGCGCTGGCGGCGTCGGGCATGGCAGCGTCGTGGCCCGAGCCACCTGGCGGCCCCGAGCACGCGGAGACGAGCAGCGCGACGCTCGGCCACCAGAGTCGCATGACTCGATACTCCCGCCCACGTGGGCCGGCGTCACTGCGGCGGCGGCGACCCGGGGTGGCTTCAGTCGTCATCGATCACGGTCACGCGGACGACGGTGCTGGAGCTCACGCCCGGTGTGGTCAAGGCGACCAGGAAGGTGTCGTCGACGGTGTCGGCATCGTCGAGCGCCGTCAGCGTGATGGGCAGCAGCGCTGGATAGAGGGCCATGGTGTAGAGACCGTCATCGGCGCGGGCACGAGCCGGGGATCGGGGGAGGTCACGGTGATGGGCGGTCGTCGTCGAGGATGGTGACCCGCTGGGTGGTCACCGCGTTCCCGAGCGCAGAGACCACCACCGCGATGTCGACAACGTCGTCGCGGGTGTCGGGGTCGTCGAGGGCCTGGATGGTGATCGGCACCAGCGTGCGGAAGTTGGTGTCGGTGAAGATGTGGGTGGCCGGTGTGAGGCTGAGCTTGTCGGGCAGGTTCGGCGTCAGGGTGATGCCGAGGTCACCCCGCGGGCGCAGCGAGAGGCCCATGCTGGCGGTGGCGCTCTGGCCCTCGGTGATGGTGAGCGAGGTCGGCGAGAGGAAGACCTGCTGGTCGTCGTTGTCGGCGATGTAGAGGTCGACCTCGGCGCCGCGCGCGCCGGGCGCGGTGGCGAGCAGCCGGGTGACCGAGTTCTGGCCGTCGTCGTCGTGAGCGGCTGTGACCAGCACCGTCTGCGGGGTGGTGGCGTTGCTGGGCTGGAAGGTCAGCTCGGGAGGCTCGACCCGGCCCAGCTCGGGCTCGCGCAGCGCGAGGCTGACCAGCAGCGGCGCGCTGAGCGGACCGTCGATGTGAAAGCTGACGCGCTGGCCGAGGTCGCCCTCGGTCAAGGTGACGGCGTTGATGCTGCGGATGATGGTGATCGTCGTGCTGGCATCGGGGCCGGCGTCGGCGGAGTTGCCGGCACCGCCGGAGCAACCTGGCAGCGCGCCGCAGGCGAACGCCAGCGTCAGTAGAATCCCCCAGTGCTGCCGCCCGGCCCACATCTGCGGCCAATTCCAGCACGGATCGAGCGAATGCTCCAGCGTGGCGGCGGCGTGTGGTGCGGCGTGTGGTGCGGCGTGTGGTGCGGCGAAATTGTCGTCAGCGCGTGGCGGCGTGGCTGACCAGCAGGCGGTAGCTCTTGCCCTTGCGGATGAAGATGGCGAAGTGGCGTTCGGGGCTGCCGTCGACCTGGATGTCGGCGGCGACCCAGCCCAGCGCGCCGTCGGGGGTCAGGCCGGCGTTGAACGGGGTCGGCGCCATCGGCGCGCTCTGGCGGTTCTTCTTCCACCAGCGCGCGATCGCCCTGGGGCCCGCGGCGCTGTCGCGTGCGCCGGGGCCGAAGAGCTGGATGTCGTCGCGGGGCGCGAACTGATCGAGGACCGCGCCGGGCTTGCTCCAGGTGCGCACCAGCTCGGCGAGGTCGGCGGCGGCGCCGGTCGCGGGCGGCAGCTGCGGCTTGCCGGCGGGTGCGCTGGCGGTCGCGGTCGGCAGGGCGTCGGCGACCGGGCGCGACAGGTGCAGCGCGGCCACGGTCCAGATGCCGTCCTCGCTGACCAGGACGGCCGACAGGCGCAGCCTCTGGCCGTCGAGGTCGAGGCTGTCGGTGACCCGCGCCGACTTGCCCCCGGGGGCGGCGACGACCTCGAGGCCGCGCGAGCGCAGCTTGTGCTTCTTGCGCGGGAAGCCGCGGCCCATCGCGAGCACGACCGCGGTGCGATCGGTGAAGACCTCGCCGCCGGGCCCGAGGACGAGCACCGCGGGCGCGGTCACGTTCTGCAGGCCGTCGAGGTAGCCGCGGCGCAGATCGCCGTAGATCTCGTTGACCAGCGCGGCGGCGTCGGCGCTGGCCCGGCCCAGGTCGACGCGCGGCCCGCGCGGGGCGTCCGACCTCGACGCGCCACCACCACCGCAGGCGGTGGCGAGACAGAGCAGGGGGGCCAGCCAGGCGGCGCGCATGCGCCATCATATGCCGATTGCCAAGCCGGCGGCGCTCGTGTAGCAGGAGGCATGCGGCGGCTGTGGGCGATCGCGGGGGGACTCGCGCTACTCAACGTCGCGCTGTTCGGCCTCGGCTGGGGCAAGCGCGCGGCGGCGCCCGTGGTGGTCCGCCCGCCGAGCGACGACGCCGGGGCACCGGTCGGGCCGGCCCTGCGCGTCGGGCTGGTGTTCGACGTCGGCGGCCTCGGCGACAAGTCGTTCAACGACTCGGCCAACCGCGGCCTGCAGCGCGCGGCGCGCGAGCTCGGGCTGCGCGTGGAGACCCGCGAGCCCGCCGGGGGCGCCGATCGCGACGCCTACATGACGCGCTTCGCCGAGGACGGCGCCGATCTCATCATCGGCGTCGGCTTCATCTTCTCGGACGACATCACGCGGCTGGCGCGGGCGCGCCCGAAGACCAAGTTCGCCTGTATCGACTATGCCCCGCGGGGCGGGCCGAACGGCGAGCTGCTGGCGAGTGACGGCAAGCCGTTCCCCGACAACCTGGTGGCGCTGACCTTCCGAGAGGAGGAGGGCTCGATGCTGGTCGGTGCGCTGGCCGGGCAGCGCGCGGCGCGCGGGTCGAAGGTGGTCGGCTTCGTGGGCGGCATGAAGATCCCGCTGATCGAGAAGTTCGAGGCCGGCTACACCCAGGGCGTCTACAGCGTGTGCCCGGCGTGCAAGGTGGTGTCGGCCTACGCCGGCTCGGAGCCGCGCGCGTTCGCCGACCCGACCATGGGGCGCGAGCTGGCCATGGCCGAGCTGCGCCAGGGCGCCGAGGTCATCTTCCACGCCTCGGGCAAGACCGGAGAGGGCGTGTTCCGCGCCGTCAGCGAGGCCGGCAAGCTGGCCATCGGGGTCGACAGCGATCAGGCCGACGAGGCGCCCGGCCGGGTGCTGACCAGCATGGTCAAGGGCGTCGACGAGGCGGTGTTCCTGATCGCGGCGGACACCCAGGCGGGCCGCTTCACCGGCGGGGTGCGCCAGCTCGGGCTGCGCGAGAAGGGCGTGAGCTGGATCGACGACGCGCGCAACCAGGCGCTGGTGAGTCCCGCGGATCGTGCGGTGGTCGAGGCGCTGCGCGGACGCATCATCGCCGGCGAGGTGCGCGCGCCGACGAGCATGGCCGAGGTGGTGCGGCCATGACGACGACCGGAGTGGCAGCGGGAGCGGACGGGGCGGCGGCGGGGGGGCAGAGCGCGCTGTGTCTGACCAGCATCCGCAAGCGCTGCGGGACCACGCAGGCGCTGGCGGGCGCCACGCTGGACGCGACGCGCGGGCGGGTGCACGCGCTGGTGGGCGAAAACGGCGCCGGCAAGACCACGCTGATGCGGATCGCCTATGGTCTCGAGCGGCCCGACGCCGGCCAGGTCAGCGTGGCTGGCCGGCCGCTGGCGTCCGGGGTGGCCGCGGCGCTCGCGGCCGGCCTCGGCATGGTGCACCAGCACTTCATGCTGGCCGAGGCGCTGACCGTGGTCGAGAACGTGGTGCTCGGGCGCGAGCCGATGCGCGGCGGGCTGGTCGACTGGGCGCGCGCGCGGCGCGAGGTCGCCGAGCTGGGCCAGCGCTACGGCCTGGCGGTCGACCCGGATGCGCGCGTGGACACGCTGGGCGTCGGCGAGAAGCAGCGCGTCGAGATCGTGAAGGTGCTGTGGCGCGGGGCCGACATCATCATCCTCGACGAGCCCACCGCGGTGCTGGGGCCGACCGAGGCGGCCGGGCTGCTGGAGGTCGTGCGCGGGCTGCGCGCGGCGGGCAAGACCGTCGTGCTGATCACGCACAAGCTCGACGAGGTCATGGCGGTGGCCGACGACGTCACCGTGCTGCGCCGGGGGGAGGTCGTGACGCGCCGGCCGGTGGCCGAGACCTCGCCGGCCGAGCTGGCGCGCGCCATGGTGGGGCACGACGTGACTCCGCCCGAGGTCGAGGCGGGCCGGCCGCGCGGGGTGGTGCTCGAGGTGCGCGACCTCCGCGCGGGGCGGCTGGCCGGCGTCGATCTGGAGGTGCGCGGCGGCGAGATCGTCGGCGTCGCTGGCGTCGAGGGCAACGGGCAGCGCGAGCTCATCGAGGCCATCATCGGGCTGTGCCAGGCCACCGGGCGGGTGCGCGTCGGCGGCGTCGACCTCACCGGCAAGGCGGTCGCCGAGCGGCTGGCGGCCGGGCTGGCGCACGTGCCGGAGGATCGCCAGCGCCGCGGTCTGGTGCTGGAGTTCACCCTGGAGGACAACCTGGTGCTGGGCCGCCTGGGCGAGTTCGCCGGGCGCTTCGGGCTCGATCGGGGGCGGGTCCGGGCCCACGCCCGGCAGGTGCTGGGCGAGCACGACGTGCGCCCGGCGCAGCCGACGGCGCTGGCGCGGACGCTGTCGGGCGGCAACCAGCAGAAGCTGGTGCTGGCGCGCGAGCTGCGCCGGCCGGGGACCAGGGTCCTGCTGTGCGCGCAGCCGACGCGCGGGGTGGATATCGCGGCGGCGGCCGAGATCCACAAGCGCCTGCTGGCGGCGCGCGCGGCGGGCATGGCGGTGCTGCTGGTGTCGGCGGATCTGGGCGAGCTCCGGCTCTTGA
>JADYYK010000154.1 GCA_020853705.1 Deltaproteobacteria bacterium
CGCCGCCAGCAGACACCGCCCGTGCACGTAGTCGAGCGCGTAGGCGCCCGGCGCGCCGCCGGCGACAGCCGCACCTGTGCCCGCACCCGTACCGGCGCCCGCGCCCGCGCCCGCGCCCGCGCCCGCGCCCGCGCCCGCGCCCGCGCCCGCGCCGGCCGCCGCGACGGCCCGGCGATCGAGCAGCGCCAGCGCCGGCGCCCGCGAGCCGCGTAGATACACCTGCGCCGCCTGCGGCTCCAGCGCATGCAGCGCGGCCAGCCCCTCCAGCTCGAGGCCCAGCTCGCGCGCGCGCAGCTGGCCCTGCCGGCTCAGGCAGCGCGCCACCGCCTGCTCGGCCCAGCCGCGCGCCTCGGCGAAGCGCTGCTCGGCCGCCAGCGCGAAGGCCAGCGCCTGGTAGGCGCGCACCGAGGTCGGCAGCCGCTCGATCTCGGCCTCCCGCTCGTCGAGGGCGCGCTCGCGCGGGGCCCCGGCGTCGCGGGCGTCAGCTCCGTCCGCGCCGCCATCGGCGTCGCCGCCGCGTCGCGCCACGCCCTTGTCGCCGGCCGCGGCCTGCTTGTCGAGGATGCGCTGCAGCTCCTCGACGTCCTCGGCGAACTCCGCGCGCGCCTTGCTCCCTGCCGGCCCGCCCAGCGCGTGAAAGCGGGTCAGCGCCGCGCGCGCCTCGTCGAAGCGCCGCGCCAGCAGCAGGATGCGCGCGCTGCAGTACTCGACCGCCGGGGTGTCACCCGCCTCGCGACGCGCCCGCGCCACCAGCTCCAGCGCGCGCTCGGTCCCGGTCACCGCGGCGCGCTCGACCTCGTCCTGGGTGCGCAGCGCCAGCCCCAGCAGCAGCGCCGCCGCCAGCTCGCCGATGATGTGCGCCCGGTCGCCGCGGCCCAGCACCAGCGGCGCGCCGTCGGCGCCGCCCCGCCCGGCGCGCTCCAGCTCCATGCGCAGGTAGCCGGCCAGGAAGCGCAGGCTGCCGCCGTCGCGCTCGGGCTGCTCGCGCGAGGCCAGCTCGGCGCTCAGGGCGGGCCCATCCAGGAACGGCGCCTCCGCGCGCAGGAAGTCGAGCACCTCGTCGACCAGCTGCGGACGCCGTGGGTCGGGCCGCCAGCGCCGGCACAGCAGCACGAGATCGCCGAGGTTCTCCAGGTGGCGCCGGTGCAGGCGCTGCGCCTCGCGATCCGCGGGGGCGTCGGCTGCGCGCGCGCTGTAGCGGGTGGCGACCCGGGTGTCGATGCCCCGCCAGCGCGCCGCCAGCGCGTCGGCCAGTCGCTCGCCCTCGCCCTCGACCAGGACGCCCAGCGAGCGCGCCGCCAGCGCCAGCGCGGCGACCCGCTCGCCGGCGCTGCGCGCGTCCTCGGGCCCGAGCAGGGTGCGCACCCCGTCACCCAGCGCGACATGGGCGAAGGTGAGCTCGGCGCGGCGGTGGTGCAGCCACTGGCGCAGCTGCTCGGGATCGGTGTCGAGGCGCTCCTGGTTGACCACCAGGCGGGCCTCGCCGTGAGCCTTGTCCTGCTCGCGACGGAACACGCCGAGGTGCAGGCGCGCCGGGCCGCGCGCGTCCTCGGGCGTCAGCCGCGCCTGCTGCGCGAACATGCGGTGCGGCCGGGCGTAGCTGTGCGCGCTGGCGCGATCCAGCCGCCCCAGCAGCGCCAGCCGGTAGTGGTGACGATCGAGGTCGGCCCAGGCCTCGTGCGCGGCGTCGGCCTCGCCGAGCAGCGTCAGCAGCGCGGCGCGGTTCTGGCGATGCACGGTCTCGACCGGCTCCAGGCGCTCGCACTGCTGCACCACGGCGAGGGCAGGGCGCAGCTGCTCCCTGGCGGCCAGATCGACGGCGTGGCGCGACAGCTCGGCGCACAGCCGACGGCGCAGCGCGGGGCGCCCGGGCAGCCGCTCGGCGACCGCGCGCCACGCCGCCGGCGCCACCCCGGCCTCGCCCAGGCGGTCGCCCAGCAGAAGCAGCATGATCTCCTCGCGGCGCGAGCCCGGCCGGGCGGCCGCCACTGCGCGCTCCAGCTCGTCGGCGGGCGCGGCGCACAGGCGGCCCAGCTCGGCCAGCAGCGCCGCCTCACGGCTGCCCTTGCCACACAGCCGCGGCACCTCGCGCTCCAGGAGCTTCGGCGCCTCGGTCGGGCGCGCCAGCGCCAGCCGCGCCAGCAGCTCGGCGACCGCGGTGCTGGAGCCGGGCTCGCGCAGCTGGCCGACCTGACGCTCGGCGAGCTTGGGCTGATCGCGCGCCTTGGCGTCGGCGGCGATGAGGCGGGGCAGCGGGCCGGCGCCGGGCAGCTCGGCGGCCTCGGCCGCGATGTTGGCGGCGCGCTTGAGCTCGCCCTGGCGCAGCGCGGCCAGCGCCCGGGTCAGCACCGGCGGCGCCAACCCCGACGCCGCCAGCGGCTCCAGCAGCAGGGTGGCCTGCTCGGGCTCGCCGAAACGCAGCAGGAACAGCGCGCGCCTGAGGGTGTGCAGCGGATTGCCCGGCTCCAGCGCGTCGGCCTGGCTGAGGTGCCCCGCGCCGGTGGCGAAGTCGGGCGCCGCCAGCGCCGACAGGCTGCTGGCGTCGGCCAGCAGCCGGCGCCCCACCGGGGTGCTGGCCCGACCGGGCGCGCCCAGCGCCGCCAGCGCGGCGTTCCAGTCGACCCGGGCCAGATGCAGGTTCACAGCGGCTTCCTCTCGACGCGCACCCTGCCACCGTGGGCGCGCACGATCCAGACCCCGCCACCTGCCGCACACGCCAGAGCGATATCCCCATCCGCCAGCCAGCGCACCCCGCGCGCATCCACGCGGAACAGCGCCCCGTCGTCGGTCCACGCCAGCACCTCGGCCCCAGGGGCCGCCGCGATCCCCGCGACCTTGGCGCGCCCGGGGAGGTCCAGCGCGCGCAGCCGGTGCAGCCCGGCGTCGAGCGACTCCAGGCCGCCGTCGTCGCGCAGCACACAGGCGCCCTCGCCCAGCGGCAGCACGCAGCGCAGACCGCCCAGCTCGGGCGAGCGCGCCGCCTCGCGTCCGTCCTCCACCCAGGCGCAGGCGTCCTCGCCCCACACGCCGACCCGACCGCGCTGTGTCCACAGGCCGAAGACCCGCCCGATCCCGAGCGCGACCCGCCGTGTGCCCAGAGCCTCGCCCGGCCATCCGCACCACCACAGCGCCCCGCCGGCCAGCGCCGCCAGCCCACCAGCGCGCGCCACCAGCGCGAGGACCGGGCCATCCAGCTCGAGATCCGGACTCGGACTCGGACTCGGACTCGGACTCGGACTCGGACTCGGACTCGGACTCGGACTCGGACTCGGACTCGGACTCGGACTCGTGCTCGTGCTCGTGCTCGTGCTCGTGCTCGGATTCGTGCTGGTGCTCGGATTCGTGCTGGTGCTCGGATTCGTGCTCGTGCTCGGGTGCGTGCTCGGACTCGTGCTGGTGCTCGGATTCGTGCTCCGCCCGCCGTCGCTCCCCCGCGCCAGACCCGCCTCGCCGCCCCCGACCCGCCACAGCCTGCCCCGCGCATCCCCGGCACAGACCCGCGCCCCCTCCGCCACCAGCGCCAGCACCGCCGCGCCGCCCGGGTAACCACCGCGCACCCTCCAGGTGTCACCCAGCTCCAGCACCTCACCGCGGAACGCCGCCACCAGCAGCCGGCCCTGGCTCACACACGCCGCCGACACCGGCCCCACCGCCGCCCGCGTGTGCTGGCCGGCGCCCGCATGCTCGCCCAGCGCCGCCCACTCCCCGGCGTCACTGCCGACGAACCCGGCATCACCTGCCGCGTCGACGAGCCCCCACGCCGGCCGCCCCGTCCACGCCAGGTCGACCAGACCGTCCCGCGATCTCTCCAGCGGCGACTCCGTCACGGACCCTCTCCCACTGCCCTGACCAGCGCGAAGCACCTCGTTTACTACCCGACCTCGCGCCCTGTCAATCGCCGCACCGCGTCGCGCGACCACACTTTGCCACCTCGGCCGGGCCGACTACGGCCCGGCCGCCACGGGCAGCCCGAACAGCTCGACCGCCCCCGCGACGCCCTTGAGCCGGTGCGCGCCCAGCGCCACCAACGCGTCGGCGGGCAGCCCCGACACGCGCACGAAGCTCTCGGTCAGCAGCACATCGACGCCCAGCGTGCGGGTCATCGCCTCGACCCGACAGGCCTCGTTGACCACCGCCCCGATGACCGTGAAATCGAGCCGATTCTGCGCCCCGATGTTGCCGTAGCTGACCTCGCCCTGGTGCAGCGCGATGCCCAGCCCCAGCGCCGCCTCGCCGCGCCCCGCGCGCTCGCGGTTGAGCCGCGCCAGGTTGGCGCGGACGTCCGCCACCGCCGCCAGCGCGCGCGCGCACGCCGCCGCCACGCCGCCCGCGTCCACCGGGAAGATGGCCAGGATGGCATCGCCGATGAACTTCAGCACCTCGCCGCCGCGCTGATCGACCGGCGACGCCACCGCGTCGAAGTACGCGTCCAGCACCTCGACCACCTCGCGCGCGGGGCGCACATCCGACAGCGTGGTGAAGCCCTGCATGTCGCAGTACCAGACCACCGCGTGCAAGGTCTCCGCGGTGCCGCGCCGGAACGCCCCCGCCAGGATGCGCCGCGAGGCGTTGCCGCCCAGGTACGACGCCAGCAGCGCGCGCGCCGTCAGCTTGCTGGCCTCCAGCGCACAGCGCAGCGAGATCAGCGGCAGCAGCGCGCGTAGCGCTACCACGTCCTCGTCCGCGAAGCCGCGCGCCTCGTCGGTCGCGAACGAGATCCACTGCCGGCCCCAGTAGGCGTGCTCGGTGTCGGCCGACAGCCCCTGGCGCACGTCGAGCGGAAAGCACAGATAGTCGACGGCGCCGGCGTCCGCCATCTCGTCCAGGAACTTGTAGGGCAGCTCGGCGCGCGGGCCATCGAGGCGCACATGCACCTCGGGCACCCCGAGCTCGATCACAGCGTGCGGCGCGCTGCCCAGGTAGACCTGCTGGTTGCGGATGGTGGCCTCGCGCGGGATGGCCTGGATCGGCTTGCCGCGGACCCAGATGAGGTGCACCCCGGCCCACTCCGGCCCCAGCGCGTGCAGCGCGGTGCTGGCGCGCGACAGCGGCAGCCCCTCGGCCAGCAGCGCGTCGACCAAGGTCTGCAGCACGCCCGTCGCCTGCCCCTCGGTGCGCCCGTCGCACAGCGCCGCGGCGACCCGCTCGTGCGCGCCGGCGTGCATCAGGCGGCCCGCGCGCTGACCACCCAGGTGCTCGACCCGGCGAAGACGCCGGCCTCGCTGGCCAGCGGCGTCAGCGCCTCGCGCAGCGCGGCCATCACCTGGGGCCGCAGCCGCTCGGCCTCGGCCCCGGCCAGGCGCATGACCTCGCCGGCCGGCCCCAGCGCCAGCGCGAACTCGATGGCCTGGTCGACATCGCGCCCGATGCGCAGCGGCAGCTCCAGCCGCGTCAGCGTGACGTCGTCGAAGCCGGCCGCCAGCAGGATGCTGGTCAGGGTGTCGGCGTCGGCCATCGAGAACGGCCCCGGCCCGCAGGTCGGGGCGTTGTCCTTGTTCTCCTGCGGCACCAGCCCCTTCACGATGAGCTCGGCCAGGTGAAAGCACGGGTTGTCGTCGCGCCGCCGCCACACCGTCTTGACCAGGCGCGCGCCCGGCCTCAGCGCGCGCCGCAGGTTGCGCAGCGCGCGCACCGGGCTGGCGAAGAACATGGTGCCGAAGCGCGCGAAGGCGTGGTCGTAGGGTCCGCCGAGGTCGTCGCTCTCGACGTCGGCGGTCATGAAGCGCGCGTTCTTGACCCCCGCGCGCGCCGCGGCGCTGCTGGCGTCGGCGATGAAGCGGGCGGCGGCGTCGACCCCGACCGCCTCGCCGCCGTCACCGACCAGGCGCGCCAGGTCGAGCGTGGTGCCGCCGAACCCGCAGCCGACGTCGAGCACGCGCCCGCCCGTCGGCGGCGGATGGCTGGCCATCGCGACCTCGCCGTGCTTGCCCAGGTTGAGCTCGACGAGATCGCGAAAGCGCACGAACTTGTCGAACAGCACCGTGTTCCACGCCTCGATCGCCTCACTGTTCCCGGGGGCCGCCATGGCCTGATGCTATCCGACCCGGCGCTGCCGGGGTAGGCTGGGGCGTGTTCGGCCTGATCGACTGGTGGCGGCGCCGTAGCGCCCGCGGGCGCGCCTTCGACCCGGCCTGGCGCGCCATCCTGGAGGCCCACGTGCCGTTCTACCCGGCCCTCACTGGCCCCGTGCGCGAGCGCTTCGAGACCGCCCTCAAGGTCTTCCTGCTGACCAAGCACTGGATCGCCGCCGGCGGCATGGTGATCGATGACGAGGTCAAGGTCGTGATCTCCGCCGCCGCCGCGCGCCTGGTCATGAACCGCCCGCGCGATCACTACCAGCGCCTGACCGAGATCGTGGTGTACCCGTCGCACTACGTGCACCCCGGCGGCGACGGCATCATCTTCGGCGAGGCGCAGTCGTGGGGCACCGTGGTGCTGTCGTACGACGCCACCACCCACGGCATGAAGAACCCCGGCGACGGCCACGACACCGCGCTGCACGAGTTCGCCCACGTGCTCGACGCCGCCGACGGCAAGTTCGACGGCACCCCGGTGCTGGACCACCTGACCAGCTATGCGCCGTGGACGCGCGTGATGTCGGCCGAGTTCCTGCGCCTGCGCAAGAAGGTCGCGCGCCGCGGCGTGCTGCGCCGCTACGGCGCCACCAACGAGGCCGAGTTCTTCGCCGTCGCCAGCGAGGCCTTCTTCGAGAAGCCGCGCCAGCTCCGGGACCGTCACCCCGACCTGTACGCCGTGCTGCGCGACTACTACGCCAGCGACCCGGCGTCTGACGTCTGACGTCTGACGTCTGACGTCTGACGTCTGACGTCTGACGTCTGACGTCTGACGCCTGACGCCTGAGGGGACAAGTGCCACCTGATCCTGGTCGCGTAGCTGCCACCTGATCCAGGTCAGCCCAGCCGCTTCGTCAGCAGCTCCTTCACCTTCTGCGCGTTGGCGCGACCGCCCGAGGCCTTGACCACGGCGCCGACGAAGAAGCCGATGAGGCCGGTCTTGCCCGCCTTGTACTCGGCGACCTTGCCGGCGTTGGCCGCCAGCGCGGCCTCCACCAGGCTCTCCAGCGCGCCGTCGTCGCTGACCTGGGTCAGCCCGACCACCAGCTCGCGCGGCTGCCCGCCGCTCTCGACCATGCGCGAAAGGACGTCCTTGGCCACCGCGCCCGACACCGTGCCGGCGTCGATCATGTCGCACAGCTCGGCCAGCTCGGCGCCGCCGAAGCGCAGCGCAGCCACCTCGCGGTCGCCCAGCGCGCGCGGCAGCTCGTTGATGATCAGCCGGGCCAGCGCCGCCGGCTTGCCGCCCGCGGCTACTGCGGCCTCGAACAGCGCCGCCGTGGCGCGCTCCCCGGTCAGCAGATCGGCCTCGTCCGCGCTCAGCCCCAGCCCCTGGAGGCGCGCGAACGCCGCCGCCAGCTCGGCGTCGCGCACCCGGGCCTCGGCCCGGAACTCGGCCTTCGAGCGCTTCGGGGGCCTGAGCTTCACGGTCGCCTTGTCATCCGGCCCGGTCTCCTGCGCGCTACCCGCCTTGTCCTTGTCTTTGTCCTTGTCCTTCGCCTTCCTGTCCGCGCCCTTGTCCGCCGCCCCCGCCGCCGCCGTCACGACGGTCTCGCGCAGCCCCACGATCCGGTTCCACACCAGCTTGCCCGGTCGCGAGTCCACCGGGTCCACCGCGAAGTAGCCCAGCCGCTCGAACTGCCAGCGACTGCCCACCTCCGCGTTCGCCAGCGCCCGATCCACCAGACACCCTGTCAACACCTCGAGCGAGCGCGGGTTCAGGTGCTGGACGAAGTCGCCGTCCTCGTCGGGCCGCGGCACCGCGAACAGCCGGTCATACAGCCGCACCTCGGCGGTCGCGGCGTCGGCCAGCGCGACCCAGTGCAGGACGCCCCACACCTTGACCTCGCCCGCCGGATCGCCGCCGCCCCGCGTCTCGGGCAGCACCCGGACGTGGACCTCCCGGACGCTGCCGTCCGCCGCGTGCACCACGCCGTCGCACACCACGCAGCCGCCATGCCTGAGGCGCACCACCCGCCCCGGCGCCAGCCGGAGGAAGCCCTTCTCGGGCTCGACCTGGAAGTCGTCGCGCTCGATGGCGAGCTCGCGCGGCTCGCCCTCCGCCGCGTTGGACACCACCACCCGCAGCGGCCGCAGCACCGCCATGGCCCGCGGCGCGCTCTTGTTGAGATCATCGCGCACACAGAACTCGAGCTTGCCGAGGTCGACCACCGAGTTGTTCTTGGCCACCCCGATCAGGTCGCAGAAGGCGCGGATGGCCTCGGGCCGGTAGCCGCGCCGCCGCATGCCCGCGATGGTCGGCATGCGCGGGTCATCCCAGCCCGACACCAGCCCGCGCGTCACCAGGTCGAGCAGCTTGCGCTTCGACATCACGGTGTAGTCGATGTTGAGCCGCGCGAACTCGTACTGCCGCGGTCCGTTGGCCTGGCCCGCGCCGGTATGTTCAATCACCCAGTCGTAGAGCTCGCGGTTGTTCTCGAACTCCAGCGTGCAGATCGAGTGCGTGATGGCCTCGAAGGCATCCTCCAGCGGATGCGCATAGTCGTACATCGGGTAGATGCACCAGGCGTCGCCGGTGCGGTGGTGATGCGCGTGCCTGATCCGGTACAGCAGCGGATCGCGCATCTTCATGTTGGCCGCCGCCAGATCGATGCGCGCCCGCAGCACGTGGGCGCCGTCGGGGAACTCGCCCGCGCGCATGCGTGCGAAGAGGTCGAGGTTGTCCTCGATTGACCGCGCGCGCCCCGGGCAGGGCCGCCCGGGCTCGCTCAGGGTGCCGCGGTAGGCGCGGATCTCCTCCTCGTTCAGGCTGCACACGTAGGCCTTGCCGTCCTGCACCAGCTTGACCGCCAGGTCGTACATGCGGCCGAAGGTGTCGGAGGCGTACAGCACCTCGGTGGGCGCGAAGCCCAGCCAGCGCACGTCGGCCTCGATCGACGTCACATACTCGACGTCCTCCTTGGTCGGGTTGGTGTCGTCGTAGCGCAGGTTGCAGGTGCCGCCGTAGTCGCGCGCCAGCCCGAAGTTCAGGCAGATCGACTTGGCGTGGCCGATGTGCAGGTAGCCGTTGGGCTCGGGCGGGAAGCGGGTCGCCACCCGCCTGCCGGGGACGCGCCCCGCGGCGAGGTCGGCGTCGATGATGTCGCGGAGGAAGTCCTTGCGCTCGGTGCTCATGGCGGCGCGCAGCATACACCGCGTCAGTTGCGGTGATATCATCGCGTGGGCATGGTCTGGCGAGGTCTCGGGCTGCTCATGCTGACGCTGGGGGCGGCGTGCTCGCGGCCCGTGGCGCGGCGTACCTGGGTCTTCGAGGTCCCCGGCCACGGCGGCTATCGTCACCCGGCGCGCGTCGCCGCCGCCGATGTCGGCCCCGCGCTGGCGGTCATCCCGGCCTACGACCGCGCCGGCCTCGCCGCCACCATCGCGCGCACCCTGGGGCGCATCGGCCCCGACGAGGTGGTCTACTACCGCCATCCCCACGGCGGCGCCTGGCTGTTCGGCGTGCGCGGCCAGGAGCTGATCGCCCAGGGCTACGGCCTGCGCCACGGCGAGCACCACTACTCGCTGCCGCCCGAGCCCGGCAAGCCGCCGCCGCGCCTGGTCGGCCCGGTCAAGGTGGTCGACCCCGGCCCCACCGAGCCCAGCGGCCACGACTACCCCGAGCTGATGGTGATCTCGTCGATCGCCGTCGATCAGTACCTGTTCGTCGGCGGCCAGTTTCTCGGCGTGGTGCGCGCCGGCCAGTCGGCCACCTTCAGGGTCCCGGCCGGCCGCGTCGCCGTCACCGCCACCGACGACCGCGCCGGCGAGGTCAACCCGATGGCGCAGCAGTTCGAGTTCATCGCCGGCCGGCGCCACGACCTCCTCATCATGCCCTGGCTGGGCAACCTCCGATGACCCGCAGGCTCGCCGTCGTCGTCGTCGCCGTCGCCGTCCTCGCCTCGGCTGCGCTCGGCGCCAGCGGCTGCACCTCGTTCTCGAGCTACCAGACCGCGCGCATGCTGGCCCCGCGCCAGCTCTCGGTCGGCGGCGCCCTCGCCGTGGCCACGCACTACCGCGGCGTCGCCACCCCCGAGGTGCCACCCGGCGTGCAGGGCCGCGCCGTCCTCATCGAGGGCCTGGCCCGCTTCGGCGTCACCGAGCGCCTCGAGGCCGGCCTCAAGCTCGGCTACGCGCGCAGTTTCGGCGACCTCGAGCTGTCGCTCGAGCAGGCCTTCGTCGACGCCAAGCTGTCGCTGCTGCCCGAGCAGCTGGCCGTGGCGCTGCCCATCGGCGGCACCCTGATCGACGGTGAGGCCTTCGACCTGCAGACCCAGCCCGGCGTCATCTGGACCGCGACGCTGGGCCGTCGCCTCGAGCTCGACAGCGCCTTCAAGCTGGTGCTGGTCAAGACCCGCGGCGAGGCCAGCCTGGGCTCGCTGGGTGCCGCCGCCGTGGTCGGCGTGCGCATCCGCAGCGATCACCACCGCGTCGAGCTGCACCCCGAGGTCGGCGTCCACGTCGCCGACCTCGACGACGATCACGTCGCCTTCGGTGACTCGCTCATCCTCGGGATTGGACTCGGGGTCTTCTTCACCCCGTGATCCCGGGAATGGCGGCCCCGGCTGCGCCGTCTCTCCATCACTTGATCGCGCGCATGGCCTCGATGAAGATGCGCGCCGGAGGTGAGCGATGCGCAAGGTGGCAACTGGTAGCAAGCTGGCTCTGGCGTTGTGCATGGTGGCCGCGCTGGCCACGTCGGTCCTGGCCGAGCCCTCGGTCGAGCTGAAGGCGGCCAAGGCGATCGTCAAGCACGAGGCGGTCGATCCGCAGACCGAGTTCGCCGTGGGCGACACCGTGTTCGTGTGGTCGAAGCTCCTTGGCCTCAAGGACAAGACCGCCACCCACGTGTGGAAGAAGGACGGCAAGGAGGTCTGGCGCATGGACCACACCGTCAAGAACAACAGCTACCGCACCTACTCCAAGCGGCGCTCGATCAAGGCCGGGGCCTGGTCGGTCGAGGTCCTCGACGACACCGGCAAGTCGCTCGGCGAGCTCAGCTTCACCGTCAAGTAGGCGTCCCCGCCCTCAGCCCAGCGCGGCCGGGCGCAGCTTGAAGATCCGGTTGAGGTGGCCGAGCAGCGCCTCCTCGTCCGCCGGCTGGCTGCGGAACCCCACGTAGAGATCCGGCCTGAGCAGGTACAGACACTCGGCCTGCGCGCCGTAGCGCTCCTCCAGATCACCGTCGACGTCGTGGAGCACGCTGCCCGACCAGTCCAGCGCCGCCGGCCGCTCGGCGCCCGGCACCACCACGTGCACCGCGATGACGTCGGCGAAGCGACGCTGCACCGCCTGCGCGATGGTGGCCAGGCGCTGGTAGCCCTCCAGGGTGGCGGCGCGGCCGTCGAACAGCAGCAGCAGGTGGCGATGATCCATGAGCTCGAGCAGGCGACTGGCCCCGGACCGCCCGTGCGCCGACACCACGTGGGCGTCGGGCGCTCGCTCGCCGGGGCCCGGCGCCAGCGCGAAGTGGCGCCACGCGCGCACCGTCGGGGTCTCCTCGGCGGCGTCGCGCCCGACCCGCGCGCCCAGCACGCTGCGGGTGTGCTCGCCCACGATGGGGCTGTGCTTGTAGTTCAGGGTCAGCTCGGCGGTGGTGCGCACCAGGCGCGCCTGAACCACCTCGAGGCTGGTCAGGAAGCCGGCCACGGCGTTGCGCAGCACCCGCGCCACCGGCGACTTCAGCGTGGCCACCCGGGTGGCATAGTCGGTCGCGCGCAGCAGGCCCTCGCCGATGCCGTGGCGCTCGCTGTGATAGCTGTCGAGCAGCCGGTCATCGGCTTTGCCGGTCGCCACCAGGGCCAGCTTCCAGGCCAGGTTGTGCGCGTCCTGCAGCCCGGTGTTCATGCCCTGACCGCCCACCGGGCTGTGGATGTGGGCGGCGTCGCCGGCCAGCAGCACGCGCCCGACGCGGTAGCGCTCGACCTGGCGGGCGTGGACGCGGAAGCGCGCCAGCCAGCGTGGATCGCTGACGGTGCAGGCGCGCCCGCTGCGCTCGCGCAGCGCGACCTCGATGTCCTCGCGCGTGGGCGGCTCGTCACCCGGCGGCGCCGTCATGATGATGCGCCAGCGGTCGTCGGGCATCGGGAAGCAGGCCGCCAGCCCGCTGGCCGAGAAGAACGTGGTCACCGCGTCGTGGCCGACGTCCCAGGCCACGCGCACGTCGGCCAGCATGAAGGGCTCGTCGAAGGCGTCACCGGGGAAGTCGAGGCCGATCTCCTTGCGCACCTTGCTGTGCGCACCATCGCAGCCGACCACCCAGGCCGCGCGCACGGCCTCCTCCCCACCCGCGCTGCTCAGGGTCACGTTGACGCCGTCATCGTCATCGCCCTGGCGCAGCGCGGTGACCTCGACGCCGCGCTCGATGCGCCCGCCCAGGGCCTCGAAGCGCGCCGCCAGCACCGCCTCGGTGTCGCACTGCGGGATCGAGAGCAGGAACGGATAGCGGGTGTCGAGCTCGTCGAAGCTGGCCGTCGTCACCAGCCTGCCATCCCCATACAGCTTCACCCGCGACACCTGCAGGCCGCGCGCGCACAGCTGGTCGGCGACGCCCAGCGGCTCCAGCGCCTCCAGGCTGCGGGCGTGCACCACGATGGCCTTCGACAGCGGCGACGGCGCGCTCGCCTTGTCGATCAGCCGCGCGCGCAGGCCATGGCGCAGGAGCTCGCACCCCAGCATCAGCCCCGTCGGCCCAGCCCCCACCACCAGCACCGTCTGCATCGGCATGGCGCCATCGTATACTGCGCCGCGTCCACGGGAGGCGTGCACATGGGGTTCTTCGCGAGCTTCGGCAGGGGCTGGTCGTTCATGAAGGCGGCGTTCAGGATGGCGGGTCGCGAGCGCAAGCTGCTGGCGCCAGCGGTCTACCTGGTGATGGTCAGCATCCTGTACTGGGTCGCCGTCGTGGTCGGCATCCTCGCCGCCGACGCCGAGCAGTGGTCGAACGGCACCTGGGCGCTGGTGGGCAGCATCGCCACGCTGGGCTCGTTCCTGATCTTCTATTTCTTCTGCGGGATGATGGTGAACATGATCGACGTCTACCTCAAGGGCGGCAAGCCGTCGCTGGGGGAGGGCGCCAAGGACGCCGGCAAGAACTTCCTGGCCATCTTCGTGCTCGCCATCATCTCGACCATCGTCAACATGATCACGAGCTCGATGCGACGCGACAAGGGCGTCGCCGGCCGCATCATCGCCGGCATCATCGACACCATCTGGACCACCTTCACGTTCCTGCTGCTGCCCGCCATCATCATCGAGGACGCCGGCCTCGGCCAGGCCATGAAGCGGGTGCGCAAGATCCACAAGGGCAACCTGCTGCTCATCGGCATCGGTGAGGTCGGCGTGCAGGCGGTCACCAACCTGATCGGCTTCCTGGCCATGCTGGTCGTGTTCGGCGTGATCTGGCTGGCCGCGACCATGCTGACCGGCACCGCGGCGCTGGTGGTCGCCTTCGTCGTCGGCGGCACCCTGCTGTCGCTGTTCGCCGCCTTCAGCATCTACATCCGCATGTCGTATTACACCTGCCTCTACGTGTGGGCCGCCGAGACCGAGAAGGTCGCCGACACCGGCCAGCGCATCGAGGTCCGCGCCCCCGGGCCCCTCGGCGAGGCGCTCGGCCCGGCCTGGGTGCCGTCGCTGCGCCCGACCACGGGCTGGTAGCCGGGCGCGACCCTCGCGGGCTCACTTCGCGGAGTGCAGCCCGATGCTGTTGCCCTCGGTGTCGGTGATGATGGCCATGTGGCCGGCGCCCTGCATCGGGATCTCGGTCTTGGGCAGCACGATCTTGCCGCCCGCCTTGACCACGCGGCCCAGCGCCGCGGCCAGATCCGGATCGCAATTCAGGAAGATCAGCGTCCCCGTCGCGGCGGGCTGGGCGCCCTGGCCCTGCACGATGCAGCCCGAGATCTCGCCCTTGGACCAGTCGGCGGGGAAGGCGGCCATCTTGCGGCCGGGCGCCTCCATCGGCATCAGCGTGGTGCCCAGCATGGCCTCGTAGAAGGTGCGGGCGCGGGCGAAGTCGGTGGTGGGGATCTCGAACCAGCTGATGGCGTGCGGCATGGGGGCTCCTTGGTGGCGATGGCCGGGGCGCGGGATGCGCGGGCGACCGGCAGGGTAGGGCGCCCGCGCGCCGTGGGCGAGATGGCAGAAGTGACAATCTGCAGGTATGTTTGCGCCATGGCCCCACGCAAGCCGTCGCGTCCGGTGCGCATCCACCTGCTGGTGTTTCCACGCTCGACGCCCATCGTGCCCGTCGGCCTGCTCGATCTCCTGCGCAAGGCCGGCGCGCTGGCCGAGGCCATGGGCCAGCCGAGGGCGGTCGAGGTCGCCCTGGTCGCGGCGGCGCGGCGACGGCGCGTGCGCACCGCCGGCGGCCTCGAGCTGACCTGCCACCACACCCTGGCCGACGCGCCGCGCGCCGACCATGTCGTGGTCTCGCCAGCGGATCCCGAGGTGCTCGACGAGGTGTCGCGAGAGCCGGCCACCACGCGCTTCCTGCGCCGCGCCCACGCCGCCGGGGCCACCCTGGCCAGCGTGTGCATCGGCGCCTTCACCCTGGCCCAGACCGGCCTGCTCGACGGCCGTCCGGTCGCCACCCACTGGGCCTTCCAGGGGCAGTTTCGCGCGCGCTTCCCGCGCGTCGAGCTGCGTCCCCAGGAGATCCTGGTCGACGCCGGGCGGCTGCTCAGCACCGGCGGTGCCACCTCGTTCCTCAACTTCGCGCTGTATCTCATCGAGAGGCTGCACGACGCCGAGGTCGCGCGCGCCGCGGCCCGCATGTTCCTGATCGACGAGCGCAAGTCACCGCAGGGCGCCTACGCCATCTTCGCCGGCCAGAAGCAGCACGGCGACGAGGCCATCCTGCGCGCCCAGGAGCTGCTCGAGCACAGCGTGGCCGACGGCCTGGGGGTCGAGGCCATCGCGGCACGGGTCGCCATGGCGAGACGGACCTTCATCCGTCGCTTCAAGGCCGCCACCGGCACCACCCCGCGCGACTATCAGCAGCGGGTCCGCATCGAGGCCGCCAAGCGTCGCCTGGAGGCCTCGCGCGCACGCGTCTCCGAGGTCGCCAGCGCGGTCGGCTACAGCGATCAGGTCGCGTTTCGCCGCCTGTTCCAGCGCCAGACCGGCCTGACCCCGACCGAGTACCGGCAGCGCTACGGGCAGGTTGCAAGTCCCCTGCTGGCCACCGCACCCGCCAGCGCGAGCAGTCGCCGCCGGCGCTCAACCGCCTGAAATTGCGCACGTCCGCCGAGGCACACTTCTTGGATCGTCCGGACGCATGCGCCTCGCCAGCCGCCTGACCCGTCTGTCCGCCCTCGCTCTCGGTCTCGCCTACGCCTCGGCCAGCCTCGGCTGCGCGACCGACGACGGCGGCAGCGACGACCCCACCGGGGCGGCCGACGACTACGAGGTCATCCCCGACGGCAAGGTCGACAACTATCGCAGCTCCAACACCCAGGAGTTCTCGGCCACCGCCACCGCGGCGGTCGCCCTCGACGCCTCGTTCGCCAGCAAGAACGCCGACGAGCGCCTGGCCGCCGCGCGCGAGCTGGTGTCGGCCAAGCTGCTGCAGATCGGCTGGTTCCTGAACCTGTGGGTCAGCGACAAGGAGCCCGAGGACGTCAACAAGAGCTACGGCAGCTACCACGCCATGGCGCGCGCCAGCTCGGTCAAGGCGCTCGAGGTCAAGGCCACCGGGACCTTGACCTTCAGCTACAACTTCGAGGCCACCATCGCGGCGGGTGACGGCTTTCTGGCCAAGCTGCCAGGCCGCAGCGTCAGCGGCGGCGGCAAGATGGTCGATCTGAACATGGGCCTCATCGACAACGCCACCCTGCTGGCCGGGACCTGGCAGTCGTCGTACGGCGTGCACTCGTGGGATCCCAGCACGGTGGCCCCCGACGAGCTCGAGATCTTGCCCGTGCTGGTCAAGCCGGCGCCGCGCTCGGCCAACGCCTTCCTGAACTACGCCGCGCTGTACGCCGACGGCAAGCTGACGGTGGGCGCCCAGTTCGGCTGGGACTACAACGAGGGTCGCCAGGATCTGGCCAACGCGCGCCAGCTCTACGACGACCTCGTGCGCGCCGGCTTCACCTCGCCGGTCGCGAAGTATGACGACCTGAAGCTGGGCTCCGGCCCGCTGACGCGGACCTCGCTGGTCGGCGGCGACACCGTCGAGGTCGAGGTCACGCTGATCCACCCCGGCATGGTCGCCAGCGCGTCCGCCAACGCCGCCGAGCTGCGCGCCGCGCTGCTCGACCTGCTGGCCACCCGCGAGGTCATCCTGTTCAACGGCCACGCCGGCGTCTCGGGCCGCCTGCTGCCGGCCGACTTCAAGTCGGCCTCGGCGGGCAACATCCTGGCCAGCGAGTACCCCACGCTGCGCCTGCTGGCGGGCTACCAGCTGCTGCTCATCGAGGGCTGCCAGACCTACGCGACCTTCACCGACGGCTTCCGCAAGAACCCGCTCAAGCGCGGGCCGAACGGCGAGCTCGTCAACATGGACATCGTGACCTCGACCTCGTACACGTGGACCAGCCAGGGCGCCGAGGCCATGGAGGCCATCCTGTGGCCGCTGGTCGGGCGCAGCGCGCGCAGCGCGGTCAAGGCGTCGACCTGGGATGACGTCCTGCGCACGCTCAACGCCGCGCCCAACAACACCTCGTTCCTGGGCGTCAACGGCATCGACAACGATCCGCACGCGCACCCCTTCGCCAGGCCCGCCAACCTGGGCAAGAGCTGCACCACCACCACGCAGTGCGGCGGCGACGGCAACATGTGCATGCGCCCGACGCCGGGCGCCACCCGCAAGGTGTGCGGCACCGTGTGCCTCGATGACGCCGGCTGCGGCGCCGGCTATCGCTGCCAGCTGGTCGCCAACGCCGGCACGGTGGCCAGCCGCGGCGGCTGCATCAAGCGCTAGCCGAGCGCACCCTGCGCTGGCGGCGCGCCGGCGCGGTGCCCTTTCGCAAGTCGTGCTTGATCGTCGTCAACGTACAGTGTAAAAGAGAATCACTTTACACCGTACAAGAAGGCGAGGACGGCGCGCATGTTCGATCTGAAGATCACCGGGGCAACCATCGTGGACGGCACCGGCGCGGCGCCCTACCGCGGCGACGTCGCCATCACCGACGGCCGCATCGTCGAGGTCAGCGCCGCCGGCGCGGACGGCGCAGCCCTCTCGGGCGCCGCCAAGCGCAGCATCGACGCCGCCGGCGCGCACCTCTTGCCCGGGTTCGTCGACATCCACACCCACTATGACGGCCAGGTGTCGTGGGACGCCGAGCTGACGCCGTCGTCGCTGCACGGCGTGACCACCTGCGTGATGGGCAGCTGCGGGGTCGGCTTCGCGCCGGTGCGCCCTGGCCAGGAAAACAAGCTGATCGAGCTGATGGAGGGCGTCGAGGACATCCCCGGCTCGGCGCTGGCCGAGGGCATCCCGTGGGGCTGGGAGTCGTTCGCCGAGTACATGGCCGCGCTCGACGCCATGCCCCACGCCATCGACTTCATGTTGCAGGTGCCGCACGACCCGCTGCGCATGTACGTCATGGGCGAGCGCGCCATCGCCGAGCAGCAGGCCACCGAGGACGACATCATCGCCATGCGCCAGCTCTTGCGCGGCGCCCTGGAGGCCGGCGCGGCCGGCTTCTCGACCGGGCGCAGCGACAACCACCGCACCGCGCGGGGCGCCGAGACCCCGGCCTCCGAGGCCACCGCGCGCGAGCTCTGCGGCATCGCCGCCGCCTTCCAGGGTGTCGGCCACGGCGTGGTCCAGGCGGTCAGCGACTTCGACATGATGCGCGGCCCCGAGCGCTTCGACGCCGAGTACGACCTGCTCGAGCAGATGGCCGAGGCCGCCGGTCGCCCGCTGTCGATCTCGACCATGCAGCGCGACCACGCGCGCGACCAGTGGCGCCAGATCTTCGCGCGCAGCGAGCGCGCCGTGGCCCGCGGCCTCGACGTGCGCTGCCAGGTCGGCGCCCGCGCCATCGGCGTGCTGCTCGGCCTCGAGGCCACCTTCCACCCCTTCATGGGCTTCCCGTCCTACAAGGCCATCGCCAACCTGTCGCTCGAGGAGCGCGTGGCGCGCATGAAGAGCCCCGAGCTGCGCGCGCGCATCCTGACCGAGAAGAGCGAGAAGGTCGCCGGCGACGGCACGCCCATCCCGCCGCTGGCCGACTTCTTCCTGGCCAACCTCGACATGGTCGCCATGCGCCTGTACCGCATGGCCGAGCGCCCCGACTACGAGCCGGGCCCGATGACCTGCCTGGCCGGTGACGCCGCGCGCGCTGGCAAGCCGGTGCTGGAGGTGATCTATGACGCCCTGCTGGCCGACGACGGCAAGGCGCTGCTGTACTTCCCCATCTACAACTACACCGGGGTCAGCCTCGACGTGGTGCGCGAGATGATGACGCACCCGCTGGCGCTGCTCGGCCTCGGCGACGGCGGCGCCCACGTCGGCACCGTGTGCGACGCCAGCATGCCGACCTTCTTGCTCACGCACTGGGCGCGCGATCGCGGCAAGCGCGCCGACGCTCGCCCCGGCCTGGCGCTGGAGCAGGTGGTGCGCATGCAGTGTCGTGACACCGCGCGCTTCATCGGCCTGACCGATCGCGGCACCATCGCGCCCGGCATGCGCGCCGACCTCAACCTGGTGGAGCTCGACAAGCTGTCGCTGCGGCGCCCGGTGATGCAGCGCGATCTGCCCGCCGGCGGCCGCCGCCTGATGCAGCACGCCGACGGTTACCTGGCCACCCTGGTCGGCGGCCAGGTCATCGCCGAGCGCGGGGCGCTGACCGGGGTGCACCCCGGCCGCCTGGTGCGCGCCGGCAAGGCCGGGCTGACCCGGACCGCGCCATGACCGCGCGCGCGGCCGGCCCGCGGCGCCCCACGGGCGCGGCCGGCCCGCGGCACGCCACGGGGGCAGCCGGCCCGGCCCGCCCGGCCCGCACGGCCCGCAGCGCGCCCCGCGCCCGCGCGCCGGTGGGGCTGTCGCACGACAAGATCGTGACCGCCGCGCTGCGCATGATCGATCGCCACGGCCTTGCGGGCTTCTCGACCCGCAAGCTGGGAGCCGCGCTGCGCTGCGAGGCCATGGCGCTGTACTGGTACTTCCCCAGCAAGGAGGCCCTGCTCGACGCCGTGGTCGCGCGCCTGGTGGCCCCGCTGGGCGCGGCCGCCACGGCCGGCCCTGCCGGCCTCGACTGGCTGGAGGCGCTGCGCCGGGTCGCGCGCGCCTACCGTGACATCGCGCGCGAGCACCCGCACGCCTTCGCCCTGCTGGCCACGCGCCGCTTCGCCAGCGCGGGCGCTTACGGCTTCCTGGAGCAGCTGCTGGCGCTGGCCGAGCAGCACGGCGTGCCGCCGCGCACCGCCGCGCGCACCTACCGGGTGGTCAGCTCGTACTGCAACGGCTTCGCGCTCAACGAGCTGGCCGGCGAGCGCGAGGCCGACGATCCCGGCATCGCCAAGCTGCGCAGCGGTTTCCCCCGCGTCGACGCGGCCTTCGCCTGGCTGGGCCCCGAGCACCTCGACGACACTTTCGAGCACGGCCTCGACCTTCTGCTGGGCGCCTTGCGCCCGGGCCGCACCGCGCGCTGAGCGGGCCAGTTGCGCCGGGCGCCGCGCCGGGGGCAAGATCGCGGCCCGGGGGTGCGTTGCGTGGTGGAGCGCTGGGCGTGAGCAGGGCCGAGACGACGCTGGGCGAGCTCGACGAGCTGTGGCGAACCCTCGCCGAGCACTCGCCCGATCACATCATGCTGCTCGATCCGCTCGGGCACATCCTGTACATCAACCGCACCGTGCCCGACCTGTCGCCCGACCGGGTGCTCGGGCGCGACCACCTGGAGTTCCTGCCGCCCGCGCCGCGCGCCGCCTCGCGCGCGGCGCTCCTGCGCGTGGTCGAGCGCCGCGCGCCGACCACGTTCCAGACCGAGTACCACACCGCCACCGGCGAGGTGCGCCACTTCGACGTGCGCCTGGGTCCAGTGCTGCAGGGCGGCGTCCTCAAGGCCGTCATCTCCAGCTCGACCGACGTCACCGACCGCGTCCGCGTCGCCGAGGCGCTGCGTCAGACCGCCGAGGTCCACCGGCTGACCTTCGAGCACTCACCTTTCGGCATCTGCCACTTCGATCGCCACGGCGTGGTCACCGCCTGCAACCAGGCCCTGGCCCGCATCCTGGGCGCGCCCGCGGAGCGCGTGATCGGGGTCGACATGCAGCGCGCCATGACCAACCCGGCGCAGCAGGCCGCGCTGCAGGAGGCGCTGGCGGGCCGGGTCGGCCACTTCGAGGGCCCCTATCGCTCGGTCACCGGCGACCGGCACAGCTTCCTGCGCACCGCGTACATCCCGCTGCTCGGCCCCGATGGTCGTCCCGCCGGGGGCATCTCCTGTGTCGAGGTTCTGACCGAGCTGCGCGAGCGCGAGGCGCAGCTCGCCAGCGCGCAGCGGCTGGAGTCGCTGGGCCTGCTGGCGGGCGGGCTGGCGCACGACTTCAACAACCTGCTCACGCCGGTGCTCTTGTCGACCGAGCTCATGGTGCAGCGCTCCGCCGGCACCTCGGCGGAGCCGGCCCTGGTCGCCATCCGCAAGGCCGTCGAGCGCGCCGGCCTGCTGACCAACCAGTTGCTCGCCTTCAGCCGCCACCAGGTGCTCGATCTCGAGCGCGTCGAGCTCGGCGCGCAGCTGCTGGCCTGCCAGCCGCTGCTGCGCCGCCTGCTGCGCGAGGACATCGAGCTCGACCTCGATCTCGACCCAGGCGACGACGCCTGGATCATGGCCGACACCGCGCGCCTCGAGCAGGCCCTGCTCAACCTGGCGGCCAACGCCCAGGAGGCCATGCCCAGGGGCGGCACCCTGCACCTGGCGTTGCGCCACGACCCCACGGTGGCCTCGCGCCAGCCCGGCGGGAGCGCCAGCCCGCTGGGCTGGAGCATCTTGACCGTGAGCGACACCGGCTGCGGCATGGACGAGGCCACGGTGGCGCGCGTGTTCGAGCCCTTCTTCTCCAGCAAGCAGCGCAGCCGCGGCACCGGCCTGGGCCTGGCCACCGTGCACGGCATCGTGCGCCAGCACGGCGGCTGGATCGAGGTGCACAGCGCGCCGGGCCAGGGCGCGAGCTTCGTCATCGGCCTGCCCGCGCTGGCCGCGCCGCAGCCCTCGCCCTCGGCGCCGCCCCGCCCGCAGCCGGTGTTTCGCGGCGGCAGCGAGACCATCCTGGTGGTCGAGGACGATCCCGACGTGCGCCTGCTGACCACCGAGATCCTGGAGGGGCTGGGCTACCAGGTGATGAACGCCGGCGGCGCGCGCGAGGCCCTGGGCCGCCTGGCCAGCTTCACCGGCGACATCCACCTGCTGGTGTCCGACGTGGTCATGCCGGGCATGAGCGGCCCGGTCCTGTTCGAGACCCTGGCCAGCACGCGGCCCAGCCTCAAGGTGCTGTTCATCTCCGGCTACGCCGACGGGCTGACGCCACCGCCGCCGCCGCACCGCTACCACTTCCTGCCCAAACCCTACGACGTCTCCGGCCTGGCGCGCACCGTGCGCGAGGCGCTCGACGCCCGCGGCCCCTGAGCCAGGGCCCCGTGCGCCAGCGGCCCGGTGCGCCAGCGCACGACGCCGGGCCTCGGCACCGCGACGAGGCGGGGACCCTTGGCCTGCGGCCGAGGGCGAGCTCCAGCGCAACCCCGCCGACAGTGCATTGCCGGGGTTGGGCTCGAGCGATACCATCGTCGCGTGAGCGGGGACAGCGGGAGCGACCAGGCGATGGCGGCTGCGCAGTCTGCCGCCACGCCCGACGCGCTGGCCCTCGGCGCCGCCCTGGGTGGTCGTTACATCGTCGACAAGTGCATCGGTCACGGTGGCATGGGCGTGGTCTATGCCGCCCGCGATCGCGTGCTCGAGCGGCCAGTCGCCATCAAGGTCCTGCGCCCCGAATTCCGGCGCGACGACGCGCTGGTGACTCGGTTTCTCAACGAGGCGCGGATCGTCGCGAGCCTGTTCACCAACCCCAACATCGTCAGCATCTATGACCTCGGTCGGACGGACGCGGGGGACTCGTATCTCGTGATGGAGCTGCTGCGGGGTAAGAGCCTGCGTGAAGGCATCGACCCCGGATCGCACATGCGGCCCTCGCGGACCTGGGTTCTCGAGGTGGTTGCGCAGATCGCTGGAGCGCTCGCCGACGCCCACAAGCTGGGAGTCGCGCATCGCGATCTCAAGCCCGAGAACGTGTTCGTGCTCGACACGCACATGCGGATCGTCAAGGTCCTCGACTTCGGTCTTGCGGTCTCGGCCAGCGCTCCGCTCGCCGATCTGTACAAGACGCGCCCCGGTGACCTGATCGGGACGCCGATGTACATGTCACCCGAGTCGATCCGCGGCGAGTCGGTCGGCGCGCCTGCGGATCTCTACGCGCTCGGCATCCTGCTCTACGAGCTGGCCAGCAATGGCCAGGTGCCGTATGACGCCCGCACGCTCGGCCAGTGGATGCGTGCGCACGAGCTCGATGCTCCGCGCCCGCTCCCGGAGACTCATCCATCCGGCCAGCCGTACGCACCCTACCCACAACGGTTCCACGACCTGCTAGCGAAGCTGCTCTCGAAAGATCCTGGCCAGCGCCCGGGTGCGTGGCAGGTGTACTGCGAGCTTCGCATGGTGGCCGAGGAGATCGACGCCGCCTACCATGTAGACGTCGCGCGCCGGGGGTGAGCGCGGGCGGCGGTGGCTCGGTTGGCGACTCGTCGCGCGGGTTCAGATGCTCGACGAGGGCTCCACGGTGCCCGCGAAGTGGGCCCTCATTTCATGGCGAAGGACTTGTTGATGGGCTCGGGCTCGGCCTCGGCGTCGGTCGGGCCTTCCGGGTCGAGCGTCGCCGCGACCGCCGCCTGCGGCTCATCGTGATCGGTGACAGCGAAGGCCTGGATCTGCCAGTTCATGCTGTCGACCCAGCGCAGCGCCTGAGCCTCTTGTTCGAGCGGGACCCACCCGGCGACGAGGTCCTCGGGAGACGCTGAATACCTCGACGAGTCGAACTGCCGGAACAAGACGAACACCATCGTCTCGTGACCGGGGCGCGAGAGCTTTCTCAGCATGTACCGCGAGTCAGGTGACAGCTCCCCGCTGAACGGGAACCCGTCGATGACGTGGAAGATCGGATGCAGCAGGGAGACCCCGACGACACCGAGGTAGCGAGCGTCGGCGGTCTCCCGGACGGCCTCGATGCGCAGGGACTCGATCGGCCCGTGCTCGGCCAGGCTCGTCAGCGTCGCGTCGGTGGCTTCAGGCATCGAGCGGCATCATGCCCTGTTCGCGTGCGCTTCCCCAGGGGTGGCGGACGGCCATGATCGGTGTGGACGGGCCGGCACGGCTCGCATAGCTTGATCGCGCCGGCGTCCATGGCCGACCTCCCCACAGCCCCCGATGGACCGGTGTCGGCGCCCGCGAGCTCGGCGGCCGAGCGCGCGCTGGTGGCGCGGCTGCTGGCCGGCGACGAGGCCGCGTTCGTCGAGCTGGTCGGGCGCCATCATGCGCCGCTGCGCCGGCTGGCGCGGGTGTTCGTGAGCAGCGACGCCTCGGCCGAGGAGCTGGTGCAGGAGACCTGGGTCGCGGTGCTCGATGGGCTGCGCGGGTTCGAGGCGCGGGCCTCGCTCAAGACCTGGATCTTCCGCATCCTGGTCAACCGGGCCAAGACCCGGCGCGAGCGCGAGGCGCGCACCACGCCGCTGTCGGCGCTGGCTCCCGATGCAGGCGCTGGCGACGATGATTCCGGCCCCGCGGTCGACCCGGCGCGCTTCGACGAGCGCGGACGCTGGACCGCGCCGCCGCAGCACGGCTCGCCCGAGCAGGCGCTGCTCGACGGCGAGACCCGGGCCCGCCTGGCCGAGGCGGTGGCTGCCCTGCCCGAGCGCCAGCGCGCCCTCGTGGTCCTGCGTGACATCGACGGCCTGACCGCGGAGGAGGCCTGTAATGTTCTGGGCCTGTCCGAGTCCAATCAACGCGTGCTCCTGCACCGGGCCCGGTCCCGGCTGCGCGCCGAGCTCGAGCAGTGGATGAAACGCTGATGCTGACCTGCCGCGAGATCACCGAGCTCGTGACCGACTATCTCGAGGGCAACCTCGGGCTGGCCGATCGGCTGCGCTTCCAGCTGCACCTCGGGATGTGCCGCCACTGCCGCGCCTACCTGCGCCAGCTGCGCGCGACCATCGCCGCCATGAAGAAGCTGTCGCAGCCCGCGCCGGACGAGGCCATGCCCACCGACGTCCAGGCCGAGCTCCTGAAGCGCTTTCGCAACTGGAAGTCCTGAGCGTAACGTCCGGCCGTCTGCCCAGTCCATGTAGCGCGGCTCGACGTCGTCGAGCCTGGCGAGACAACGGGAGGCAGCGATGGCGATGACACGGTTTCTGAGCGCGAGTGCGGCAGTGGTGGCCCTGGTCCTGGTCGGTTGTGGCGGCGGCAAGTCGAAGGGGGCGGCCAAGCCCATGGGCAAGGACATGGGCATGATGAAGATGGAGATGGGGATGGCGGCGCCGTCACCCCAGACCCAGGCCCTGCTGGAGCAGATCAAGGGCTACGACAGCTGGCCGAAGTTCGCCGAGAACCAGGCCCCGGCGCTGTCCAAGGGCCACATGAAGATGTACGTGCTGGCGTTTCACAACCAGGTGGTCGCCGACGCCATCGCCGCCAACACGCTGCCGCTGCCCGACGGCGCGCTGATCGTGAAGCAGAACATGAAGACCGCCGACGCCGCGCCCGAGGCGCTCACCATCATGAGCAAGCAGGGCGGCGCCTGGTACTACGCCGAGACCTCGCCTGACGGCCAGGTCATCACCATGAACGGCATGGCGCTGGAAGGCCCCAAGGTCGCCATGTGCACCGACTGCCACGACACCGCGTCCGACAACGACTACGTCTTCACCCACAAGTTCCCGCGCTGACGAGGCGCCTGGCCAGCGCTGCGCGCCTGGCCGCACGCCGGGGTCATGGCCAGCGCTGCGCAGGGCAGCGCGTCGCCCCAGCTCCTGGGGGGCTACTTCTTGCGCGCCTTGGCCCGCGCGTACCTGGCCTTGGGGGAAGCCGTCTTGCGGGTCGCGCGCCGGGTCAGCTCGACGGCCGCCTTGACCCGGCCCTGGCTCTTCCGGGTCGACTTCCGTGACGGCTTGCCGGTCAGCGAGGCCTCCAGGCGCGGGCCGCCGCGCTTGCCCGCGCTGGTGGAGATGTTGCGCACACCGCTGTTGCCCGCACCGACCTTGCGGTCGGTGGCGCTGACCCCTGACTGCGCGGTATCGACCGGGGTGTCGCGGCGGGGTGGGCGGGGCTTCTTGCTCCGCGCCGGCTTGGCCGCGCGCTGAGTGCGTGCCTTGAACTCCTGGGCCTTGGTCGCCATGATCTCTGCATACCACACGACCCCAGACGGGGTCGAAGTCGCGCGGTGGTTCGAGCGCCTGTGGGAGACTCCTCTCCTACCATCCACGCGAGTCGCCCCCCATGAGTCAACTCAACATCGCGAGTCCGAACCCCGTCGAGCCCCCTGCTGGCGTCGTCCTGGTGGCGTCCGATCTCAGCGAGCCCGCGGACGAGGCCATCCGGCAAGCCGATCAACAGGCCCGCGCGACTGGAGCACGGCTGGTCATCTGTCATGTGATCTCCAGTCCTCTGCATCTCGATCCGCTGTTCTCGGAGCTCTCGCCGCAGCTCGTGATGCTCATGCCGAAATTGCGGGAGCGTCTGGGAATCGAGCTGACCGCGCGGGTGGCGAGCTTGACGGGTCGAGCGGAAGGCGACTTCGATCTTCACCTCGAGGAGGGTCTCCCCCACGCTCGGGTCATCGCGCTGTCGGAGCGGCTCGGCGCCGCGCTGCTCGTGATCGGGAGCAGCGGCGCCACCGGTCTCAAGCGGGCGCTGCTGGGAGGTGTCGCGGAGCAGATCGTCCGCCACGCGCACGGCCCGATCATGATCGCGCGACCAGGCCGGCGCTCAGGCCACATCCTGGCCGCGACCGACTTCTCGGACGCGGCGCTGCCGGCGGTCCGCGCCGGCGCCGAGCAGGCCAAGCAGCGCGGGGGCGACCTCACGGTCCTCAACAGCATCTATCTGCCCCCGGCGCTGTTCGTCGACCCGCTTGCGGGGGGCTTCGTGGCCGGCGTCACGCCCGAACAACGCGAGCGACTGCGTGCCCTGTCGCTGCGTCACCTCGAGGAGGCGCTGGACAAGGTCGCGTGCAGAGGGCACAGCGTGGTCGCCGAGGAGCTGGCGCAGACCGCCATCGTCCGTCACGCCGAGGAGCTGCAGGCCGAGCTCGTGGTGGTGGGCAGCCACGGCCGCACCGGGTTGAAGCGCTTGCTCCTCGGCAGCACCGCCGAGGCGGTCGTCAAGGGTGCGCCGTGCTCGGTGATGGTGGTGCGGCTGCACGAAGCGCACTGGTAATCTGCGCAACCGGCTGGCGCTGTACCCGTAGCCGGTCTCGCAGGGACGGAATCACGCGGCGACGCGGCTGTCAGTCGGTGACGAACCCGAGGGCCTGGGCCAGGGCGACGTGGTGCGCCGGCCAGCGCCCGGTGAGCTCGTGCGACTGCCAGGCCAGCTCCTGGGCCGCTGTGAGCGGCGTCTTCAGCCCCATCCGATCCGCCAGCGCGACGACCCCCAGCGCGGCCTCTGCCAGCGCCGGCTCGTCGAGGGCGCTGCGCACCGCGTCGAGCAAGGTCCGCCCGACCGGGCCCGCGACGACCGGGGGATCCATGCGAAAGCCGCGGCGCGCCGCGTCGGCCACGATGGCCTGGGCCTCGGCGACGGCGCTGGGGCCGCCACGCTGGCTGGCGTCGGCCAGCGCAGCGGTGAAGCGATGGCTGAGCACGAACTCGGCGGCCGAGCGCAGCTCGGGCGGCAGGTCGAAGCCGAACCGGTTGAGCATCTCGAGGATGCGCTCGTGGCCCACGTAGACGCGGGCGAACTGCTCGACCAGCTCGCGCACGACTCCGCCCAGCACCAGCGCGGAGATGTGCGCGCTGCCGCCCGGCAAGACGCCCTCGAGCCCGCACTCGTCGGGGCCGAACCCCTCCTGCATCATGCGCAGCAGCACCGGGAGCGACGAGTTGCGCATGGCGTCGCGCAGCCGCGCCGCCGCAGCCTGGAGCGCGGCGGGCGTGGTGAAGGGCCTCAGCGCGCAGTAGAAGTCGACGCCGCCCATGTGCAGGGCCGCGGCCGCGAAGTCGTGCCGTCGGCTGGTGAACTGGTGGTCGAGCTCGACGCGCAGCACGGTCAGCGTCAGTCGGCCGTGCTGCTCGTGCACCGCGCTGGAGCTGGCGCAGCGGTACATGCTGATGGTCTTGTCGCGGCGATCGGCGTCGACCAGGCTGCCGATGGCGACGTGGGCCGCGACGCGGGTCGGCGTGACGGTGTCCTCACAGCCGCGCCGGAAGCAGTCGGCGCCGGTGCCCATCTCGGGCAGGTTGGAGCGCGCGCCCGCCAGCACGTCGAGGAAGGCCTCGCGGGGCGCATCGAGCCCGAGCTCCTGGTACAGCTCGAGGGCGCGCGCGGCGTAGCGCAAGACCTGCACCGTCTCGATGCCCGAGATGTCGGCGAAGAACCAGGCGCAGCTGGTGTACATGAGCTGCGCCTGACGCTGCGCCTCGAGCAGGGTGAGCACGCGCTGGCGCGTGCCGTCGCTGAGCGGTCCGCGCTGGAAGCGCTGCAGCCAGGCCTCCCGCGAGCGCGACGGGTCCAGCACCAGCTCGATGTAGGCGTCGCGCGCCTGCCACGGATCGGTCAGCGCCTCTGCGGCCAGCTGCTGGTAGGTCCGAAGGCCGCTGTCGCGCAGGAGGTCGAGCGCCTGCCGCAGCGGGCCGCGCCAGGCCTGGTTCCAGCCCTCGCGCGCCCCGGTCGAGCAGCCGCAGTCGCGCTGCCAGCGCCCGAGGCCGTGGGCGCAGCTCCAGGCCGTGCCCTCACCGTCCTTGACCTCGGCCTCCCACGCGGGCGGGTGCCGGGCCAGGAAGTCGCCGTAGTTGGTGAACGACAGCCCGTGCTTGCCGGCCTCGACGTTGAGCGCGTGGGCCAGCGTGCGCTCGGCGTTGGCGTGGTGGTGGCCGAAGCTCTCGCCGTCGACCGCGGCGTGGATCAGGCGCCCTGGCCCGCCGGCCGCGGAGCGCAGCCGACCCAGCAGGGCCTGACTCGAGGCCAGGGCGCCCTCGAAGGCCAGCGAGCGGGCGATGGGGCCGTCGTAGAAGAAGGCGGCGAGGGACCGCCCCGAGCCGTCGGGGTGGCTGACCCGGTAGGCGATGCCGGGATCGACGCTGCCGTCAGCCACGTCGCGCCACTCGGCGCTGCCGATCCGACGCACCCGCGCGGCCTGCGACGGGGCCAGGATGACGTAGCGCATGCCGGCGTCGATCAGGCAGCCCACGGTGGCCAGGTCGACCGCCGTCTCGGGCAGCCACATCGCCTCCGGCTCGCGCTTGAAGCGATGGCGGAAGTCGGCCAGACCCCAGGCCACCTGGGTCTGACGATCGCGCGCGGTGCACAGCGGCAGGATGCTGTGGTTGTAGGCCTGTGCGATGGCGTTGCCGTGGCCGTCCAGGCGCTCGGCGCTGCGCCGGTCGGCGTCCAGGATGCGCTGGTAGGTGCCGGGATCGTGCAGCTCCATCCAGGCCAGCACGGTGGGGCCGAAGTTCATGCTGATGCGCTCGTAGTTGTTGACGATGCGCTCGATCTTGCCGAAGCCGTCGACGATGCGTGCCCAGGCGTTGCGCCGGTAGCACTCGTCGTGGACACGCTGGTTCCAGTCGTGAAATGGTGCCGCGGAGTCCTGGCGCTCGATGGTGCCGGTCCAGGGGTTCTCGCGCGGGGGCTGGTAGAAGTGGCCGTGCAGGATGAGCTGGGTGCTCGTCATCGAGACTCCGGAAGGTACAGCAGCGCGACCCGGGCCGGGCAGGTCACCGTGGTCGCGACGCCCGCGGCGAGCAGGTGGGGCGGCGTGGTCGCCGAGGCTTCTCGGGCGGTCGGCGGCGTCGGCCCGGTGAGGCCTGGGCCCTGGCCACCCCAGCGCCGCTCGTCGCTGGCCGCCCAAAGCCGCAGGGGCTGGCGCGGGGGCGCCACCGTGACCTGGACCGGCTGATCGGCCTCGAAGTTGACCAGCAACAGGGCGCCTCCGCCACGGTCGATCTGCAGCCAGCGCGGCTCCTCGCCGAAGCTGGCGCTGATGAGGTCGCGGCGGCCATCGCGCAGCGCCGGGGTGCGGCGCCGGAGGGCCAGCAGCTCGCGGTACAGCGCCACCAGCTCGATGTGGCCTGGGCGCTCTCGCTCGGACCAGTCGAGGCGCGAGCGCTCGAGAGCGGCGAGGCTCTGGGGGGCGACGAAGGGGGCGTCGGCCGCTGCGCCGAAGACCTCGTGCTCGCGTCGCCGCCCTTCGGTCACGGCGGCCGCCAGCGCGGCGTCGCCGTGACTGGTGAAGTACAGGAACGGGCTGCTCGCCGACCACTCCTGGCCCATGAACAGCATGGGCAGGTTGGGGGCGCACACCAGCAAGAAGGCCGCCAGGCGCTCGACGGCTGGCGGCACCCGCGCGCCCAGCCGACGCCCCTGCGAGGCGTTGGCGATCTGATCGTGGTTCTGCAGGTAGACCACCAGCTTGCTGCCGGGTTCGTCGCCCAGGGAGGCGCCGTGGCGCCGGCGCCGGTAGGCCGAGGGCCGCCCGTCATGCACGAAGCCGCGGGTGTAGGCCGCGGCCAGATCCTCGACCTTTCCGAAATCGCCGAAGTAGCCGGCGCGGTCCCCGGTCAGCACGGCGTGCGTCGCGTGGTGGAAGTCGTCCGACCACTGGGCATCGAGGTCGTGGCCGCCGCGCGCTGGCGCCGCGATGACCCGGACGTCGTTGAGGTCGCTCTCGGCGATGAGGTGGAGCTTGCGGCCGCGCGCCGTCGCCTCGGCACGCACACACGCGCTCAGCTCGGCCAGGAGGTGCCAGGCCGACGCGTCGAAGATGCCGTGCACGGCGTCGAGCCGCAGCGCGTCGATCTGGAACTCGTCGATCCAGGTGCGGGCGTTGTCGAGCACGAAGCGGCGCACCTCATCGCTGTCAGGGCCATCGTAGTTCAGCGCGTCGCCCCACGGCGTGTGATAGCGCGGCGAGAAGTAGGGCCCATAGGCGCCGAGGTAGTTGCCCTCCGGCCCGAGGTGGTTGTAGACCACGTCGAGCACGACGGCGAGCCCGCGCTGGTGGCAAGCGTCGACCAGCCGGCGCAGCCCCTCGGGGCCGCCGTAGTCGTGGTGGGGCGCGAACAGCCCGACCCCGTCGTAGCCCCAGTTGCGCGCGCCCGGGAAGGCCGCCACCGGCATCAGCTCGACCGCCGTGATGCCCAGCTCGACCAAGGCGTCCAGGTGCGCGATGGCGCCGTCGAAGCTGCCCTCGGGCGTGAAGGTGCCCACGTGCAGCTCGTAGAACACATAGTCCGCCAGCGCCAGGCCGCGCCAGCCCTGGCTCTGCCAGCGGTAGGCGCGCGGGTCGACCACGCGCGAGACCCCGTGCACGCCCTCGGGCTGGTGCCGGGACACCGGATCGGGCAGCAAGCGCTGGCCGTCGAGCAGGTAGCGGTAGTCGTCGCCAGCCTCGGCGCTGGTGACCACGGAGAAGCTGCCGTCGGGATGCGCGGTCAGCTCGACGGGGTGATCGGGGCGCCGGCTCAGCACCACGGCCACCGAGCGCGCCCGGGGGGCCCAGACCGAGAAGCGCACGCCGCCAGGCACCACGGTGGCACCGCGCTCGAGGCGGAAGCGCCTCGGGCTCACTGTCCGAACTCCAGGAGCGCCACGGGCAGCTCTGCGAACGCCTGCTCGAGGTCGATCAGCGTCTGGCGGCCCGCCACGGTCAGCGCCACCTCGGTGCCGGTCAGGGCGTCGCGCGCACGCGTCGCGCTGGTGGCGCCGAGAGCCACCGAGGTGCCGCGCCACAGCGCCCCGACCGGCGGGCGCTCGTCACCGCCCAGGCTGACCGGGAAGCGGGCCGCCAGCGCCACCACGCCGCCGCCAGCCTCACCAGCGGCAGGGCGCTCGAAGGCCAGCACGCTCGCCGCGTGCGGGCCGCTGGCGGCCAGCGCCCGGTAGGCGCGGCTGGTGAACAGCGCGGGCCGCTCGCGCCGACAGCGCAGGGCGCGCAGGCTGACCAGCAGCTTGACCCGCTCGTCGTCGGCCGCCAGCAGCCTTCCGGCCAGCCCGGCGCCGCGTCCGGCCTCGGCCAGGAGCTCCCGCGTCTGCGCGCCCAGGGCCTCGAAGTCGACGGCGCCGCGATTGTCGGGATCGACCAGGGTCAGCGTCAGCGCCTCGCAGCCCTGGTAGACGTCGGGGACCCCGGGCGACGCCACCTTGATGACCGTCTGGGTCAGCGCGTTGAGCAGGCCGGCGCGCGACAGCCGGCGCGCGAAGGCGCCGAAATCGGCCGTGAAGGTGGTCGAGCGCACCGGGTCGAGCAGCGCGGCGCAGAACTCCCTGAGCGCTGCCTCGTAGCTCTCGTGCGGGGAGATCCAGCTCGAGTGCACCTTGGCCTCGCGCACCGCCTTGACCATGTAGTCGGAGACGCGCACCCCGAGCTGGGCGCGCCCGGCGTCGTCGAGGGCGGCGCCGGGCCAGACCCCGAGCAAGGTCTGATACAGCAGGTGCTCGTCGCGGGCGTCGGGGGCGCGCTCGCCCTCGACCTCGGCCTTGTGTGGGGCGTTGGCCGCGCTCCAGCGCCCCAGCGCCGCCTCCCAGTCGCCGGGCCGCTCGGCCAGCGCCAGCAGGCGGGCCCGGACATCCTCGGAGCGCTTGCTGTCATGGGTCGAGGTCGCCGACATGGCCAGGGGCCAGCGCTCCGCGCGCCGGGCCTGGAAGCGGTGGAACGCGGCCACGCTCAGCGCGACCGGCTCGGGGTGGCCGCCGACCTCGCTCAGCGCCGCCAGCGGCAGGTAGCGGTAGAAGGCGGTGTCCTCGACCGCCTTGGCCATCACCGGGCCGGTCAGCTGCTGCAGCCGCAGCACCAGCTCGCGGCGCTCGCGCCAGGCCTCGGCGCTCATTCGCGGCGAGTCCTCCAGCAGGCACACGCTGGCGATGAAGTCGTAGATCGACGCGCTGACCGCGGGGTTGCGGCGCTTGGCCTCGCGCACCGCGCGCAGCACGTGCTCGCGGTCGGCGGGCGCCGCCGTGACGTCGTCCCAGCCGGCATAGCTGCGGTACACCGGGAAGCACGCGATGACCTCCGACAGCGCCTCGTGTAGCGTGTCGAGCGTGAAGTCCCGGGTGTCGCGCTGCTGCTCCGAGATGCGGTCCAGCCGGCGCGCCAGCACGGTCAGCTCGCTCGACAGTGAGACGCGCTGGATCAACTTCTTGCACTCGTAGGCCTCGTCCGCGAAGCGCCTGGTGCCCCCGACGAAGCTGCGATAGACGTCGGACAGGCGCCCGCTGCCCTTGGGCAGGAGGACGGCCATCAGCTGGGTCGAGAAGTCGTAGCCCGTGGTGCCGTGCACCTGCCAGGACGTGGCCAGCTCCTCGTCACCGATCAGGATCTTCTCGACCACGGTCCACAGCGCGGGCCCCTGGTCCTCGGCCGCCGCGGCGCCAGCAGCGGCGCCAGCGCCTGGCGCCTGGGCAAGCGCCTTGCGCGCCGCCTGATCCAGCGCCGCCAGGTAGCGGGCCGGCTCGAGCAGGCCGTCGATGTGGTCGATGCGCAGCCCGGTGACCAGCCCGCGCTGGACCAGGCGCAGGGGCACCTCGTGCACCGCCGTCATCACCTCCGGCTCCTCGACGCGGATGGCAGCCAGATCGTTGATGTCGAAGAAGCGCCGGTAGTTGATCTCGTCGGCGGCCACGCGCCAGTGCGCCAGGCGATAGCCCTGCTCGGCGATGACGTCCTCGAGGTCGTCGAAGCTCTCGGGCACGCCAGGCTCGCCGTTGAGCTTGCCGAGGCCCGCCGCGACGGCCTGCGCCGCCGCGGGCTGGCGTTCGAGCAGCCCCGCGATGCGGCGCCGACACACGCTGCTCTCGCGTTGGCGCTCGACCACCCGGATGCGCGCGGTCTCGGTGCGCAGCGGCATGCGCTCCAGGGTCGCCAGCACGCTCTCCAGCTCCTGCACGTCATCATGGCCCGGGCCCAGCTGGGCGCGCAGCGGGGCCAGCGCCGGCCTCAGCAGGCGCGGCCAGCTGCGCGGGCCGATGGGCAGGCGCGCGGCGTGGCAGCGCAGCACGAAGGCCCCCGCGTCGAGCTCGACGGCGAGGGTCTGCGCCTCCAGGGCGTGGCCGAACTGCTGGCCCAGGATGGGCAGCAGCACCTTGCCCGCGAGGTCGGGCTTGGGCGGCGCCCAGTCGATGTCGAAGTAGCGGGCGTAGGGCGAGGCCGGGCCGTTCTCCAGCACGTCCAGCCAGCGCTCGTTGTAGGCCTCGCCGATGTACATGTGGTTCGGCACCACGTCGAGCACCACGCCCATGCCGAGGCTGCGGGCTGCGGTGCACAGGGCGGTCAGGCCGACCTCGCCACCCAGCTCCTCGCGTACGCGATCGTGGGCGATCACGTCGTAGCCGTGGGTGCTGCCGGGGCGGGCCTCCAGGATGGGTGACAGGTACAGGTCCCCGACGCCCAGCGACTGCAGGTAGGGCAGCAGGGACTCGGCCTGGGTGAAGCCAAAGCTGGGCGTCAGCTGCAGCCGGTAGGTCGCCACCGGCGGCCGCACCCTCACGGCTGCACCAGCTCCAGGAAGACCGCACCCAGCGGCGGCACCGTCAGGTTGAGCGACAGCGGCCGCTGCTTCCAGCCCACCGGCGTGGCAGTGACGCCGCCCAGGTTGCCCTGGCCCGAGCCCCCGAAGTCGTGGGCGTCGGTGTTGAGCAGCTCGCGATAGCGCCCGGCCTGGGCCACCCCGACCCGGTAGTTCTTGCGCGGCAGCGGCGTGGTGTTGAACACGCACACGACGGGCGCGGCGCCGGCCTCGCCCAGACGCAAGAAGGCCAGCACGCCCTGATCGGCGTCGTCGGCCTCCAGCCACTCGAAGCCGCGCGGATCACTGTCGAGCTGGTGCAGCGCGGGCGTCTCGCGGTGCAGCCGGTTGAGCTCGCCCACCAGGAGCTGCAGCTGGGCGTGCGCGGGCTGGTGCAGGAGGTGCCAGTCCAGGCTCATGTCATGGTTCCACTCGCGCTCCTGGCCGAACTCGCCGCCCATGAACAGCAGCTTCTTGCCTGGCTGCGCCCACATCCAGGCCAGCAAGAGGCGCATGCCGGCGAAGCGACGCCAGGGGTCACCGTGCATCTTGGCCAGCAGGGCGCCCTTGCCGTGCACCACCTCGTCGTGGCTCAGGGGCAAGACGTAGGCCTCCTGGAAGGCGTACAGCCCGCGGAAGGTCATCTCGCCGTGGTGGAAGCGGCGGTGGATCGGATCGCGCGCCAGGTGGCGCAAGGTGTCGTGCATCCAGCCGAGGTCCCACTTGAGGCCGAAGCCGAGCCCGCCCGCTGCCGTGGCGCGCGTCACCATCGGCCACGACGTCGACTCCTCGGCGATGGTGACCAGGTGGGGGACCTCGCGCGCCAGCGCGTCGTTGAGCTGGCGCAAGAACGCGACCGCCTCCAGGTTCTCGTTGCCGCCGTGGCGGTTGGGCACCCAGCCTCCCGGATCGTTGCCGCGCCCATAGTCGAGGTACAGCATCGAGGCCACGCCGTCGACGCGCAGGCCGTCGGCGTGGAAGCGCTCGGCGAAGTGCAGCGCGCTGGAGATGAGGAACGCGCGCACCTCGTGGCGACCATAGTTGAAGATGCGGCTGCCCCACTCGGGGTGCTGGCCCTGGCGCGGATCGGCGTGTTCATAGAGGTAGGTGCCGTCGTAGCTGGCCAGCGCCCAGTCGTCCCGGGGGAAGTGCGCAGGCACCCAGTCGAAGATCACGCCCAGCCCAGCCTGGTGCAGCGTGTCCACCAGGGCCATGAGGTCCTGCGGGGTGCCGTAGCGGCTGGTGGGCGCGAAGTAGCCGGTCACGTGGTAGCCCCATGAGCCGTAGAATGGGTGCTCCATCACCGGCATCAGCTCGACGTGGGTGAAGCCGAGCTGGCGCGCGTGCTCGGCCAGCGGCCCAGCGATCTCGCGGTAGCTGAGCGGTCGATCGCCCTCCTCGGGCACGCGCCGCCACGAGCCCAGGTGCACCTCGTAGATCGACAGCGGCGCGCGTCGCGCGTCGATGCCCTGGCGCGCCCCCGTCCAGGCCTGATCGCCCCAGGTGTAGTCGAGGTTCCACACGATCGACTCGTGCAGCGGGGCCTGCGAGTGGTGGCACGCCACCGGATCGATCTTCTCGACCACCTCGCCGCTGGGGGTGCGCAGCGCATAGCGATAGCGGGCGCCCTGCCCGACTCCGGGCAGGAAGCGCTCCCAGATCCCCGAGCGCTCGCGGGCGTGCAGCGGCGCGGCGCCCTCTTGCCAGCCATTCCAGTCGCCCACCACCGAGACCGCGGTGGCGCTGGGTGCCCAGACCGCGAACCAGGTCCCGGCGACGCCGCCCACCTCGATGAGGTGCGCCCCCAGGCACTCGCCCAGGCGGGTGTGGGTGCCCTCGTTGAGGAGGAAGACATCCAGCTCGCCCAGGAGGCTGGGCCCCACCGGTCCAGTGGCGGGGGTCCTCATGCGCCGGGCTCCCACCCGCCGAACGTCTCCAGCAACGAGCGCAGCGGGACCTCCAGCCAGTCGGGGCGATTGTTGGCCTCGTAGCCGATCTCGTAGATCGCCTTCTCGAGCAGGTAGAACTCGATGAGCAGCTCGAGCTCGGGCTCGGTCGCGGGCACCAGGCGCGTACCGCGTGCGCTCTCGAGGTAGGCGGCGAGGTACGAGGTGCTGGCCCAGACCTCACACAACCGGGCCACCCGCCGCAAGGTCGGCTGGTCCTCGGGGCGCACGCCGGGTGCGCGCAGCGCGCTCGCGGCCGCGTACTGGAACGAACGCATCATGCCAGCGACGTCGCGCAGCGCCCCGCGCTTGTAGCGCCGCTCGTGCAGCTGTCGCGCGGGCTCGCCTTCGAAGTCGATGATGACGAAGTCGTCACCGGTCTTGAGGACCTGGCCGAGGTGCAGATCGCCGTGGTGACGAATGCGCGCACAGTCGATGCGCGCCGTGGTCACCCGCGACAGCCGCCGGCTGAGCTGGGCCTCCAGGCCGATCAGCTGCTCGACCAGCGCGCGCTGGTCGGCGCCGAAGCTGTCGAGCCGGGCCCCCAGCAGGTCACAGGTGCGCACCAGCATCGCGCGCGCGCGCTGGTACACCGACTGGGCGTGCATGGTCGTGAACGGCTCGGGCCGGAACGCCGCCGAGGTGCCGCGCAGCAGCGCGAGGTGCAGCTCGGCCGTGCGGCGACCCAGCACGCGCATGTGGCCCGGAAAGCCGCCCAGCAGCACGTGCTGGGCCTCGGGGATGGACTGCGTCGCGCGATGCAGCCAGCCGCCGGCGGGGGGCTCGAACGTCGCCACCCCCTGGCGCTCGCTGGTCAGGCCGCGCTCGAAGCAGCGCCCCAGCCAGTCCAGCGCCAGGTGCCAGGCGTCGCCCTGGTTGGGCACGAACTGCTGCAGCGCGGCCAGGGTGGCGGGCGGCCGTCCAGGCGCGCGCAGCTCCAGCGCCGCGCCCAGGCGTGGCGCGATCGGCTGCTCGAGGTGCGTGGCCAGATAGCGCCCCATCTCGACCTCGACCCCCTCGCCCTCCTCGATGAGGCGGTACACCTTGAGCAGGGCGCGGTCACCGTAGATGAAGGTGCTGTTGGACTGCTCCAGGGTGGGCGCGGTGATGGCCAGCTCGGGCTCCAGCAGGTCGGCCATGCCAGGCATGGTGGTCGACATCAGCTGACCCGCCGCGCCGTCACCCTGGATGGGTTGAGCGCTGCGCAGGGCCATGCGCAGCGCGGCCCCGGTGCGCGCCACCGACAGCGCGTCGTACAGCACCCCGGGCTCGCCGCCCGGGCGCAGCGTCCGCGCGATCAGCGTGTGCGGCTGGCGCTGCTCCAGCGCCACCGCGGCCTCGCCCTCGCACACCGCCAGGCCGACCAGGTAGCGCTCGGGCTCGTGATCGATGTACTGCACGCGCGCCAGCGCCAGGTGGCCATCGTCCGGGGCGCCTGGCAGCGCGAAGCACGCGTCCACGGTCACGTCCTTGCGCAGGCGCGCCTTGCTGCGGAACCAGCGCCGCTCGGCCAGGTAGCGCTCCAGCGCGCGCCCCAGCTGGGCGGCCTCGCTGCGCACCAGGTTGGCCACGTCGGTCGCCAGCTCGAGCACGGCCAGCCTCTCGCGCTGCGCGACCGCGCTGGCCTGCTCGGGCTCGAGCAGGAACCAGTAGAAGCCATGCGGACCGAAGCTCAGCGTGTATTCGCCGTTGCGGATGGGGGGGAAGCGGGTGCGGCCGAACAGCTCCACCGGGACGTGGCCAGCCAGACCCGCGGTCTGCAGCATGACGTGCTGCGGGAAGCGCGACAGGTTGGCGACGACCATGACGCGCTCGTCCTCGAAGCTGCGCACGAACGCGATGACCTTGTCGTTCGAGGCGCTGAGGAACTCGACGGAGCCGCGGCCGAACACCCGGTGCTGCTTGCGGATCGCGATCAAGCGCTTCATCCACCACAGCAGCGACGACGGGTTGTCCTGCTGCGCCTGCACGTTGATCGCCTGGTGATGATACTCGGAGTCGATGATCAGGGGCAGGTACAGGCGCTGGCTGGTCGCCTCGGAGAAGCCGGCGTTGCGGTCCGGACTCCACTGCATGGGGGTACGCACGCCGTCGCGATCGCCAAGGTAGATGTTGTCGCCCATGCCGATCTCGTCGCCGTAGTACAGCACCGGAGTCCCGGGCAGCGAGAAGAGCAGGGCGTTGACCAGCTCGACCTTGCGCCGTCCCCGCAGCAGCGGCGCCAGGCGGCGCCGGATGCCCAGGTTGATGCGGGCGTTGGGATCGTCGGCGAAGACGCGCACCATGAAGTCGCGCTCCTCGTCGGTCACCATCTCCAGCGTCAGCTCGTCGTGGTTGCGCAGGAAGGTCGCCCACTGGCAGTTGTCGGGGATGGCGGGGGTCTGGGCCAGGATGTCGACGATGGGGAAGCTGTCCTCCAGCTGCACCGCCATGAACATGCGCGGCATCAGCGGGAAGTGAAAGTTCATGTGGCACTCGTCGCCCGCGCCAAAATAGGCGGCGGCGTCGCTGGGCCACTGGTTGGCCTCCGCAAGCAGCATGCGATCGGAGAACTTGGCGTCGACGTGGCTGCGCAGCTCGCGCAGGAAGGCGTGGGTCTCGGGCAGGTTCTCACAGCTGGTCCCCGGGCGTTCGAACAGGTAGGGCACGGCGTCGAGGCGCAGGCCATCGACGCCGAGCTCGAGCCAGAAGTCGACCACGCGCAGCATCTCGCGCCGCACCTCGGGGTTGTCGAAGTTGAGGTCGGGCTGGTGGGCGTAGAAGCGATGCCAGAAGTAGGCCTTGGCGACCGGGTCCCACGACCAGTTGGAGCTCTCGAAGTCGGTGAAGATGATGCGCGCCTCGGTGTACTTCTCGGGCGTGTCGCTCCACACGTAGAAGTCGCGCTCCGGGCTGCCCGGGGGCGCCCGGCGCGCGCGCTGGAACCAGGCGTGGTCCGCCGAGGTGTGGTTGAGGACCAGCTCGGTGATGACGCGCAGACCGCGCCTGTGCGCCTCCTCGAGCAGCCGCGAGACGTCGGCGATGGTCCCGTACGCGGGGTGGACGCCGTAGTAGTCGGCGATGTCATAGCCGCCGTCGCGCAGCGGCGAGGGGTAAAACGGCAGCAGCCACAGCGCGGTGACGCCGAGGTCACGCAGGTAGTCGAGCTTGCTGATGAGTCCCGGCAGATCGCCCACGCCGTCGGCGTTGGAGTCGTGAAACGCGCGCACGTGCAGCTCGTAGATCAGCGCGTCCTTGAACCAGGTCGGGTTGCCGACCAGGGTGGTGGCCGGCTCGGTGGCGCGCGGCTGCTCGGGCTTGGGGTCTTCGAGGGTCATCGCTCCTCACAGGTAGTATTCGAAGTCGTGTTCGGATCGGCCCAGGCGACGCACGCGGTAGATCATGCCTGGCATCGCCGCGGGATCGATCTCGACGTGATTGCTGGCTCCCTGCCAGAGCTGACGGCTGTCCCCGACGAGCTCGTGGACCTGAAGACACTCGGCGCCGGACAGTTCGAGCGCGTCCAGATCGAGGGTGACCCGGCCGGCGTGCCGGTGTCGAGGGTCCAGGTTGACCACCACCAGGATGGCATCGGCGCCAGCGGTGGTCTTGGAGTAGCACAGCAGCGCGGGGTCCTCGCTGCGGTGGAAGTGCAGCCCGTCGTTGCGCTGCAGGGCCGGCTGGCTGCGCCGGATCTCGTTGAGGCGCTTGATGAGGTGGCGCAGGCTGTCGGGGCGCTCGAGGTCCCAGCTCTTGAGCGTGTACTTCTCGGAGTCGGCGTACTCCTCGCTGCCGGGCCGCGCCTCGTGCGCCAGGGTCTCGTAGGCGGGGCCATAGAGCCCGTAGCTGGCGCCCAGCGTGGCGGCCAGGATGAGCCGTGACGCGAAGGCCGGGCGACCGCCGAACTGCAGCGGCTCGGGCAGGATGTCGGGCGTCGTCGGCCACAGGTTGGGGCGCAGGAAGTCCGCCACCGGGGGCGTGCTCAGCTCCTCGAAGTAGCGCCGGAGCTCGTCTGCGCTGTTGCGCCAGGTGAAGTAGGTGTACGACTGGCTGAAGCCCAGCTTGGCCAGGGCGTGCATCATCTTGGGGCGCGTGAACGCCTCGGCCAGGAAGATGGCGTCGGGGTAGCGTTGCTTGGTCTCGGCCAGACACCAGGCCCAGAACGGCAGCGGCTTGGTGTGCGGGTTGTCGACCCGGAACACGCGCACGCCCTCGCCGGCCCAGAACAGGAAGACGTCGCGCAGGGCGCGCCACAGCCCACGCCAGTCCGCGCACTCGAAGTCGAAGGGGTACACGTCCTGGTACTTCTTGGGCGGATTCTCCGCATATTGCAGCGTGCCGTCGGCGCGGCGCATGAACCACCCGGGGTGCTGCGCGATCCAGGGGTGGTCGGGCGAGGCCTGGAAGGCGATGTCCAGCGCGACGTCGACCCCGAGCGCGCGTGCGCTGGCGACGAAGTGGCGGAAGTCGTCCAGGGTGCCGAGCTCGGGGTGGATCGCGGTGTGGCCGCCCTCGGGGGCCCCGATCGCCCACGGGCTGCCGGGCTCGCCGGGCTGCGCGGTCAGGCCGTTGTCGCGACCCTTGCGGTAGGTCATCCCGATGGGGTGGATGGGCGGCAGGTAGACCACGTCGAAGCCCAGCTGCGCGGCGTGGGCCAGCATCGCCTCGGCGTCGCGCAGCGTGCCATGGCGCCCGTCGGCGCCGGTCGAGCGCGGGAAGAACTCGTACCAGGTGCTGAAGCGGGCCCGCACCGGCTCGACGACACACACGCGCTCGGGCCCGCGGCGCGCCAGCCGTCGGTCGGGGTGGCGCTCGATGCAGGCGGCCAGGGTGTCGTCCAGCGCCGCATCGACCCGCTCCGCCATGGCGGCGCTGCCGCTCTCGATGAGCAGCGCCGCGGCCGCCAGCTGCGCCGCCTCGGCGCCGGTGGCGTGGCTCGCCATGGTGGTGATGAGGCGGGCCAGCCCGCGCAGCTCGACCTCGACGTCCTGCCCGGCCTTCCACTTCGCGGCCAGCCCACGGCGCGCGCCGGCGAAGCTGTCGACCCAGGCCTCGACCGTGAAGCGCAGGCGCCCCAGGTGTTCGAGCCGGACCCGGGCACCGTAGACGTCGTTGCCCAGGGCCTCGAGCGCGACCTCGCTCCATCCGGGCTCGGCGGCCCCCTCCAGCCGGTAGCGCAGCACCCCGGCGAGGACGTCATGACCGTCGACCAGGATGTCGGCCTCGACCGTCAGCTCATCGCCCAGCTCGCGCTTGACCGGCCAGGCGCCGTCGTCCACACATGGCCGCAGCGCCACGACCTCGACGCGACAGACCTGCGCGGGCAGGCGCTCCCCGGCACTGTCCTTGCTGGCCTCGAGCTGGTTCGCGCTCATCTCTGTCCCCCTGTGTTCCATGGGCTCCCTGTTGCGCGCCGCGCGCGCGTTGCCTTGACTGCGTGATGGCGCCCCCGCAAGCTACCCCGCCATGGCTGTCGACGACGACGGGCTGGGCGCGGCATGTCGCGACGGCCTGGAGGTGCTGGGGGTCACGCGCCTCGCCCTGGCCATCCACGACGCCGCCTTCCCGGGCAGCGAGCGCGGTGACCTGGGGCGCGGCACGCCGTACGGCACCGGCGGTCGCCGCCTGCTCGCGCACATCGCGCGCTTCGGCTTCAACGTCCTGCAGCTCGGGCCCCAGGGCGAGCTCGGCGAGGGCAACGAGTCGCCCTACGACGGCGCCGCGTTCGCGCGCAACCCGCTGCTGCTCGACGCCGCGGCGCTGGAGGACGACCCCCTGCTGGGTGGGCTGTGCGCTCCGGCCTGGCTCGACGCGCTGGCCGCGGCCCAGCCCCGGCCGCGCGAGCGCTGTCACCCGGGCTTCGCGCGCCGCGCCCTCGGCGAGCTGCTGGGGCAGGTGCGCGCCGGCTTCGCCAGCGGCCCCGCCGGTGCCGAGCGCGTGGACCGCGCGCGTGCGTTCGCCGCGCAGGCGGCCGCGCTGGCGGCCTGGGAGCCGCGCTTCGACCCCGAGCTCGAGTGGCTGCTGGCCGAGCAGCATGCCCGCCTGCGCGCGGTCGCCAGCCAGCTCGGCGTGCGCCTCTACGCCGACCTGCCCATCGGCCTCGCGCCTCGCGATCACGCCGCCGTCCGCCACCTGACCCTGCCCGGCTACTCCCTGGGGGCGCCGCCGAGCCGGACCAACCCCGAGGGCCAGGCCTGGGGCTACCCGGTGCTGCTCGCGGACGCGCCCGACAGCAGCGCGGCCCCGGCCACCGCGCCCCGCCCCGGCTCGACCACCGCGTTCCTGGCCGCGCGGGTCGACCGCGCCGCGCACGGCTTCGATGGGCTGCGCATCGATCACCCCCACGGCTGGGTGTGCCCCTGGGTCTACCGTGACGGCTGCGAGCCCCGTGACGGCGCGCGCCTGACCGACTCGCCCGACCTGCCCGACCACCCGGCCCTCGCCAGCCACGCCATCGCCCGGCCCGAGCAGCTGGAGCGCAGCCTGGCGCGCTACGCCGATGGCTGGGTGCGCGCCCTCACGCCCGCCCAGATCGAGCGTTACGCCGAGGGACTGGCCCTGCTCTGTGCGCGCGCCCGGGTCCATGGCATCGCGGTCGAGGACATCGCCTGCGAGATCCTCAGCACCTGTCCACGGCCGCTGGCGCTGGTCATCGCGCGGCTGGGCCTGGGCCGCTTCCGGGTGCTGCAGAAGCTGACCCTGGGCGCCCTCGACGATCCCTACCGCCCCGAGGCCGCGCGCCCCGAGGACTGGGTCATGATCGGCAACCACGACACCCCCTCGGTGTGGGCCCTGTTCGAGCGCTGGCGCGACAGCGGGCGCCTGGCCGAGTGGGCCGACGCCCTGGCCGGGCGCCTGGCCCGCGACAGCGTCACCCGCGGCGCCCTGGTGACCCGCATCACCACCGAGCCCGCGGCGCTGGCCGAGGCCATGCTGGCGACGCTGCTGGCGTCTCCGGCGCGCCGCGTGCTGGTGCACTTCACCGATCTGTTCGGCGAGCGCGCACCCTACAACCGACCCGGTGTGGTGCACCCCGACAACTGGGTGCTCCGCCTCGCGCCAGACTTTGCGCGTCGGCACCACGACGACACCGCCGCGGGCACCGCCCTGTCGGTGCCCCGAGCCCTGGCCCTCGCGCTCGAGGCGCGGGGCGCCGCCCCGGCGCTGGCCAGCCGGTTGCGCGAGCTGGCGCCGCGTCCGACCCAGCCCTGAGCAGTGTGCGCGCAAGAGCGCTGCCCCGGGCCCTATTCACGCGCGCTCGACAGCGCACCCGCCAGCTCCGACCGACCGACCACGGTGGCGAGCTCCGCCATCGTGGTCACCGCGGGGCTGCGTGAGCCACCCGCGGACGGTCCCGCCAGCCCGCCGACGAAGCCCTCGGCCCAGTCGCGGGCGGTGCTCGCCGCCACCGCACCGCGCATCATCTCCATGCGCTCGCGCTGCTCCTCGCGCGGCATCTGCAGGGCGCGCCCGATGGTCACGCGCATCGACTCGAGGTCGTAGGGGTTGACCGCGAGCGCCCCGGTCAGCGCGGCCGCAGCGCCGGCGAACTCGCTCAGCACCAGCACCCCGTCGGCCGCGTCCCGGCTGGCCACGTACTCCTTGGCCACCAGGTTCATGCCGTCGCGCAGCGGGGTCACCAGCATGACGTCGGCGGCGCGATACAGCGCCACCAGCTCCTCGAAGGGCAGGGCGCGGTACAGCAGGTGGACCGGGACCGACGAGGTGGTGCCGTGGCGAGCGTTGATGCGGCCCACCAGCTCGTTGACGTCGCGCTGCAGCTCGGCGTAGGCCGCCACGCGCTCGCGCGAGGGCACCGCGATCTGGACGAAGCGCACCCGATCGCGCAGCTCGGGCGACTCCTCCAGCAGGCGGTTGATGGCCAGCAGACGGCGTGGGATGCCCTTGGTGTAGTCCAGCCGATCGACGGCCAGCACGATGGCGCGGCCGCCAGCGTCGGCCCGGATGGCCTCGGCGCGGGCGACCACGTCGGGGTGGCTGGTCGCCGCGGTGAAGCGCGCGGTGTCCACGCCGACCGGGTGCACGCCGACGCGCACGCGACGTGGACCCAGCTGGAGCTCGGCGCCGACCGCGACCGCGCCCAGCACCTGCGCCGTCGCGGCCGCGAAGTTCTCGCTGTAGTCGGCGACGTGAAAGCCGACCAGGTCGGCGCCCAGCATGCCCCGCAGGATCTCGGCGCGCCAGGGCAGGATGCGAAACACCTCCGCGGCTGGAAACGGGATGTGCAGGAAGAAGCCGATGCGCGCCTCGGGCAGCTGCTCACGGACCATGGCGGGGACCAGCGCCAGCTGGTAGTCGTGCACCCAGATGAGATCGCCGGGCCGATGGTTGCGCACCACCTCATCGGCGAAGCGGCGGTTGACCCCACGATAGGTGTCCCACTCGCGCTTGGCGTCGAGCCGCACCTTGTCGAGCAGGTAGTGGAACAGCGGCCACAGCACGCCGTTGGAGAAGCCATCGTAGTAGCGTGCGACCTCCTCGCGGGTCAGCTGCACCGGGATGGCACCGAGGTCGCTCAGGCGCTCCGTGATGATCTGCCGCGCCTTGCGCCCCCGCGGCAGCTCGCCGGGCCAGCCCAGCCACAGGGTCTCGCCAACCGCGTGCACGTCGCGTAGCGCCGAGGCCAGCCCGCCGGCCGAGGGCTCCAGGGTGGGCCCCTCGGGACCGTTGTCGACCGTGACCGGTAGTCGGTTGGCCACGATGAGTAGCCGGCCTTGCGCTTGCGTCATGTCTCTTGCGGTTGCGACGGACACTGGACCCCTGCCTTTCGGTTGTCGTGGAGTCCATCCTGAGCTGGTTTCGCTGCTGCGAAAATCACGAAACTTTGACACGGCTTGTAGCTTTTACATACATTGAACGCGATGGAATGGCTCAATTTCAACCACCTTCTGTACTTCGGTGCGATCGCCGAGGAGGGCTCGATCAGCAAGGCGGGGGAGCGGCTGCGCCTGACCCACCCGACGCTGTCGGTGCAGCTCCGGGTGTTCGAGACCTTCCTGGGTCAGCCCCTGTTCGAGCGTCGGGGCCGCCGCCTGCTGCTGACCCCGTTCGGGGCCCAGCTGGCCGAGTTCGCCGGCGAGGCGGCGCGGCTGTCGGCGCAGGTCATCGACTTCGCGCGCGGCCGCGGCCCGGGGCGCTCGGGGCCCAGCCTGCGCGTCGGCCTGCGCGCGTCGCTGCCCAAGACCATCGCCTACCGTCTCATCGCGCCCGCGATGGCCGCCAACCCGACGCTGTCGATCAGCGTGCAACAAGGCGAGTTCGACGCCCTGCTGTCCGAGCTGGCGACCCAGAAGCTGCACGTGGTGCTGGCCGACCGCGCGCCGCCCCAGGGCAGCTCGCTGCGTCTACACGCACACCTGCTGGGCGAGACCGCCATCGTGCTGTATGGCACGCCGGCCCTGGCCCGACGCTACCGCAAGGGCTTCCCGGGCTCCCTGGAGGGCGCCCCGCTGCTGTTGCCCAGCGTGGCGAGCGGGCTGCGCGGGCGCATGGATCGCTGGCTGGCCGAGCGTGACCTGCGCGCCCGCGTGGTCGCCGAGATCGACGACGCCGGCGTGCTGCGGGCCTTCGGCCTGGGTGGGCGCGGACTGTTCCCGGTGCGCGATGCATTGGCCGCGGAGATCGCCGACAGCCGCGGCGTGGTCCCCATCGGCAAGCTGGTCGGGCTGCGTGAGCGCTACTACGCCATCTCGGTCGAGCGCCGCGTGCGTCACCCCGCGGTCAGCGCCATCGTCGCCAACGCGCGCAGCCAGCTCCCCGAGCCGGTGCGCTGAGTCGCCAGGTCAGCGCACCCGCGGCGCGCTGCGGAAGGCGGCGCTGCCCCTGGACACCTCAGTCCTCCACTTCGGGCGAGATCGACCGAGGTCGCTGGGCCGCCTCGAAGCGCGCGCAGATGTCGGTCCAGTCCCAGAGCCGCCACAGCGCCGCGAAGAAGTCGGCCCTGCGGTCGTGATACTGGAGGTAGTAGGCGTGTTCCCAGGCGTCGGCGACCATGAGCGGGACGCTGCCCTGCACCAGGTTGGACTGGTGATCGTAGATCTGGATGACCAGCAGACGGCGTCCCAGCGGCTCCCACACCAGCGCCGCCCAGCCCGAGCCCGTCACGCTGGCCCCGGTGGCGTTGAACTGACGCTGGAACGCGCCGAAGCTGCCGAGGTCGCGGTCGATGGCGGCGGCCAGGGCGCCTCCTGGCATGCCGCCACCCTGAGGCGACAGATTGCGCCAGAACAGCGAGTGCATGACGTGGCCCGAGAGGTTGAAGGCCAGGGTGCGCTCGAGCGCGGCCAGCCGAAGGAAGCTGCGGTTCGCGCGTGCCGCGTCCAGCTGTGTCAGTGCGAGGTTGAGGCTCTTCACGTGGCCGGCGTGATGCCGGCGGTGGTGCAGCTCCATGATGCGCCCCGAGATGTGAGGCTCGAGGGCACCGTAGTCGTAACCGAGCTCCGGCAGCAGGTAGGGCTGCGAGGGGCGGGCCCCGGTGGGCGTCGTCGGCAAGGGCGCCCTTCCGGCCCAGTGCGTGGCTGTGTTTGTCCCAAGCATTTCCACATGATGAACCATAAATGACCGGCAGTCAAGATTGATTCTAGCCAAAGATGGCCAAGAATGCCATTGACGTTCCGGTCACAAGACGGCACCATTCGGTCATCAATGACCGTCACGGCGACCGCAATCAAGACTGATCGACGCTCGCGCCGCAAGCAGCAAACCCGCGGCGCGCTGCTCGAGGCGGGGATGCGGCTGTTCGCGGAGCGAGGCATCTACGCGACCCGGATCGAGGACATCACCGAACAGGCTGACGTGGCCAAGGGTGCCTTCTACAACTACTTCGATTCCAAGGATGCGCTGGTCGCGGCGCTGCTGGGCGCGGGCATCACCGTCCTGGAGACCGACTATCTGCTGGCAGTGTCCGGCCGGGGCAGCATGGAGGCACGGCTGGCCGAGCTGACCGAGGCGCATTGGCGGTTCTTCGACGACCATCCCGAGCAGGCGCTGCTCCTGCATCAGGCACGTGGCCTGGCCCACCTCAAGACGTCGACCGAGGGCCCGCTACGGGCCGTGATGACTGCCTACCTGGGTGCTATCGGCCGTCAGCTCCCGGTGGCCTCGCTGGCGCTGGCCGCACGCGACCTGATGCGGCTCGCGGCGGCGTTCGCCGGGGCCATCTCGGGGCCGCGCTCGTTTGCCATCGCCGCGGGCTTCCCCGTAGATCTCTCGATCGTCCGGGACATGGTGGCGGGAGGTCTGGCCAAGATCCTTCAGCGCGCCGAGCGCACCGGTGCGCTCGCTGGCGCGCCCTCGGCGCGAGCGCCGCGAGTGCGGCAACCCACGCGCGGGGCAGCGACGCCGGGCCGCGACCGCGCCGGACTGGGCTGAACCATGGCCCAGCGTCACCCGGGCGACGCTGCCGCGGTCGCCACCGACGAGTCGCCCGGCGGCCAGGCCAGCCGCAAGGTGCGCGCCCTGCGGGCGCTGGTCGACGAGGACCTGTTCGCCAGGCTGCGCAGCGACGCCGAGCTGGCCCGCTTGGTCCGTGAGACCTCGCAGCAGACGCCGACCCCGTTCGGCACCCTGCTGCACAAGCTGATCGGGACCCCGCCCACCCTGACCGAAGCCACTGCCCGGGCGCTCTGGCTGGAGGCGGTCGAGCACCGCCGCGCCCTGGCCAGAGTGCTGGGTCGTCCGGTTCACCTGCGCGTGGCGGTCATGGACCTGGCTGCCATCAGCGGCACCTTCCAGGGCGCCAAGCGCGCCATCGTGGTGTCGCGCGAGGAGCTGGTCGAGGTGCTGGCTGCGGCCGAGACCGATGGGCTGACGGGGGCGCTGCGCCGCGAGCCGCTGCTGACCATCCTGGGTCACGAAACCCGTCAGCGACGACAACCGACGCCGCTGCTGGCGTACCTCGACTTCGACGAGTTCAAGCGCGTCAACGACGAGGACGGCCACGCGAGTGGAGACGCGGTGCTGCGCGCCATGGGCCAGGCCGCTCGCGCCACCTTGCGCGCGGGGGACACCTTCGGGCGCATGGGCGGCGACGAGTTCTGCGTGCTCCTCCTCGGGTGTTCGCTGGAGCAAGGCCGGGCCACGCTGCGGCGTTTGCTGGCAGACCTGGTGGCCCGCCTGCCCAGGCCCATGACGGTCTCGGTCGGGTTCGCGCGGGCTCGCGCCGGCGAGGCGCCCGAGTCGGTGATCGCGCGCGCCGACATCGCCATGTACCACGCCAAGCAGCGTCGGCGAGCGACCCGGCAGCCGTCGCGGGTGATGCCGCCGCGCGCGCGACGGCCGCCTGCCCAGCTGCCCGTGCACGCCCGACCGGTGGCGCTGCTGGTGAGCGCCGACCCGACGTTCGTACTCGAGGCGCAGCACGGCTGCGCGGATCTCGGCGTGATCGTGCTACCTGCGCAGCGCATGCCGGTGGCCAGCGCGCTCGCCGCGCTGGTGAGCCCTCGTCTCGCCATCGTCGACGCCCTGATGCCGCCAGCGGGACCGGACCTCGGCAAGTTGCCCAGCGGGCTCGACGTCACCGTCGTGGTGCCCGCGGGTTGGCTGTCGACGTCGCAATATCCAGGCGTGCGCGTGGTGCGCCGCCCGTTCAGCGCAGGGATGCTACGCGAGCTGCTCACGGCGCCGAGCGCGCCCTCGCTGCCCCCGCTGCCTCACTGCGGGAGCCGGGCCGAGGCGGTGGACGTCATGCAGCGGGTCGCCGCGCTGGCGCTCGGGGGCAAGCTTCCAGGCCCAGCCATCGCCGAGCCGCCGCACTGGCCTGCGGTGGACCTGGTGGTGCGGCACCTCGGCAGCTGAGCCGGGGACCGGCGACGCCGGCCCGCTGAGACCAGCCGGTCTGGTGCCTCGACCTCGACTGCCACCATCACGCGGGCGACGCGGGCTCGAGGACGTAGAGGGCGACGCGGCCGTCCTGGACGGCGGCGACGAGGATGTTGCCGCTGGGTGCGAGGTGGACGACGCAGGGGTCGGGCACGGGGAGCGTGGTGCCGTGGACCTCGAGGCTGCCGTCGCCGAGGATGACGCCGGGGGCCAGGGTGCGCGGGGGCGCGGGGGGCGAGCCGCTGTCGTACCAGTCGTGGCTGCTGATGCACTTGCCGGTGGCGAGGTCGTAGACGTCTTCGTTGTTCCAGTCCGAGTTGCCTGACTGCGGCGACTGCCACGTGAAGACGATCAAGGTGGCGCTGTCTGCGCTGAAACGCAGGCTGGGGAGGTGGTCGCTGGTGAAGGTGTGGCGCAGCGTGGACGTGGTGAGGTCCCAGACCGTGACGTCGCTGCCGCGCACCGCCAGCCAGCGCTGATCGGGTGACAGCGTGAAGCCGTCGCCGGGCACCGCAGGCAGCGTGACCAGGGCGACGCCAGTGGCGGCCGCGCGCAGGCTGACGTCGCGGGCGGCGTTGCGGGTCACGAAGGCGTCGGGGGCGTGCGCGACCAGGAGTGCGTCGGGCAACCGGTACAGCTCGCGCCCGTCGGCCATCGCGAGGGCGACCACGGCGCCGTCGGACGATTGCAGCAGCGCGCCGTGCGGGTGGCAGGGGCGCAGGTCCGCGTACGGGGAGCCCGGGAGCCGGGTGCGCCAGAGCTCGGCGCCGTCCTCGGTGGCCAGCGCGCACAGGTCGTCGCCCTGGCGGATCAGCACCCGCGCGCCCTCCGCGAAGGTGGTCAGCACGCGGTCCATGGCCACGCTGTGCCGGATGTGGCCGCGCGCGGTGTCCCAGAAGCAGATGGCGCCCTGGTGGTCGACGACCAGGGTGGCGCCGCTGGGTGAAAACAGCATGTGGTTGCCGGCGGCGGCGCGGGCGTCGTCGCGCCACTCGACCGGTGGCACCAGCGCGTCGAGGTCGGCGATGCGGGTGTGGAACTTGTCACCGACGACCAGCACGCGGCTGTGCGCGTCCCAGTACACACGATGGCCGAGGAGGCGGCCCGAGGGCACCCGCGCCGCCAGCGTCCCTCGCGCGTGATCCCAGAGCGAGACCACGCCACCACGAGCGCTGACCAGCCAGCGACCGTCGGGTGAGAAGCCGACCCCGTCGGAGCCGGAGGTGGGCAGCCGCCGCAGCTCGGCGCCGGTGCTGGTGTCATACACGCCGCCGTTGCCATCGGCGAAGCGGCTGCCATCGGGGTGCACGCACAGCGCCGAGCCGGGGCGCTTGCGTTCGAACACGAGCTCCCCGGCGGGCAGCGCCCAGCATCTGACCTGGCCATCGCCGCAGCCGAGCAGGCGGTCGCCGCGCGGGCTGAGCGCGCTCCATTCGATGTAGTCGCACCTCATCGTCGCCCCGGTCTGCTGCGCGAGGTCGGGGTCCCATAGCTGCCAGCCGGTGCCGTCATGCACCAGCACGCCCAGGGGCGAGGCCAGCAACCCCGGGATGCCGCCGCCGAAGCTGCGCGTGGCGAGCGCGCTGGGGTCCCCGATGCGGCAGCTGCGCAGGGTGCTCCCGGTGTCGATCAGGAGGTGGCCGCCGTCGTGCGAGAACAGCACACGCTCGACCACGCGCTCGAAGGGGCCGAACCTCGCCTGCCGGGTCAGCGTGGTGGTCGACCACAGCTCCGCGCAGGCGCCGACGCGGATGGCGAAGCAGGCGCCGTCGGGGGCGAAGTCGCCAGCCAGGCTCTGGGGGTCGGGGAAGCCGACGCGGCGGCCGTTGCGGGTGTGCAGCAGGTGCAGCGCGGGCGGCTCGTGCTGTCGCAGCAGCAGGTGGTCGCCGTCGGGGCTGAGCGCGCGGGCCTGGCCCCAGGTGCGCCAGGCCGGCAGCGCGGCCACCGGGCGCGACGGACGCAGCGCGCGCAGCCAGCGGGCGCCGGGGCGCGCTTCGAAGGCTGCGCGTGCATCTTCCATCCAGCGCCACAGCACGCGGGTGGTGGGCGCAGCCGGTGGCGGGCCGTCGTGGTGGTCGGCGCGGGCCGGAGCGTCGTGCCAGAAGAGCTCGTTGTGAAGGGTCGGCAGCAGCAGCGCGGGTGTGCGCGTCAGGTCGTCGCGACGCACGTCGAGCAGGGTCTCCAGCAGCGCGAGCGCGCCGCGATCCAGCCGGGCGCCTGACGGGGCCACCAGGCTGGCCTCGGCAGGCAGCGGCGTCGGCCCGGCGCGCAGCACATGGTGCAGGTCGGCCAGCAGCTCGTCGAGCGAGGCGGCGACGCGGGCCTCGAGCGCGGCGACGTCGGCGAAAGCGGCCAGCACCGCCTGGTGGTCGCCGGCCGCCAAGGCGGCGCGCACCTGCTGGGATGGGGTCAGGGCGGCCATGGGCGACGCCGGCCATGGTAGTCCGGGGCCTGGCGCGCTGGCGACGCTCGGCGGCTCAGATCCTGTCCTCGAACGTGGCGCCCGCCCAGCGCGCGATCACGCGGCCCAGGGTCGTGCACCAGCCGCTGTCCATCAGCAGGTCGTTGCGGTTGTAGGTGGGATCGCCCGTCGCGGCGAGCGAGATCTCGGTGACCAGCTCGACCTCCTCGCCCGAGCGCAACCTGGCCTGGATGCCGCGGTGGGCGTGATCCTCGGAGGCCCAGGTGAAGACGTGCGCGACCTCGGCACGCGGGATGACGCGCCCGTCCTCGAGCGTCGCGTGAGTGCCCGCCGCGTCGAGCTGCCTGCGCCGGGCGTCGTAGACCTCGACGCCTGCGGGAGTGGGGACCCAGACGATCCGGGTCAAGAACTCGGTCTCCGCCTGCTCGCAGCCGCGCGCCTTCAGCTGCGCCACCAGCGCGTCGTGCTCGGCCGTGGACACCAGCATCGGCAACAGCGGCTTGGCGCCACCGCCGGCCAGGCTGCAGATGGTGACCACGCGCGCGCCGTCCCTGGCCTCGTCCGAAGTCTGGAGCTTCCTGCCCGGCACCGCGAGGGCTTCCTCCAGCGCCTGCTCCAGGGCCTGCTCCAGGGTCATGCCGCCATTCTACTTCGCCTCGCGGCCCTGCTTCGAGGCGCCGGGCAACTGAAGCCCGTCGCGGAGCCACTCGCACGCGCGCGAGTCCGCGCGGCGTTGCGGCGCATCCCGGCGCGAAGCGCGTCGAGCACGGTCGGTGCGGGAGGATGGCGGATGGTTTGAGGTCAAACTATCATCGCGCTCGATGCGCCGCACCCCGCCGTCCCGCGCCGTCCGTGCTCGCCCAGCCAGCGCTGCGGCCGCGCTGGCGCTCGCGCTGACGACGACGCTGGTGCTGGCGACGGCGGCCTGCCGTCGCGCCAGCCCTGGCGAGGTTGGCGCCCGCACGCGGATCGTCCTGCGCCACCAGCCGCTCTGGGGCGACCCGGCGCCGTTCCGCGCCCTGCTGGCGGAGTTCGGGCGCGCCCATCCCGAGCTCGACGTCGTCACCGAGCTGCTCCCCAACGACTCGGATCTGCTGCGGCAGCTGTATGTGACCGCGCTCGACGGGGGCGACGCCAGCTTCGATGTCCTGGTGCTCGACGTCATCTGGGTCGCCGAGTTCGCGCGCGCGGGCTGGATCGCCGACCTGTCCGACGACCTGCCGCCCGCCGAGCTGCGCGCCACGCTGCTACCGGGCCCCGCCGCGGTCGCGGTCCAGGATGGGCACACCTGGGCGGTGCCCTGGTACATCGATGTCGGCCTGCTGTACTACCGCACCGATCTGATGGCGGCGCCGCCGCGCACCTACGCCGCGCTGGCGAGCACCATCCGCGAGGTCCAGCGCGCGCACCCCGGGATGCTGGGCTATCTGTGGCAGGGCCGGCAGTACGAGGGGCTGTCGTGCAACGCCTTCGAGTCGATCTGGGGCCATGGCGGCGAGGTGCTGGCGCCCGACGGCCGCCTGGTGCTCGACAGCCCGGAGGCCCGCGCCGGCCTGGCCTGGCTGCGCACGCTGGTGGCGGAGGGGCTGTCGCCGTCGTCGGTCCTGTCGGCCGGCGAGGAGGACGCGCGCCGACTGTTCCAGTCCGGGCGCGCCGTGTTCATGCGCAACTGGCCCTACGCCTCGGGGCTGCTCGAGCAGCCGGGGTCGCCGGTGCGGGGGCGCGTCGGCATGACCACGCTGCCCAGCCTGGATGGCGTCCGCCCCGGGGCCGGCACCCTGGGGGGCTGGTTCCTGGCCGTCAACGCCCAGGTGTCGCCGGCGCGCAGGCACGCCGCCGCGCGCCTGATCGCGCACCTGACCTCGCCCGAAGCCGCGCTGCTGATGGCCACCGCCTACGCCCGCAACCCGGCACGCCGCGCGCTCTACGCCGACCCACGGCTGCGGGCCCAGGCGCCCTTCATCGCCGACCTGCTGCCCCTGGTCGAAGCGGCCCGGCCGCGCCCGCCGACGCCGTACTACAACCTGCTGGCCGACACCCTGCAGGGCGAGCTGTCGGGCGCCGTGATCGGGCTGCGCTCGCCGGGGCGGGCGCTGAGCCGCAGCCAGCAACAGATCGACCACTTGCTGGCGGGGTCGCCGTGAGCGCGGGCCTGGGCGCCGACGAGCGCCGCCAGGGCTGGCTGCTGGTGGCGCCTGCGCTGCTGGTGGTGGCGGCGGTGGCGCTCTACCCCATCGTGGCCGGAGTCTGGCTCAGCCTGCACCGGGTCATCCTGGTGTTTCACGAGCAGCGCTTCGTCGGCCTCGACAACTTCGCCTTCCTGCTCGAGGACCAGCGCTTCCACGGCGCGCTGCTGCGCACCCTGCTGTTCACCGTGGTGGCGGTGGCGCTGGAGCTCGGCCTGGCGCTGCCGCTGGCGCTGCTGCTCGACAGGCGCGCGGCGCGGGGCCTGCTGCTGGCGGCGCTGCTGATGCCATGGGCGGTGCCCACCGCGGTGTCGTCGCGGCTGTGGGCGTGGCTGCTGAACCCCGACCATGGCGTCCTCATCCGGCTGTGGCCGGGGGCTGGCCCCGATCTGTTCGCCGAGCCCACCCTGGCGCTGCTGGCGGCGGTGCTGGTCGACGTCTGGAAGACGACGCCCTTCGTGACCTTGATCTTGCTCGCCGGGCTGCAGGCCATCCCGCAGGATCTGTACCGGGCGGCCGCCGTGGATGGCGCCACGCGCTGGCAGACCTTTCGCACCGTGACCCTGCCGCTGCTGAGGCCTGCGCTGGCGCTGGCCCTGCTGCTGCGCGCCCTCGACGCCTTCCGGGTCTTCGACGCCATCTGGGTCCTGACTGCGGGCGGCCCCGCAAATGGCACCGAGACCCTGTCGGTGTACGCCTTCAAGACCCTGATGCGCACCGGGGACTTCGGCTATGGCTCGGCGCTGGCGCTGGTCACCTTCGCGTGCTCGTGTGCACTGGCGCTGCTGCTGTCGCGCCTGGCCCGCGCCGAGGCCCAGCCATGAGACGGCTCGGGATCGCCTTCGGGGTGGCGGCGGCGCTGACCTTCTTCGTCGGCCCGCTGGCCTGGCAGGTGCTGACCTCGCTGTGGCCCGAGGCCGAGCTGACCCGGGCCTGGCCCAGCCACCTGTCGGGCGCCGCCTATGCACGCGTGCTGTTGGGGGCGCAGCCGTTCTGGCGCATGATGTGGAACTCGCTGGTGGTCGCGACGGCGACCACGCTGCTGACGTTGACCGTGGGGGCGGCGGCGGCCTTTGCGCTGGCGCGGCTGGCGCTGCCGGGCCGGCGCCTGATGCTGGGCGGCGTGCTGGCGCTGTCGATGTATCCGCCCATCGCGACCGTCAGCCCGCTGTACCTGCTGCTGCGCGCCGTGGGGCTGCGCGACCAGCTGGCCGGCCTGGTGCTGCCCTACACGGCGTTCGCGCTGCCGCTGGGGATCTGGGTGCTGCACGGCTTCTTCCGCCAGCTGCCCGACGATCTGTACCGCGCGGCGAGGGTCGATGGCTGCTCGCCCTTGCAGGCGCTGTGGCGGGTGTTTCTGCCCCTGGCCGCGCCGGCGCTGGCCACCACCGCGATCCTGGTCTTCATCTTCTCGTGGAACGAGTTCCTGTATGCGGTGACGCTGATGTCGTCGCAGGCCCGGCGCACGGTGCCGGTCGGGATCGCACTGCTGTCCAGCGAGCATGTCGAGCCATGGGCCGAGATCGCCGCCGCCTCGGTGGTGTCCACGCTGCCGCTGGTGCTGGTCACGGTGGCGTTCCAGCGGCGCATCGCGGCCGGGCTGACCGGCGGCGCGGTCAAGGGGTGAGCTGAATGGCGCGACTGTCTCTGCATGGACTCAGCAAGTCGTTCGCCGCGGGTCAGTACGCCCTGCGCGAGGTGTCGCTCGAGGTGCCCGATGGCGAGCTGTGCACCATCGTGGGCCCCTCGGGTTGCGGCAAGTCCACCCTGCTGCACCTCATCGCCGGGCTGGAGTCACCCAGCGCCGGCGAGATCCGCATCGACGACGTGGTGGTCAACCGGCTGGGCCCGCGTGAGCGCGACGTCGCCGTGGTGTTCCAGAGCTACGCCCTGTACCCGCACCTGGATGTGCGCCGGAACCTGGGGTTTCCGCTGCGCGTGGCCGGGGTGCCGGCGCGCGAGCTCGGCGAGCGCGTCGAGGCGACCGCGGCCATGCTGGGGCTCGGCGAGCTGCTGGGGCGGAGGCCGCGCGAGCTGTCCGGCGGTCAGCGCCAGCGGGTGGCGCTGGGGCGCGCGCTGATCCGGCGTCCCCGGCTGTTCTTGCTCGACGAGCCGCTGTCCAACCTCGACCCCGCGCTGCGCAGCGAGATGCGCGCCGAGCTCAAGCAGCTCCACCAGCGCCTGCGCACGACCTTCATCCATGTCACCCACGATCAGACCGAGGCCATGACGCTGTCGGACCGTGTCGTGGTCCTGAGCGCGGGCACGGTGCAGCAGATCGGGGCGCCGCGCGCGATCTATGGCGCGCCCGAGAACCTGTTCGTGGCCGGCTTCTTCGGTCAGCCACGCATCAACGTGGCGACGCCCGAGGCGCTGGGGCTGGCGGGGCCGACGGGGGCAAAGGTGGCGGTGCGCGCCGAGCACGTGGCCGCCGGCCAGGGCGCCGCGCCACCCGGGGCGCTCCCGGGCACGCTCAGGCTGGTCGAGCCGCTGGGGGCGGAGACCTGGGTCACCGTCGAGCTCGCCCAGGGCGGGCCCCGGATGATCGCGCGCACCGCGCCTGACTTCGCGGGCGCGCCCGGCGACCCGGCCTGGCTGCGGGTCGAGGCCACCAGGCTGCTGTGGTTCGGCCCCGACGGGCGTCGCCTGCCGTCGCCGGCGACCTGACCTGGACCACGCAGTGGCGCCGCGGCAACTCCAGTGTCCGTGCGGCGAAAGTGTACGCGATTGCGAGTATATGGCAGTTTGTCGGGCTCTTGATCCATGTCAATCTGAGAGCCGCGAATGGGGGAGTCGGCGCATCCCGGGATACGCCTCGCGGGGCGCCTGATCGACCGCGAGGAGATCGCGGCGCTGGCGGTCCATCAGGACGTCGATCAGCCGGATCGGTGCCAGGTCATGCTGCGCAATCTGGGGGCGCCGCTGCGGGCGACGACGGTGCTGGCGGGCGACGAGCTGGTGGTCGAGCTCGGCTTCGAAGGGGCGCCGCAGGCGACGGTGTTCACGGGGGAGGTCGTGGGGCTGCAGACCACGTATGACACCTCGGGTCGTAGCACGGTCACGCTGCACGGCTTCAGTCGACTGCATCGCCTGACGCGCGGGCGCAAGTCGCGCACGTTCGAGAACCTGACCGATCAGGAGATCGCCGCCAAGATCGCCGAGGACGCGCACCTGACTGCCAGTGTCGATGGTGACTCGCAGATTCGCTATCCCCATGTTCACCAGCACAACCAGACTGACCTCGAGTTCTTGCGCGATCGGGCGTCGCGGATCGGCTACGAGCTCGGCCTGCGTGACGGCAAGACGCTGGTCTTCCAGCGTCGTGACCTGGCGTCGGACTCGGGCCTCACCCTGGCGCTGGGCCGGCGTCAAGCCGGCCTGGAGCTGCAGCGCTTCGCGCCCAAGCTGTCGCTGGCGCAGCGCATCTCCGAGGTCCACGTGCGCGGCTGGGACCCGGTCAAGCGCCAGGAGATCGTCGGCAAGGCAAGGTCGCTGCGCAAGACGCTGGCCACCGAGAGCGGCCTCGACGCCGGCAAGGACGTCTTCGGCCACACCATCCAGTACGAGACCGATGACAAGGTCACCGCCCAGGACCAGGCCGACGCGCGGGCGCGCGCCCTCCTGGAGCGCGCTGCGCTGCAGACCATCACCGGCCTCGCGGTCGCCACCGGCAACCCCGCCCTGAAGCCCAGCCTGGTGGTCACCATCGACCTCGGGGCCGACACGCGCTTCTCGGGCCAGTACTACCTGGCAGGCGCCGTGCATCGCTGGAGCGCCAGCGCTGGCTACCTCACCGAGCTGCGGGTCCAGCGCAATGGCCTGGGCGCCGCGCGGCCGGCCCCGCGCCCCGGCGCCGGCGCGGTCGCGCCCGAGGAGCGTGCCGCCACCCGCGCGGCCGCGCGGATCGCCCTCGAGGCGCGCCAGCCGGCCAGCGCCCTCGCTGAGGCGGCGCCCAGGCCGCCGGCCAGGAGCTCGTTCCTGGAGATCGAGCTCGTCGGCGAGGACGGCTCGCCGATCCCCGGCGAACGCTACCGGGTCGACGTCGACGGCGGGCCGTCGCATCAGGGCGTCACCGACGACCAGGGCAAGGCGCGCATCGAGCCGCTCGACGCCGGCAAGCGCTGCACCGTGAGCTTCCCCGCGCTCGACGCCGACGCCTGGGAGAGCGCCTAGGTCCATGCCCTGCTCCAATCCACGCCACGGCGACATCTTCGGCATGGGGATCTGCCCGAGCCAGCACGTCAATCGCTTCTGTGCGGAGCACTCTGGCCAGGCGCAGCAGACGCCGGCCAAGTGCAAGGACTGCGGCGGCGCCCTGAAGTTCACCAGCAACGACTCCGAGATGCGCGCCGCCTCGCTGCACGAGCACAATGCCCGCCTGCAGGCGGCCCAGCGGCCACAGCCCATGATGCTCGGCCACGACGCGCCGAAGCCGAAATCGAAGCCCGAGCCGAAGCTGAAGGTGCCGAGCAGCGTCGCCGAGGACCTCGGGAGCGAGCGCTGGACCGAGGCGCGCAAGCTGCACGCCGCGCGCAAGAAGAACACCGTGGTCGAGTACTTCGCCAAGGCCGGCTTCACCGCGTTTCGCAAGCGCTATGGCCTCTGGCTCGACCGCCTGGACGGCATTGGCAGCGACGAGCGCGCGGTGCGCGCCGCCTTCCGCGTCACGGTCGATGATGGCAAGCCGACCGACCATGCCCGCCCGCCCAGCCAGCCCATCGTCACCACCGCACAGCGCGGCCTGATGGCCGACTCCTTCCAGGAGCCCGAGAAGGCCCGGGTCGGCTACCTGGCCATGGTGCCGCTGCCGCTGATGCTCGACGACGCGGTGGGCGCCGATCGTCACCCGCTGGTCCTGGCCGAGATGTACACCAGGATGTTCAAGCTGCGCGACGTGGCCTGGCGGCGGGTGCGGATCCTGTTCGCCATCAACCTGCGCGACGACTACCGCCATCGCAACGACAGCACCGCCAAGGTCGTCGAGCTGATGCAGGTCTATGTCGCCGCGCTCAACCAGGCCTTCATCGACCAGGACCTGCCGGCGCGCGCGGTCGGCGTGGTCTGGGGTTCGGCGATCATCAAGCCGCCGTCGCCCCAGGCCAAGGCCGAGACCATCATCAAACCGTTCGCCCACGTCGTCCCGGTCAACCTCGATCCGTCGAGCAAGGTCGCGCTCAGCACCGACGAGATCCGCAAGCAGCTGCCGGACGCCGCCAGGGGCGCCAGCGTGCAGCCGCCCGGCACCGAGTTCCCCTTCGCGACCTTCCGCAGCTTGCTGGTCCAGTGCCCCGAGGCCACGCGGATGATCAAGGAGCTGGAGGTCACCTGCGACAACGTCTTCCTGCACACCGGGGACGGCGACGCCGTGACCTTCGAGTTCGGCCCCGACATGTCGCTGTACTCGATCTTCGACAGCGAGTTCCAGAGCATGGAGAAGGCGGCCATCGGGAAGCTGGCGCGCCTCGGCGGCTGCACCTCGTTCGACGAGAAGGAGGTCGGGCTGCAGCTCCTGAAGCTGGGGATCTTCACCGGCCCCAGTGACCTCGCGTTCAAGCGGTCGGTGCTCCTGACCATGCTGGCCAAGACGCTCGACAGCGCCGTGCGTGGCGTGCTCGACATCGGGCTGCCCGGGTGCGGCTACTTCGCCGAGCCCAACACGCTGCTCAACGCCAAGCTCATCACGCTGCTCGACCTGAAGAACGTCAACAACGAGACCAACGGCAGCATGCCGGACTGGCAGTCGCTGATCACCGCCAAGCTGAAGGCGCTGGGCGGGGGCTGGACCCAGAAGATCTTGCCGAGCTACGGGCACCAGCTGGTGACCTCGGCGCGCGCCGCGCTGGTGGTGCTGTGCGACGGCGCCCTGCCAGCCGACGTCGAGCTGGTGCGCGTGCGCAGCAACTTCAACCTGGTCCAGGTCATCCAGGCCTTCCTGGGCGAGCACAACACGCAGCTCAAGGAGTCGCAGGTGGCGTCGCGGCTGGCCGAGATGAAGTGCCGGTTACCTGTCGGTGGCCCCCTCAGGTCGCAGCTGCCGCGCCGCGCCGACTACCCCGAAGAGCTGCCGCTGCACATGGTCCCTGGCGTCGCGCTGAGCGCGATCTGGAAGGTCGAGCTCGGGGACGAGGTCTCGGCGCTGTGGCAGGACTTCCCCCAGGACGAGGGGCTCGAGATCATGCTGGCCAAGGTCGGCTTCAAGTATGCCCGCCTGAGCGACGAGATCTGCGGCTTCAACAACGGGATCGACATCCTCCCCGACTGGGGCTGGACGCGCGAGCTGTACAAGCTCCTGGTGCTGACCCTGCGACGCCAGACCGGCCTGGCCAAGCCGACCGACACCGAGGGGATCTTCACCATCGCGCTCGGCGGCGAGAGCGACGACGAGGCGCCGGCGCAGGATCCCGCCGACGAGCCGGTCTACTACGCGCTCATCCTGCTCGACATGGTGTGCCGCTGGGGTCTGTCGATGGCTCACCGGATCATGAAGCTGGAGCGCGACTGATGCCGATCCGACACGTCGTCAAGGAGGGCGAGTGCATCTCGAGCATCTCCTTCGAGTATGGCTTCTTCCGCGAGACGCTCGAGGAGCACCCCGACAACGCGGCGCTCAAGCGACAGCGCAAGAACATGAACGCGCTCAGGCCGGGGGACGTCGTGGTCATCCCCGAGCTGCGCCTGAGGACGGTCGACACCTACAGCGGCAGCACGTATCGCTTTCGTCGCAAGGGTGTGCCCGAGTTCCTGCACCTGCGCTTCCTCGACCGGGACGGCAAGCCGCGCGCGGGGCTGCGCTACCGGATCGTCGTCGATGGCGTCGTCCTCGAAGGCAACACCGACGCCGCGGGCGCCATCAACCGGCGCATCTCGCCCGCCGCCCGCGAGGTCGAGCTCGAGCTGCACGACGGCAAGCGCGTGCAGCGCTTCCTGATGGGCCTGGGCAAGCTGCCGCCCATCAGCGAGGTCTGCGGGGTCCAGGCCCGGCTCAAGAACCTCGGGCACTACGACGGCGAGCTGACCGACACCCTGGACGCCGCGACCGAGGCGGCGTTGCGCCGCTTCCAGGAGGCCCAGCAGCTGGCCATCACGGGGCAGCTCGACGCCGCGACGGTGGCCCGTCTGGAGGAACTCTACGAACCCAAGGGCGCCCGGACCTGAGGGCGCGCCGGTGCGGCGAGGAGCTGCTGCAGCTCGGGCAGGGGCCTGGGACTGATGGGCGTCGGATCGCGCAATATTTTCGCCTCACACGAGGGCTTTCGGCGGGGGACAGTGGCGGCGGGTTGCGCGTAGCATGGTCAGCACGGGGGCGCCATGTGGGAGGATCTCAAGAGCAACCAGTTCGGGTATGGCATCAGCGGCCCGAACGCCGCCTCCTTGCCAGCCTCGGCGGTCGGCCCTGGCGGAGGCGCTGGCTCGGTCCAGACGCTGCAGCGCGACCCGGCCTCGCTGCCCCTGGAGAAGGCGACCCCGACCACGCAGGCTGAGCGCGCCGCGGTGCTGGCCCACTGGGCCGAGTCACCCGCCGCCAGCACCGCGCCTGGGCCGGTGGCCGCCTACGGCGCCGGCCCGGGTTCCATCGGTGGCGTGGGCGGTGGTCCGCGCGGGCCCGCGATGGGCCCCTCCACCACAGTGACCACGTCGGCGCCGCCCACGGTGGCGCCCACCGCGCCCGCGACGGTGCCCAGCAGTGGCGGCGGCGGGCCGTCCAGCTACGGCGGCAGCGGCGCGCCCAGCTTTGGCGCCGGAGTCGGCGTCGGTGGCGGGACCACCAGGGTCGGCGGCGTGGGCTCGGGGATGCCCACGTCGGTCAACGTCCCCAGCGTGGCGCAGCAGACCAGCGCGCCCGCGTCGACCGCGACCAGCGCGCCCGCCCCCACCACGACACCCGCGACCACGGCCGCGCCGCCCACTGGCGGCGGCTATGGGGGCTGGGGGGCCGGCTGGGGCGGTGGCGGTCCCGGCTGGGGCGGCGGCATCAGCGGCGGCGGCATCAGCGGCGGTGGCATCAGCGGCAGCGGTCCCTCCATGGGCGGCCTCAGCGGTCCGCCGCCCGGCTGGGGGCCGATGTCCATCCAGACCAGCAGCGCTCAGCCCACCACGTCGGCGCCTCCGACCTCCGCCGGTGCCGCACAGACGGCTACCACGCCGTCCGCCACCATGCCCGGGCAGAGCGTGCCCAACGTCGTCGGCGCGCCAACGTCGCCCTCCATGGGGATCGGCCCCGCCTCAGGCGGCACCAGCGTCGGCGTCGGCGGCGTCGCCACCAAGCCCTGGTGATCGGCCTCGGGCCACCGCGCACGCGACCGAGTTCATCATCAGGCTGCTGGTTCCGACGCCAGGTCGAGGCGGCAGATGCATGGGCTCACATGCATCTGGTATGGTGCCGTTCCACCTCAGGAGGGCACCATGGACATCCAGCCGGCCAACTGCTACGCGCGTGCCCAGCGACTGCTGGGCGAGATCCGCCTCATCGGCGCCGAGATGGGGCGCAGCCCCGATGCTCGCGCGCTGCCGTCGATCAAGGACGCGGCCCCACGCGAGTGCTACTTCGAGGCGCTGGCGCTGTTCGCCAAGGCCGATCGCCTCAACCAGGAGCTGACCGGCGATCCCACCGACAGCCTGCCGCACCCGCCCGCGCTGGCCCAGCTGCGTCCGCAGCACGTGCTCGAGGTCATCGACGCCGCGCTGCGCGAGCTCGACATGGTCAAGGCCGACCTGCAGCTCGCCGAGCGCGCCGCCGAGCCCGCGCTGGAGCCGGCGCGGCAGCCCAGCGACGTCCTCATCAGCCTGATCGACGCCAACCGCCAGCTCGGTCGCCTGCTCGAGCGTCCCTTCACCCCCAGCGACGTGTACCGCCAGGTCGGGCTGGCCTCGACCTACGCCGCCCGCCTGGTCGCGCGCGCTGGCGCGAGCGCCCCGGCGCCGGCCCCGTTCGTGCGCGGCAAGCGCCCGGCCGACTGCTACGACAAGCTGCTCGCGTGCATGACCCGCCTGGGCGCCATCGCCAAGGCGGGTGGGCAGACCGTGCTCGACGTGCGCGGCGCGCCGCCCGACGTGCTGCCCGGTGACGTCTATGATCTGGCCAACCTGGTGCTCGGCGAGGTCGCCTTCCTGCACTCGCTGGCGCCCGATCCCAGCCCGCCCTATCCGTTCGAGCAGCACGCGCCCGGGCGCCGGCTGCCCGCCCACGTCCACCAGCTGGCCAGCACCCTGGAGGCCCAGCTCGCGGTCGTGACCAAGCCCTGACCAGCGCGCGACCGCGGGCGTCGGGCGTCCAGCGTCCGGCGTCCGCGGCGCGTGAGCTACTTGCGGCCGCGCTGCAGGATGGGCTGGGTCACGCTGCCGCGCGCCGGCATCGTCAGCTTGCGGGTCCAGGTCGGCGCGCTGGCGGGCAGGGCGGGGCAGGGCTCGGCGCCGCTGGGCAGGTGCACCGCCACCTCGGTAGGCCCGGCGGGCAGGCGCAGGCTCCAGCTCTGCCCGCCCTGCACACAGCGCAGCTGCACGAGGCCCGCGGCGTCGCGCACGGCGAGCTGCACCCAGCTCTTGACCTTGGGCGTCTGCACCCGCAGGCGCGCCGCGGGCACCGGCACCGCCAGCGCCACCGGGCTGTCGGCGGTGACGGTGACCGCGACGCGGGCGCTGTCGGCACCCGCTTGCCAGTCGACCTCGTAGTCACCGTCGGGCACGCTGACGGACCAGGCGCCGCCGGCGTCGCGCCGGGGCAGCGGACCCACCGGGGTCGGCCAGCGCGCGCGCGCAAAGCCGGCCGCCTCGCTGGTAGCGGGCGCGCGCCAGCGCATCACCAGCGTGGGCTTGCCCCCGCGCGGCGGCGTCAGCGTGAGCTTGCGCAGGGCGGCGCCGACCAGCAGCACCAGATGATCGGGCTGACCGCGCCCGTCGCGCCGCGCCACGGTCAGGAACAGCGGCCCGGCCCGGTCGGGGGTGAAGCGCGCCGCGGGGCCAACCAGCTGCACCGGCAGCGGGCTGGCGCTGCCGTCGGGGCTGGACGCCGCCGACCAGGTCAGCTCCGCTGCCGCCAGCGGCAGCAGCCCGCCGCAGCTGCCCTGCTGCTGCCCGGCGCGCAGCTCCAGCGGCGCCTTGGCCGCCACGATCCGGCTGGGCGCGAAGCCCTGGCCGGGCACGAAGACGTCGACACACAGCCCGCCGTCGGGCAGTCCGCACGGGTTGGAGCAGGCGCCGGCTCGAGCCAGCCTCGGCGCCACCAGCTGGCCCCCGAGCTCGAGCAGCAGCAGCGCCAGCACCGCCGCAGACGCGCGCGTCACTCGGGCTGCTCCGCGCCGCCGCCGGGTGACCCCGCGCTGGCCCCCGGGCCCGCTGGCGCCGCCGCGGGCGCGGGCGCAGGCGCGGCGGGTGCGGCGGGCGCAGGCGCCGCGCCGTTGAAGGCCGTGACCACCGCGTCGAACACCTGCCGGACCTCGGCATCATGGCTGGCGGCGTGGCTGCCCAGGGCGCTGGCCACCGCGGCCAGGCTTGCCGTCAGCGCCTCGGCCCGTGGCCGGTGGCGCCGGCTCGCGCCCAGGGCGGTCAGGCGCTGACCCGCGGTGCGGCCCAGGGTCTCGCCCTGCGCGACGGTGACCGCGCTGAGCTGCCCCTCGATGGCGGCGCGGGTCTCCTGCAGCGCGGCCTCCCAGACCCCGGGCAAGGTCTCCAGCGTGGCGCCGCGTAGCGTGGGCGCCCAGTCGGTCACCGCGCGGTGACGCTGGCCGTCGGCGCCGCGGGCCGCGCGTGGGCGGGCCGCGCCCGAGGCCGGCCCGGCGGCCAGCAGCACGGTGCCGTCGCTCCAGGTCCAGACCCCGCCGGCGTCGACCAGATCGACGCCCGACAGATCGCCGCGCTCGATGCGGCGGCCGGGCAGGTCGCGCAGCGCCGCCTCGGTGGTGCCGGTCTGGCCCGCGGCCAGGATGTCCTGGGCCTGGTCCTGGAACACCGGCTGGTTGCCCTGCAGACACACGATCCGCGTGATGCGATCACCGGTGCGGTCGATGGTCTGGATGGTCTGGGTGTGGCCACCGCTGCGCCGACCGTCGCGGCGGTGCTCCCACACCAGCATGTCGCCCGGGTGCAGCATGGTCTGCAGACGCTCGAAGCTGCGCACGCGGCCGCTGTCGTCGTTGTATGCGCTGCCGATCATGGCCGCCACCGACCCGCTATAGACCTCGTTGCGGATCAGTCGATTCAGGTGCGACTGGCGCTGCGTCGCGGTGCCGCCCGCCGCGGTGCCGATGGCCCAGCGCCCATAGGTCTCGGCGCGCCCGTGCGCGAACAGCCAGACGTGGCGCAGGATGATGGCGATGTCGGCGCAGTCCGCCGGCAGCTCGAAGGCGGTGCGCCGCAGCTCCTCGGGCAGGTGCGCGTCGATCCAGTCGCGCGCCACGTGCTGGATGTGCTGCTCGCCGCGCAGCGGGTTGACGTGGTTCGCCGCGGGGTGCGCCCCGGTGGCCTCCTCGCCCAGGACCTCGAAGCCGGTGGCGTGGGCGGCGTTGGGGGTGTCGCGGGCGCGGAACGTGGTGGTGATGTCGCCGAAACCGGCCAGCCACTCCTCGAAGGTGGGATAGGCCTCGGGGTGGCGCAGGTCGCGCGGCGGTGGCGTCGACGCCTCGCCCTCGGGCGTGCGCGCCAGCCGGGCCAGCCCGCGCGCGGGGCTGAGCGCCGCCCGGCCTCCCGACAGCGCGGCGTCGGCCACACGATCGGCCTCGAGTTCGTGGGCGTCGCCCGGGCTGGTGACCTCGAGCGGCTTCTCTTGCAGGCCCGGGGTGGTGCCCTGCTGCTGCGCGGTGTGCGCCAGTTCGTGGGCCAGCAGGTGCTGGCCGCTGGCCGAGCCGGGGTCGTACTCGCCGGCGCCGAAGTGGATGTCCTGGCCCACGGTGAAGGCGCGCGCGGCCACCGCGCTGGCGGCGCTGGAGGACGCTTCTCCGATGTGCACCCGGGCCGCGCCGAGGTCCGCGCCGGTGGCGCGCTCGACCTGGCCCCGCACCGCGGCGTCGGGCGCCTGGCCGGGGGACTCGGCCGCGAGCTGCAGGGCCGCATCGGGGCTGGCCGCCGGGGTCGCCGCCTCGGGGCGCGCCCGCCGCATCATCATCCCGCTGGTCAGGGTGCGCTTGCCGGGCGCGGCGTGGCCGGCGCCAGCCCCTGTCGAGCTGGCGCCGCCGCCCTTGCCGCTGCCACGTTCGAACCCGGACACCTGGCCAGGATACGTGAAGGCCGGCGCAAAGGCTCCTCATCGTGGACGCGGTTGTGACCAAACCGTGACAATCGGGCGACCGCGGGCGTCCTAGCTTCAGGAGCGATGGACATCGTCGCGGTCGTCAACCTGCGCGCACGCCGGGGCAGTCAGGCCGTCGTGCGCAAGCTCGAGGCGGAGTTGCCCCAGGCCCGGGTGATGGCGTCGCGGTCGATCGACGAGGTCGCAAGCTTCGTCGAGGCCGCGTCGCCCCCCGAGCTGGTGCTGTCGGCGGGGGGCGATGGTACCGCCCTGGGGCTGCTCAACACGCTGCGCGGCGCGCTGCCCACGCTGGGCGTGCTGGCGCTGGGCACCGGCAACGCCTGGGCTCACGCCACCGAGGCGCCGCCGTGGCGCACCGCGATCGAGCAGGTCGGCCGCCTGGCCCGCAGCGGCGCACCCACGCCGCTGGTGCGCTACCGCCTGGTCGGGGTCCAGGGCACCACCGCGACGGGGCGCCCCCCGCTGCTGGCGCACTACGCCGGCACCGGCTGGGACGCCGAGATCATCGATGACTTCCACGGCCAGAAGCAGGGCCCGGGCCTGTTGCCGACGTCGCGGCGCCTGGGCCTCGCGGGCTACCTGCACGGCGTCTTCACGCGCACGGTGCCGCGCAACATCATGCGCGGCGCGGCCGAGGTCGAGCTCATCAACACCGGCAATGACGCCCTCACGGTGGACGATCGTGGCAAGGTGGTGGCGCTGCCCGGCGGCGAGCATGGCAAGGTGCTGTACCGCGGCCCCGCGGGCGTGTGCGCCGCGGGGACCTGCCCCGAGTGGGGCTTCGGCTTCCGCGCCTTCCCGTTCGCGCGCCTGCGCAGCGACCGCTTCAACATGCGGGTGTGCAGCGGCGGGCCGGCCTGGGCGGCGCTGCACATGCGCGCGCTGTGGAAGGGCACCCACCCCTATCCGAACATGCACACCTGGCTGCTCGACGGCTGTCGCGCGGTGTTCTCGCGCCCGGTGCCGCTGCAGGCCGGCGGCGATCGCCTGGGCCACGAGAGCGTGGTCGACTACACGCTGTCCGAGCGCACCGTCGACCTGGTCGACTGGCGCGCGCTGCGCAGCTGACCTCGGCCTCGCTGACCTCGGGCTCGCTGATGTGATCGAGCTTCGCTCGCTCACATCAGCGAGCCTGGGGTCAGTGGATCACAACGAGGGCTGGGCGCCCTCGCCCCATTGGGCAAAGCCCTCATCGTTCGTCACATCTCAGTCGCCCCGGATTGCATCGAGGCCCGGCTGCTCCAGTGGGCGGCTCTCGTAGCGCCTGAAGCCAGACCAGGCGCGTCGTGGTGGGTGCGCTTCAGGTCTGGCGGCCGAGGACGCTGGGTGCCTCGGGCGACGGGCTGCGCGGCGGCGGCC
>JADYYK010000155.1 GCA_020853705.1 Deltaproteobacteria bacterium
GCGGCGTCGACGGCGCCGCCGGCCCGGTCACCGAGGAGCGCATGCTCGAGCTCGAGTGCGAGGCCTTCCTCAGCCTCGTCGGCGAAGCCAAGAGCCAGGAGCGCATGCAGTTCATGCTGATGAACAATAGGCCTCTACGCAATTAGCCCCGGCCCGGCCCGGCGCGCGCTTCGGGCGCGCCGGGATCGGCGCTGGTTCGGCCGAGACCACTGCACGACCGACGATCTCGGTGCCCATCGAGATCTGGTAGCCATCCCGCCCCGGAAACAGCGTCCTCACGATCTCGGCCTGCTCTTCCAACGTGGTGCTCGGGATGCGCGCCCGCAGGGCATCGATCCGCCCCTGGATGGCGGTCGACATCTGCGCCTTGCCGTCCATGGTGGCGAGGCGGCGCCGCGCGGTGTCGATCTGCTCCAGAAGGAAGCGCTTCTGGGTGCGGACCTGGGACAGCGCGGTCTTCATCGTGGCCTTCGAGCTGTCGTCCTCGCCGTCCCAGAGCTGGAAGATCTCCAACTCCTTGCGCTCCAGCTTCTTGAGCTTGGTGGTGTAGTCGCCGAGGTCGCGCTGCCACTTCGCGCGCTCGTCGTCCTCTCGTGCGTCGCGGGCGAGCGCGCGGCTGATGGCGTCGGGATCCGAGAGCAGCTCACTGATCGCCGACCAGACCGCGGCGTCGGCGCCGGCCACGTGCCAGCGCTTGCTCTGGCAGCGCGCCTCTCCCGGCCGGGGGCTGCGGCGCTGGCGACAGACGTAGAGGACGCGACCAGGGCCATCCGGTGTCTCAGCGGCGTTGGCAGAGATGGTCCGTGGGAACCAGAGCCTGGGGGGGCCAGCGACGGCGCGCCGCTATTAGGCGGCTCACGGATGCCATCGGCTTCCACGATTGTCGGCACCGGCCAGCGACCAACTTCCAAGGGCGGGCCCAGGACTCCTGGTCTGCACGGCCAGGACTGTGCCCCCCCTGGCCAGGTAGAGGGTCCCATCCTGGCCTAGCGCACCTCCGGCAGGTCCAGTGCGACAGCTCTCTCCGAGTTCGACCACGAAATCGGCAACCGCAGGGTTGGCATCGAATCTCACCGCCATGAGCCTGGCCGCTGGTTGCTGGGAGGCACCGGCGTAGCACTCGAGAAAGTAGGCCGCCTCGTCGCCGCCAATGGCGTATAGGTCATTCTCCCTCAACGCCACCGTCCCTACGGTGAGACTCCCAAGCGTTGTTCCATCGCTCGCGAGGTGGTGCATGCGGTCGCCGTCTGGTGGTCCGGCCATGAGAGCGACACTGCCGTCGCCGAACTCAAGGCCGCCCCAGAGCCAGGAGGGCAGCGGGGACGCGTTGCCTCCACATACATCGAGCCCATACCCAACCGCAACAGAGTCCGCTTGCCGTTCGCCCACGAGGATGCGCGACCGCCCCAGCAGGGCAACGCCACCTCGGGGTCCGAGACAGAAGGGAGACCGCCACCGCACTTCCCCAGACTGCTCATTCAATGCCACCAGGCCTTGGTCGAGAGTCGGCATGTATGCCGTATCCACGCGACCGACGACCTGCTGGTTGCCGTCAAACTTCAGCTTCGCGCTCCAGAGAACGCGGCCATCAGACAAGTCGAGTTTGTACAAACGACCCTCAGGGGAAGGCACAAAGAGACCAGTCGGAGAAATCGTCACATCTGGCACCCCTGGAAACTCGCCCACAGGAGGCTCGAGAGGAAAGGACCATCGAATCGCACCCTCTAGCGTCAGTGCGTAGACACGCGCAGAACTAGCGACGTAGAGCCGGCCCTGGCCGTCAGCCGAGAGGTTGCCAAGGAACTCGGTCCCGGCACGAAAGACGGACCCTCCCAGTCCGGTCGCAACGTCCAGGACCCAGACTTCGCGCTGACTCACTACTACAGCGAGTCTCATTCGGTCCTCAATCAGGATCGGGGGATGCAAGGTCACTCCCGCTCCCACGACCCGCGACCACCGAACTCCAGGGCTGACCGAGAGTTGGGCCATAGGCAACCCGCCTTCCGGCGCAGGCAGGCCGCAACTCACCATCGCCTTGCTTCCCAAACACTCGGCGCCACCATCAGCTCGACGTGATGACGGCCCAGAGCACGAGAAGGCTGAAACAACAGCGATAAAGGCCACCCCAAACGTCGTCGGCTTAGCGGCAACTTGGCGCCCCGCCCTGGTCGTAGCAATCCTGGTCGAACCACCATGCGCACGTTTTTGGACAACAGCCATCAGTCGGACCGCAGGACGGCGCTGGTGACACAACGCAGCGCACACACGGCACGTTGCGGCCCAGATAGGTGAAGTCGGCGACATCCTTGAATGGCGTTGGCACCACACCATCCATGAATGGCATGGAAAACCAGGTAGTTGGTCGTAGTGTAAGTGCCGCGCAGACCGTCAATATCACTGAAGATGCTGACAGGGCCGGTCAGAATCTCGAAGTCATTGATGAGGCCCGAATATGTCGGGAATATCGTGCGCCTCACCGTTGCCGATGTCAAAGAGTTGTTGCCCTCTGAATAGGTCGTGACCAAGTGATTTACAGCGTCCGGTCGGTGCTTCTTCAGCCCAGGACCAGAAAGGCGCCCACCAGGTTCGCGGCCAGAAAGGCGACGGGCAGTAGCAGGAGCCAGCCCCTGTGGGGGTCCAGCCGGTGTTCACGATGCGTCCCTCGGCGTCGATGCGAGGATTGCCTGGCAGATCGTCCATCATCGCCGAGCACTCGGGGTCAGCGGGGTGATAGACCAGCGGCTCATCGCCCTCGCCTTCGAAGCGTGCCTTGCTTGCGGTCTCGAGCTGGTGTCGATAGACGCGGCCGTCGTCAGCAGTGAACTCGAAGGTCAGGCGGTAAGATCGCTCGCCTTCCGGGCCCCTCTCGACCGAGGTGTCGATCAGCCGACCCGCGCCTGGCCGACCCACGGCCAGCAGCTGAGCCTTGCGGCGGCCCTGGCGCATGCCCAGAACCGCCAGGACGAGTCCGAGCGGTAGTGGAAAAGCCAACAGGTAGCCAATCGGGCCCAGCGCGGGGCGGTGCATGCCCTCGATTCGAGAAATCGATGGGTTGCCACGCGGGTACTCGATCTGGACCCGAGTCCCCGGACCCAGCGGCTTGCCAATGGACTCCCCGGTGCGACGCTCGCCGTTCGCGTCGGTGAACTGGTAGTGGATGCTCCAGGTCACGGTGCCGTCATCACTCCTGGAGCTGACGCTCTCGATCACCGTGCCGGACCGGCGCTCGACCGGGCCCTCGAAGCGAGACCCAGCGTGCGGATCCACATTGGCTATGAGAAGCCACAGGGCAACCGAGCCGACGACTGCAGTTCCCCAGCCGACCTGTGCCAGGTGGTTCAGCATCAGACGAACCCGAACCGGGGCTGGCACGTGCCGGGGCGCGGCTTCCAGCGCAGGGCCCCGTGCGCGATAGGGGTGTTCGTCGGATGTGCGCTTCATGCGCGCCGACGCTAGCCCGCGCTGGGAGCGACAACAAGACGGTTCTGGCAGACGACCGCACAGAAGGAGCCATGCGCGCGTGGGGGGTGCGCGCGCCGATCGCCCTGGGACCCGACCCCCTGGGACCCGACCCAGGTTCGTTACCCTGGGACCCGACCCAGGTTCGTTTGGGGAGGACGGGCACGCTTGCTGCCGGAGGACCGGCCCATGATGGCTCCACGAACCCGGAGGCCGAACGCCCCCCGCGCCCGCTCTGTCCGGATTCCGGACGACCTTTCGCTTGCTGGGGTCTGTTGTCGAAAACGCCGCGCGTCCGGTTTCCCGGACGGACGATCCGCAAACGAACCTGGGTCGGGTCCGCCGGTCAAACGAACCTGGGTCGGGTCCGCCGGGGTCCGCCGGTCCGCCTGTGATGAACAACAAGCCGCTGTGGAACTGACCGCAGCGGTTCAGCTGGATGGGGGACTCAGCCGCGCGCGTATGATGCGCCATGCTCGCCGCATGGGAGGTGGTCCGCGAGAGCTTGCCCGGGTGGAGCGCCGACACCGAGCTGTGGGGGCGCCGCGCCGGTGACGACATCGAGCTGGTCCTCTGCGATCACGCGCAGGACGCCTTCGATCCGGACAGCTGGATGTTCTTCCTGGTGCGCGGCGAGACCGTGGCGGAGGAGTACGCGGTCGACGCCACCGACTGGGCGCAGCAGGGCTTCGAGCGCCTGACCCCGGTCATCACACCGAGCATCCGCTACGCGACGCTGACGCTCTACACCTTCATCGCGACGGAAGCCCCGACCCTCCCCGGCCGCCGCGCGGCCGCCGCCCGCGCCCGGGCCCTGGTGCCCGAGCTGACAGCCGACCTCGCCAGCGGCGCCCTCGAGCTCGGCTTCCCCGATCGCGCCACCGCCGCCGCCGACCTGGCCGCCGCCGAGTCCGCGCTGGCCGCGGTCGAGGCGTCGCTCGGCCAGTGAACCGGAGGTCCGTCGAGGGCGCGAGCGCCAGACGACGATCCGTGGCTCGGTGCGCGCCGCGCGGCGACGTGAAGCGGTCGCGCCATGATCGCGTCCCGCCCACCACAGACGATCGCGACACACGCTCCTGGAGCGTCCGGGACGGTTAGAATGGCGGCCGCATGAACGCACCGATGCGACTCCATGAGACCCCCGGGAAGAACGTCGGGGCGCTCGCGAGCGATGGCCGCCGCGTCGTCGTCTGCGAGGTTCAGGGCTACACGAAAGTGATCGGCCGCCGCAATGGCGAGCTCTACAGATTGCACGCGGGGGAGTGGACAGTCGACGCGCTCATCGACGCCGACGACCTCCTCCTCGTCGGAGGTCGGACGGGCACCCTGCGGGCCGTCGGCCTCGTGGACGGCGAGCCGAGACCGTGCCCGAGCCTGGACGGAGTGGATCGCGTGCGATCCTGGTCTACGTCAGGTGAGCTGGCCGCGAGGGGCGTCGTCGCGGCCTGCTTCGACGGCCTCCTCCGGACGTTCGACGCCCGACACGCGCTGATCGCCACGCTCGGTTCGAAGGACCTTCGCGAGGCGTTCGACGTGCGCGGCGCGACGGTGGTCGTGGCCTACGAGCAAGCCCCGTTGCGCGCGTACGACTGTCGCACGGGGGAGCTGCTTCACACCTCCCCGCATCCGCCGGGGGCACGGACCCTCGGCGTTCACCTCGACGCGAGCGGGCTCGTCACCTCGAGCGAGGATGGCACCCTGTGCACCTACGACGCGCAGCTCCAGCCAATGCGAACGGCCCGGGTGCCCGACTGTGTGGGCCGCCTCCACGCCGACCCGCGCGACGGGCGAGTGCTCCACGCCCTGGCGGCCGAGGCCGCTCTTCGGCTCGATCGCGAGACGCTCGAGGTCCTCGACCGCGCACCGATCGTGAGCCTCCACGACGCGCTCGCGGTGGACGGGCTCGGCCGGCTGGTGGGCGTCGAGGGTGGCGTCGAGTCGCTCGATCCGCTGCCGCCGCCGCTCCCCCCGGACCCCGAGGTGCCCGACATCGAGTCGCGCTACGACCGCGACGCCACGTTCGACAAGGACCTCCCCGGCCTGTGCGCCACGGCCGTCGAGGTCTGGCAGGACGGTCGCCGCATCACCGTGTGCAGCTGGTACCACGAGGCCGGGTCGCGGCGGGGCGACATGACGGTGAGTCGAGGGTCCCTCGACCGGGTCGAGGGTGCCATCGTGCATGTCGCGATGGACGACGGCTCGAGGGCGCGGTTCGACTTGACGACCCGCCGGCTCCTCTGAAGAGCGCGCGCTCCGCGATCGCGATGGCGGTCGTGGCGACCCTCCAGGCGTGACAGACTCGTGGGATGACGCCGTACGAATCCGTCGAGTCACTGGTGGCCCGCATCGACGAGCCGAATCGCAGCGCGTGTGCGCGCATCCTCGCGGACCATCGCGCGTTGTTTGCGACCGTGCAGGGGTCGACCAACAACCACCAGGCGTGGCGCGGCGGGTATCTCGATCACGTGACCGAGATCATGAACATCGCCAGCGTGCTCTACGATCGATTCGTGGCGCTGCGGCCGCTGCCGTTCTCGCGCTCGGACCTCCTCCTCGTCGTGTTCCTCCACGACATCGAGAAGCCGTGGAAGTACGACCTCGACGCCGACGGCCAGCTGCACCACAAGGCGGAGATGCAGGGCAAGGAGGCCCATCAGCGGTTCCGCATGGA
>JADYYK010000156.1 GCA_020853705.1 Deltaproteobacteria bacterium
CGCTTCCTTCAGCGCCAGCCTCACGGCTGGAATCATTTCGCCTTGCGGTTCGCGTGGGGTCCCTGCGACCGGGTTCCCCAGAGGACTTTCACCTCCTGATCACGCCCGTGCCGGGCGCACAAAATGCCGAAGGCCGGCTCCTCGCCGGCCTCCGAAACCACCAACCCTGCCGCGCGCCTAGAAGTAGTACGCGATGCCGATGTTGGCGCTCGCGCCGCTCTCGTCGTCGGGCACCTGCCCGGCCGGCCGCACCAGCGCGGCGTCCACCTTGTCACCGGCCTGGATGCGGGCGTCCTCGGCGTCGTTGCGGTGCAGGCCCATGAAACGCAGGTCGGCCGACAGCACCCAGGCGCGGCGCCAGCCGAACTTGTACTCGAAGCCGACGCCGACGTGGCCCTCGGTCTGGGTCACGTTCTCGACCGCGGTCGGCTCCAGGTCCTGGGTCGCGCCGTAACGGATCTCGGTGTTGGCCGCGCCGATGCCGGCCAGCAGGTGCCAGTCGAAGCGCGCCCGCGGCGAGAAGCGGTACAGCAGCGAGCCCGACGCGATCGCGGTCGCGCGCTGGTAGCCCAGCATCTCGGAGTCCCGGTCCTCGGTCACCGCGCCGTCGATGGCCAGCTCGAAGCCCAGGTGGCCGCTGCTGCGATAGCGCAGGAACATGCCGCCGCCGCCCATGCCCAGCGGCTCCTCACCGCTGTCGTTCATGGTGCGCGCATCCACCACCGACATCCCGGTGGCGCGGATGCCGAGGCCCCAGTGCCGACGTGCCTCGGCGACATACGGGATGACCACGATGGGCGTCGTATACGGCTGCGGAGCCACCGCGTACACCGGCGGGGGCGCGCCCCAGGGAGGGTAGGCGCCGCCGACGCACTCGCAGGCATCCGCCGACGCTGCCGCCGGCAACGCCGCCAGCGCCGCACCGAACACCACCGCACCCAGGACCCACTTCGCGCTCGTCATGGTCGTCTCTCCAGGCTCTTCGGCCAAAACTCTAGCACCCTCTCTAGCGATCCACATGCCAAGCGCTGCCGTCACGCTCCCTCGTCCAACCCACTGAAACCCTTGCCACGCCGCCCCCTGTCTCCCGCCGCGGCCAGTGCTGGTTCGATACACTGTGAAACCCAGTTCACGGACCCGCCCAGCATCGTTGACGCACGCCACATTCACGGCGTAAAACGCGGGCATGCGCTTTCTCGTCACGGGTGGTGGTGGCTTCATCGGTTCAAACCTGGTCCATCACCTGATCGCCAAGGGCGAGTCGGTGCGGGTCCTCGACAACTTCTCGACCGGGCGCGAGCAGAACCTCGGCGGCACCGAGGGCAAGTGCGAGCTCATCCGCGGCTCCATCACCAGCCCCGAGGACTGCGCCCGCGCCGTCGAGGGCATCGAGGTCATCCTGCACCAGGCCGCGCTGCCCTCGGTCCCGCGCAGCGTCGAGGATCCGGTCAGCTCCGACCTCACCAACGTGCACGGCACCGTGCTGCTGCTCGACGCCGCGCGCCGCGCCAAGGTGCGCCGCGTGGTCTTCGCGGCCTCCTCGGCGGCCTACGGCGAGACGCCCACGCTGCCCAAGATCGAGACCATGATGCCGTCGCCGCTGTCGCCCTACGCGGTGTCCAAGCTGGCCTGCGAGTACTACCTCAAGGTCTTCACCTACAACTACGGCCTGGAGACCGTCGCGCTGCGCTACTTCAACGTCTTCGGTCCGCGCCAGGATCCCAAGTCGCAGTACGCCGCCGTGATCCCCCGCTTCATCGAGGCCTATATCGCTGGACAGCCTGCCAACATCTTCGGCGACGGCGAGCAGTCGCGCGACTTCTGCTTCATCGAGAACTGCATCGAGGCCAACCTCAAGGCGGCGGTGGCCCCGGCGGCCGAGGCCTCGGGCAAGGTCTTCAACATAGCGTGCGGCGAGCGCACCACGCTGAACCAGGTCATCGACATCCTGGGCGACATCTTCGGCGGGCGCATCACGCCGAACTACCAGGCGCCGCGCGCCGGCGACGTCAAGCACTCGCTGGCCGACATCGAGCAGGCCAAGAAGTGCCTGGGCTACACCGGCGCGGTCAGCTTCCGGCAGGGCCTGGAGAAGACCGTGGCCTGGTTCAAGCAGCATGGCAAAGCGGTCTAGGTCCCGGGTCCACGACACATGCTCTCGATGACCGGGTTCGGGCGCGCTGGCGCCGACGCCGCCGGGCGCCGCCTGGTGATCGAGGTGCGCGCGGTCAACCACCGCTTCCTCGATCTCAAGCTGCGCCTGCCCTGGGGCGGCGTCGAGCTGGAGGCGCGCATCGGCGCCGCCGTGCGCAAGCGGGTCGACCGCGGCGCGCTGAGCATCAACATCAGCGAGGACGCCGCCGCGCGCACCCCCTCGGTGCACGCCAACCTGCCGCTGGCGATGGCCATCCACGCTGCCCTGGTCGAGCTGGCCGACGCCCTGGGCGCGCCGCCGCCCGGGCTCGACGCCGTGCTGGCGCAGCCCGGTGTCCTGGTCGTCGGCGAGCCGGCGACCGCGATCGACGAGCTGTGGGCGGCCCTGGAGCCCGGGCTCGACGCCGCCCTGGTGGCGCTGGCCGCCGAGCGCGCCCGCGAGGGCGCCGCGCTGGCCGCCGACGTGCTGGCCCGGGTCGCCAACCTGGAGCGCCTGGCCGCCGAGCTGGGCCGCCTGGCCGCCGCCGGCCCCGAGGCCGCGCGCAAGCGGCTGACCGATCGCCTGGCCAAGCTGCTCGGCGAAGGCCAGGTCGATCCGCAGCGCCTGGCCCAGGAGGTCGCGCTGCTGGCCGACAAGGCCGACGTCAGCGAGGAGCTGACCCGCCTGACCGCGCACCTCCACGAGCTGCGCGCCCTGTGCAGCGCGCCCGGCCCGGTCGGGCGCAAGCTCGACTTCCTGCTGCAGGAGGTCGGACGCGAGATCAACACCACCGGCTCCAAGTCACAGGCCACCGAGATCGCGCGTCTCATCGTGGACGCCAAGGCCGAGCTCGAGAAGATCCGGGAGCAGATCCAGAATGTCGAGTAGCGTGGTGGCGGTGCCGGTGCCGGTGGCGGTGCCGGTGCCGGTGCCGGTGCCGGTGCCGGTGCCGGTGCCGGTGCCGGTGCCGGTGCCGGTGGCGGTGCCGGTGCCGGTGGCTGTGTGTGACGCCCGGCGGGGAATTTCGGCCCATGTCAGAGCGGCGGTATAGTGATCAGGGCATGACCCGCGGTCGTCTCATCATCGTCGGTTCGCCCTCGGGGGCAGGCAAGACCACGCTGTGTCACCGCCTGCTGGCCGAGTTCCAGGACTCGGTCGGCTTCTCGGTCAGCTACACCACGCGCAAGCCGCGTCCTGGAGAGATCGACGGCAAGGACTACCACTTCATCGATCAGCCCACCTTCGAGGCCATGGTCGCCAAGGGCGACTTCGCCGAGTGGGCCCACGTGCACGGCAACAACTACGGCACCGGGCGCGCCTGGGTGCAGAACATGCTGTCGCAGGGGCGCGACGTGCTGTTCGACATCGACTTCCAGGGCGGGCGCCAGCTCAAGGCGCAGTACGGCTCCGACGCCATCATGATCTTCATCCTGCCCCCCGGCCTCGACGTGCTGGAGCAGCGCCTGCGCCGCCGCCAGTCGGAGAGCGAGGAGGCCATCGAGCTGCGCCTGCACAACTCGCTGCGCGAGCTCGAGCACTACCTCTTCTATGACTACCTCATCGTCAACGCGGGCCTCGAGCAGGCCTATGACGAGCTGCGCGCGGTCTACCTGGCCACGCGCTATGCCGTCCTGCGCCGGGCGCCGCTGGTGGAGGCCCTCATCCGCGAGGCCAAGGCGCGCCGTTGAACCAGCCGGCCTGGGTGGCGCCCGTGACGGCAGCGGCATCGCGGCGAAAATCTGCTAGAGTTTCGCGGATAAACGCATGATTCGCTTGTCTGACATCCTGACCAAGGTGTCGTCCTACCATCCGGGGGCCGACGTCGACCTGGTCAAGAAAGCCTATGTTTTCGCGGCCAAGGCCCACGACGGCCAGCTGCGTCGCTCGGGCGATCCCTACGTGGTGCACCCGCTCTCGGTGGCCAACGTCATCGCCGAGCTGAAGCTCGACGTGCCCTCGTTGTGCGCGGGCCTCCTGCACGACGCCGTCGAGGACACCTCGGCCACCGTGGAGGAGCTGTCGTCGATGTTCGGCGACGAGATCTCCTTCCTGGTCGATGGCGTCACCAAGCTGGGCAAGATCCCGTGGAACACCCGCGAGGAGCGCCAGGCCGAGAACTTCCGCAAGATGCTGCTGGCGATGGCGCGCGACATCCGCGTCATCCTGATCAAGCTCGCCGACCGCCTGGACAACATGCGGACGATGGAGCACATGCCGCCCGACAAGCAGGAGCGCATCTCGCAAGAGACCATGGAGATCTACGCTCCGCTGGCGCACCGCCTGGGCATCCAGTGGGTCAAGTGCGAGCTCGAGGACCTGGCCTTCCGCTACCTCGAGCCCATCGAGTGGGGCAACCTGGCCAAGGCCATGCACGCCACCAACAAGGAGCGCGGCAAGCACATCGACGACGTCGCCAAGCTGATCAAGAAGGAGATGCTGGAGGCCGGCGTCCAGTGCGAGGTCACGGGGCGCGCCAAGCACCTGTGGTCGATCCACCAGAAGATGAAGAAGACCGGGCGCGAGCTCGAGCAGATCTACGACATCGTGGCCTTCCGCGTGGTCACCAAGTCGGTGCAGCAGTGCTACGAGGCGCTCGGCGTGGCGCACTCCAAGTGGACGCCGATCCCGGGCCGCTTCAAGGACTACATCGCGCTGCCCAAGCCCAACATGTACCAGTCGCTGCACACCACGGTGATCGGCCCTCGCGGCGAGCGCATGGAGATCCAGATGCGCACCGAGGACATGCACCGGGTCGCCGACGAGGGCATCGCGGCGCACTGGCTGTACAAGGAGGGCAAGCCCGGCAAGGGCCCCGCGGGCAAGCACAGCGAGGCCGACACCAAGAAGTTCGCCTGGCTCAAGCAGCTGATGGAGTGGCAGCAGGACGTCAAGGACCCGACCGAGTTCATCGAGACGGTCAAGATCGACCTGTTCGCCGACGAGGTCTACGTCTTCACGCCCAAGGGCGACGTCAAGGCGCTGCCCAAGGGCAGCTGCCCGATCGACTTCGCCTATGCGGTGCACACCGAGGTCGGCAACCGCTGCTCGGGCGCGCGCATCAACGGCCTCATCGTCGCGCTCAAGTACCAGCTGCGCAACGGCGACACCGTCGACATCCTGACCTCGCCGACGCAGAAGCCCAACAAGGACTGGCTGAAGATCGTCGTCACCTCGCGGGCCAAGTCGAAGATCAGGAACGCCATCCGCACCGAGCAGCGCGATCGCGCGCGCGGCCTGGGCAAGGAGATCCTGGAGCGCGAGCTGCGGCGCTGGGGGCTGTCGCTGCCCAAGCTGCTCAAGCACGAGAAGGAGCTGGCGGCCGCGGCCAGCCAGGTCAAGGCGCAGTCGGTCGACGACCTCATCGTCATGTGCGGCTTTGGCAAGGTCACCGCCAGCCAGGTGGTGCAGCACCTGGTCAGCAAGGAGCGCTTCGAGAAGGGCCCCGACGCCGAGCCCGAGAAGGTCTCGGCCATCACCCAGATCGTCCGCCGCATCACCCGCGCCAAGCCGTCCTCGACCGGCATCCAGGTCGCCGGCGAGGAGGACGTGCTGGTGCGCTTCGCGCGCTGCTGCAACCCCATCGTGGGTGACTCCATCGTCGGCTTCATCACCCGCGGACGCGGCGTCACGGTGCACACGCGCGACTGTCAGAAGGCGCTCGACCTCGACCCCGACCGGCGCATCGACGTGACCTGGGACGGCAAGTCGACGGCGCCGCGCCCGGTGACCATCGCGGTGTCATGCACCGACAAGCCGGGCATCCTGGCCGACCTGTCGCGCGCCTTCACCGACACCGGGGTCAACATCTCGCAGGCCCACTGCAAGGTGGGCGACGACGGGCGCGCGCTGAACACCTTCCAGTTCAACGTCTCCAACGTGGACCAGCTCAAGACCGTGATCCGCAACCTGCAGAAGATCGGCGGGGTCTACAACGTCGAGCGCATCAACGACACCGCCAACCAGTAGGGCCAGAACCGGACAATCCCTCCCGGCTTCGCCAGGAGGGATTGACATGGACCGGAAGGTCGAGTATCCACACGTGCCCTCAGGGAATTTCACCAAAGGACACGACGATGGCTTCGGCAACAAAGGCGACCTGGAACAAGCGCGACCGCAACCACTCGAACGCCGGCCGCCGGCGCAAGGCAAAGGAGTCGGTCAAGTCGACCCTGAGCACCGCCGAGCTGTTCGCCAGCCTCGGTGAGCCGGGCAAGAAGGCGCCGCAGGCTCGCAAGACCAAGTAACTCCTTCGCTGGTATCGCCCTCCCTGGACCGCTCGTAGTCAGGGCACGGCCCGACGTCCGGGCTGTCCGGGATTTCGGGATTTCCGGGACAGGGGAGGGCTTCATGCGTCATCGGTCATCTGGCCTGGCCATCGCGCTGTACGCGCTGGCCACGGCCATGGCGAGCGCGGGCTGCGGCGGGGACGGCATCGTCAGCGATCCGGGCACCGGCACCCGCACCCTGGCGGTGCAGGCCAGCGCCAGCTACGAGTCCGGGCTGCAGGGCGCCAGCTTCGACGTCCGCGTCAGCAAGCTGGGCCAGGCCGTCAGCGGCGCCAAGGTCGCCGTCACCAGCGGCCTCGGGATGGTCACCCTGGTCGAGGGGCCTGACCAGCGCTACCGCGGCAACCAGGCCGGCTGGCCCGATGACGGCTTCATCCTCGACGTCGAGGTGCGCGACGGCGCTGGCAAGCTGACCGACTCGCTGAGCGCCTCGGTGCGCGTGGCGGCCCCGGTCAAGCTGGTGCGTCCCAGCGTCACCGCGCCCTTCGATCCCCACACGCTCGCGGGCGGCGTCCTCGACGTGGTCTGGAGCGGCCCGGCCGGCGACCGCGTGCGCGTCAAGGCCAAGGACTTCGAGCCGCAGCCGTTCAGCCCCGATCCCCTGAAGGTGTCGATCCCGGCGGCCACCTTCAACAAGCCCGAACATGACCTCGAGATCACGCGCAGCAACACGGTCCTGCTGGCCGGCGGCGCACCCGACTCCAGCTTCACCTCCGACTACAAGCTGAAGACCACGCTCATCGTCGCCAATCCGTTCCCGTAGCCTGCACACAAGTTTGCGGACACCACGCTTTCCACGCTAAGCTCGGCGCACCCTGGGGACCCGGCCATGAAGCGTTGCCCGACCTGCGCCAAGACCTATCCGAATGACGCCAACTTCTGCCCGCTGGACGCCACCCGTCTGGTCGAGGTGGCCGGTGACGTCCCCGCGCCCGCGGCCGCCGCGCCCGACGCCGGCCTGATCGGCGGGCGCTACCAGCTCGGCGAGCGGCTCGGCGGCAGCGTCACCGGTGACGTCTACCGCGCCCGCGACGCCCAGAGCGGCGCCGAGGTGGCCATCAAGATCGTGGCGCCCTCGGTGTACCCGACCCCGCTGGCGCTGGAGCGCGCGCAGCGCGAGCTCAAGCAGCTCAGCAAGCTGACCTCGCCGCGCGTGGTGCGGGTGCTCGATCAGGGCCGCCATGGCCAGAGCCAGCTGTGGATCGCGATGGAGCTGTGCGTGGGCCGTCCGCTCAGCGCCATCGTGGCCGAGGGTGGACCGCTGCCGGTCGATCGCGCCAGCCGGATCGTGGCCGAGGTCGGCGAGGCGCTGATCGAGGCCCAGAAGGTCGGCGTGGTGCACCGCGACGTGGCGCCCAAGAACGTCCTCATCGAGCCCAGCGGCGCGGTGCGGGTGACCAACTTCGGCGTGCCGGTGGCGGTGTCCGAGCGGATCGCCGGCGTGCCCGAGTTCATGTCGCCCGAGCAGGCCGAGGGCAAGCCGGTCGATCAGCGCTCCAACATCTACAGCCTGGGCGCGCTGTACCACTACCTGCTGCTCGGTGAGCCGCCCTTCGCGGGCGATCCCAGCTCCGTGATCCGCCAGCACGTCAGCACCGCGGTGACGCCGCCCAGCCAGCGCCGCCCCGGCTTCTCGCCCGACGCCGAGCAGGCCATCATGAAGGCGCTGGAGAAGAGCTCGAGCCGGCGCCACCTGACCTTGCGCCAGCTCCTGACCGACGTCGAGCGGCTGGCCGGTGCGCCAGGGGCCATCGCGATGGTGGCAGCCATCAACACACCGAACAAGAAGACCATGGCGATGGGCGCCCTGGTGCCGCCCCCGGGGCAGGTGCCGACCACCACCATGCCGGGCTTCAACCGCTCCGAGGTGCAGGCCGCGCTGGAGCGCGAGCTGCCCGTCGGTCCGGTCGCCGGCGCCCCGGCACCCGCGCCGGCGCCCCAGTTCGCGCAGGCCCAGCAGTACCTGCAGGGCGGCGCGCCGCTGTCGGCCGGGCCCAACGTGCCGACCATGCAGCCCGGCCTGCCGCTGTCGCCGATGGCGCCGACCATCCAGCCCGGGATGTCGCTGGGCCAGGCCCCCACCGCGATGGCGCCGCAGCCGCAGCCACAGCCGCACTTCGCGCCGCAACCGCAGTTTGCCCCGCCACAGTCGGTGCCCGCATACGCTGCGCCCGCCCCGCAGGCCCCCGCGCCGCAGCCAATGGCGGCGCCCGCGCCCGCGCCCCGGCCGGCCCCGGTCGCCGCCCCGACGCCCTCGGCGCAGCAGCAGGCCGCGTCGCCGCCCTCGATGAGCAAGGGCAAGGGCAAGAAGAAGAAGGACGGCAAGTTCCGCGAGACGATGTGGTTCAAGAAGGGCGAGCTCGACGAGCAGATGGCCCAGCAGCCTCCCCCCAAGGAGGGGGAGGAAGAGCGTCCCGAGGACACCCGGGGCATCGACGAGCGCTACGCCGACGACGGCACGCTGTCGGCCGAGGATCGCAAGAAGCACTCGCTGCGCACTGGCGCCACCCAGATGATGCCCGCCATCAAGGTCGCGCCCGGTGGCGCCCTGCCCGGCGAGGGCATGTCGGCGACCGACATCGCCAAGGAGTTCCAGACCGGGCGCAAGTGGCTGTGGGTGGTGGTGGCGGTGGGCGTGGTCATCGCCATCGCGGTGACCATCTTCCTCGTCAAGAACTAGGCGATGTCGCTGTCCGGGTTCACCGCGGCCGATCTCGACGTCTACGAGCCCAGCAAGTGGCGCTCGAACGTCTGGAACAAGGGCCGCCTCGAGGTCAAGGAGAAGCTGGTCGCGCTGGGGCGCGCGCTGGCGCCGGGCCTGTGCGGTCTCGACGGCGGGCCGCTCGAGGTCACCGCCTCGGTGGAGCACCCGGCGCTGTGGAACCACAAGCAGGTCGAGGCCCAGCACCTGTACTTCTCGCGCAGCGAGGGCTCGCGCAAGGACCTCGATCGCGTCATCGATCGCGCGCGCTCGATGGCGCAGATGATCTCGGACCCGACCCCGCAGCGCACGCACATCTTCCTGTCGGTGTCGGTGACCTTCGCGGGGCTGGAGGTCGCGCTGCGCCTGCACCCCGACGCCGCCATCGATCGTCAGAACCTGGCGCGCAAGACCGCCGACCTGTACGAGCGCGAGCAGCTGGCGCACCTTCTGGCCACGCTGCCCGAGGCCGTCGCCATCGGCGTCACCACCGGGCCGCTGACCCCGTGTCGCGCCATCACCGCCGACGCCCTCCCCGAGCTGGTGGCCGCGCTGGAGCGCGCCCGGCCCGCGCCGCTGTCGCCTGGGCCCTGGCTGGCGGCGGTGTGGAGCCTGCCGCGCGCCGAGGTGGTCGCGCGCGGGGCGGCCATCGCCGGCGAGGTGAAGACCGCGCTGGAGGCGCTGCTGCCGCTGTACTGGGCCATCGCCTGGTCGGCGGGCAACGACTACGTCTCGATGAAGGAGGCGCTGCAGAAGGAGAAGACCCAGGTCAAGCAGCGCGGCCTGCAGAAGAACGACAAGGTCCGCATCGTCCACGGCGTGCTGACCGGCAAGTCGGGTGTGGTGCAGGACATCGACGCCCGCGGCGCGGTGCGCCTGCTGGTCGGCAAGCTCGCGGTCAAGCTCGACGCCGGCGATCTCGCCAAGGAATAGCCCCCTCGAAGCGCGCAGCGCTTCGAGGAGGCTATTCCTTGCTCCGACTCCGGCTCCGACTCCGGCTCCGGCTCCGACTCCGTCTCCGTCTCAGACCAGGATCGGGATCGGCGCCGGTACCCGCCCCGCGCGCAGCGCCTCCAGCAGGGCAGGCGCCTCCGCCCGCGGCACCGCGCAGGTCAGCGCCTCCAGCGCGAGGTCGCCGCGCAGCGCCAGCGCGACCAGCTCGGGGTACAGGTCGGGGTGACAGCCGGCGACGCCGAACACGGTCTGATCACGCGCCGCCAGCGCGCCGACATCGATCAGCGCGGCGCCGGCCCGCCCTGGATCGACCAGCGCCAGCGTGCCCGCCACCGGCAGCATCGCCAGCGCCGCCGCGATCCCGGCCGGTGAGCCGGTGGTGTCGACCACCCGCGCCAGCGCGCCCAGCTCGGCCGCGGGCAGCTCGTCCTCGCAGCTGACCGCGCGCTTGATTTGCGCCGGGGCCCGCGCGCGCGCCGCGGCGTCGTCGTCGACCGCGATCACGCCCACCCCCTTGCTCAGCAAGATCTCGCACAGCAGCAGCCCGACGCCGCCGAGGCCGCGCACCACCACGGTGTCGCCTGGCCCCACGCCCAGCCTGGCGTAGGTCGCATAGGCCAGCGCCCCGTGGCGCGCCAGCGCCGCCAGCGGCCACGCCGCGCGCTCACCCAGCGCCAGCGCGCCCGACAGCGGCAGCACGGGCCGCGCCGGCACCACCACCTCGGCAGCGAAGCCGCCGTCGCGATCGATCCCGAGCTCGCCTCCGCGCGGACACACCACACCGCGACCGCGTCGGCACAGGTCGCACTCGAAGCAGGCCAGCCACGGCGGCACCAGCACGGTCGCCCCGGCCAGCTCGGCGGCCTCGGCGCCCGCGCGCACGACCTCGCCGATCACCGCACCGCCGGCCACCCGCCCCGGCGGCGCCGCCAGCTCACGCGCCGACACCGCGCAGCCGAGCACACGGATCACCAGCTCGGTCGGAGTGGGCTCGCTCAAGGCAAGGGACGTGCTAGACGCCGGGCTCTTCGTCGAGGATGTCGCCGTCGCCGATGTCGACCGAGCCGCTCAGCTCGGGCGGCTCGGCCACGTCGTCCTCGAAGCCCGGGGGCGGCGGGGCGGCTTCCATGCGCGCGTTGACCGAGGTCGAGTCGTCGGCGGGCCAGCTGCCCGAGGTCGCGGCCTGGCCGCCGGCCATGGCGGCCGGCGCCGCCGCGGCGACGCCACCCAGCGAACTCCCCGCGGGCGCATAGCCCATGCGACGACGGTAGCGATCCAGCGCCTCGACCAGCTCTGCGTAGGGGATCATGACCCGAGCTTAGCGGATCTCGCGCGGCGCGGGAACCATGCGCGTCTCGCGCGCCCCGGGCGCCGCGGCGGGCGCGGGCAATGGCGCGGGCACCTCGACCACCGGCGCTGGCTCGCCTACGATGGTGTAGCGCAGGGTGTGCATGCTGGCGCCTCGCGACACCCCGATGACCAGCTCGCTGGCGCCATGCAGGGTCTCCCACACCGTGAACAGATCGCCCGGGCGCTCCAGCGAGCGCCCGTTGACCGAGCGCACCACGTCGCCGACGCGCAGGTCGACCGCCGCGAAGCGCGTGCCCACCGCCGCCTTGATGGTCCAGCCCTGGAAGCGCCCGCCCAAAAGGTCGGCGCCCAGCTCGTACTCGGCCAGCACCGGCGCCGGGCCCGCGGCCAGCACGCGCTCGAGCTCGGCGCGCTCGATGCTACCCGCCGCGCTCGGCACCACCGGTCGGGCCGTCGCCGGCGCACCGCGCACCGCCTCGTCATCGAGGTAGCCCAGGTTGGTCTCTTCGACCCGTCGTGGCGCGTGGCTGCAGCCGGCGGTGGCGAGGAGGCTCAGCGCGACAGCAGGGGCCAGGAGCAGGGCGATCCGCATGCCCTGACCCTGTCACCCACGCGCGGGTGGGGCAACTTCCGCGAGCACGCGCTCGACCTCCACACACAGCGCCGCGAACACCGCGTCCGCCGGCCGGTCGCCGGGGACCACCACGATGCGCTCACTGCCTGACAGCTCGCGCGCCAGCGCGCGGTAGGCGTCGGCGACCCGGCGCTGGGTCACCAGCGCGTCGAACAGCTCGTCAGGCCGCCCCGCCAGCCGGCGCCGCTCGGCGGCGACCTCGGCTGGCAGATCGATCAGCAGGGTCAGGTCGGGCCTGCGCGCGCGCGCGCTCAGCGTGCGCACCCAGGCGCCGTCGGCGTCCAGGGTCTGGTACGCGAACGACGAGTGGTAGTAGCGATCGGTCAGCACGTGGCGCCCGGCCGCCAGCGCGGGCTCGATCTCGCGCGTGACGTGGTCCATGCGATCGGCCGCGAACAGCAGCGCCAGCGCCGCCTTGTCGAAGGGCGCGTGCTGCCCGGCGAGGACCTCGCGGATCAGCCTGCCGACCGGCCCGGTCGACGGCTCGCGGGTGGCGTGCGCCGGCCGACCGCTGGCCTCCAGCCAGGCGCGCAGGCGCTCGGTCTGGGTGGTGGTCCCGGCGCCGTCGATGCCCTCGATGGCGATGAGCAGCGGCGCCACGGCTGGCGTCGTCGGCGTCGCCGGCATCAGGCGTGCGCGGCGCGACGACGCAGCAGATAGGCGACCAGCAGCCCGAGCCCCGCGATTCCGGCGCCCAGCCCCAGCGCCAGCAGCCAGCGCAGGTCCCTGGCGGCCTCCTTCTGCGCCTCCTCCTTGGCGGCGCCGCGCGCCCCCGGGTGGCCCGGATCAAGCGCGAACGCCCGCGCCAGCTCGTCGGCGCCGGCGCCCGGCTTGCCTGCGGCGCGCGCCGCCATGCCGCGCGCATAGGCCAGCTCGGCCTCGGCCTGCTTCGCGGTCGGCCCCTCGGGCGCCACCGAGTAGGCCTTGTCGAAGGCCCGCGCCGCGCCCTGCCAGTCCTGCTTGGCGGACAGCGCCTGGCCATGCTCGAAGTAGCCCGCCGCCATCTCGCCGCGGGCCTCGAAGGTCGGCTCCTGCGCCAGCAGGGCGTCATAGCCCGCGATGGCGCCGGCCAGATCGCCCGCGCTGCGCTTCTGCTGCGCGTCGGCCAGCTGCTTGCGCCAGCCCTGGGCCAGCTCCTCGTCGATGCTGGTGAACAGCTGGCGCGCCAGCTGCGCCGGGGTGAGGTCGGCGTCGGGCGCCTTGCCGTCACGCGTCTCCAGCGCCTTGCGCAGCTCGACGTCGGCGATCTCGCGATAGGTGAAGTACAGCGGCACCGCCTTGTCCGACAGCTGCCCGCCCGGCAGCTTCATCTGCCGCTTGGGGGCCTCCTTGGGCGCCGGCCCGGTCACGTAGCGCAGCGTGGCCCAGCGCGCCATGCGCCGCACCCGCGAGCTCGGGCTGGCGACCAGGCCGAGCACGGCGACCACCGCGTCGGGGTGGCGGGTGTCGCCGTACACTCGCAGCAGCTCGACCTGCTCCTGCTCGTCGACCGAACCCAGCGCGCGTGAGGGGCGCTGGCGATCCATGCGATCCAGCTGGTAGTTGGCGTAGCGCGCCAGCAGCGCGACCTTGGTCGAGCTGCGATCCCGCGCCGCCCGCGCCAGCCCCGGCAGCGCCGAGCTGCCCATGCTGCGGATCTGCCGACCGACCTCGTCACGGAACAGATTGCCGAGGTCGGTGAAGCTCCAGTCCAGCAGCGCGCGCACGGCCTCGTGGCGGTGCGTCGCGGCGATGGCGCGGATGAGCGCGGTCATCTCGAACGCCTCGGTGGCGCCGTCGGAGACCGGCAGCGCCGCCAGCGCGGCCAGCCAGTCGGCCTCCGCTGGCGGGGCGTCGTCGTCGCCGCGCTTGTCGGCGCGCTTGAGCTTGAAGGTGCCGTCCTTGCCTGGCAGATCGGCGTCGATGGCGACCAGCGCGCTGCGCAGCGCGGCCACGTCGTTGCGCCGCGGCCCGGTCAGCCGCGCCAGCAGCGAGGCATAGGCGGCCTCGCCCACGCCGGCCAGGTCGCGCGCCGCGGTCAGACGGGCCTCACCCGTGGCGCCGCGCAGCTTGCCCAGGAGCTCGTCGACCTTGGCGGTCTGCGCGGGGTCCTCGACCGGCGGCGCGGGCGCCGCGATGGGCGGCTCGCCCACGTCGGGCTCCGCCGCCGCGAGGCTGGAGGAGGCCGCCAGGGTGACCATCGCGATGAGCCAGTGCCGCCAGGAACGCATCAGGTCGCCTCTCTTAGCAGAGCCGCGCCGCATCCTCAATCCGTTCAGTGTGTCGTCCGGGTGGTCTTCATGCGCGTCAGGCTGAGGCCCAGCATCTCTTGTCCGTCCTGCTCGAACGCGTAGAAGCGCACCCCCATTCCGACCAGGCTGCGCGGGGACTGCTGGCGATCCGCATAGTTCAGGTAGTAGTGCCCCTTGACCTCGCCGCGCGCCACGATCTCTGCGTCGCTGTCGGGGGTCGAGAAGCGGACCCGGACCTCGCTGCCCAGCGGCAGCGGCTCGGGCAGCTCGACGAAGATCCCGCCCTCCGAGATGTTGCGGGCGATGGCCGGGGTGTCGCCGAAGATCTCGCTGGAGATGTCGACCGGGAACGCGTTGTCGAAGCGCAACGCGGTGCGCTTGTCGCGTCGCCTCGCCAGCGCGATCCGGGCCAGGGGAGCTGCGGGACGCTGTGCGCGGGCGGCGTTCGGTCTCGGCGGCATCAGGACTCCTTCGGGGTTGAGGCTGATCCTAGTGTGGTAGGGGCATGAAGGGCAAGAAACTACCTTATCCTACATCCGCGATAGCGACCGAAGTCATTGAACCTTTCCGCGAAATCGGGCACACAAGGGGCGTGGATCAGGGGAGGTCGTTGATGCGCAGCGTTCGTCTAGCTTCATTGTTGGTGGGTGCGGGGCTCTTCCTGGCGGCCTGTGGTGACAACGGCACCGCCGACAGCGACGGGGGGATCGACGGCGGCTCGGCTGACGGCGGCGACGCCCGCGTGCCCGACGCCACCATCGATGCCCAGCCGGACAGCGCCACCGCCGACGCCGGCCTGCCCGCGCCCAAGCTGGTCGATAGCGACGACGTCACCGCGGCGATCCGTCCGCGCATCGCGGTCAACGCGAGTGGTCGGGCCCTTGCCGTCTGGCTGGCCAACTGCACCGGCACCAACTGCACCGAGGTGTGGGGCAATAGCTACGTCAACGGCAGCTGGGGCACCGCGACCAAGCTGAGCACCCTGACCGGAAACATCCGCGCCTCCGCCGGGGTCGAGTACCCCGACGTCGCCATCGACAGCGCCGGGGTCGGCCTGGCCGGCTGGCACCAGGAAGATGCCACGCCACGCCAGCGTGTGGTGGTCGCGCGCTGGACCGGCACCGCCTGGGTGGCTCCCGAGCTGCTCGACAACAACACCGCCCGCGCCCGTCGCGTGCGCGTCGCGGCCGGCAATGGCACCGCCGTCGCGGTGTGGGAGCAGGGTGACGCCGCGGCCTCCAACCGGGTCTTCGCTGCCCGCTTCTCGGGGACGACCTGGTCTCCAGGGGCTCGCATCGAGACCAACGAGGTCTCCACCGTCGCCATCTCGCCCGACGTGGGCATGGATCCGCAGGGCAATGCCACTGCGGCCTGGGTGCAGACGACGCGCGCCGGTAACAACGAGATGTGGGCCAACCGCCTCGATGGTACCAGCGGTAACTGGGGCACCGCGGTCGTCATCGGGACCGATCCCAATGGCAGCGCGGTCTCGCCCAGCGTCGCGGTCAGCGCCAACGGGACCGCCATCGTGGTCTGGAACGAGTTTGACACCACCAGCCCGGTTGGTGGCAGCCGCTTCAACATCAAGGCCAATCGCTGGTCTGGCACCGCCTGGGGCACGGCGCAGGTGTCGGTGGAGAACAGCACCTCGCGCACCAACGATCCTCTGGCGGCCATCGACGCGACCGGGGCCGGCTTCGCGGCCTGGCCCATCGAGATGAGCCCGAACGTGAGCACGGTGGCCAACACCATGTCGGCCTCGGGCACCTGGGGCACCCTGCAGCCGGTCGAGCAGTTCAGCGAGGACACCAACAACGTCCACGTGGGCGCTGGCAATGGCAACGCCCTGGTGGTGTGGAGCCAGGTCACCAGCAGCCAGAACGGTCACATCAAGGGCACCTTCTTCAATGGCTCGGCGGTCGGTCCAGTGCTGGCCATCGAGAACCAGGACGGCACCGCGACGGACTGCGACGTCGGCATGGACGCCCAGGGCCTCGCCCACGTGATCTGGATCCAGAACATCGGGCCGAGCAACCGCTCGGACGTCTTCTCGGCCACCATCCGGCCCTGACCATGGCCAAGAAGACCCTCGTCACCGGGGCGGCGGGTTTCATCGGCTCCGCGGTCGTGCGTCGCCTGCTGGCGCGCGGCCGCGAGGTCAAGTGCTACCTCGAGCCCAACGCCCGCCTGACCAACCTCGAAGGCCTCGACGTCGAGCGCATCGAGGGCGACGTCAACGACCGCGACCAGATCGCCCGCGCCCTCGAGGGCTGCGACAAGCTGTATCACCTGGCCGCGATCTACTCGCTGTGGCTACCCGACGGCTCCAAGATGTACGAGGTCAACGTCGAGGGCACCAAGACCGTGCTGTGGGCGGCCTACAAGGCCAACCTCGACAAGGTGGTCTACACCAGCTCGATCGCCGCCGTCGGGCTGCGTGACGGCGCGCCCTCCGACGAGACCGTGGCCTTCAACTACTGGGACGACGCCAACTCGTACATCCGCTCCAAGTGGCTGTCCGAGCGCGACGCCCTGCGCTTCGCCCGCGAGGGCCTGCCGCTGGTCGTGGTCAACCCGTGCTTTCCGTTCGGCGAGCGCGACATCGGTCCGACCCCGACCGGCAAGTTCATCGTCGAGGCCTTGCGGGGCCGCGTGCCGGGCTACATGGACGGCGGCTTCTGCGCGGTCGACGTCGAGGACGTCGCCGAGGGTCACATCCTGGCCGACGAGAAGGGCAAGCTGGGCGAGCGCTACATCCTCGGCGCCCACAACGTGACCTACCGCGACTTCTACAAGGTGGTCGGCGAGGTCGCCAACGTGCGCATCCCCGATCGCAAGATCCCGGGCTGGTTCACGCGGGGCATCGGCTGGGTCAGCGAGAACGTGTCCAACCGCATCACGCACAAGCCGCCGCAGATCACCTACAAGGCCGCCGCCATGGCGACCCGCTTCATGTACTTCGACTGCAGCAAGGCCATCCGTGACCTCGGCCTGCCCCAGACCCCGCTGCGCGACTCGGTGGAGCGCTCGGTGGCCTGGTTCCGCGCCCATGGCTACGACCGTGTGCAGGGCTGACCGCGCCTGCTAGGCTAGCCAGCATGATGATGCGCGCCGCGATCGTCGCTGCGGTCCTCGGGCTGACGACGCTGGCGCGCGCCGAGGCGCCGGCCCCCGCGCCGCCGCAGACCGCGCCCGAGGAGGTGCCCGCGGCCGACCAGCGCCCGTGGATGGGCGCGCGGGTCGACACTGACACCGGCGGTGTGCGCGTGGTCGCGGTGCTGCCCGACACGCCCGCGCTGCGCGCCGGACTGCACAGCGGCGACCTGGTGGTGGCGCTCGACGGCGACAGCAGCGTGGTCGGCACGTCGGATCAACTGATCGACGCCATCCAGCACCGCAAGGTGGGTGACAAGGCGGTGCTGCGCGTGCAGCGCGCCGGTCAGGATCATGAGCTCGAGCTGACCCTGGTCCTCGAGGCGCGCCCGACGCCGACCCAGCGCCTCGCGCGCGCCTGGACCGGCAAGGCCATCCCGGGCCTCGGCGAGCTGCCCATGCTGGCGGGCACGCTGCCCAGGCTGGCCGCGGGCGAGATCCTGCTGGTCGAGGTCTGGGGCACCTACTGTCGCGCCTGCCGCAGCCTGGCGCCGGTGCTGACCGCGCTGCACGGCAAGCGCGCCAAGCTGGGCGTCCACGTGCTGGCCGTCAGCTCGGAGCAGGCCTCGCGCGTCCGCCGCTTCCTGCAGCGCCAGAAGCTGGCCTATCCGGTGGCGTCCGACACCGGCGCGCAGCTGTCACGCAAGCTGCAGATCGAGTACATCCCGACCTTCCTGGCCATCCAGGACGGCAAGCTGCGCGCGGTGCACATCGGCGCCGGCGACGCCCCGGAGTTTTTCGCCAGCGTCACTGCCATGGTCAAGCGGCGATGATCGAGCGCCTGCTCGGCTTCGCGGAGCTTCTGCGCAAGAACGGCCTCAGGGTGTCGACCGGCGAGGTCCTCGATGGCGCGCGCGCCGCCGCCACCGTCGGCCTCGAGGATCCCGAGACCCTGCGCAGCGCGCTGCTGGCGACCCTGGTCAAGCGCCAGGGCGACGAGGCCGCGTTCCAGGAGCTGTTCGACCTCTACTTCCTGCGCCCCGGCGACCTCAGCGGCGCCTACCAGGACGGCCCGCTGGCGCAGGCGCTGGCCGCCGCCGGCCTCGACGAGGACATGATCGAGCGCCTGCTGGCCATGGTCGCCGACGAGGCCTCGCGCATGGGGCCAGTGGCGCGCATGGGCCTCGGGCTGCGCCGCGGCCATGTCGAGCAGCTCATCCGCATGTCGGGCACCCAGATCGATCTCAGCCGCATCACCAGCCCGCTGCAGATCGGCTTCTATACCCACCGCCTGCTCGAGAGCATGGGCTTCCGCGAGGCCCAGGACGACCTGGCGCGCGCGGCCCGGCGCATCGCGGCCCAGGTCGGCGACGCCGCCGGCGGCGCCCTCGAGCAGGCCGTGCTGGCCAACCTGCGCGCCCTGCAGGGCGCCGTGCGCGCCCACGTGCAGGACGAGCTCCTGCGCAACAACCTCGACTACACCAAGGCCTATCGCCAGCAGTCGCTGGTCGAGAAGCCGCTGGCGCAGATGTCGCCGGAGGAGCTCGGCCGCCTGCGCGAGGAGGTCGCCCGGCTGTGCCAGAAGCTGCGCACCGCGGTCTCGCTGCGGCCGCGCCGGGTCAAGCGCGGCCGCCTCGACGTGCGCCGGACCCTGCGTCACTCGCTGTCGACCGGGGGCATCCCGGTGCGCCTCTACATGCGCAAGCGCAAGCTGGAGCGCCCGCGCCTGGTCATCATGCTCGACGTGTCCGACAGCGTGCGCCACGTCGCCCGCTTCATGCTGCAGTTCGTGTACACCCTGCAGGACATGTTCTCGAAGGTGCGCTCGTTCATCTTCGTGGCCGATCTCGGCGAGACCACCGAGCTGTTCAAGCGCCACCCCATCGAACGCGCGGTCGACCTGGCCTACAGCGGCGCGGTCATCAACGTCTACGCCAACTCCAACTTCGGGCGCGCGTTCCAGACCTTCTCCACGCGCTTCCTCGACGCCGTCACCGGCAAGACCACCGTCCTCATCATCGGCGACGGGCGCAACAACTACAATCCGTCACACGCCAGCTGCCTCAGCGACATCCGGGCCCGCGCCAAGCGGCTGCTCTGGCTCAACCCCGAGCCGCCGCTGTCGTGGGGCTTCGGTGACAGCGCCATGCGCGACTACGAGCCGCACACCGACCAGGTCGTGGTAGCCCACAACCTGGCCAGCCTGCAGCGGGTCATCAACGAATTGGTCTTGTAATGTCGAGCCTTTGTGCATGGCAAAGTGCTGGCTTCGATTTGACCGGTCTGCCAGCGCCGACTAGACTCAGTGTCAGGCTGACCGGCGGGATGGAGCGCACTTGAGCGATCGATCTGCGAGAGGGGACAAGAAGGCCGGCCAGCGCAGCGCGCCCGCCCTGGTTCCCGTGGCCCCGGCGACAGCGCCGGCCGAGCCAGGCGCCGCGGCGGCGGCCACTCCCGACCCCGCGGCCGTGCCGATGCAGGTCGCCTCGCTGTCGATGGATCCCATCACCAGCATGCCCATCGTCATCCTGACCGCGCCGGATCCGCAGGCCGCGCCAGGCCCCACGGCCGGGCTGCCGCTCAGGCTGTCGATCAGCATCGGGCTGGTCGAGGCCAGCGCCATCGCCTCCGAGCTGGAAGAGGTCCGCCTGGAGCGGCCCATGACGCATGACCTGATGCGCAACCTGCTGGTACAGAGCGGCGTCACGGTCCGGGCGGTTGACGTCTGCGACCTGCGCGACGGGGTCTACTACGCCTGCATCACGCTGGAGCGCGACGGGGTCGTGACCCGCGTCGACTCACGCCCCTCGGACGCCATCGCCCTGGCGCTGCGCATGCGGGTGCCGGTGCGGGTCGCGCGCCGCCTCCTGGCCGAGACCCCGACCACCGAGCGGCGCCGCAGCCGGCGCAAGCTGGCGGCGGGCAGCCAGATCATCAAGCCGCGCGACCCCGAGCCCGACCACGACCACGACCCTGAGCATGACCAGTTCAGCAGTGAAGCCGCTGAACTGTCCCTCATCAGCGCCGAACTCCTCGCCAGCATGAGCGACGAGGACTTCGGCAAGTGGAAGATGTAGCCGGCCGCGCGCTGATAGTGCTAGCGTCCGGCCGTGCCCATCATCCGCCCCTTTCGCGGCGTACATCCGCGGATCGACCCCACCGCCTACGTGGCGGACAACGCCACCGTCATCGGTGACGTCGAGGTCGGCGCCCGCGCCAGCATCTGGTTCGGTACCGTCCTGCGCGGCGACGTCTACCACATCCGCATCGGGGCCGAGACCTCGGTGCAGGACAACACCGTCATCCACGTCACCCACGGCGCCCACGCCACCGTGGTCGGCAGCCGCGTCACCGTCGGCCACTCGGTCACCCTGCATGGCTGCACCATCGGGGACCGCTGCATCCTGGGCATGAGTGCCACCATCCTCGACCAGGCCGAGATCGGGGACCAGTGCATCGTCGGCGCCGGCTCGCTGGTCACGCCGGGCACCCGCATCCCAGCGCGCTCGCTGGTGCTGGGGTCGCCCGCCCGCGTCAAGCGCCAGCTGACCGAGGAGGAGCTGCGCTGGCTCGACAGCTCGGCCGACCACTATGTCGAGCTGCTGCGCACCTACAAGGCCGACTCCGAGGTCGAGGCGGCCCAGGCGGCTTCTGCGGCTGCGCCGACTTCAGCAGCCAAACCTACATCCGCCGGGCGCACCGCCGCCAACAAGAGCAAGCCTCCGACTCGTTGACGTCGCTGATCACGACGTCTAGGATGGAAGCTGGCGCACGAGCAATCTGGCTGAAGAAAGCTTCGTCCAGACCGTCTCGACGCTGAGGGGATTGTTTGCGACGAACTGAATCCAGGCTCTGGCGGCGATCTCCCGTGCTGGTGCTGGCCCTCGTGGCCGCGCTGGGCGGGGTCGCGCGCGCCGACGCCATCGATGACCTGGCCAGCAAGCTGCGCAGCTCCGAGTACAAGGTCCGCCTTGCAGCCGCGCTGTCACTGTCGCGCATCCTCGAGCCGCGCGCGGTCGCGCTGCTGGTCACCGCCATGGGCGACTCCAACCAGACCGTGCGCGGTGTCGCCGCCGCCGGCCTGGCCAAGACCGCGATCCGCCCGTTGCCCCCCGCCGACCTCAAGGCCGCGCTGCTGCGCCTGTGCACCGCCTCCAAGAGTGACAGCAGCGACTTCGTGAAGGGCCAGGCCGCCAAGGCCATCACCGCCATCGCCGCCGCCCAGGGCGCCAAGACCCCGGCGACCCCGTGTACCGCGGGCAGCACGGGGACCGGCCCGGTCGGCCCGGTGACCCAGCCCGGCGCGCGCTACCTCATCGTGCCCAAGGTGGCCGACCAGTCCAAGGCCGCGCTGCCCGAGGACATCGCCTATCTGAATGGCGAGATCTCCAAGGGTCTCAACAAGAACACCGAGTTCTCGGCGGGCACCGTGGCGGCCAAGGTGGGCCCCAAGCAGGTCGGCTACGAGGTCGCGGTCAACATCAAGATCCTGTCGGCGACCAAGGAGGGCGTCGGCATGAAGGTCGCCTGTCGCACCGAGGGTTATGTGGCGACCTACCCGGGGGGCAGCATCCTCACCATCGGCAACATGCGGATGGACGCCGCGGTGATGACCTCCAAGAGCGAGAAGGACATCGCGCTGGGCAAGAAGGACTGTCTGGGCGGTCTGGCTGACGCCATCAAGGATACGGTGATCAAGTTCGCAAAGTCGCGCCCCTGACGGAAGCGCGGTAGAATTTCGCGGCAAGGGCAGGTTTCTCGGGAAATCGGCCGAAAGGAAGACTTCGATGAGCAGCGCAGCCGCCCCGGCCAAGGCGCCGCACAAACGGCACCTCAAGAACTACCTGATCAATCGCCGCTACCAGCTGCAACAGACGCTGGTGATGGTGATCGTGTCCGCCATCCTGATGGGCCTCCTTGGCTACTACGTCATCGGGCAGCGCAAGACCACCACGCGCAACCTCATCAGCTTCGCGGCGCCGATGGGTGACGACGTGGTGGCGCAGGTCAAGAAGGAGACCGAGAAGGAGGACCAGATCTTTCAGCTCTGGTTGCTCGGCGGTGTGGTCGGTGTGCTTGGCTTCCTGACCGTGTTCGGCATCGTGATGACCCACAAGGTGGCTGGCCCGATCTACAAGATGACCTTGTATTTCCACAAGATGCGCGACGGCGACTGGGGCAAGGTCTACAACCTGCGCAAGGGCGACCAGCTGGTCGAGTTCTTCGGCGAGTTCAAGGACATGCATGACGCCCTGCGCGCCAAGCAGGCCGCCGAGGCGCAGCGCATCGGCGAGCTCCTGGAGGCGCTCGACAAGGCCGGGGTGGCGGGCAACAAGGAGGTCAGCGAGCCGCTGGCCGCGCTGCGCCAGCTCAAGGAGCAGAAGGAGAAGTCGCTGGGCAGCTAGCCCGCCGACGGCCGAGGGTTGTCTCGAAGGCGCCGCTCAGCGGCGCTTTTTTTTGGGCGGCAGCAGCTCGGCGGCGTTGAGCGCGCAGGCGGTGTGTAGCGCGATCCCGGCCGGCCAGAAGGCGACATAGGTGCCGGCGACGGCGACCATCCACAGCAGGCCGAGGCCGATCTGGCGCCGGGCCAGGTGGCCGCCGCCCGGGATGATGCTGGCCAGCGCGGCGATCGGGCGCGACATCGGCTCGGCAGCGCCGTCCAGGAGCACCGGGGGACCGGCGGCGTGGCCGTCGCGCTCGACCAGGGCGGTGACCGCGCGGTGGGCCGCGCGGGCGGCCCGATCGGCGATGTCGCTGGCATGGCCCAGCATGGCGCGCTGCCCGGCCGGGGCCGGAGCGGGCCGGTTGGGGTAGACGTAGAAGAGATTTCCGTGCTCGTCGCTGTCGAGCTCGATGATGCCGCGCGAGCACAGGGCGTCGAGCTGCGAATCAGCCTCTTCCAAGGGGATCGAGAGCTGATGGGCGACCCGCCCGCGCTCCAGCGGGAGGTCGGTCTCGAACACCATCTCGAGGAGCTTGCGCTCGAAGGTGTTGGCGTCCACGGGAGGACCATGTTAACCGAGTGGCCGCCATGCGTTCCGGCTTCTGTGCGATCGTGGGCCGACCGAACGTCGGCAAGTCGACCTTCCTGAACCGCGTCCTCGGTCAGAAGCTCGCCGCGGTCACGCCCAAGCCGCAGACCACACGCCACCGCATCCTGGGGGTCAAGAACCTGCCCGACGCCCAGATCGTGTTCGTGGACACCCCTGGGGTGCACCGCGGCAAGTCGGAGCTCAACAAGTACATGGTCGAGCAGGCCCTGGCGGCCGCGGCCGAGACCGACGTGGTGCTGCTGATGATCGAGGCGCCCGCGGGCAAGGACGGCGGCGGCACCGGCGTCGGTCCCGGCCAGCAGCTGATCGTGGACGCCCTGGCCAAGCTGAAGCAGCCCATCGTGCTGGCCATCAACAAGATCGACCGCCTGCGCGATCCGGCGCAGCTCCTGCCCGTGATCGAGCGCTGGAAGGAGCTTCTGCCGTTCAAGGAGATCGTGCCGATGTCGGCCCAGGATGGCACCCAGGCCGACAAGCTGGTCGAGCTGTGCGCGGCGCTGCTGCCCGAGGGGCCGCGTCTGTACCCGGACGACGTGGTCACCGATCGGCACGAGCGCTTCTTCGCCGCCGAGACGGTGCGCGAGCAGATCTTCCTCCTGCTCAAGGAGGAGATCCCGTACGACACCGCGGTCACCATCGAGCGCTTCGAGGAGCGCCGTGGCCAGCAGGGCGGGCGCGAGGTCGCCATCGACGCCACCATCCACCTGGCGCGGGCGTCGCAGAAGTCGATCGTGATCGGGAAGGCTGGGGCAGGGGTCAAGACCATCGGGATGCGGGCCCGGGCCGAGCTCGGCGCCATGCTGGGCTGCCCGGTGCACATGAAGCTTTTGGTGGCGGTCGATCCAGACTGGACGGCGTCGCGCGGAGCGCTGAAGAGGCTGGGCTATGAGTGACGCACGAGTGATCGAGGACAACGCGGAGCTGCCGCTGGTGGCCATCGCGGGCCGACCCAACGTCGGCAAGTCGACGCTGTTCAACCGGCTGGTCGGCGGCCAGCCGGCCATCGTCAACGAGATGGCGGGGGTGACCCGCGATCGGCGCTACGGCCTGTGCGAGTGGGGCCGGGCCAGGTTCCGGCTGGTCGACACCGGCGGGCTCGATCCGGGCGCCAAGGGCGGGGTCATCCAGGAGGGCATCCACCGCCAGGCCGCGGTCGCCATCCAGGAGGCCAAGCTGGTGCTGTTCGTGATCGATGGTCAGGACGGCGTCACCCCGGTCGATCAGACCATCGCGCGGCAGCTCCGGCAGGCCGGCACCCCGGTGCTGATGGTGGTCAACAAGATCGACAGCGCCAAGCAGGAGGCGCTGGCCGCCGAGGCCTACCGGCTGGGTGTCGACGAGGTCTTCGCGGTGTCGGGTTCGCACGGTCGCGGCGTCGGCGAGCTCCTGGATCGCGTGGTCGAGCGGCTGGGCATCGCGGCGGGCAGCGCGGGCGCGGCGGCGGGGCAGGCCGAGGCGGCGCCGCGGCCCAAGCGCGGACGCGCGGCCCGCGACGAGGCGGCGGCGCTCGAGGCCGCCGGCGAGGACGACGACGAGGCCAGGGAGCATGGTCGGCACGTGGTCGTCGATCGGCCGATCCGGCTGGCCTTCCTGGGCAAGCCCAACGTCGGCAAGTCGTCGCTGGTCAACCGGCTGCTGGGCGAGGAGCGCGTCCTGGTGCACGACATGCCCGGCACCACCGTGGACCCGATCGACACCCACGTGCAGATCGCGGGGCGCGAGTTCGTCCTGGTCGATACCGCGGGGATCCGGCGCAAGCGCAGCATCGATCGCAAGGACACCGTCGAGGTGGTCTCGGTGTCGATGGCGATCTCGAACGCCGACCGCGCCGACGTGGTCGCGCTGGTGATGGACGCGCGCGAGGGCATCACCGAGCAGGACGCCAAGATCGCGGGGCTGGTCGAGAAGGCCGGGCGTGGCATCATGATCGTGTTCAACAAGGTCGACCTGCTGGGCGCGGGCCTCGAGCTGGAGAAGGCCAAGGCGCGCCTGACCGACAGCGTGGAGGACCGGCTGCCCTTCGTCGAGCACGCCCCGGTGCTGTTCGTGTCGGCGATGACCGGCGAGCGGGTCAGCAAGCTGGCGGCCACCGCGGCCGAGATCTACGGCCAGTACTCGCGCCGCATCACCACGGCGGAGCTGAACCGCTTCTTCGCCGACGTGCAGTCCAAGAAGCAGCCGCCGTCAGCCAAGGGCCACCCGGTCAAGATCCACTACATCACGCAGGCCCAGGTGCAGCCGGCCCTGTTCGTGCTGCAGGTCAACCGCCCCGAGTGGGTGCACTACACCTACCGGCGCTTCCTGCAGAACCAGATCCGCGAGGCCTTCGGCTTCCAGGGCGCCCCGGTGCGCCTGGTGTGCCGGCAGAAGAAGAGCACCCGGCGCAAGCACGGCACGCCCTCGGCGCGCAGCTAGCCAGCTCAGTCTTCAGTATTTGCTGAAGCGCCAGGTCAGGCGGGGCCCGAAGTAGGTGTACACCGGCGCCGAGTCGGCGTCGGGCAGGAAGCTCTGCATGCGCGCCACGAAGCCCCACGAGAAGCTGCGGCTCTCCAGCACGTCGGCGCCGACGCCGAGCTCGAAGGTGGCGCGCACACCGGAGTCGATGCCGTCGGGCCCGTGCAGGTAGAGGCCGCCCACCGAGGCCTCGAGGAACGGGATGATGCGCAGATAGTCGAACGCGTAGGTCAGCCCGGCGGTCGCGCTGGCCACGTGCAGGGGGCCCGAGGCCTTGCCCGGGGCCTCGGTGGCGGCGTGCAGGCTGTACGACCCGGTCAGGCGCAGCGCGATGGCGTCGTTCCAGCCGCGCAGGTACGACCCCGCCAGCGCGGCGCCCGAGGGCTCGCGGGTGTCGACCGCGACCAGGGCGTAGCCGGCCTCGACCGACCACGCGGTGTCGCCCCGATCGGCCCGGGCCACACGCGGCGCCAGCAGGGTGGCCAGGGCCAGCACGAGTGCCGCGCAGCGCATGCCCCTCGGTACCATGCCGTGCGGGGGCGGGCAACGTTGCCGCCCGGGCCCGGGTCCATCTCGCGCGCGGTTTGACACCGGTTTTCGGCGGTGCTACAAGCGCGCAGTCTTTATCACCACTTAGCAGGAGCCCCGTGGCCATCAAGGAAGACCCGTCGTGGAAGAAGCGCCGTGCCACCGAGAAGCCCTCGGAGGCCGAGGCGCCTGACGCGTTCCAGACCACGGCCGGCCGCCTGATCGAGCGGCTGCGCCCACACCTCAAGCTGATGGCGCTCGGTCTGGCCGTCGGCGTCGTGCTGTGGGCGACCGTCTTCACCATGCGCTACTTCAAGAACAAGAAGGCGATGCGCAACACCGCCGCCTTCGGCAAGGCGCTCAAGGTCGGGGTCGAGTCCAAGGTGCAGGCCACCGAGCCCGACAGGGACGTCCTCGAGGACCCCGGCGCGCCCCAGATCTTCAAGACCGAGACCGAGCGCGGCGAGGCCTTCCTGAAGGCTCTGGGCGACGCCAAGAAGCTGGGCGGGAGCTTCGCCACCAGCGCCGAGCTGCTGCGCGCCGCCACCCTGTTCAAGCTGGCCAAGTACGACGAGGCCGCCACCGCCTACAAGGCGTTCCTCGACAAGGCCAAGTCGAGCCCGTTCCGCTTCGCCGCGCTCGAGGGGCTGGGCTATGCGCTCGAGGCCAAGGGCGATCTCGACGGCGCCCTGGCGCGCTTCGCGGAGCTCGATCCCGATCCCAAGAAGACCGGCAGCGGCCTCGGTGAGGAGCGCGCGCTGTGGCACCAGGGCCGCGTCCTCAGCGCCAAGGGTGACAAGGCCAAGGCCATCGAGGTGCTGAAGAAGCTGGTGGCCGACTTCCCGTCGTCGCCGCTCAAGGCGGGCGCCGAGGATCGTCTGGCAGCGCTCGAGTCGACCTGATGAACAAGGCCGTCCAGCTGGCGCTGCTGGCGTCGCTGGCGCTGCCCGGAGTGGGTTGTCGGGGCGCGCGTGGGCTACCACTGGTGCCGCCGCCGGCCGAGCCGGTGGGCTCGGGGGTGCTGTCGCCGGGCTGGCGCGTGCAGCTGCATCCGACGGCGTGGCAAAACCTGCGTCCGCAGATGTTCGCGCAGCCGGTCACCGATGATCTGTCGGGTGCGCTCTACGTGGGCACCAGCGACGGCGTCTTTCACGCTCTCGACATGGCGACCGGCGGCGAGCGCTGGAGCTACGGTCCGGTGGGGCCGATCGCGTCGCAGCCGCTGCTGATGTCGTTCGAGCGCCGGCTGTATGTCGGCAGCGAGGACGGCCGGCTGCACTGCCTGAACTCGCGCACCGGGCAGAAGCGCTGGATCTTCTCCAGCAAGGGGCCCATCCAGGCTGCGCCGATGGAGGCCCGCGTGGCCGGGCGGGCGTTGCTGTTCGTGACCAACGCCGACGATCACCTGTATGCGCTGTCCCCCGAGACCGGCGAGCTGGTCTGGGAGGCGCAGCGCGAGCGCCCCGATCAGTTCACCGTGCAGGGCCACTCGGGCCCGCTGGTGGTCGGTGACAAGGTGCTGGTCGGCTTCTCGGGTGGCTTCCTGGCCGCCTACCAGGCCGACTCGGGCAAGCTGGCGTGGGAGACTGACCTGTCGGACGGGCGCTCGCAGTTCGTCGACATCGACACCACTCCGCTGCTGGACCCCGACGGCAAGACGGTCTACGTGTCATCGGCGGCCACCGGCGTGTTCGCGGTCGCGGTCGACAGCGGAGACGTGAAGTGGAACGTGCCCACCGATGGTGCCGGGGCGATCACGCAGGAGAAGGAGCGCCTGTACGTCAGCGCGCCGGGCGAGCTGGTCATCCTGTCGCGGGCCGGCGAGGTCATCAAGCGCGCCTCGCTGGGGCGCAGCGGTGATGCCGGGCGCTCGGTCATCGTGGGGCCGTACCTGATGCTGCCGCTGGCCGACGCCGGCCTCGCGGTGCTCGACAAGGACAGCGGTCAGCTGCTCGAGTTCTTCGACCCCGGGCCGGGCGTGACCGCACCGCCGGCGGTGTCGGAGGGGCGCCTGTTCGCGCTGTCGAACGGCGGCATCCTGTACCAGTTCGCCATCGCGAAGTAGCGCTGGCGCCGTCGCCCGCGGCGGCACGCGCGGTGGCGCGGGCTCACCGCGGCGGTGACAGCGCCTCGTCCTCGCAGCGCCCGGTCGGGTTGCCGCTGGCGTCCTCCAGCGCCGCGGTGTCCTTGTCGCCGCGCCTGGCCCGGCCGCTGCGCACGGCGCGCGCCGCTGGCGGCGCGCCGTCGGGGACCACACAGTGAGTGCGCGCGCCACGGCGCGAGATGACGTCGTACACCACGCCGTCGGGGCTGCGGCCCAGGCGGCGCAGCTGGAACAGCGCGCTGTCGGGGATCCAGAGCTGGCCCAGCGGGACCCAGACCAGCTCGAAGCTGCCCGGGGCCGCCGTCACCGGGGCCAGCACGCGCAGCCAGGCCAGACAGTCGCGACCGCCGGGGTCGCAGACCTCGCGCTCGGCGACCACCAGGACCGCGCCCGGGGCCTTGCCCTTCACCGGGGGCGCCAGGTTGGCGATCTCCTCGGCGGCGGGTGGCATGGCGAAGTCGGGGAAGGCGTAGCCACTGGCGCGCGCCACCAGGCGACGCGCGACCCGGCCGCCGGTCCAGCGCGCCAGCTCGGCCGCGGTGGGCTGGCGGGCGTCCCTGGCCGGCGCCGGCGCCACCGCCGGCGCGACCACGCGCACGTGGTCGCTGACCACGCCGGCCTTGCTCCAGGGCTGCGTCGCCAGGAGGTCGACCGCGCGCGTCCAGGCCCCGGCCTCGGCCAGCGGCCCCAGCACCAGCTCGTCGCCCTCGGCCTGCAGCTGCTCGCCGGGCAGGCGCGCCGCGGCCGCGGCCGCGCCGGCCTCGGTCGACACCCGCAGGCGCAGCATCACGCTCACCGGGGCGCGCGCCCCGCCGCGAGCCTTCGCACCGGCGCTGGTGCTGCCGGCCGTGGCCACCGCCAGGGCCCCGAGCAGGGCGACGGTGACACGCGCGAACCAGGGGACCCAGGTGGCCACGGGGGCCTGATACCACAGCGGCGCGCGAAACGGCTACACTGCCGGCCCCATGCAGACTGGCGGCGAGCAGGCACGCAGCATCAACCACTGGCAGGCGGCCGCCATCGTGGCGGGGTCCATGGTCGGGGTCGGGATCTTCATCAATCCGCACAAGGTCCTGGGCGGGGTCGGTGGCTCGGGCACCGCGATGCTGCTGTGGCTTTTCGGTGGCGTCGCCGCGCTGTGCGGCGCCTTCTGCCTGGCCGAGCTGGCGACCCTGATGCCACGCGCCGGCGGCGAGGTGGTCTACCTCGAGGAGGCCTACGGCAAGCCGTTCGCGTTCGCCTCGGGCTGGCTGGCCATCCTGGCCGTGATGACCGGCAGCATCGCGACGCTGACGGTCGCCAACGTGAGCTACCAGGGCCCCGCGCTGCTGGGCGTCAAGAGCCTCAGCCAGGGCCAGGTCGCGGCCATCTCCATCGGGCTGGTGGTGGTGCTCACCGGGCTCAACCACGTCGGCGCCAAGCTGTCGGGCTCGGCGCAGCTGATGCTGGCCGGCATCCCCATGCTGGTGCTCCTGGGCGGCGCGATCTATGGCCTCACCGCGGCCGGAGGTGGCTCGCATCTGGTTGACGAGCTGTCAAGTCCAGGGGCCTTCCGCTGGCCCACGCTGGCGCCGCTGGCGGCGGCCTACCTGCCGGTGTACTGGACCTACGCGGGCTGGAACTCGGCCACCTACGTCGCCGGCGAGATCCGCGAGCCGCGCCGGGGCCTGCCGCGCGCGCTGCTGCTGGGCACCGGCGCGGTCACCATCCTGTACCTGCTGCTCAATAGCGGCTTCCTGGGCATCCTGGGCGCCAAGGGCGTGGCCGGCGAGTTCGAGGCCGGCAGCGCTACCGCCGCGGCGCTGTTCGGCGCCAAGGCGCGCCTGGCCATGACCGCGCTCATCGCCATCGCCATCCTGTCGTCCACCAACGGCACCGTGCTGGGCGGCTCGCGCATCATCTATGCGATGGCCAACGGGGGCATGTTCCCGCGCCTCGGCGCCCGGCTCGATCCCCGCTTCAAGACCCCGACGGTGGCGCTGTGGCTGCAGGCTGCCTGGACCTCGGGCCTCATCCTGTCGGCCTGGCTGGTGCACAAGGACAGCGTGCAGGTGCTGCTCGACTACACCACCACGGCGATGCTGATCACCGGCAGCCTGGCGGTGGGCGCCGTGGTCGTGCTGCGGCGCCGGCGCGGCAGCGCGGCCCCGGCCGACAGCTATCGAACCTTTGCATATCCGGTCACGCCATTCGTCTTCCTGGTCTCCAGCCTGGGTGTGTTGACCCTGCTCCTGTACGAAGGGAAGACCGCCGCCTGGGGCGGCGTTGGCATCCTGGCGGGAGCGCTGCTGGCTGGCTGGCTGTGGACGCGCGCTACCCGGATATGACACAACTCCCGCACACCTCGAGGCTGTCCATGAAGCTCCGCTTGATGTTCCTGCTCCCCGTGCTGGCCGGCGCCCCCGTGGCGGCGTCCGCACAGTCGCTGTCGACCGAGGCCCAGCAGCTGTGGGACGTCGTCAGCTGCAAGTCCGACAAGCCGTCGGTCGATGTCCCGAACTACGCCAAGTACTGCAAGCTGCTGGCGGCCGAGCAGGCCACCTACCAGAAGCGCGTGGGCGAGAAGGCCAAGGTCTTCTTCAAGGATAAGCGCCCGACGGATCTGCCCACCACCGAGCTGTACCCGTTCTCGGGCGCCGACGTGGTGTCCAGCCTGGCGGCCTATCCCGACGCCACCACCTACGTGCACATCTCGCTGGAGCAGGCCGGCCCGCCCGATCGGCTGTCGGCCATCAAGCCGGCGCAGCGGCGCACCGGCCTCGACGGGCTGCTCTCGGTCATGCGCGGCCTGTTCCAGAAGGGCAACTCCACCAGCGTGTCGCTGCGCGCTGCGCTCGAGGAGGCCATCCCGGGCGTGCTGCCGATGTACCTGGTCGGCATCGACACCTATGGCGGCACCGTGACCGGCCTGCGCTACTTCGACATCGACCCCAGCGGCGAGATCGTCTACCTCGACGCCACCGGCGGCGCCGACAAGAAGATGGCCAAGAAGCTGGACCCGCGCTGGGTGCCGCCGCCCTTCGAGGCGCGCTACGCCAACGTCGAGATCAGCTTCACGGTGCCCTGGGATACCCGGCCCCGCGTGCTGCGCCACCTGGCCGCCAACCTCGACGACGAGCACATGAAGCAGCTGCCGGGCGTCGGCGCCTTCCTGAAGAAGCTGGGCACGGTGTCGTACCTGACCAAGGCGGCGCACTACCTCTTGTGGCGGGACGACTTCACCATCATCCGCGACATCGGCCTGGCGCAGGCGGCCTTCATCGTGCAGGACTCCAGCGGCTATGGCATCGACCAGCTGCCCGACACCAGCTGGGAGGTCAAGGCGTACGGCAAGTTCGCGTGCGACTACCTCAAGCTGCGCGGCTACGGCCGCAAGGGTGATCAGCGCTCGCTGGATCTGGCCAAGTTCTTCAAGGGCGCGCCCGAGCTGGGCTTCCGCTTCGGCTACCCGGACTGCAAGGGGCAGCACCACGTGATGCTGGCCAAGCGCAAGAAGTGACCGTGCGGCGGGGCCTGCGGGCCTCGGCGGCGGGCGGCTCCTCCGCGCTGCTGGCGCTGCTGGCGCTGCTCGCGCGCGGCGGGGTGGGGCGCGCGGCGCCGCCGGCGGCACCGCCCAAGGCGCCGCTGGAGGCGGCTCCCGGCACGCAGCGACCGCTCTCGATCGAGAGGGGGCCCTACGGCGTCACCGTGTATGCGCGCCTCGGCAGCGCGCCCTATCCGCACCCCGAGGAGCCCTACAGCGACGACACCGTCGCCATCTTCGTGCCCACCGCGCTGCAGGCCGACGCCGACGGCAATCTCGACATCCTGTTGCACCTGCATGGCCATTACAACAACGTCGGCCACGTGCTGGCCACCCAGCGCCTGCGCGAGCAGCTGGCCGAGACCGGGCGCGCGCCGCTGCTGGTGCTGCCGCAGCTGCCGTTCGACGCCGAGGACTCGTCGCCGGGCTTCCTCGGCGAGGCCGGGGGGCTGGCCCGGCTGCTCGAGGAGGTGCTCGAGGTCATGCGCGAGCCCAGCGTGCAGGCCGCGCTGGTCACGCCGACCCCGGCGGGGGCGCGCCCGGGGCGGGTGGTGCTGTCGGCGCACAGCGGCGGCTACAAGGCGGCCGGCCAGGCCGCCAAGCTCGGTGGCGTCGAGGTCAGCGAGGTCTGGCTGTTCGATGGGCTGTTCGGCCAGGGCCTCGAGCTCGGACAGTGGCTGGCGGCGCGGCGCAACGAGCCGCCCGGGCCGCGGCGCCGTCGCCTGGTCTCGTTCCATCGCAAGAACAGCAAGACCGCGGAGCAGACCATGCTGCTGATGGCGTCGCTCGACGCCGCAGGGATCGCCTACCTGTTCGAGAAGCGCGAGGGCCAGGCCACCCGGGCCGAGTTCACCCGGGCGCGCGTGGTCTTCGTGCGCACCGGGACGCTGCACAACGATGCGGTGTGGGCCGGCGGCGCGCTGGCCGACGCGCTGCGCTCGGGTCCGTTCCCGGAGCGCGGCAAGCCGCGCGCGAGCGATCGCCGGCGCAGCGGGGTGAAGAAGGTCAGGCCTGCGCCCGGGGACAGGGCCGGCCAGAAGCCCGGACAACGCTGACCCTCTTGCTGAGGGTTCAGCGTTGCTGTCGCTTCTTGCGCGTGCGTCGCCAGTCCAGCCACAGGTGAGTGCCGAAGGTCGCGCCCGCCAGCGCATACAGCGCGGTGGCCAGGCTGTCGAAGCGCCCCTGGCCGGCCAGCACCAGCGCGGTGCCCGAGCCCAGCGTGCCCACGATGACCAGGCCGCTCCAGATCCGGCGCCCCAGCCGATCCGAGGCCTCGGGCAGCCCCGGATCCGTGGTCTTGAGCTGCAGCTTGCCCTGGCGCAGATCCTCGAGGATCTCGTGCACCTGGCCGGGCAGGTCGGCGGCGCCGCGCCCCAGCTTCTGCAGCGCGCGCAGGAGCTCCGCGCCCAGCTTGAGCGGGTGGTAGCGGCTCCACAGGAGCTTCATGAAGAAGGGCCGCGCCTCGGTCCAGATGTCGAGCTCGGGGTAGATCTCCTTGCCGATGCCCTCCACCGTCATCAGCGACTTGCCCATCATGATGAGCTCGACCGGCATCTCGATGTCGTACTTGACCGCGCCCTGCACGAGGTCGCGCAGCAGGCCAGACATCTCGATCTCGTTGATGGGGCGGCCGAGGTACTTCTCCGACAGCACCGCGACCTCGGCGCGGAAGGCGCGCATGTCGACCTTGCCACCGGGGCGCCCCATCGCGACCAGGGCGTCGGCCAGCCCGTCGACGTCGTTCTGCAGCGCGGCCACCATGAGGTCGACGGCCTTGTTGCGCATGTCGACGCTGAGGCGGCCGACCAGACCGAGATCGATGAGGCCGATGACCGGGGCCTCGGGCGGCCCCAGCATGATGATGTTGCCGGGGTGCGGATCGGCGTGGAAGAAGCCGTCGGCGAAGATCATCTGGGCGATCACGGCGACCGCGTTCTTGGCGATGGTCTCGCCCGACGCGCCGCCCTCGACCGCGTCATAGATCTTCTTGCCCGGGAAGAACTCCAGCGTCAGCACGGTGCGGCTGGAGGCCTGGCGGTACACCTTGGGGAAGCACACCACCGGGTTGCCGGCGAAGTTCTTGGCGAAGCGCTCGGCGTTCTCGGCCTCGACGGTGAAGTCGAGCTCGGCGGTGATGGCGCGGTCGAACTCCTTGACCAGGCCGGTGGGCGAGTAGATCCGCGACTCCGGGATGGTGCGCTCGACGATCTTGGCCAGCGTGAACAGGAGGTCGAGGTCACGCTCGATGGTGCCGCGGATCTTGGGGCGCTGGACCTTGATGACGACCTCGTGCAGCTCGCTTCCGGCGCCTGCCGCGCCGCCAGCCGCGACCTCGGTGTCCACGCGCAGGCGCGCGCGGTGGACCTGGCCGATCGACGCACTGGCCAGGGGGGTAGGGTCGAAGTGCTCGAAGATGTCCTCGACCTTGGCGCCCAGCGAGCTCTCGATCTCGCGGCGCACGTCCTCGACCGGGATGGGCGGCACCCGGTCCTGCAGCTTCTTGAGCTCGACGATGACGTCGGCCGGGATGAGGTCGGGGCGGGTCGAGATGATCTGGCCCAGCTTGACGAACGACGGCCCGAGGTCCTGCAGCGCCAGGCGCAGCCGCTCGGCGAAGCTGATCTTGCGCCTGGCCGGGGCGGCGGCCGGGGCAGGGGGCTCGGCCGCCGCGGCATCAGGGGCATCAGGGGAAGGCGAGCCGGCCCCGGCGCCGGCAGACTCGGCCTTGGCGTTTGGCGGCGCGTCCTCGACCGCCTTGCCACCGAAGCCCATGCGACTCCACAGCTCGCCGAAGCCGTGCTTGATCAGCACCAGCGAGATCTGCCCCATGCGGTCGACGTTGCCGACCGTGCTGCGCAGCGACATGACGGTGGCATCATACAGCACATGTCCACAGCCAAGTTCGATCCTGCCCTGCGCGACCGGCTCCAGGAGCTGCAGCTCTACATGGAGAACGCCGTCGATCAGCTGACCCGGGCTCAGCGCGTCGTGATGGGGTCGAGCGTGGACAGCCGCGAACGGCCGGATGATCCGCTGCTGGAGCCCATCAACCAGGCCTTGCTGTCCACCACCGCGCTGCGCAACGCGGTGCGGGACCGCCTGATCCGCGCACTTTCGGGCTCCTTGAAGGTGATCACGTAACGGCGACCCCGGCGCAGGCATCCGAACCGCCAAGTTGCGCGTATGTGATGTGGATCCTGGACCGTGGTGGGGGGCCGGGGCCAAGTTGGCGCTGGCAGGCAGGAACTGGATGGCGATGCTGCGGGCAGGCTGGATCTGGATAGTGACGCTGGGGCTGGCGGGGTGTGCGGCGCGGGGCGGCCGCGCACCTGCGCTGCAGCAGGCGCCGGCCCCGGTGCGCCGTGCGCTGCCCGAGCTGATCGCGGCCGACAGCGCGCTGCTGGTCTATGTGCCGGCGCCCGAGCGCAGCCTGCGTGGGCTGCAGGCGCTGCTGGGCCGCCTGGGCGAGGATCGCGCGGTCGCCGCCACGGTGACCATGCTCAGGCGGTCGCTGGCGGCGCGGGCGGGGCTGACCGAGGTGACCTCGCTGGCCGGGCTGGGCATCGATCCGCAGCGCCCGGTCGCGCTGACGCTGGATCAGGGGCGCCTGGTGCTGCGCGCCGCGACCGCCAGCGCCGAGCTGGTGCAGACCCGCTTCGACGCCGTGCAGCGCCAGCGCGGCGCGCGGATCTTCGAGGAGCCGGTGGGCGCCCAGCGCTGGCGCGTCGGGCGCGAGGCGCGCCACGGCGCCGCGATGGCGCTGGCGGACGTGGACGGCTGGACCGTGCTGGTGACCGGGCTGCCCGACGCGGAAGCCGCGCGCCACGCGGTGCTGACGGCGGTGCTGGCCGCGCCGACGCGGACCATGGCGACCGAGGCGACCTTCGCGGTGGCGCAGGCCGCGGCGCCGGGGTCGCCGTTCCTCCTGCTGGCGCCGGGCGTGCTGGGGCTCGAGCGCGTGGCCGTGGGCGCCACGCCGTCCGGCGAGGGCGTGCGGATGTGGTTCGAGGGCGCGGTGCCCGAGCGCCAGCATGGCGTGCTGGCCGGGCTGTCTCATGGCGCTGGCGACGCCGGCGACGCCATGGCGGCGCTGATCGGGGCTGACGCGCTGCTGGCGGCCAAGGGCGAGCTGGCGCTTGAGCTGCCCGCGCTGGCGCGGCTGCGCGCCGAGCTGCGGCCCTGGCTGGGCGCCGCGCAGCGCTGGCTGGGGCGCATCGGCCTCGGACGCATCGAGCTCGAGCGCGAGCTTCTGGAGCGCTCGCGCGGGCCGCTGGCCGCGGCGGTCTACATGCCCAGCCTGGGCTTCTTCCTGGCCCTGGGCGGTGGCGACGGCGAGACCCTGGTGGCCCGGCTGCCGGCCGCGCTGTCGCTGCGTGTGCGTGACCCGGCGGCGGCCAGCAGGTCGCTCGGCAGCCTGTTCGGCGCCAGCACCGCACGGCGGGGCCCGGGCTGGGTCGCGCGCAGCGTCGGCGGACGCGCCATCGACGTCCATGGCACCGCGGGGGGCAAGGTGTTCCGGGCGCTGACCAACAACGGCGACACCCTGGTCGGCGCGGCGCTGCACGGCGATCTGCTGGTGCTGGGCACCGGCGAGGGCTTCGATCGCACCCTGGAGCTGGCGCAGCGCGGCCCCGGCGCCACGTCGATCACCGACGCCGATCTGCCCAGCGACGCCCGCGCGGCGTTCCAGGCCGACGATGGCAGCGTGGTCTACTCGAGCATGACGCCGGCGGCCGGCATCCTGGCGCTAGCCAGGGCGCGCGACGTGCGTGAGGTGGTGGCGCGCGGCGTGGCGTCACAGCTGCGCGACGTCGCCTTCAGCGCACGCCTGGGCAGCACGGGCGTCAAGGGCAGCCTGCAGCTGCGCCTGCGGGCGCGACGCTGAGAGAGGGCGGGCACGCCCAGCAAGGGCGTGCGCATGGCTTGGGCGCCTCAGGGCCCAGAGGGCTCCGGGAGGTGTCTTCGACCCTCCAGCCGAGTTGACATAATGCATCTTATGCGAAGCGCGATTCAGGGACGCCTTCAAAATGGCCGTTCCTGAATCGCCTCAGCCCCCAGGCCCAGGCCCTGGGCCTGGCCTGGCGCTAGCGCCTGATCAGCTTCGGGAACTGGCCGGTGCGCTTCTGCGACATCTCGTCGATCTGGTTCTTCGACAGGCCCGAGGCGCCATCGATCCGGATCGACGTCGCCTTGCCGGTGGTCAGCTCCTTGGCGTCCACGCTGACGATGCCGTCGGCGTCCACCGTGAACGCGACCTCGACGCGCAGCGAGCCCCGCGGTCCACGCGGCAGATCGCCCAGCGTGAAGGTGCCCAGGTGGCGGTTGTCCTTCACCTCGGGCGCGCTGCCCTGGTAGACCTCCAGCGTCACCAGCTCCTGGTTGTCCTCGGTGGTCGCGAACACCTTGGTCTCGCGCGTCGGGATGGTCGTCTGTGCCGGGATGACCGGCGCGAAGCGGCCACCAGCGGCGCGGATGCCCAGCGCGTGCGGCGTCACGTCCAGCAGCACCATCTCGGCCATGGCGCCGTCGCCGTCCATCATGCCGCTCTGGATGGCCGCGCCCATGGCCACGATCTCGTCGGGGTTGACCCCGCGCGACGGCTTGCGCTTGAAGATCTCCTCGACCTTGGCCTGGACCGCCGGCATGCGTGTCATGCCGCCGACCAGGACCACGCTGGTGATGTCGGCCTCGGTCAGCCGCGCGTCGCTGAGGGCGCGCCGGCACGGCGCCTCCAGCCGCGCCAGCAGCGGCGCCACCAGCAGCTCCAGCTCGCTGCGTGACACCTCCCGGATGAGGTGCTTGGGGCCAGCCGCCCCGACCGCCACGAACGGCAAGTTGATATCGGTGTTGAGCGCCGACGACAGCTCGTGCTTGGCGCGCTCGGCGGCGTCGCGCAGGCGCTGCAGCGCCACCGGATCGCCGGTCAGATCCAGGGCCTCCGCGGCCATGAACTCGGCCACCAGCTTGTGCACCAGCATCTGATCGAAGTCGTCGCCGCCCAGCGTGGTGTCGCCGTTGGTGGCCAGGACCTCGAACACCCCGGCCTGCGCACGCAGGATCGAGATGTCGAAGGTCCCGCCGCCCAGATCGAAGACCGCGTAGACGCCATCCTTGTCCTGGTGCAGGCCGTAGGCCAGCGCGGCCGCGGTCGGCTCGTTCAGGATCGAACGCACCGTCAGCCCGGCCAGCAGCCCGGCGTCCTTGGTGGCCTGGCGCTGGACGTCGTCGAAGTACGCCGGTACGGTGACGATGGCCTCGCTGACCGCCTCGCCGAGGTAGTCCTCGGCCACCGTGCGCATCTTCTCGAGCACGTGCGCCGAGACCTCCTCGGGCGCGAAGGTGCGGTCGCCGACGCGGATCCAGGCGTCGCCGTTCTGGGCCACCGCGATCTCGTAGGGCATGGTCTGCTTCAGGCGATCGACCTCGGCGGAGCCCGATTTGCGGCCGATCAGCCGCTTGGCCGAGTGCACCGTGCGCCTGGGGTTGGTCACCGCCTGGCGCTTGGCGGGGGCCCCGACCAGGACATCACCGCCCTCGCTGAAGGCGACCATCGACGGCGTGGTGCGACCGCCCTCCTGGTTGTGGATGACGACGGGGTCGGTGCCCTCCATGACCGCGACGCAGGAGTTGGTGGTGCCGAGATCGATGCCGATGATCCTGCCCACGGGGTCAATCTAGCCGAGACGGCAGCTGGCTTCCAACTACTTGCCGAGGAACGACTTCCAGAAGCCCTTGCCCTTGCGCTTGCCGTCCAGCTCGGCGAGGGCGCGACGCGTGGGTTCGTGGCTGGCGTCGAGGCCCAGGCTGCGCTCGTACTGCTTCTGCGCCTCGTCGAGCTTGCCCTCGGCCAGCAGCTCGTGGCCCCAGACCAGGTACAGCAGCACGCGCCAGCGTCGCTCCTGGGCGTCCTCGGCGGCGACCGCATACAGGACCTTGCGGGCCTCGCCATGGCGGCCAGCCTGCGAGTCGGCCAGCGCGCGCTGGACCCGCTCCTCGCGCTCGCGTTGCTTCTGTACGGCCGCGCTGGATGGCTGTCCGGGACGCTGGGCCAGCGGGCGCGCCGCGGCGATGGGGTTGACGGCAGGAGAGACGGCCACCGGGGCGGCCGCAGGCGCGGTGCCCAGGCGCTGTGGCGCGCCATTCGGTGGCGTCGCCGCACGCGGGGGCGACCCGTTTGGCGGAGTGGTCGCCCGCGGTGGTAGGCCGATGGGGGCGGTGCCCTGGGCGACACGGCCAGGCGGCTGCGCCGCGGCGACCAGCCGCAGTCCAGGGGTCGCGGCTGGCGGCCCCCCTGCCCCGTTGCGCGCGCGCTGCCGGGCCAGATCCTCGTAGGCGCGCTTGAGCGCGATGAAGACCTCGAGCGCCAGCGCCCGGGCGTTGGCCTCCCCGCGGGCATACCGGTTGGGGTGGTACTGCCGGCACGCCTGCAAGTAGGCGTCACGCACCACATGTTCGGCGGCACCGGCAGTCACACCAAGGATCTCGGACGGGGACTTGGCCGCCCGAATGATGTTCAGGCGGGCCGAGAGCGCCCCCAGATTCACTGCATCCCCCACAACCCTCTTACGATATCACTTCGAAAAAGATACTCAAACGCTTCGATCAAGCGGTGGGTCACTTGCTGGGGGGCGGCACCTGGGCGGCCTGGTTGGTCTGACCACGGCTGGGGGCGTTGCCCTTCATGTTGTCGAGCGGGTTCGGGGTCGGCGACGCGTTGCTGGTGGCCTGGGGCACCGGGGCGTCGTTCAGCGACTGCTGCTGGAAGTCGCCCGCCTTGTCGACGGCGGACTTCTTCGACTTTTGCGGCGCGGGCTTGACCGGCTTCTCGGGCGCCTTCTTCTGGTCGATCACGGGCGCAAGCGTGGGGTCCTTGTCCTGGTTGGTGCTGCCGATCTTGTTACCTCCCTTGTCGTAGATGTCGGGCGGCGGCACCTTGGGCAGGTTGGGCGGCGGAGGCAACACGCCCCGGATGGGACCGACCTGGGCGTTCGACACCACCGTGGTGGTGCGGAACGACTCGGGGACGAAGCGGGTGGCGGCGCCCCACGGGCTCCAGCTGCCCGCGCCACGGTCGGGGACGCAGCGCTCGCCGTCGAAGTGGTAGTGCGCCTCCTCGAGGCGCAGCTCCAGCGCCTCGGGCTGCTCGGTGTAGCGGTACTCGGCGGCCAGCGGGATGTGACAGCTGGCCTCGTTGGGGTGGTCCTTGTCGACGTGGTCGACCGAGGCCGCGAACACGGTCACGCCGGCCTCGCGCGTGGGGCGGAACTCGAACACGCGCAGGAACTCGCGCTCGCCGCTGCGAGGATCGGCGCTGTAGCCGGCCACACGGTCGCCGTCGCGCTCGAAGTAGCGCGTGGGGCCGCTGGGGATCTTCCAGTAACCCTTGAAGGACGTCACCGCATCCAGGTCGAAGTGCTCGCTCTTCGTGCTGTCGGCCGGCCCCAGGCGCAGCTCGCGGTGCGCCAGCTTGTAGCCGGGGCGCGCGACCACCAGCTCGATCAGGGCGCCCTGCTCCAGCGTGGTCTTGAGCGGCGTGGTGCCGATCACGACCTCGCCGCGGCGGACCTCCGCACCGGCCGGCGTCGACGTGATGCTGACCTCGCTGCGGGTGGCCGCCCCAGGCGTCGTGGTGCCCGGGGTCGCGCCGGCGCGGCGACCGCGCAGCCGGGTGACCGCGAAGACCACCACCACGGCAACCAGCACCAGCGCGGCGCCAGCCGCCGCCAGCCAGCGCGGCCGCGCGCCGCGCCCGCCCAGCCGGGTCAGGCCGCCGAGCTCGACCGCGGCGCCGGCGGCGCTGCCCAGCGCATGGGCGCCCGGCATGACCCCGACCGCCGCCTCCAGCTTCTCCAGGAAGGCCATGGCACCCTGCGGCCGATCCGCGGGCCGCTTGGCCATCGCCGACGCCACCGCCTCGGCCAGCAGCGGCGAGACCTCGCCCTCGGCGGTCTCGCCCAGCGGCGGCGGCGTGCCGCGGAAGTGCTCCTCCATCAGGCCGCTGTAGGTGGTGGCGCGGTAAGGCGGGCGACCCGCGAGCAGCTCGTAGGCCATCACGCCGAGCGCGTAGACGTCACTCTCGGGGGTGACCGGCTCCGACACCCACTGCTCGGGCGCCATGTAGGCGGGGGTGCCGATCCACGCCCCCTCGGAGGTCAGCGTGGCGGCGCGCTCACCGGTGGTGCGCTCGGCCAGCACCTTGGCGATGCCAAAATCGAGCAGGCGCACCGACGGACGCGCGCCCTCGCGGGTGACGAAGACGTTGTCGGGCTTGAGGTCGCGATGGACGATGCCCCGGGCGTGCGCGGCCGAGAGCGCCTCGCACACCGGGCGCAGGAGCTCGACCACCTCCAGCGGTGGCAGCGGCCCGCGCCGGCGCAGCAGCGCGGCCAGACTCTCGCCCTCGAGCAGATCCATGACCAGGTAGATCCGCCCGTCGGGCAGCCGGCCCATGCCGAAGACGTCGACCACGTTGGGGTGGCGGATCAGGTTGACCGCGCGCGCCTCGCGCACGAAGCGCTCCAGCGCCTCGCCGGTGTCGGCCAGGCGGCGCTTGATGACCTTGATGGCGACCTGCTTGCCGATGACCGGATGCACCGCGCGATAGACGTCACCCATGGCGCCGGCGCCGATCAGCCCCTCGATGGTGTAGTCCCCCAGGGTGGTCCCTGGGCCCAGCCGCTCGTCGCTGGCGCCGCTGCCGCCGGTGGAGCCAGCCAGCTCGACCGTGGCCGCCTGTCCGGCCTCGCTGCTGGCGGCCGCATCCCCTGCCCCGGTCAGCGCACGACCGTCCACCAGACAGGTCAGCTGGCCCGCCTTGTAGCTCGTCCCGCAGCTCGCACAAGTCGGCATGATCCCTCGCAGCTTATCGCAACTTGCTGTGGCCGAGGCCGTGAACCTGAGTTCCCTCGCGGTCGAGTGCGAGGTTTGATACGCTCGCGAAGTCTTGCCCTTGCTCGACTTCCACAGGCTTTTGTCACGCTCCCCACGCATGGCGTTGGCCCTCCTGGTCACCCTGGGGGCGTCGTGCAGCTTCGACTCCAAGGGGCTGGGGTCGCCCCGTGATGCAGGTCCCGACAGCGGCGTCGGCGACAGCGGGCCGCCAGGCGATGGTGGTCCGGGCGATGATGGCGGCCCCCAGGACGCCGGCCCCGACGCAGCCCCGGACGCCCAGCTCTGTCCAGGTGATCAGCTCGGCTTCACCATCTCGAACGTCGAGCCCTGCGTGGTCCCGGTGGGGGCCACCGCGCTCAACTTCAACCAGCCCGGGTCGTACCTGGTCAACACCCTGTCAGGGGCGGTCGCGCCGCCCATGGGCGCCAGCTTCCTGCTGCCGGGCAGCGTGCTGGTGCAGCAGACTGGCAGCACCGAGATGGTGCGCGTGGTCTCGGTGTCGTCGTTCGCGGTCACCGCCGGGACCAGGGTGCGGGTCATCGGTGGGCCTCCGCTGGTCATCGTGTCGCGCGGCGACGTGCTGGTCGCGGGCACCATCGACGCCAGCGCCAACGAGATCGAGCCCGCCACGCCAGTGCCCGGCGGCGCGCTGGAGCGCGGCGCCTGCGGGCCTCGCGCTGGCAACGATGGGCGTGACTCGACCGATAGCCAGGGCGGCGGGGGCGGCGGCGGCGGGGGCGCGTTCCAGGGCGCTGGCGGTGATGGTGGGGATGGCGCCGGGCAGGGTCGCGGCGCCAAGGGACCCAAGGGCGTCAAGCCGACGGCGCTGACGCTGATCCCGCTGCGCGGTGGCTGTCCCGGTGGCAACGGCGGCAGTGACAACGAGGCCAGCGCGACCGATCCCGCCATCGGTGGCGAGGCCGGCCTGGGCGGCGGCGCCATCCAGATCTCGGCAGGCAACGTGCTGACCGTGTCGGGAGGGATCTCGGTGTCCGGGGCGGGCGGCGGCGGTGGCGACGTGCACAGCGGCGGCGGCGGTGGCGGCTCGGGCGGCGGGATCTTGCTCGAGGCCAAGGTCGAGATCCGCACACCGGGGATCCTGGTGGCCGCTGGTGGTGGTGGCTCGTCGGGCGGCGGGTCGACCTCGGCGCAGGGCGCCCCCGGCGGTGATGGTCATGACGATGATGGTGTCGCGGCCAGCGGTGGCGACTGTGGCGGGATCAACTGCGCGGGCGGGCGCGGCGGCGGTGGCGGCGCGGGCCTGCTGTTCGACGGCGCCCCGGGCGTCGATGCCTTCATGAACACCAGCGGCGGTGGTGGTGGCGGCGGTGGCGGGGTCGGCCTCATCCAGCTGCGCTCGGCGTCGGTCCCGTTGATGGGCATGCGCCACCCCCCGGCCATCACGGGCGGGCTGTGACGACGGCGCGGCGACGCGCCAGTCCCGCGGCGGTGTTCGGCGTCCTGTGCACGCTGGGGCCGGCGGGGTGCAGCTTCGATCCCAGCGGGCTGACCTCGCGCGCGGGTGATGGCGGCGGGCCCGGAGACGCGGCGGCGATGACCGACGGCGGGCGACTGCCGGACGGCGGCGCGCTCGACGATGGCGGACCGCGCGATGGCAGCCCGGGGCCGGACGCCGCGTGCGAGGGTGATCGCTATCCCTGGCTGTCGAACCTGGGGCGCTGTGACGTGCCCGAGGCCGGGCCGCGGCTGGATCTGGCCGGTGGCACCTGGCGCATCGACACCGCGACCGGCATGCTGCGCAACCCCGGCGGGCAGCTGTCCGCCCTGCCCGGCACCGCGCTGGTGACCCAGCTCGGGGGTGGCATGGTGCGCGTGACCTCGACCATCGGGGTCAACATCGCCGCCGGGACCCGGGTCGATGTCGTCGGCGCCTATCCGCTGATCATCGTGGCGCGCGGTGACATCGCGGTGGACGGCCAGCTCGATGCCGGCGCGGTCGGTGCGCAGGCCGGCGCAGGCGGCCGCTCGGCGGTCGACTGTGCGACGCAGGCCGGCCGCGACGGTGAGGACTCGGTGGCCACCGCCAGCGGCGGCGCCGGCGGTGGCGGCGCGTCGTTCCAGGGTCAGGGTGGCAATGGCGGCGCGGGCCAGGCCGCGGGCGGGGGGGCGCGCGGCGTGCGGCCGGCGTCGTTCACGCCGGTGCCGCTGCGCGGTGGCTGTCCTGGCGGCGTCGGTGGTGCTTACGACCAGGCGGCGCCCGACGCGGCCGCGGTTGGTGGCGCCGGCGGCGGCGGAGGTGGTGCGCTGCAGCTGTCGTCGGGCGGCAGCATCGTGACCGCCGGCGGCGGCTGGATCACGGTGTCGGGCGGCGGTGGACGCAACGGCGGCGTGCACAACGGCGGCGGCGGCGGCGGCTCGGGCGGCAGCCTGCTGCTGGAGGCGGCGACCGCGATCCGGACCAGCGGGACGCTGACCGCCAACGGCGGCGGCGGCGCCTCGGGTGGTGGCTCGTCGAGCTCGGACGGCGCCGCCGGCGCGGATGGCAGCGCCGACGGCGCGACCTCGGCGGGGGGCGGTGACTGCGGCCTGTTCTGTGACGGTGGACCGGGTGGCGCGGGCGGCGCCGGTGGTGCGCTGGATGGCTCGGGCGGCAGCGGCGGCAACGCCAGCGGCGGTGGTGCGGGGGGCGGCGGTGGGGTCGGTGTGATCGTGCTGCGCTCGCCGTCGATCCCGAACCTCGGGCTGCACAGCCCGGCGTCGACCCGGACGGGCCTTTAGCGGTTGGCTCTGCGGCGGGCTACTTGACCGGCAGCACGCGCACCTGCGGGCTGAACCAGCCGTACTTCTGCATGCGCTCGTAGAGGCCGCGGAAGTCCTCCCAGGTCACGTTCTCGGGGCGCGGGCCGACGCCGGTCCACTGCGTGGGGCGCTTCTGGCCGCGCGGCACCACCAGGGAGCCGACATAGTCGGCGCTCTTGTAGACCTTGTCGATCTCGGCGGCGAAGCCGGCGACGTCGGCGGCGCTGACCGCGCCGTTGGAGGTGGCCTGGTAGAACTGCACGGTGACGCGCACCGGGAAGCGGGGATCGCGCTCGATGGTGAGGCCGTCGAGCTCGGTGTAGGGGCCCAGCACCGGACCGTGGCCGAGCACGGCCTGCTCGACGTCCGACTCGCGCGGGGCGCTGCGGGTGGCTGGCGCGCTCTTGGCGGCCATCGTCGGCGCGGCCATCTCCATGTCGCCACCGCTGGCGCCGCCACCGGCCAGATAGCTCGGCGTCTTCACCTTGAGCGGGACCTGGATCAGCATCAGGAGGTTGGCGTCGGCGCCCACGCTGGCGGCCGACTCGCCGTTCGAGGTGGTGCCCTTGGCCTTGACGTCGCTGAGGCGCTCGGCGGTCAGCGGTGCGGCCTGGCCGCCCACGTTCATGAACAGCCGCTGGCCCCAGCTGGCGCCGCCGGTCACGGTGTCACGCGCGTTGTCGATGATGGTCATGCTGGTGCCCTGGCGGGTCACCAGCAGGGTCAGCACCGCGGGGTTCTGCGCATACGACTGGTAGTTGAAGATGACCGGCCAGAAGGTCGCCTTGCCCTGCCTGGGGATGGGCAGGAACGAGGCCTGGGCGCTGACCAGCGCGTGCGAGTCGCGCGGCGCCAGCAGGGTGCCACCCTTGATGGTGCCCTTGCCGGGCATGGTCATGAAGCGGCTCGGCGCGGCCAGGAACTGGCGCAGCGTGATGCTCTCGAGCTGGCCGCCCTTGCGCTGGTTGCCGACGCGGATGCGGATCTGGTCGAGCTTGACGTCGCCGGTCTTGTCCTCGAAGTTCGGGTTGCGGATGACCGGCATCAGGGCGGTCTCGACGCCGCCACCGGGTGCCTCGGTCTGCACCTCGATGGTGACGTCCGAGATGTTGGGGCCGACCGACGAGCCCTCCCAGCGCCCGGTGTCCTCCCACAGCACATTGAGGATCTGCAGCCCCGCCTTGGCCGCCAGCTGCTGGGCCTCGCCGTCGTTGACCATGCTGGCGACATCCAGGACCACCTCGCGGTAGCTGCGTGCCGGGCTGGGCTGCACCTGCGCCAGCGCCTGCCCTGCCCCCAGCTGCCCGGCCAGCACCCCGGCCAGCGCCATCGCCCCCAGCTTCTTCGTCGTCCGCTGCCTGCTCATGAGCCGTCGGACGCGCGACCGGGGCGGTTCGGTCTCGGCCGGGTCGGCCAGATTCCCGAACAATCCCGCGTTGCCAATCGCAACAGGCGTTGCTGGTGGAAACCGGCGCCCAGGGCGCGGCGCGGGAGACGACAGCCGCGCGCTCGTGATCATCAGGGGTTGTGTCGCGTCGCGGGTGGCCCCGCTCTTGCTGAACGGGCGGCCATGGCGGACGTGGTTCTCGATGGCGTGGTCATGCGGTACGACGGTGGGCACCTGGCGCTGCCCAGGCTGGATCTGCACATCAGGTCGGGCGAGCTGTGCGTCCTGGTCGGCCCCTCGGGCTGCGGCAAGTCGACGACCCTGCGCCTGATCGCCGGCCTCGAGCAGCCCAGCGAGGGCGAGATCCGCATCGACGGCCGTCGCGTCAACGAGGTCGCCCCGTCGGACCGCGACATCGCCATGGTGTTCCAGAGCTACGCGCTGTACCCGCACATGACGGTGCGCGAGAACCTGGCCTTCGGGCTCAAGATGCGCAAGACGCCAGCGGCCGAGATCGAGACCCGCGTCCGCGAGGCGGCCGAGCTGCTCGGGATCTCGGAGCTGCTGGCGCGCACGCCCAAGCAGCTGTCGGGCGGCCAGCGCCAGCGCGTCGCCATGGGGCGCGCCATCGTGCGCCGGCCCAAGGTGTTCCTGTTCGACGAGCCGCTGTCGAACCTGGACGCCCAGCTGCGCGGGCAGGTGCGGCGCGAGATCGGCGCGCTGTGTGCGCGGCTCGAGACCACGTCGGTGTACGTGACCCACGACCAGGCCGAGGCGATGACGCTGGCCGACCGCATCGTGGTCATGCAGGGCGGCGTCATCCAGCAGGTCGGCACCCCGCTCGAGATCTATGACGCCCCGGCCAACGTCTTCGTGGCCACCTTCCTGGGCAGCCCGACCATGAACCTGGTCTCGGCCGAGCTGGCCGGCACCGAGCTGCGCGCACCCGGGCTCGCGGTGGGAGCCGATCTCGACCGCGTGCGCGCGCGCGGCAAGGTCGTGGTCGGCATCCGGCCACACCACCTCGCCGTGGGCGCGCCCGACGGCGCAGGCGCCACCTTGCGCGGCCACGTGCGCGATCGCGAGCTGCACGGCGGCGAGGCCTTCGTGCACGTCGAGGCCGAGTGCGGCACCCTGCTGGTGCGCACCGAGGCGCACGCCGCGCCGGCCAAGGGCACCTCCGTCGGGGTCACCGTGGATCCCGGCCACCTGCACCTGTTCGACGCCTCGACCGGGCTGCGCCTGGAGGCGGCTGCGTGAAGCGGCTGGCATGCCTGCTGCTGGCGGCGCTGGCCCTGGCGGCCTCGAGCTGCGGTGACGAGCGCGGCGCGCGCATCGTGCTGTGGCACTCGTACCGCGGCGCCGAGCGCGACGCGCTGCAGGCCGCGGCCGAGCGCTGGAACGCCCGGGCACGCGGCGCTGGCGAGCCGCAGCTGCGCCTGGTCGCGGTGCCCTACGAGGCCATGGTCGACAAGATCTCGGCCGCGGTGCCCAACGGCAACGGGCCCGACCTGTTCATCTTCGCGCACGATCGCATCGGCACCTGGGCCGAGGCCGGGGTCATCGAGCCCATCTCGTACTGGGTCGACGACGCCACCGCGGACCGCTATCTGCCCCAGGCGCTGGCCGCGCTGGCCTACCGCGAGCGCCTGTATGGCCTGCCCCTGGCGGTCAAGTGCACCGCGCTGTTCTATCGCAAGAGCAGCGTGCCCACGCCGCCCGCGACCACCGACGAGCTCCTGACCATGGGACGCGCGCTGACCCGGGCCGGCCACTTCGGCCTCGGCTACGAGGTGCACAAGCTGTACTTCCACGCCGCCTGGCTGCATGGCTTCGGCGGGCAGGTGCTGGATCCCAGCGGGCGGGTCGACATCGCGACCCCGGCGGCGGCGGCGGCGGCGGACTTCGCGCGCACGCTGGCGGGGCCGGGCGGGATCGTGCCCGCCGAGCCGTCGCCCGCGCTGCTGTCGTCGCTGTTCAATGACGGCAAGCTGGCCATGGTGATCTCGGGGCCGTGGTTCGTGGACGAGATCGCCAAGGGGGTCGACTATGGCATCGCGCCGCTGCCCGTGGTCAGCGCGACCGGGCTGCCGGCGGCGCCGTACCTGGGGGTCGAGGGCGTGCTGGTGTCGGCGCGGGCGCACGACAAGCGCGCGGCGTACCGCATCGCGGCGGCGCTGACGGACGACGCCTCGGCCATCGCGCGGGCGCGCGCGGCGCGGCAGATCGTGCCCAACCTGGCCGCCTATCGCGATCCCGAGGTCGCGCGTGATCCGGTGGTGTCGGCCTTCCGCGGCGCCGCCGAGCGGGCGCGCGCGATGCCGTCGGATCCGGCCATGGGGTCGATCTGGTCGGCCTATGACCGCGCGCTCGAGAAGGTCGTCGTGCTGGGCGAGCGAGCCCCGGGCGCGCTGTCGGCCGCGCACGGCGAGGCCGAGCGCTACGCTCGCGCACCGGCGCGATGACGACCCCCGAGCCCACAGCCAGGCGGCGCCCACGCACGGCGCTGCTGACTACGCTGGCCGCCCTGCTCTGCGGGCTGGCGCTGGCCGGCCTCGGCTTCGTGCGCGCGCGCAACGCCGGCGCCGAGCGGCAGTCGCGGGCCATCGCGGTCGCCGAGGCCGAGCAGCTGGTGGCCGAGATCGCGAGCGCCGCGCACAAGGGCGGAGCGCGCGCGGCGCTGGCCCGTCTGGAGGCGCTGCGGGCCGCGCTGCGCGCCAGCGATCGCATCGACCTGCTCGAGCTCCTGCCCAGCGCGGGACGACCGTTCCTGCGTCGCTACGCGCTGCTGGCCACGCTGCAGGGCGGCAGCGCGGGCGCCGGGACGCCGGCGGCGAGCCCGGCCGGGGCCAGCCCGCGCAAGAGCGCCCACGATCTGGCCGAGCGCGCGCGCAGCCTGGGTCACGGTGTGGCCCAGCTCGTCGATCCCGACGCGCCGTCGGCTGATGAGGCCGCGGCGACGCCCGGGAGCCCGGCCGCGCCGACGGCGCCGACGCCCACGCACAGCCGCGCCGGGCGTGACGGCAGCGGCGGCCCCACCGTGCGCGCCGCCGCGCTGAGCGGCAGCTACGCCCTGGTCATCGAGCGCCTGCCCGCGGTCGGCCCAGCCGCCCTGCCCGGCGGCACCCTGCTCATCTGCGCGCTGCTGGCGCTGGCCATCGCGCTGCTGGCTGGCCTGGTGCTGTCGCCGCGGGTGGCCGCGCTGGTCGGCGCCATCGCCGCCGCCGCCGCCATCGCCTGGACCGCGCGCGCCGGTGCGCGGGCCGTCGGCATCCCCGAGGCCGAGACCGCGCGGGTGCTGGGCGCGGTCGGCGCGCTGGCCGCACTGGCCATCGGCGTCCTGGCCGCGCGCGGCAGCTTCGCGCGCGCCCTGGCGGCGCTGCGCGCGCACCGCGTGGCCTACATCTACCTGCTGCCGGCGGCCGCCACCACGCTGCTGCTGGTCGGGGTGCCCTTCGCGGTCGGCCTCGCGCTGGGCTTCTTCGATCACGCGCACGGGCGCTACGACTTCGTCGGCATCGACAACTTCGTCGAGATCCTGTCCGGCGGTGGCCACCCCTTCGGCGATCCGCTCAACTTCTGGTTCACCCTCGGCGTCACCCTGCTGTGGACGTTCGTCAACGTCATCCTGCACGTCGGCATCGGCCTCGGGCTGGCGCTCTTGCTGTCGCGCCCCAAGCTGCGCATGCGCGGCCTTTACCGCGTGCTGCTGGTGCTGCCCTGGGCGGTGCCCAACTACATCACGGCGCTGATCTGGCGCGGCATGTTCCAGCAGCACCACGGCGCGGTGAACTCGCTGCTGGGCGCGCTCGGGCTGTCGAAGGTGGCCTGGTTCTCGTCGTTCTCGGCCGCCTTCAGCGCCAACGTGGTCACCAACACCTGGCTCGGCTTCCCCTTCATGATGGTGGTGTCGATGGGCGCGCTGGCGGCCATCCCCAAGGAGCTCTACGAGGCCGCCGCGGTCGACGGCGCCAGCCGCTTCACCACGTTCTCGCGCATCACCATGCCGCTGCTCGGGCCGGCGCTGATGCCAGCGGTGATCCTGGGCTCGATCTGGACCTTCAACATGTTCAACGTGATCTACCTGGTCAGCGAGGGCCGCCCTGGTGGCGCCACCGACATCCTGGTCACCGAGGCCTATCGCTGGGCCTTCGAGCGCGGCGATCGCTACGGCCTGGCCGCCGCCTACGCGACGCTGATCTTCATCGTGCTGGCGGTCTACACCTTGCTGGCCAACCGTGGCGCGCGTCGCCGCGAGGCCATGCTGGAGCGCTCGTGAAGCCACCCTCGCTCGCGTCGCGCATCGCCGGCCACCTGGTGCTGGTGCTGGCGTGCGCCTTCGCCGTCTACCCGGTGCTGCTGGTGCTCAAGAAGGCGCTGTCGCCCGGGCAGCAGTTCGACCTGTCGCTGTCGCCCATCCCGACCTCGATCACGCTGTCGCATTTCGGCGACGTCATCGGCGCCACCGATCCCGGCAGCGGGCACTGGCTGTTCGGTCGCCAGCTCGCCAACAGCCTGCTGGTCGCCGGGCTGACCACCATCCTCGGCGTCACGGCGTCGTGCACCGCGGCGTATGCGCTGTCGCGCCACCGCTTCCCGGGCCGGCGCAGCAGCATGGGCGCCTTCCTGGCGGTGCAGATGTTCCCGGCCACGCTGCTGCTCATCCCGCTGTACGTGCTGCTCGATCGGCTGGGCCTCCTGAATCAGCTTCTGGGCTTGACGCTGGTCTACTCGACCACCGCGATCCCGTTCTGTGTGTGGACGCTGAAGGGCTACTTCGACACCCTGCCGCGCGAGCTCGAGGAGGCCGCGCGCATCGACGGCGCGGGCCCGTTTGGCGTGTTCTTCCGGGTCGTGCTGCCGCTGTCACGCCCGGCCATCGCGGTCACCGCGCTGTTCTCGTTCATGACCGCGTGGAATGAGTTCATCCTGGCCGGGACCTTCATGAGCCGGCAGGAGTCGTTCACGCTGCCGGTGCTCATCCACCAGTACATCGGGCAGCACGACGCCGAGTGGGGCCACTTCGCCGCGGGCGCGATCCTGGTGTCGCTGCCGGTGATGGCGCTGTTCTACGCCCTGCAACGCCACCTGGTGAGCGGCCTCACGGCGGGTGGCGTGAAGGGCTGAAGAAGCTGAATTGACAGGGTTACTACCCGCGGCTACTCTCCAACCTCTCGCGAACCGACACCCCCGGAGGAACTGCGTTGGCAGACGAAAAGAAGGCCGGCGGAATGAAGGATATCAAGGACCTCAAGGCGCGCCTCGGGCTCGCCAAGGGGGCAGGAGCCGCCGCGCCGGCTCCCGCGCCGGGCGCTGGTTCTGGCCCCGCACCTGTGCTGCCGGCTCCGCAGGGTGCTCGCCCCGTGCTGCCACCGCCGATGGGTGGTCGTGGTGGTGCGGTGCCACCGCCTCCCGGGTTCGCGCCCGCGCAGCCGGAGCCCGAGCCCGAGCCGCCGCCCATCGATGCCCGCCATGATCCGTTCGGGGCCATGGCGCAGCAGGCGCGCGCGCAGGCGGTGGCGCAGCCGCAGATCATCGTGCCGGGGTTCGATGACGGCAAGCCGATCGAGAAGGTGCAGAAGACCAGCACTGGCAAGATCCTGCTGCTGGTCGGCATCTCGATCGTGCCGCTGGTGATCGGTCTGATGGTCGGGCAGGTGGTGCAGAAGAACAAGGAGTGGAACCAGACCGTCAGCGACGGCAAGAAGATCTTCGAGACGCTGGCCAAGTTCGACGTGAAGATCAACCAGCTCGGCGAGGTGCTCAAGGCCAAGCGTGGTGGCGACGGCCGCATGGCGGTGCAGCCCGACGACGAGGCCTTCAACAACCAGCTCGACAACTTCAAGATCGACGACAAGGATCTCGCCGATCTGAAGAAGATCATCATCAACTCGAACTACCGCAACCTGGAGCAGCCCACGGTCGACGCCATCATGAGCTACTACCTGGCGCTCAATCAGGTGCTGGTCAACGTGCAGGATCACGTCAAGGCGACCAAGAACGACCTCAAGTTCCTGCAGAAGCGCACCGAGAAGCTGAAGGATCAGACCAAGTACGCGGCCTTCTTCCGCAAGCAGCCCGAGGGTCAGGCGGGGCCGCCCTTCCTCGAGCTGGTGCAGCTGGCCGATCCGGTGTGCACGCCCGAGGAGTTCGAGAAGGACAAGTGCTTCACCAAGCCCGGCCTGTCGTGGAACTACCGCATGGATGCCGGGCTGACGACCTCGAAGCTGCCCTTCGCCAACACCATGGACGCGGTCGGTCCCGAGGTCCTGCTGGGCGTGTCCGACAGCCGGCTGTTCTCGCAGCTGAAGATTGGCACCGAGCCGCAGATCGCGGCCGAGCAGTTCGTGCGCCGCCTGAACAAGATCGACCAGCAGTACCAGGCCCTGGCCGAGCTGCAGGAGCGCATCAAGAACGTCTACAACAAGGTCGAGAAGCAGAAGAAGAAGCGCTTCGCGTTTTAGCCTCCGTCTCCGTCTCCGTCTCCGGCCCTGGCGCCCCACGCCAGGGCCAGCGTCGTTTCGGCGTGCGGCCCATCACAACCCGCGGCTTTTCGCCGTGCGGCGCGCGCTGTGTTACCGTGCGCTCATGCGCTGGATGTGCTGGTTTGCGCGGATGTCCCCTGCGATGACGCTCGCGCTGGTCGCGGGCTGTGGTGGTGATGGCGGTGGGAACGGAACGAACAGCGCGCCGATTGCGGTGCTGGACGCGCCGGCGTTCGCGGCCATCGGAGAGGTGGTGCGGCTCGACGCCTCGCGCTCCAGCGATCCCGACGCCGCCGATGCTGGCAACGCCAGCGGGCAGATCGTCAGCTTCCGCTTCGTGCTCGCGGGCGGGGTCAACGATCGCGCGCTGGTCACCGCGTCACCCATCGTCAGCCACGTCTTCACGCGCACCGGCATGTTCGACGTCTGCGTCGATGTCACCGACGGCATGGGCCTGACCAGCACGCTGGCTTGCAAGCGGATCGCGGTGACCGCCACGCCGCGCGACGGCGGACCCGATGCTCGCATCACCGACGCTGGTCCTGACGCCCGCGTCACCGACGGCGGCCCCGATGCCCGCGTCACCGACGGCGGGCCCGATGCTCGCATCATCGACGGCGGACCCGACGCCCGCATCGTCGACGGCGGCCCGATGCCCGACGCCCGCATCATCGACGGCGGCCCGATGCCCGACGCCCGCATCATCGACGGCGGCCCGATGCCCGATGCCCGCATCATCGACGCTGGCCCGACGCCGGATGCCCGCATCGTCGACGCCAGCGTGCCCGACACCGGGCGCCCCGACGCCGGTCCGCGGCCGCGCTACATCGAGACCGTGGTGCCCAACCAGTTCCGTGACGTGCGCAACATGCCGGGCACCTTCGATCTCGGGACCTTCCCCGACGACAACGGTCGGGTCATCCCGGTGCCGGGCGGCTTCCCCTACTGGGACTCCACCTTCATGCAGGTCGGCGTGGCCTCGAACGGCTACCTGGTGTTCGGCGCCAATCCCGAGCTGCGCGCCTTCAACAACACCACGCTGCCCAACCCGGCGCAGCCCAACAACGCGATCTATGTCTTCTGGGACGACCTCACGCCCAAGACCGGCGGCGGCTCGACCGTCCACGCCCGCGTCGAGTTCATGCCCAACCCGCGCATGATCATCCAGTGGACCAACTGGGCCTTCTTCCAGCCCACGCCGCAGAGCAACATGACCTTCCAGGTCGTGCTCAACCAGAACGGCGACATCGACTTCTTCTACCAGAGCCTGTCGCACCCGCCCAACCCGCGCCGCGCCACCGGCAACTCGGCGACCATTGGCCTCGAGAACGCCAACGGCACCCAGGCCGTGCTGCACTCGTTCCAGATGGGCGGCATGGCCGACCCCGGCGGCGTGGTGAGCACCATGACCGGCCTGCACTACCAGCGGCTGCCGTAGCGCCTGCCGCGCCTCAGTAGGTGCCGGCCCTGACCTCGAGGCCGTCGCACTCACACACGTAGGCGTGAGGGATGTCGGAGCAGTCGGCGTCGTTGAACCGACCATTGCTGTAGCGCACCACGCAGTCCTCGCCGAAGAAGTCGTCGGGCTGGTTGCCCGACCAGGGCAAAAACGGCGTCGCGCCATTGACGGTCATGAAGCTGCCCTCGGTGATCCGGTCGCTGAGGCCGATCCAGAGCTCGCTGCTGGACAGCGCGCCGACGCGGGTGTTCTCGTCGTCGCCGTCGATCACGACCAGGTGGGCGCCGTCGGCCTCGCAGCTGTGCTCGGCGTCGACCCAGCCACGCGTGGTGGTCACCAGCTTGTACTTGGAGGTGCCCGAGGCGACATAGCCGACACAGCGCGCGGCGTCGGGGGGCGCGGCGTCGGGCGGCGTGGCGTCGACCAGGACGGTGGCGTCGTCGGGGGTCGCGCCGTCGGTCAGGGGGCCGCCGTCGTCGCCGCGGGCGTCGAGGCCCGAGCCGGCGTCGACCAGCACGTCGTCGTCCCCGCCCCGCCCGCCGAGGCCATTGGGATCGAAGGTGCACGCCGCCAGCGCGACCAGCGTCAAGTTCACCAGGCGACCCTTCCAGCGCATCGAGCCCATTCTATCAGACATGTGAGCACGGTCGTTTTACCGGCTCTTTACGGAACTCCAGGGGCCCAACGGCGTCTCCTCGTCATTCCCCGATCGCGATCGCGCGCACTGCGCGAAGGGACTTTCTGGCACGCAGAGGTCGTTTGCGCACGTGATGCGTCGAACCAGCACACGCAAGCGGCGGTAACCCGCGGAAGAAAGCCCCCCACTCACGGTAGCAACTGACGCGCGCTGGAGCCCCCCCACCATGAAGCTCGACAAGCTGGCCAAGCCCTCGAAGTCTCGCGCCCCCGAGGTCCCTTTGGGGACTGGCCCAGGGCGCTGGAAGCTGGCGGCGCTGTTCTTCGCTGCCACCACCATCGGCACCTCCGCGATGGCCTACCACTACGCCGGGGCCCATGGCGCGGGCAAGGCGGGCAAGGGGGTGGCGGCGCGCAGCAGCAAGGGCGGGCGTGGCGGCGCGAGCGGCGGCAGCAACGCGGTCAATCGCATGCGGAGCAACCTCGGTCAGCTGGGGGCGCTGCTCGACGGTGACCACGCCGCGACCGAGGACGAGCTCCTGGCGCAGCTGCGCACGGCGTCGCCGCTGATGGCGCAGAAGATCCTCGGTCAGCTGGCGCAGATCGGGACCGAGCGCTCCATCGACACCCTGAGCGAGCTGGCCTGGCGCGGACGCCCGCAGCTGCGCTACCAGATCATCTCGACCATCGGGCAGATCGGCGGCGCACAGGCCACCATCGTGCTCAAGGACCTCATCGAGGGTGGTGACGCCGAGCAGCGTCAGGCCTCGGTGTCGGCGCTGGGCACGGTCGGGGGCCCGGAGGCGCAGGCGGTGCTGATCGGGATCGTGCAGAGCGGTGATCGGCAGCTGGCCTCGAACGCCGCCTATGCGCTGGCGGCGACCGGCAGTGACGAGGCGCGCCGGGTCCTGATGGAGAGCGTGCGCTCGGGGGCGGTGGCCACACGGTCGGCCGCGCTGGGCGCTCTGGGCCAGTTCGAGGATCCCGAGGTCGACGCCCTGCTGGCCGAGCTGGCCACCACGGGCAGCGCCGAGCTGCGCTCGATGGCCATCAACCAGCTGGCGCAGCACCACGGCCCGGGCACGGTCGGGCTGCTCAAGGGGATCCTGGGCACCGGGTCGGTGCGCGAGCGCGACTCCGCGATCTATGCGCTGGCGCAGATCGGCGACGACGAGGCCATCGCCACGCTGCTGGAGGCGGCCAAGGGTGACAACGGTCGGCTGCGCGCCAGCGCCCTGAGCGCGCTGGCCAACGTGGAGTCGCCCACGCCCGCGATGCTGACCCTGATGCTCGACACCGTGAAGCAGGGCGGGCCGTCGGCGGCGCAGCTCCTGACGCCGCTGGCGCGCATGAACGACCCGGCCGCGACCAGGACGCTGCTCGACATGGTCAAGAGCGGCGACCCCAACCTGGCGTCCAGCGCGGCCTATGCGCTGGCGGGTCAGGGTTCGCGCGAGATGCAGCGCGGCCTGGCCGAGATCGCACAGAACGGCGCCACTCCGGCGGCGCGGCTGGCGGCGCTGCAGGCGCTGTCGGGTTCAGGTGCGACGGATGCGGCCTCGACCCGGATGATCGCGGGCCTGGTCAACGACAAGGATCCCAACATCGCGGCCACCGCGATCAACGCGCTGGCGCAGAGCGGCGACGAGGAGTCGCGAAAGGCCCTGCTGGCGGCGACCAAGGCCGACAGCGTGCAGGTGCGGCAGGCCGCGCTGGGCGCGCTGGGCAACCTGGGGACCCCGGAGGCGACCCAGGCGCTGATCGAGGCCATGAAGGACGGCGACCGCGGCGTGGCCAACCAGGCCATGTGGTCGCTGACGCAGATCGGATCGGACCAGGCGGCGGCGGCGGTGGTCGACGCCTACAAGGATGGCAGCGCGGAGGATCGCCGCAACATGGTGGGCGCGCTGACCCAGCTCGACACCAAGGAGACCCGCGCGCTGCTCAAGGACGCCGCACTGGACGGCGACGTCTACGTGGCGCAGTCGGCGTGGGGCGCCCTGCTCTCGAGTGGCGACCCGCAGAACCTGGCCCTGGTGAAGCAGATCGCCGACAAGGGGCCGACCCCCGAGCTGCGCCAGGCCGCGCAGCAGACCGTGCAGTCGTACCAGCAGGGCGCCTATGGCTACTATGGCGAGGGCGAGTACTCGTACCGGGATCGGTACATCGACTGACCCGGAGGGCGCCTCAGAATTCTGAGGCGAAGCTCAGGAAATGATGAGCTGATCGGCTATCTGGCTTCTGGTTACGGGGGCTTATGGCTGGCCCTGTGATTGCTATGACGGAGCCCGGATCTCTATCCGGAGGACTCATGCGTCGCAGCTGGCTGCTCGGCCCCGCGCTGTTGGCGGGTTTGGTGATGGCGGCGGACAACGCCCAGGCCTGTGGTGGCTGCTTCGCTCCGCCGGAGACGGTCACCGAGCTCGACAGCCACCGCATGGTGGTCGCGCTGTCGCCGACCCAGACCACGCTGTGGGACCAGATCCAGTACCAGGGCAACCCCAGCGAGTTCGTCTGGGTGCTGCCGGTGCCATCGGAGCAGACCGTGGTCGACCTGGCCGAGGGCTCGTTCTTCGACCAGCTCGAGGAGCAGACCGCGCCGCGCATCTTCGCGCCGCCGTCGTCGAACCGCTTCGGCGGCTGCGGCCGCTTCGCCGGCGCGCCGACCGCGGACGCCTCCAACGGTGGCGGCCAGAGCGAGAACGTCATGGTCTTCCACCAGGGCGTGGTGGGGCCGTACCAGACCGCGACCATCGGCTCGCAGGATCCCTCGGCGCTGCGCAACTGGCTGATCTCGAACGGCTACTCGGTGCCCGAGAGCACGCTGCCGGTGATCGCGCACTATGTCGGCCTGGGCAACGTCTTCGTGGCGCTGAAGCTGCGCCCGAACGTCGGCATCCAGCAGATGCAGCCGGTGCGCGTGACCTACCCGGGCTACATGGCGCGCTTCCCGCTGAAGATGGTCGCGGTCGGCGCCGCCAGCGCGGTCAAGATCACGCTGTGGGTCATCTCGGAGCAGCGCACCCACGCCATGAACTTCCCCGATGCCCTGATCGACTTCAGCAAGCTGACCTGGGACTCGAGCAAGAACGCCTCGAACTACAGCGCGCTGTTCAATGACGCGGTGGCGCGCGCCGGGGGCCGCGGCTTCGTGACCGAGGCAGCGATGCCGCTGTCGAACCTGTACTTCTATGCCGTCAGCCCGGACGAGGATCCCACCGGCGATGTCACCGTCGCGCGCGCCGGGCAGCGGGCGCCCTACCTGACCCGGCTGCGCTCCACGCTGTACACCACCTACCTCGACCAGGACCTGATCCTGGCGCCGTCGGCGCAGACCGCCAACGTGCAGACCAACCACACCGCGGTGCTGGACCTGAACCCGCCCGCGCCGGTGGTGTGCCCGAACGACCCCACCACCCCGGCCAGCGGCCAGCCCTCGGTGCGCAACCCGTTCGCGCCCTGGGATGGCGAGGGCGGCAGCGCCGATCGCAGCGCCGGCTGCAGCACCAGCGCCGGTCACGGGCCGATGTCGGGGTTGACCCTCGGCTTGCTGCTGGTCGGTCTGGCCCTGGTCATCGCGCGGCGTCGCCGGCGCGGCTGAGTCAGCCGAGCAAGCGCACCAGCGCGGGCGCGGCCACCAGCGTCGCGTCGTAGCCCTCGCCCTCCAGCCTGAGCGCCCCCGTCATCAGCACGCTGACCTCGCAGTCCCCGCTGGCGCGGGGGCTCGGCCCCTGCCCTGCCAGCGCGAAGCTCTGCCAGGTGCGCGGCGCTGGCGGTGTATCGGCGACCAGCGTGGCGGGCTCGCGCAGCACGGTGCGGCTGCCCTGGGTCACCAGCAGCGCCGCCTGGGTCGCGACCTCGAGCGTCAGCCCGTCGCCGCGTCGATACAGCCGCACGCTCACCGCCAGTGGCGCTCCGGCCGCCAGCGTGGGCGGCGCCGCGGTGTCGGCGCGCAGGCTGGCCACCGGCGAGCGCTGCCGCGCGCTGCAGCTCTTCCAGATCTCGGCCTCCAGCAGGTGCAGCAGCTCAGGCAGCCCCGAGCGCACGTGCATCACCGTGGTGTGGCTGCGCGCGCCGTCCGACACCGTCAGCGTGCGCGTGGTGGCGCCCGGCCAGGGCGTGCCGACCACCGCGGGTAGCTCGAAGGCCGCCGCCTCCAGCGCGGCCCGCTCCAGCGCCGCCGCCTGCTCGGCCCCCGGCAGCGCGCGCCACAACCCCAGCGGCAGCTCCAGCACCCCGCCCGGTTCGGCGCGCCACACCCGCAGCTCGGCGCCATCCGCCGCGAGCCTGCAGCTCAGCCCAGGAGCGACGTAGTGGACGCGTAGCATCGCCTGTTCCCTGTGGCCTGTGGCCTGTCGCCTGTCACCTGTTCATCCTCGGATCAGCAGAAGGACCTCGTCGTCGCGCTGCGCCGCGCCGCCGCGCATCTGCGCGCAGGTCGCCAGCATGGTGGTCTTCAGCGTCACCGGAGACATCGCGGCGTGCTCCAGCATGGTCTTCTGCACCGCGCGCTCGGCGCGCTGGGGCGGGCGATCGGCGGCCGACCAGATGCCGTCGGTCAGCATGACCAGGGTGACGCCGGGCTCCAGCATGGTCTCACCCACGGCATAGACCGGCTTCTCCTCCAGGCCCAGCGGCGGGCCGTGGACCGTCAGCGCCTCCAGGGTCGGCCTGGTCCCGGGCGCGGGCGCCGGCGACAGCTTGTAGGGGAACGCGTGGCCCGCGTTGACGTACCAGACCTTGCGCGTGCGCGGCTCGATGAGCAGCGCGGCGTAGGTCATCATGTGCGCCTTGGGGCCGCGGCCCGGGCGCCACAGCGCGCGCGACAGCGCCTGCGCCATGCGCGCCAGGTCGACGTCGTCGGGCGCCAGCGCACGCAGCGCGTCAGCGCAGCCCTTGGCGATCGCGGTCACCATCGAGGCCCCGATCCCCTTGCCCAGCGCGTCACCGATGACGACCAGCAGGCGGCCGTCGGGGAAGTCGTAGAAGGTCCAGAACTCGCTGCCGCGCTCGGGCGCCAGCTTGACATGTGCGACGACCTCGACGCCGCCGCGCTCCAGCCGCTCGTCGGGCGGGATGAGCGCGCTCTGCACGGTGCGCGCGAGGCCGACCTCCTGGCCCAGCGACAGCGTGCGCGCGGCGTCGAAGTGCAGCCGCACGTTGGCGGTCGCGGCCGCGGCCGGGGGCAGGATGGCGTCGAGCAGCTCGCGCTCGACGGCGGTCGGGCTGCGCCCCAGCTGCACCGCGGCCAGCGCCACCAGCTGGCCACGATGCACCAGCGGCGCCAGCACCTCGGCGTCGTACTGCTTGGCCAGCGCGGTCAGCGGCAGGCGCATGGCGCCGAAGCGCGGGCTGCCGAGCTCGCTGGCGACGATGATGCCGGGGTTGTGCTTGAGCCAGGCGAAGGCGCCGCGCGCCGAGTCGGGCGGTGACAGCGAGCCACCGGCGGGGGCGTCCAGGGGCTGGAAGGCGCCCTCGCGCTCGATCGAGGCCAGGATGATGACGTCCTGCGCGCCCAGGCCGGTGCGCAGCGCGTCGGCGAGCTCGGTCAGGACCTGGCGCTCGCTCTGCGCGGCCACCGCGGCGCCCACGAAGCGCGAGTGGGTGCCGTCGAGCTCGACGCGACGGGTGCGCGCCTTCTCCATGCGGCTGCGCCGCAGCAGCGCGGCGACCAGCAGGATGACGAGGGCCAGCGCTCCGCCGCCCGCGGCGGCGCCCGGGTTGAGCTTCACGGCTCCTCCAGGGGCACCGCGCGCGGCTCGCTGGCGACCACGACGATGGTGACGTCGTCGCCCAGGGCGGTGCCGGCGCAGTGGCGGTCGAGCTCGCCGAGGACGCGATCGATGATGGCCGGCGGCTCGTCGCCGCCGCTGGCGGCCAGCGAGGCGCGCAGCCGCTTCTCGCCGAAGGTCTCGCCGGTCGGCGAGGCCTGATCGATGATGCCATCGGTGTACAGCAGCAGGCGCTCGCCGGGCAGGAAGGGCCTCCGCTGGGTGGTGAAGCGGGTCTGCGCCACCGCGCCCAGGGCGTTGCCGCGCGCGACCAGCTGGGTCAGCTTGGACTCCGCGCCGGCGGCCGAGGCAGGCGCGATGAGATAGGGGAAGTTCTGCCCGGCGTTGGCGAACTCCAGCTCGCCGGTCTTGGCGTCACACACCGCGGCGAACGCGGTCATCAGCCACTGCGTCCTGGCGACCTGGAACACCGCGCGGTTCATGGCCGACAGGAGCTCGCCGGGATCGACGCGCGCGCCCACCGCGCCCAGCACGGCCTCGATGCAGCCCTTGACCGCGGCGGTGATCATGGCCGCCGGGGCGCCGTGGCCGGTGACGTCGCCGGCCACCGCCAGCACGCGGTCCTCGCTCAGCGGGTGCCAGGTCCAGAAGTCGCCGCCGCATTCGGCCATGGGGCGGAACACGCCGCGCACGGTCAGCTCGCCGTGGTGGAAGGCGCGCTCGCCCGGCATCAAGGTCTCCTGCACCACGGCCGACAGCGCCAGGGCCTCGGTCAGCGAGCGCTTGCTGCGGGTGGCGGTCTGCAGATGTGTGTTGGCGATGGCCAGCGCGGTGGCGCGGGCGATGCGCGCCGCCATGCCGCCGCCCTGGTTGTCGATGGCGCTGTCGAGACCCTGGAAGGCGGCCACGCCGACCACCAGGTCGCGATGGTGCAGCGGCACCAGCACGTTGGCGCCGAGCAGCTCGAGCAGGGCCAGGGCCTCGGGGCCGCCGCCGCCCTCGGGCGCGGCGCGGGCCGACTCGGGGGTCACCGGGCCCTGCTGGATGAGCTCGAAGGCGGCGTCGATGGCCAGGGTCTGGTCGCGACCCTCGCCGATCACGCGCACGCCCTCACCCTCCTCGTCGGGCACCAGCAGGCAGGCGCCGCGGGCGACCCGGTTGCGGCGCACGGCGTCCGACAGCGCCGCAGCCAGCTTGGCGGTGTCGTCCAGGCCGGCCACGTGCCGGGTGTAGGGCATCAGGTCTTCCCAGGGCTGCTTGCGCCCGGAGCCCAGGGCACGGTCGATGATGGGCATCAGCACGCCCATCGCCAGGCCGCCCAGGGCCAGGCCTCCGGCCAGGGCGCCCGCCCCGGGGCCGGTCTGCCCGGCCGCCAGCAGACCGGCGCCCACGGCGGTGGCGCCGGCCGCCGGCAATGCGGCGCCCAGCGTGGCGACCAGCCAGCCTGGATCCAGCCCTCCCCCGTCTCGCGCCATTGCGGTTCCCCTCGAAAAGCACGGTATCACGCCGCGGGGCGCGCTGCGCGCGTGTGTGATAAACCGTGGGCGTGATCCCCTTCCGAGAGGCCCTCGCCGCCGGGCCGCTGCTGTTCGACGGTGCCATGGGCAGCCTGCTCTACGAGCGCGGCGTCTTCCTCACCCGCTCGTTCGACGAGCTCAACCTGTCACAGCCCGAGATCGTCGCCCAGGTGCACCGCGACTACCTCGACGCCGGGGCCGACATCATCGAGACCAACACCTTCGGGGCCAACCGGATCGCGCTGGCGCGGCACGGCTTTGCCGACAAGACGGTCGAGATCAATCGGGCTGGCGTGCTGCTGGCGCGCGGCGCGGTGGGCGATCAGGCCTATGTCGCGGGCTCGGTGGGGCCCACCGGGGTGTCGTGGGGTAACGCCTCGGCGGCCGAGCGCACCCGCGCGCGCGAGGCGCTGGCCGAGCAGCTCGACGTGCTGACCTCGGTGCCCGGCGGGGTCGACCTGCTCTTGCTGGAGACCTTCCCCGAGCTGGCCGAGCTGGAGGCCGCCATCGAGCTGGCGCGCAAGATCGCGCCCACCCTGCCCATCATCGCCCAGGCCATGTTCACCCCCGAGGGCCGCATCGGCACCCTGGAGCCGGGCGCGGTGGCCGACCGCCTGGTCGAGGCCGGCGCCGACGTCATCGGCGCCAACTGTGGTGCCGGCCCGCCCGAGCTGTACGAGGTCGCCACCAAGATGGTGGGCCATGGCCGACCGGTCGCCATCCAGCCCAACGCCGGGTTCCCGCGCATGATCGAGGGCCGCACCATCTATGTCGCCAACCCCGAGCATTTCGGGGTCTTCGCGCGACGCCTGCTGCAGATCGGCGTGGCCATGGTGGGCGGCTGCTGCGGCACCACGCCGGAGCACATCCGGCGCATGGCGGGCGCGGTGCGCATGCGCAGCGGTCGCGATCTCGGCGCGCGCGTCACCGGCGCGGGGGCGGCCGGGGCGGCGCCGCTGTCGCCGCCGCCGCTGGCCGGGCGCTCGGGCCTGGCCGGCAAGCTGGCGGCGGGCAAGTTCGTGGTCTCGGTCGAGCTGTCGGCGCCGCCAGGGATCTCGGCGACCAAGGCGGTCGAGGCCGCGGCCATGCTGAAGGCCAGCGGCAAGATCGACGCGGTCAACATCGCCGACGGCCCCCGCGCCAGCGCGCGCATGGCCAACCTGGCGCTGTGCGCGGCGGTGCAGCAGCACGCCGGCCTGGAGACCATCCTCCACGTGTGCTGCCGCGATCGCAACCTCATCGGGCTGGTCTCGCACCTCCTGGGCGCGCACGCGCTGGGGCTGCGCAACCTGGTCATCATCACGGGGGACCCGCCCAAGCTCGGCGACTACCCCTTCGCCACACCGGTGTACGACCTCGACTCCATCGGCCTGCTGCGCATGGCCGAGCGGCTGAACCGCGGGCTGGATCCGGCCGGCAAGGCGCTGGGCCCGCCGGGGCAGCGCGAGCAGACCTCGTTCCTGATGGCCACCGGCGCCGAGCCGGGCGCGGTCGACTACGAGCGCGAGCTGGAGCGGCTGCACGAGAAGAAGGCCGCCGGCGCCGAGCTGGTGATGACCCAGCCGATCTATGATCCGCACGTGCTGGAGCGCTTCCTCGACGACACCAAGGATCTCGGGTTGCCCATCCTGGTCGGGCTGCTCCCGCTGGCGTCGGCGCGCAACGCCGAGTTCCTCAACGCCGAGGTGCCCGGCATGCGGGTGCCCGACGAGATCCGCGCGCGCATGGCGCGGGCCCCCGAGGGGGCGCCGGCGCGCGCCGAGGGGGTGCGCATCGCGCGCGAAGCGCTGGACGCGGTCAAGCACCGCGTGCAGGGCGCCTACATCATGCCGCCGTTCGGGCGCTACCAGAGCGCGCTCGACATCCTGGAGGGACTGTGAAGAAGACGAAGCCACTCGTGCTGGTCGGCCTCTTGCTCGTCGCTTGTGGACCCAGCACCAGGAAGGGCGGCACCCGGCCGACCCCGGGCCCGACCCCCAGCCCTGCCGCCAGCCTGATCCAGCCCGGCGAGGGCCACCTGGCCACGCTCAAGCAGCTGACCTTCGGCGGCGAGAACGCCGAGGCCTACTGGACGCCCGACGACCAGTCGCTGCTGTTCCAGACCACCCGGCCGCCGTTCGGCTGCGACGTCATCATGCGCACGCCGGCCGATGGCGCCACGCCGCCGGTGCTGGTGTCGTCGGGCAAGGGGCGCACCACGTGCGCGTACACCTATCCCGACCAGCGCGTGCTGTACGCGTCGACCCACCTGGCCGGCGACGCCTGCCCGCCGGTGCCCGATCACTCGCAGGGCTATGTGTGGCCGCTGTATGACAGCTACGAGATCTTCTCCGCCAACGCCGATGGCAGCGGCGTCGCGCAGCTGACGAAGTCGCCGGGCTACGACGCCGAGGCCACCATCTGCCGCAGCGGCAAGGACGCGGGCGCCATCGTCTTCACTTCGACCCGTGACAACGACATCGAGCTGTACCGGATGAACGCCGACGGCAGCGACGTCAAGCGCCTGACCAACGCGCCGGGATACGACGGCGGCGCCTTCTTTTCGGCCGATTGTTCGCAGATCGTCTGGCGGGCGTCGCGCCCAGCGCCGGGGCCGGAGCTGGACGACTTCCGCCGCCTGCTCGGCCAGGGGCTGGTGCGCCCGACCAAGCTGGAGCTGTTCGTGGCCGACGCCGACGGCAGCAACGCGCGCCAGGTCACCTACCTCGACGCGGCGTCGTTTGCGCCCTACTTCTTCCCCGACGGAAGGCGCATCATCTTCTCGTCGAACTACACGCCGGGCGGCAAGCCGGGGCGCGAGTTCGACATCTGGGCCATCAACGTCGACGGCAGCCAGCTCGAGCGCATCACCACGGCGCCCGGCTTCGACGGCTTCCCGATGTTCAGCTCGGACGGCAAGCGGCTGGCGTTCTCGTCCAACCGCAACCAGAAGAAGGAGGGCGACACCGATCTGTTCGTCGCCGAGTGGCGCGAGGTGGCGCCTGCGGCCGGCGCCGACGCGCGCGAGTGGACGCCGGCGGATCGCTTCGCGGCCGACGTGGCCTGGCTGGCCGACGACGCCCGCGCCGGGCGCGGCGTGGGCACCCCAGGGCTGGAGGAGTCGCGGGCGTACATCGAGCGCCGCTTCAAGGACCTCGGCCTGAGCCCGGTCGGGCCCGAGAGCTTCAGCCTGCCCTTCAGCATCACCACCGGCGTCGAGGTCGAGGCCGCCACGTCGATCAAGCTGGATGGCAAGGTGATCGAGCGCGCGCAGTTCGAGCCAGCGCCCTACTCGGCGTCCGCGAGCGTGAGCGCGGAGGTGGTCTTCGCCGGCTATGGCATCACCGCGCCCGAGCTGAAGGTCGACGACTACAAGGGCGTCAAGGCCAAGGGCAAGATCGTGGTGGTGCGCCGCTTCACCCCCGAGGGCGGTGATTTCGCCAATGATCGACCGCGCCGCCAGTACAGCGAGGTCAAGTACAAGGCCTTCAACGCGCGCCAGCACGGCGCCATCGGCCTCATCGTGGTCGACCTGCCCGAGGTCGCCAAGGGCGTGCCGCTGCCGGCCGAGGCCGCGCTGCCGCCACCCGACGCCATCCAGCCCAGCGACGAGGGGCTGCCCATCGTCCTGGTGTCACGCACGGCAGGCGCAGCCCTGATCGCCAAGGGCAAGCATCGCGCCGAGCTGACGGTGGCGCTGAAGCGCAAGCAGGCCACCGCGTACAACGTGGTCGGGCGCATCTCGGCGGGCAAGCCGACCAGCAGCGCGGTGGTCATCGGGGCGCACTATGATCACCTGGGCATGGGCGGCCACGGCTCGCTGGCGCCGGGCGTGGATGCGCCGCACAACGGGGCCGATGACAACGCCTCGGGCGTGGCGGCGCTGCTCGAGGTCGCGCGGGTGCTGGGCGCGCGGCGCGCCGAGCTGTCGCGTGACGTGGTGCTGATCGCCTTCGCGGGCGAGGAGCTGGGCGTGCTGGGGTCGACCGCGCTGATGCGGTCACCGCCCGAGCACCTGGCCCCGGGCGACATCGTCGCCATGCTGAACATGGACATGGTGGGTCGGCTGCGTGACGGCAAGCTGCAGGTGCTGGGCGGCGACTCGGCGCCCGAGTGGGCGGCGCTGGTGCAGCCGGTGTGTGCGCGCGCGGGCCTCGACTGCAACGTGACCGGGGGCGGTTTCGGGCCGAGTGATCAGACGCCGTTCTATGGCGCCGGGGTGCCGGTGCTGCACTTCTTCACCGGGTCGCACGCGCAGTACCACACGCCCGATGACGACGCCGCGCTGATCAACGCCGGCGGCGGCGCGCACGTGGCGGCGCTGGTGGCCGAGGTCGCGCTGGCCACCGCGAAGCTGGGGCAGCTGACCTACAAGAGCGCGCCCAGCCCGATGGCGCTGGGCGACTCGCGCGGTGGGGCGTCGCTGGGCACCATCCCCGACTACGCCGGTGCGCCGGGCGGCAAGGCCGGGGTGTTCCTGGCCGGGGTGCGCCCGGGGGGGCCGGCCGAGAAGGCGGGCATCGCCAAGGGAGATCTGGTGGTCAAGATCGGCGAGGTCGAGATCCGCAGCGTGGAGGATCTGATGTTCGTGCTGCGCGCGGCGATGCCAGGGCAAAAGACCAAGGTGGTGGTGCTGCGCGGGGACAAGGCGGTCGAGGTCGAGGTGGTGTACGGGCAGAGCGTGAGGCGGTAGGGGGCCGCGAAGCCGTGGCGGTGGCGGTGACGGTGACGGTCTAGCGACGGTCGCGACGGCGGCGCAGCGCGCGGGCGAGGACGAGGGCGGCGAGGCCGAGGCCGGCGGTGGCGGCCAGACCCGAAGTGCGGTCGTGGCTTCTGCCAGCGTCGCAGCCGCAGCCGGCGGGGGCGCCAGGGGTGCCATAGAGGTCGCCGTCGCCGGGCTCCTCGGGCTGCGGGACCTCGGTGTCGGTGACGACCGGGACCAGCTCGCAGCCGGCGGCGCCCTTGCACTGGTAGCCGGGCATGCACACGCCGGGGCTCTGATCGCTCTCGTCGCTCATGCCGTCGCAGTCGTTGTCGAGGCCGTCGCAGATCTCGTCGGCGGGGCCCGACGAGCCGATGCAGTCCATCCAGCGGCCGTCGCCGCCGCAGCGCTGGGTGCCGGCGTGACACTCGCCCATGCCGCTGGCGCCGCCGCAGGCGCGCGAGGTGCCGACCTGACACTGGCAGCCGGGGTCGGTGGTGCCATCACAGTCATTGTCGCGGCCGTCGCAGACCTCGGCGGCGGGCGCGGGCGCGGTGCAGCCGCCCCAGGTGCCGAGGTTGCAGGTCTCGGCGCCGGCGCCGCACGCGCTGGAGCAGGCCCGGGTCAGCCCCTCGTCGACCAGGCCGTCACAGTCGTTGTCGTTGCCGTCGCAGACCTCGGCCGACACCGTGGTGCCGATCGAGTTGAGCGCGGCCAGCAGCTGGCCAGGTGAGTCGGCCTGGTAGTAGCACTTGTTGCCCGCGGTGGGCGTCGCCCCGGTGGGGTCGCAGCCGGGCAGCGCGGTGCCGCCAGCGACAGCCATGCGGTTCAAGGCCAGCGCGTCGGTCGAGCCACCGAAGCCGACGACATAGGTGGTGATGCCCTTGGCGGCGTTGCGCGTCACCGCGTCGACCGGCATGAAGCGCGTCGAGGCGTCGTAGGGCGAGCACCACTGCCAGCCGTCGGTGATGAGGATGACGTGGCGGGGCTTGCTGGCGTCGGCCATCTCGATGAGGCCGCCGGCGACGTCGAGCGACTGCGCCATCGGGGTGTAGCTGCCCGAGGCGGGCGGGTCGTCGGTGCCCAGGGCGGACATGATCGACGTGCGCGCGTTGAGCGCCGGCGGCACCAGCAGCGAGCCCGGCGAGCACTGGCCCGGGTTCGGGAAGACCATCAGGCCGAGCTCGACCTTGCTCTGATAGTCGGTGGCGATCTGATCCAGCGACTGCTTGGCGATCGACCACATCTTCTGGCCGCCGATGGTGTTGTTCATCGAGCTCGACTTGTCGAGCACCACCAGGACGCGCGGCGGGGTGCAGCGGCTGGCCTGGGCCTGGGCGGTGGCGGGGATCAGGGCGCTGGCGCCGAGGCCGAGCACCAGGGCCGTGCAGCCGAGGGTCATGCTCTTGGTCGAGGACATGCCTGGCCCTAGAGCAGCAATCGTGCCGTCCCTGCCCCGCTGCAACTGCCGGGAATCGTGTCAGCGGTCGTCCGTGCCGGCAATCGGACTTGCCAGCGCGCTCGGGACGCTCGTCCCCGTGTAGCCACCTGATTGCACGCCGAAAGGTCCGACCATGCGCTCTTTTTGCGTGTGGCCCACATGCTGGGCTTGCTACGCTGCGGCTCCGTGGGAGTGTCTGCCGTCGCCGAGAGCAGCACCACCGAAGCTGTCCAGGTCCCTGACCTGGTCACCTTCTGCGGCACCTTCTCGCCCAAGGATCCGCGTAACAAGGCGGTCAAGGCGCTGTATCCGCTGCTGACCGGTTTCGACGATCAGGCCGACCTGCAGTCGCGCCTCGAGCAGCTGGAGGCGCTGTCGCGCTGGGTGTGCAAGGGGCCCAAGCCGCCGCCCGTCGACGCCACGGTGTACCAGCCGCTCGACGAACCGGCGGCCACGGCGCGGCTGCGCCTGCTGACGCACGTGCTGGCGCAGGTGGCGCCGATGCGCTCGCGGGTGCGCGTGGTGCTGGCCGGCGTGCTGGCCGAGACCCACTCGCTGCGCCTGTTCTGCGAGGCGGGGCTGCCCAACGATCGCGGCCTCTTCGTCGAGACCCTGGACCGGCTGTCCAGGCGCTTCCTGCCCACGCCGTCGGACCACAGCGATCTGGCCGAGCTGATCGCGCGCCTGTTCAAGACCGAGAGTGACGCCGAGTGGCTGGAGACCCTGCCGCGCGAGGTCGCGGCCGCCTTCGCCGACGTGCTGGGCGAGCCCTGGGAGCCGGTGCGCGACGCCCTGACCGACGCCATGGCGCTCTTGGCCACGCGGGTCTCGGCGCTGGGGCTGTCGGACGACATCCGGCGCCGCAGCCCCGAGGGGCCGCTGCGCGAGTCGCCGTTCTTCCGTCTGCCGCACGCCCCGGCGGCCCAGCTGCCGCAGCTCATCGAGGACTGCCGGCGCGACCTCGCGGTGGTGACGCGCCGCCTGGAGAACTACGGCGTCTCGGTCGACGTGGTGTACCGGCTGGAGGTCATCTCGCGGTCGCTGGATCGCATGATGATCATGCTGCCGCTGGTCGGCATCGACACCCCGGCCGAGAACGACTCGCCGCCCGAGGCGGCGTCACAGCTGCTGGGCAGCCTGGTGCGCTCGCGGGTGCGCGACCGCCGCCTGGGCGAGATCGTCGGGTCGAACCTGCGCATGCTGGCGCGCAAGGTCATCGAGCGCGCGGGCTCGACCGGCGAGCACTACATCACGTCGAACCGGCGCGAGTACTGGGCCATGATCGCGTCGGCCGCGGGCGGCGGCTTCCTGACCATCTTCACGCTGTTCGCCAAGTACTGGACCAAGGACCAGCACTACGCGCCGTTCGTCGACGGCATGGCCAACGCCACCAACTACGCGGTCAGCTTCATCATCATGCAGCTCCTCGGCTTCACGCTGGCGACCAAGCAGCCGTCGATGACGGCGGCGGCGCTGGCGGGGTCGATCAAGCAGAAGAAGGCGCAGGGCCGACTCACAGACCTGGTGAAGATGATCGCGCGCATCACGCGATCACAGCTGGCCGCCGCGCTGGGCAACATCGGGATGATGGTGCCCACGGCGATCGCCTTCAACATGGTGTACCGGGCCAAGACCGGGCACGACTTCATGACCGAGAAGGTGGCGCTCAAGGCGGTGGCCTCGTTCCACCCCTGGAAGAGCGGGACCATCCCGTATGCCGCGCTGACCGGCGTCCTCCTGTGGATGTCCAGCATCGGGGCCGGCTGGCTGGAGAACTGGGCGGTGTACCGGCGCCTGCCCGACGGCATCGCCGAGCATCGCCTGGGCAAGGTGGTCGGGCGCGGACCGATGCGCTGGCTGGGTCGCTTCCTCAGCCGCAACATCGCCGGCTTCGGCGGCAACGCCACGCTGGGGCTGCTGCTCGGGATGACGCCCACCATGGGGCGCTTCTTCGGCCTGCCGCTCGACATCCGGCACGTCACGCTATCGACCGGCACGCTGACGCTGGCGGGCTGCGCGCTGGGGCCGTCGGCGGTGTCGACCGAGGACTTCCTGTGGGCGATGGTGGGCATCGCCATCATCGGCATACTGAACTTCGGCGTCAGCTTCGCGCTCGCCATGGGCGTCGCGCTGCGCGCGCGCGACGTCGGCCGCGCCGAGGGCCTCGGCCTGGTGTGGGCGGTGTTCAAGCGCTGGCTGCGCCACCCGCTGGAGTTCTACTACCCGCCCAGGGGCGAGCCCAGCGTGCACGACCTCGAGCACGAGCATGGCGACGGCCACGCCCACGCCAGCGCGCACCACGCCCAGGGGCCCCCGCCGCCAGGAGCGCCACCCTCACACTAGGTCAGTTGGCCGGGGGCGGGGGTTCGAACTTCTTCAAGCGAAGCTTCAACTTTCCGGGGTCGTCGACCTCGAACTGGGCGCGCACCCCGCCGACCAGCTGGCCCTGCTTGTCGAGGATGGCGACCGCGACGTCGTCGAGGCGCACCCGGACGGGCTCGCGGTGCGCGGCCATCAGGCGGCACACGGCCTCGGTGGCCTGGCGCGACTGGGTCAGCATCTTGCCGAGCTCCTGCCGGAGTCGCGCCGGCAGCCCGAACTGATCGACGAAGCTGTCGGGCGCCACCACCAGCTTGCCGCAGTCGGCGCCGGTCGCGAGCAGGGCGCGCACGCTGTCGGCCACCGGGGCCAGCTGCCCGGTCAGCTGCTCGAGCGGGACGCCATCGACCCCGGCGTCGCTGCGGGCCGACAGCGCCACGAAGGC
>JADYYK010000157.1 GCA_020853705.1 Deltaproteobacteria bacterium
CCAGCACCACGAACCCGACCGACCTCGCGAACTTCGACGACGACATCCTCGCAGCCTCCAGCACGGCTCGCACGCACGAGCCGGCGCAACCTAGCGCAGGCCCACTTTCGCCGCAACGGCGCCGCGCTGGATCATGGACCAGGCCACCCTGGTCCACCCCTGCCGTCGCCGCCCCCGGGGCGCCGGCCCCGAAATCCCCCCGAGAAAGCCGGGATCTGCCACGGCACGCCGGTTGCTCTGTGCCGCCCCGGAGGTTCTCGATGCGCACCAGGGCCCTGGCGTTCGCCGCCGCAATCACCGTCGCCGTCGCCACTCTCACAGCCGCCGCGCGCCCGGCCGCCGCCGACAAGCGCGGCGCCGCGGCCGAGGAGGCCAAGCGCCGCACGGCCGCCGCCCAGCAGGCCTATGACGAGGGCACCAAGTACTACAGCCTGCGCGACTTCCCGCGTGCCATCGAGAACTACAAGAAGGCCTACGAGCTCAGCCCCAACCCCGCCTTCCTCTACAACATCGGCCAGGCCTACCGCCTGTCGCGCGGCTATGACGACGCCCTCTTCTTCTACAAGTCGTTCCTGCGCAACGCCCCCGACGCCGACAACCGCGCCGAGGTCGAGCGCCGCATCGCCGAGATGCAGCTCGCGGTCGACCAGCAGAACGCCACCGCCAAGCCGCCCAACGAGGTCGTGGCCCCCGACGGCAGCAAGCCGCCGGCCCCCGAGCCGCCGCCCGCCAGCCCGCCGCGCGAATCCGCGCGCGCCCGCATCCCGGCGCCCGACGCGGTGCCCGACCAGGACCCCACCACCACCGCCGCCGCCGCGCCCGGCGCCACCGAGCGCCCGGCCTCGCGGCCCATCTACAAGAGGTGGTGGTTCTGGACCGGCGTCGGCGTGGTCGTCGTCGGCGCCACCGTCGCGGTGATCGCCAGCAGCGGCGGCGACAGCGACCCCTCGACCGAGTTTGGACGCACCGATGTCTTCTGAGCGGGAGGCCCCGATGTCACGCAAGCCCTGTTACCTGCTCGCCCTGCTGTGCCTCGCCGCCGCGACCCCGGTCGCCTGCGGCGGTGACGGCGACACCCTGGTCGTGGTCGAGATCGCGCGCGGCACCGCGGTCGGCGACGTCACCCGCATCGAGGTCCAGCTCGACCTCGGCGGCCAGACCGCCACCCGCACGCTCGACCACGGCGGCGGCCCCATCGCGCTGCCCACCGACGCCCTGTTCGGCATCCGCAGCGGCGCCGGCCCCATCAAGGTGACCGCGACCGCCACCATCGGCAGCACCACCATCAGCGGCGACACCGCCGGCACCGTGACCCGCGGCGACACCACGCGCATCAAGGTCATCCTGGGCAGCCACATCGTCGACCCCTGCACGCCGGCCCCGTGCGACGACGGCGGCGGCACCCCGCGCCTCGAGCTCGATCGCACCACCCAGGACTTCGGCGACGTCCTGGTCGGGCAGCGCTCGCTGCCGGTGCAGCTGACCGTCACCAACCGCGGCGACGCCGCCACCAGCGCCATCACCACGACGCTGGCCGCCTCGACCGGCACCCCCTTCGTGGTCAGCGCCGACACCTGCGCCACGCAGACCCTGGCCGCCGCCGCGTCGTGCACCGTCAGCCTGGAGTTCGCGCCCACCATCGCGGGTGATCTCACCGGCACCCTGACGCTGTCGGCCGTGACCGGTGGCCAGGTCCAGGTCACGCTGGCCGGCCGCGCCTCCACCGCGGGCGACCTCGCCGCGTCGCCCGACACCCTGAGCCTCGGCTCGGTCGCCGTCGGCGGCGTCAGCGCGACCCAGACCGTCACCATCCTGAACCGCGGCGGCAGCGCCACCGGCGCCCTCATGGTCGACGTCACCGGCACCGACGCCGCCGAGTTCCCGCTGCCCAGCGACGGCTGCAGCGCCCAGCCCCTGGCCGCCACCTCGAGCTGCCAGATCACGGTGCGCTTCCAGCCCAGCATGGCGGGCGGGCGCCAGGCCTCGCTGCGTGTGCGCGCCACCCCGGGCGGCACCGCGCTGGTCGCGCTCTCGGGGGATGGCCTGAGCGCCGGCTCGCTGCGCTTCGACCAGGCCACCCGCGACCTCGGCTCGGTGCTGCAAGGCACGCCCAGCGCCACCATCACCCTGCGCGTCAGCAACACCGGCCAGTCGCCCACCGGCGTCCCCGCCTTCACCCTGACCGGCCTGCAGGCGAGCGACTTCGAGATCGTCAACCACACCTGCAGCGCCGCGCTGGCCGCCAACGCCGGCTGCGACGTCAACCTGCGCATGACGCCCAGCGCCCCCGGCCCGCGCGCCGCCCAGCTCGAGGTCCGCGCCACCCCGGGCGGCGCCACCACCGCCGCGCTGTCGGGCACCGGCCTGGCCGCCGCCAATTTCGTGTGGTCGCCCGCCGGCCAGGACTTCGGCGGCGTCACCGTGGGCTCCCTCTCCAGCGCCACCCTGACGCTGTCCAACGCCGGCGGCGTCGCCTCGGCCGCGCCGGCCATCAGCATCGGCGGCAGCCATGCGGCTGACTTCACCATCGTCACCAGCGGCTGCACCGCGGCGCTGTCGCCCGGCGGCAACTGCCAGGTCGTGGTTCGCTTCAGCCCCGGCGTCGCCGGCCTGCGCATGGCCACGCTGACCGCGACCGCGACCGCGGGCGGCACCGCGAACGCCCCGCTGATGGGCAACGGCCAGACCCCAGGCGCCCTCGACATCGACCCGGCCACGCATGATTTCGGCTCGATCCTGCAGGGCACCGCGGCGCCCACGCGGGTCTTCACCATCACCAACACCGGGCAGTCGCCGACCACCGCGCTGTCCCTGCGCTTCACCGGCTCGGCCGCCAGCGAGATGTCGCTCAGCGCCGACACCTGCACCGGCGTCAGCCTGCCCGCCGCCGCCTTCTGCACCGTCACGGTGCAGTTCCTGCCGCCCACCGCGGGTAGCAAGACCGCCGGCCTGGAGGCCTCCGCCAGCACCGGCGGCGTCGCGACCGCGGCGCTCAGCGGCCGCGGCCTCAGCCCGGCGCGCTTCCGCCTGCTGCCCAGTCCGCACACCTTCGCCAGCACGCTGCTCGACCAGACCAGCGCGACCCAGGACTTCACGCTGAGCAACATTGGCGAGGTCGCCACCACCGCGCCCACCGTCAGCCTCGGCGGCGTCCACGCCACCGACTTCGAGCAGACCTCCAACGGCTGCACCGCCGCGCTGATGCCCGCCGACAGCTGCGTCATCCGCGTGCGCTTTCACCCCACTTCCAGCAACGGCCAGCGCAGCGCCAGCCTCAACGTCAGCGCGACCACCGGCGGCACCGCCGCCGCGGCCCTGGCCGGCCTCGCGCTGGCGCCCGCCAACCTGACCCTGACCTCGCCCGAGGGCACCGACTTCGGCAACGTGAGGCTCGGCAGCTGGCTCGACCTGGCCTTCCGGGTCAGCAACACCGGCGACATCGCGGCCGCCGGCCTGACCTCGACCGTCAGCGGCCCCTTCAGCATCCTCGGCAGCGGTGAGACCGCCGACTGCACCACCACCCTGGTCGGCGGCGGCACCTGCCTGGTGCGCGTGCGCTTCCGCCCCACCACAGCTGGCGCCCAGACCGGCACGCTGCGTGTCACCGCCAGCCCCGGTGGCGCCCCCAGCCCGCTCACCCTGACTGGCTTCGGCCAGCGTCCCGCCACCCTGACCCCCAGCCTCGCCATGGTCTCGTTCGGCAACGCCGAGGTCGCGGTCACCAGCGCGGCACAGCGCATCGTCATCAGCAACACCGGGGACCTGCCCTCCGACCCCCTCCAGATCTCGAGCTCGCAGCCCACCGAGTTCGCCTTCACCGGCTGCACCGGCGCCTTGATGCCCGGCGCCACCTGCGACCTCGACGTCACCGTGCGCCCGCTCGGGGTCGGCGCCCGCAGCGCGACCTACCTGGTCCAGAACGGCGCCACCAGCGTTGGCCAGGCCAGCATCCCGGCCGACGCCACCGGCGTCGCCCGCCTGACCTGGACCACCGTCGGCACCGGCACCGTCACGGTCACGCCAGCCGGCACCAGCTGCGGCACCAACTGCGCGCTGTACCCGGGCGGCGACGTCACCATGCAGGGCCGCACCAGCCACGGCTCCGGCTTCTTCTTCAGCGGCTTCACCGGGTCCAGCGCGTGTGTGGGCCCCGCCCGTGACTGCACCATTTCGATGAACGCGTCGCGCACCATTACCGCGACCTTCACCGCGCTGACCACCAACCTGGCCTTCGTCAGCTCGGCGGCCACGCCCGCCAACCTCGGCGGCACCGCACCTTACGACGCGCACTGCAACACCGCGGCAACCGCCGCCGGCATCAACAACGCCGCCGGCAACGCCTACATCGCCTGGATCAGCGACGACAACTCGCGCGCCCTGACCCGACTGGGCGCGGCGCGCAACTTCGTCCGCATGGATGGCCGCGTGTTCACCAACGACCTCGCCAGCACGCTGAGCCTCACCGATCGCCGCCAGTACAACTCGCTGATCTACGACGAGACCGGCGCCCGCGTCCCCAACGACAGCTTCGTCCGCACCGGGATGGACAGCGACGGAACGCCGAACGGTCATTGCGAGAACTGGACCGGCGGCGGCAACCAAGGCTACGGCAGCATGCCGAACTCGCGCTGGCACATCAACGGCGGCATCGGCTGCACCCAGCCCTACCCGGTCTACTGCATGATGAAGAGCTTCAGCGGCGCCGGCCCGACGCCGCCCACGGCGGCGGGCAAGCTGGCCTTCGTGACCACCACGCTGACGCCCAGCGGCGGCGTGGCCGCGCTCGACGCGCGCTGCAACGCCGAGAAGCCGGCCGGTAGCGGCAGCTTCAAGGCCATGGTCAACACCACGACCACCACGGCGGCCTCGGTGGTCAACCTGTCGACCACCTATGTCACGCCCGCCCGCCAGATCGTGGGGACTGGCAGCGACCTGGCCAACTATCGCCCGCTGCAGACCGGCCTGTGGCAGGGGGGCGACGGCAGCTTCCTCAGCCCCGCCCCCTTCATCCTCACCGGCGGCGGCGTGCCCACCCAGACCAGCACCGCGACGCTGACCTGCGACGACTACACCACGGCCAACCCGGGCAGCGGCTATCGCACCGGCTACGTCAACCGCTCGGACGGCTGGTGGTTCTCGGGCTTCAACTTCGGCTGCGACGCGGTCGATCAGTTCGGCGTGCTCTGCATCGAGCAATAGCCCGCAGCGAGGCTGCTCATTCGCGCCGGACGCGCAGAAGATCGGCGTCGATGGACGACTCGTTCCACCCTGCGAGCACGTTGCCCCAGCGCTCGACGAGCGAAGCCAGCGGCTTCAAGGACGCGGGAATGCTTGCGGCGTCGAAATACGCCCGCTCGAGTCCGTCTGCGTCCTCGATCGTGAAGTCTCCGGTCGCGGAGTCGGGATCCACGAAGTCGACGAGTTCGCCCTCCGGCTTGGCGAGCGCCACCGCCGTGTCCCATTCGTCCATCCCCCAGGGAGAGAACTCGCCACGCCACACTCCGTCGGAGTCCTCGAGCGCCCACTGCCGGCTGGAGTGAACGATGAACCTGCGACCCGCGGCTTCCCAGGTGTGCCGCTCACCCTCGGTGAGCTCCGTGAACAGGTAGTCCCGCTCGCCCATGCCGACGGGGAACAAGCGCGCCGGATCGCCGAGCGGCTCGAATGGCGCCTGGTCGCGCTGAACCGTCCACTCGCCCGAGCTGGTGAGCCACCGGATGAATTCGAGGGCTCGCCCCTCCGCGTTCCCCGCCCAGTACGCGTTCACGCTGACGTGGTCCGGAAGCGGCAGCACGAACGCGCCATTCGGCATGCGCTTGGGGTTCGCGATGCGCTCGCGCTGGCTGTCCTCCATCTCCTGCTTGCTCGCGCTGAGGTGCCAGATCTTGCGCTCGACCGGATCGAGAAACGCGTAGTCCTTCGTCGCGAGCCAGGCCGAGATCGCGTCGTGGTCGATCGAACCATTCGCCGGGCGCAGCTTGAGCTCTTCGTGGATCATGGAGTCTCGGCGCCCCCCAGGAACGTCGTCAATCCCGATGTTCTTGTCAGATTGTAAAGCAGAAGAAGCGGGGAACGAGCGATGAATCTAGACCAATCTGGATCAGCCCTGGCCGGGCTTGGCGATGGTCCAGGTGTCGCCGCTGCGCAGCAGCTTGTCCATTTCGTCCGCCTGCGGCGGACGCTTGGCCTGCGCCGCCGCGCCCTGCTCACTGATCAGCGCCTCGTACGCCGGGCGCTTGACCGAGCGGTACACGCCCATCGGCACCGGGAAGTCCGGGTAGTCGAGGCGCGACAGCATGAACGCGTAGGCCGGGTTCTCCACCGTCTCGTCGTGCACCGTGATCTCCGACAGCGGCACCTTGCCGGGGCCGTCACCGACCTCCACCACCTGGGGCGTGAAGTTGGCGCCCATGCGGATGCCCTTGGAGTTGTTGGCCCCGAACAGCAGCGGCTTGCCGTGCTCCAGCATCAGCTGGCGGTCGGCCTTGACCGTCTTCTCGGTCAGGTGCACGAAGGCCTCGTCATTGAAGACGTTGCAGTTCTGGTAGATCTCCAGGAACGCGGTGCCCTGGTGCTCGGCCGCGCGCCGCACCAGCTGCTGCAGGTGGGTGACGCTGGTGTCGACCGAGCGCGCCACGAAGGTCGCCTCGGCGCCCAGGGCCACCGAGATGGGCGAGAACGGCCGGTCCAGCGAGCCCAGCGGCGTCGACTTGGTCTTCTTGCCGAGCTCCGACGTGGGCGAGTACTGGCCCTTGGTCAGGCCATAGATCCGGTTGTTGAACATCATGATCTTCAGCCCGATGTTGCGGCGCAGGGCGTGGATCAGGTGGTTGCCGCCGATCGACAGGCCGTCGCCGTCACCGGTCACGACCCACACCATCAGATCGGGGCGCGCGACCTTGAGGCCGGTCGCGATCGCGGGCGCACGGCCGTGGATGCCGTGGAACCCGTAGGTGTTCATGTAGTACGGGAAGCGGCTGGAGCAGCCGATGCCCGACAGGAACACGATCTTCTCGCGCGGGACGCCCAGCTCCGGCATCACCTTCTGGACCTGGGCCAGGATGGCGGAGTCGCCACAGCCCGGGCACCAGCGCACGTCATGGTCGGAAACGAAGTCATTGCGCGTCAGGGCCGGGGTCACCACCGGGAGCCCGTTGCCGTCATTCATCGCCATGGTCAGTTCACCCGCTTGATCGAGGCATCGATCGCCGCGCACAGCTCGCTCACCTTGAACGGCTTGCCCTCGATCTTGTTGAGGCCTTCCGCGTCCACCAGATACTCGGCGCGCAGCACGCGCACCAGCTGGCCGTTGTACATCCCGGGCACCAGCACACCCTTGAAGCCCTTGATCAGCTCACCCAGCTTGGGGTGCAGCGGGTTCAGCCAGCGCAGGTGCACCGAGCTGACCTTGCGCCCCTGGCCCTGCATCGCCATGGTCGCCTGGGTGATGGCTCCGTAGGTCGAGCCCCAGCCGACCACCAGCAGATCCCCCTGCGTCTCGCCGGTGATCAGCAGCTCGCCGGCGTCCTGCGCCACCCCCGCCACCTTGGCGGCGCGGGTCTTGGTCATCTTGTGGTGGTTGGCGGGATCGTAGGAGATGTTGCCGGTCAGCTCGTGCTTCTCGATGCCGCCGATGCGGTGTTCGAGGCCCGGGGTGCCCGGCTTGACCCAGGCGCGCGCCAGCGTCGCCGGGTCGCGCCCGTAGACCTGGTAGCCCTCGGGATCGGTGCGGAAGTGGGTCTTGAACTTGGGCAGGCTGTCGAACCTGGGCAGCAGCCAGGGCTCGGCCGAGTTGGCCAGGTAGCCGTCGGTCAAGAGCAGCACCGGGGTCATGTACTTGATGGCGACCTTGACCGCCTCGATGGCGGCGTAGAAGCAGTCCGCCGGGGTCATCGCCGCCAGCACCGGGATGGGCGCCTCGCCGTTGCGGCCATACAGCGCCTGCAGCAGGTCCGACTGCTCGGTCTTGGTCGGCAGCCCGGTCGAGGGACCACCGCGCTGCACGTTGATGATGATGAGCGGCAGCTCCATCGCCAGCGCCAGCCCCATGGCCTCGCCCTTGAGGGCGATCCCCGGGCCCGACGACGAGGTCACGCCGATGGCGCCGCCGTAGGCCGCGCCCAGCGCCGAGCCGATGCCGGCGATCTCGTCCTCGGCCTGGAACGTGGTGACGCCGAGGTGCCGGTAGGTCGACAGCTCGTGCAGGATGTCCGACGCCGGCGTGATCGGGTAGCCGCCCAGGAACAGCGGCACCTCGGCCAGGCGCGACGCGACCACCAGGCCGATGGCGGTGGCCGAGTTGCCGGTGATGTTGCGGTACAGGCCGGGCTCGACGGCGGCGGCGCGCACCGCGAACGAACCGTTGAAGATCTCGGCGGTCTCGCCGTAGTTGAAGCCGCTGCGGAAGGCCTTGATGTTGGCGGCGGCGAGGTCGGGCCGCTTGGCGAACTTCTCGCGGATCGACTCCTCTTCCTTCTCGACCGGCCGGTTGTACATCCAGAACATCAGGCCCAGGGCCCAGTAGTTCTTGCAGCGCCCGATGTCCTTGGTCGACATGCCGGTGTCGGCCAGCGCCAGGTGCACCAGCTTGTTGATGTCGATCTTGTAGGTCCGGTACTTGTCGAGTGAACCGTCCTCGACCGGGTTGGTCTTGTACCCGGCCATCTCGAGGTTCTTCGCGGAGAACGCGCCGGTGTTGATGAACAGGATGCCGCCCTGGCGCAGATCCATCAGGTTGGTGCGCAGCGCGGCCGGGTTCATGGCCACCAGGACGTCGGGCTGATCGCCGGGAGTGAAGACCTCCTGCGACGAGAAGTGCAGCTGAAACCCGGAGACGCCGGCCAGCGTGCCCGCAGGCGCGCGGATCTCGGCTGGAAAGTCGGGCATGGTCGACAGATCGTTGCGTGCCAGCGCGGCGGCCTTGGTGAACTCGGTGCCGGTGAGCTGCATGCCGTCGCCGGAGTCGCCGCAGAAGCGGATGACGACGCTCTCGACTTCTTCGATGGGGCGGGGGATCGGGCGGGGAGTCTCGGGCTGCTGGGCTTCCATCTGTCCTCGGACTATGAAAATTGTGAGGGAATCTAGCGCGCCGGCGACCCACCGTCAACGAACCGGTCAACGCGCCTTACGGGTTGATCCCGACCGGTTACGAGGCCAAGATGAGGGCGCGGAGAGCCTACTGGTCAGGAGGGTGGAGATGAAGGAATTCGTTGTACTGGAGGGGACGCCGCCCAGCGAGTTCGAGGAGACCTATGGCGAGGACGTGCTCAAGCACGCCATCTTCGAGGAGCCTCTCAGCAAGGTGCGCCGTCGCAAGACGGTGACGGTCCCCGCGACGGCGTCGATCGCCGACGTCATCCAGGCCATGAACGACGCCCACGTCGGCTGCGCCCTGGTGGTGCGCCTGCGCAAGCTGGTCGGCATCTTCACGGAGCGCGACGTGCTGCGCAAGGTCGCCCTGGGCGGCATGGACCTGCGCAAGACCGCGGTCGAGACGGTGATGACGCCTGATCCCGACACCTTGCCTTCGAGTGCGTCGATCGCCTTTGCGCTGCGCACCATGAGTGTGGAAGGCTACCGCCACATACCGCTGGTCGATTCAGAGGGTGCGCCGGTCGGCGTGGTCGCGGTGCGCGACATCGTTGGCTGGCTGGCGCGTCTGTTCCCCGAGTCGGTGCTCAATCTGCCGCCCGAGCCCGGCTTTCCCAAGACCGTAGATGGAGGCTAGAAGATGCCGAAGGTGAAGTGGAGAGGCGCCGAGGTCACCACGACCGGCCCCGAGCTCAAGGTGGGCGACAAGGCCCCGACTGATTTTGCTCTGACCGCGACCGACATGAGCGCCATCAAGGGCTCGGATCTGGCCGGCAAGAAGCGCGTCATCATGACCTCGCCGTCGATCGACACGCCAGTGTGCGACGCCGAGGCGCGGCGCTTCAACCAGGAGGCCACCGCGATCCCGGGGGTCGACCTGGTGTTCGCGACCTGCGACCTGCCGTTCGCGCAGAAGCGCTGGTGCGGTGGCGCGGGCATCGACAAGCTCAAGCTGGCGTCCGACTACAAGGACCGCTCGTTCGGCAAGGCCTTCGGCGTGCTGGAGCCGTCGCGTCAGCTGCTGGTGCGCGCGGTCTTCGCCATCGACGCGTCGGACACCGTGCGCTACGTCGAGTACGTGTCCGAGGTGACGACGGAGCCGAACTACGACGCCGCGCTCGAGGCCGCCAAGGCCCTCAAGTAACGCTGGCGCCCTGAAGCACCCCGGCGCGCCGCCGTCGCCGCGCCGGTCTCCACGCTTCTCTCCACGCTTCTCTCCGCGCTTCTCTCCGCGCTTCTCTCCACGCTTCTCTACAGCCCGAACATCAGCCGCTCCGGCTGCTCGATCCTGTTCTTGACCCCGACCAGGAACGACACCGCCTCGCGTCCGTCGACCAGCCGGTGGTCGTACGACAGCGCCAGGAACATCATCGGGCGGATCACGATCTGGTCGTTCACGACCACCGCGCGCTTGACGATGTTGTGCATGCCGAGGATGCCGCTCTGCGGCATGTTGAGCAGCGGTGTCGACAGCATCGAGCCGTAGATCCCGCCGTTCGAGATGGTGAAGGTGCCGCCCGACAGCTCGGGCAGCGTCAGCTTGTTCTCTCGCGCGCGCACGCCGAAGTCGCCGATGGCCTTCTCGAGCTCGCCGAAACCCAGGCGATCGGCGTCGCGCAGCACCGGAACCACCAGCCCCTTGCCGGAGCCGACCGCGATGCCGATGTCGTAGTGCTTCTTGTAGACCACGTCGGTGCCGCGGATCTCGGCGTTGACCGTGGGCCAGTCCTTGAGCGCCTCGACGCACGCCTTCACGAAGAACGACATGAAGCCGAGCTTGATGCCGTGCTTCTTGACGAAGTCGTCCTGGTGCTTGGCGCGCAGCTCCATCACCAGGCTCATGTCCACCTCGTTGAAGGTGGTCAGGATGGCCGCGGTCTTCTGCGCCTCGACCAGCCGCTCCGCGATGCGCCGCCGGAGCGGCGTCATGGCCACGACCTGGTCGCGCTCACCGTTGACGCCCGACGCGGGCGCGGGCGCGGGCGCCGTCGCCGTCGCCGTCGCCGCCGCGGCCGCCGCCGGCACCGACACCACCGCCGGTCCGCCCGTCACCGGCACCACCACCGACGTCACCACCGATGCGCCATCCGCCTCACGCAGCGCCTGCCGCTGCGCCGGCGTCAGCCGCGTCGTGGTCGCCGCCGCCGCTCCCGCCACCGCCCCGGTCCCTGCCCCGGCCACCGCGGGCGCGGCCACCATCGCCGGCGGCGTCACCACCGGCGTCGGCGTCACCACCGTCCCCGTCGTCACCACCGGAGGCTGAGTCGCCATCCGCTGGGTGCCGCCCCCATTGCCATTGCTCTTGGCTGCCGCGGCCCCAGCCGCCGCACCCGCCGCACCCCCGGCCACCGCGACGCCACCCTCGCGCAGCTCCCCGATCACCGCGCCCACCTTCACCGTCGCGCCCACCGGCGCCAGCTGCGCGCTCAGCCACCCCGCGGCCGGCGCCGGCAACGTCACCGTCACCTTGTCGGTCTCCAGCTCCACCACCGGGTCATCGACACGCACGACGTCGCCCACGCCCTTCAACCACTTCGCAATCGTGGCCTCGGTGATCGACTCACCCAGGACCGGCACCTTCAGCTCAATCGCCATCTCGGTTTCAGCCTCTTACCTTTTGAAGGCGGCGTCCAGGATGCGCCGCTGCTCGATCACATGTGCCTTGTGCGACCCCGTCGCCGGGCTGCCGCTCATGGGCCGGTGCACCCAGGACAGCGGGCGCTCGCCCACCAGCGCGGGCAGACGCGTCGACAGGTATTGCCGCGCGCCCATGTTCTCCGGCTCCTCTTGCACCCAAACAAACTGCCTGGCCTGGTAGCGCGCCAGCACCTGGGTCAGCTCCGCCTCGCGCAGCGGGTACAGCTGCTCCAGGCGCAGGATGGCCACCTTGTCGTCCTTGAGGCGCGCGCGCTCCTCGACCAGCTCGAAGTACAGCTTGCCGCTGCACAGCAGCACGCGGTCGACCTTGGCCACGTCGGCCGAGGCATCGTCGATGACGCGCTGGAAGCGCCCGGCCTCCAGGTCGCCGAGCTGCGAGGTGCACGCCGGCAGGCGCAGCAGGCTCTTGGGCGTCATCACCACCAGCGGCTTCCTGAAGCGACGCAGCACCTGGCGCCGCAGCAGGTGGTAGTACTGCGCCGGCGTGGTCGGGTACGCGACCTGGATGTTGTCCTCGGCGCACAGCTGCAGGAAGCGCTCGAGCCGCGCGCTGGAGTGCTCCGGCCCCTGGCCCTCGAAGCCGTGCGGCAGCAGCATGGTCAACCCCGACAGCCGGCCCCACTTGTCCTCCGACGAGGCCAGGAACTGGTCGATGATGACCTGCGCGCCGTTGACGAAGTCGCCGAACTGCGCCTCCCACAGCACCAGGCCATCGGGATAGTCGAGGCTGTAGCCGAACTCGAAGCCGAGGACGCCGGCCTCCGACAGCGTGCTGTCGTAGGGCCGAAACTCGCCCTGCTTGTCGTGCAGCGTGGCCAGTGCCGAATATTCGGCGCCATTTTCGCAATCGATCAGCACCGCGTGGCGCTGGCTGAAGGTGCCGCGCCGGCAGTCCTGGCCGCTCATGCGCACCAGGGTGCCGCCCCACAGCAGCGACCCGAAGGCCAGCGCCTCGGCCATGGCCCAGTCGATGGGGCGCTTGCCCTGGCCCATCTCGGCGCGCTGCTGCAGCAGGCGCTGGATCTTGGGGTGCGGGTGGAAGTCGGCGGGCACCTTCGATAGATGCGCGCTGATGGCCTGCAGGCGCTCGCGCTGCACGCCGGTGTCGAGGTCGGGCGTGTCGAGATCCGCGCCACCGGTGTAGCCGACCCAGCTGCCCTGCATCGACTCGATCTGCGGGCGCTTCTGGCTCTGGCGCGCGCGCTCGTGCTCCTCCTCGAGCTCCTTGTGCTGCGCCGCGATGCGCCGCTCGAACTCCTCCTGGGTCAGCACGCCGCGCTCGATCAGGCGACGCGCATAGACCTCGGTCGCCGAGGGGTGCGCGTTGATCTTCTTGTACATCAGTGGCTGCGTGAAGCTGGGCTCGTCGGCCTCGTTGTGGCCCCAGCGCCTGAAGCAGTACATGTCGATGACGACGTCGGTGCGGAACTGCTTGCGATAGTCCATCGCCAGCGCGACCACGTGCGCGACCGCCTCGGGGTCCTCGCCGTTGACGTGGAAGATGGGCACCTGGACCATCTTGGCGACGTCGGTGCAGTACGGCGTCGAGCGCGCCGAGGTCGGCGAGGTGGTGAAGCCGATCTGGTTATTGATGATGACGTGCACGGTGCCGCCGGTGCGGAAGCCGGTCAGATCGCTGAGGTTCAGCACCTCGGCCACCAGCCCCTGCCCCGCGAAGGCGGCGTCGCCGTGCAGCAGCACACCCAGCACCTTCTCGTGCTTGGTGTCGCGCTTGCGCCGCTGCTTGGCGCGCACGCGGCCCACCACCACCGGGTCGACCGCCTCGAGGTGGCTGGGGTTGAAGGACAGCGACAGGTGCAGGGTCTTGCCGCCGCGCGTGGTGTGGTCGCTGGAGAAGCCCAGGTGGTACTTGACGTCACCGCCGCCGAGCACGCTCTCGGGGTCCCAGTCCTCGAACTCGGCGAAGATCTGGTTGGGCTGCTTGTCCATGATGTTGGCCAGGACATTGAGCCGGCCGCGGTGCGCCATGCCGATGACGGCCTCGTCGATGCCGTGGTCGCCGGCGCGCTCCAGCACCAGATCGAGCAGCGGGATGGCGGTCTCGGCGCCATCCAGGCCGAAGCGCTTGGTGCCGACATACTTCATGTGGATGAACTTCTCGAACACCTCGGCCGCGATCAGCCGATCGAGGATCCACAGCTGCGAGGCGCGATCCAGCGGCGTCTCGTTGAGCGAACTCTCCATGCGCTCCTGCAGCCAGCGCCGCTTCTCGGGCCAGGTGATGTGCATGTACTCGACGCCGATCGAGCGCGTGTAGGTCGCGCGCAGGCGGCGCAGGATCTCGCGCAGGCTGGCGCGCTCCAGGCCGTACATGCCGCCGTTGGAGACCTCGACGTCGAGGTCGGCCGGGCTGAAGCCGAAGGTGGCGGGGTCGAGGTCGGTGTGCGTAGGGGGCGGATCGCCCGACAGCGGATCGAGGTACGCCTCCAGGTTGCCGCGGGTCCGATAGGCCGCGACGATCTGGAACACCCGCGCCATGCGCATGGCGGCCGCCGCGCTGACCGTGGGGGCGTCGGTCGGGGCCTCGGCGTGGCCGGCGACCGGGGTCGCCGGGGCGGCCGTGACCTGCTCGAACAGGGCTCGCCAGGTGGGGTCGACGGACGACGGGTTGGCCAGGAACGCGGCGTAAAGATCCTCGGCAAAGGGCAGCGAATTCGTGAGGGTCAGCAGGTCTTGAGCCATGACAGGTCGCACATGCTAGCAGGGTTTGGGGGGCCCTGCGTGGGGGGTCACCTCATACAAAAAAGGGGATGCGTTTGGAAGGGCTTGGATCTACATTGCGCCGGTTCCACACACTTTTATGGAGAACCGTCATCCGTAGACCAGGCATGGGCGTAGCGCCGCCCCAAACCGAGCTGTATCGCATCAACCGTCGTATCCGCGTTCCCGAAGTGCGCGTCATCGGAGACGATGGCGCCCAGCTGGGGATCCTGCCCACACCCGAGGCCCTGAAACAGGCCGAGGCAGCGGGCATGGACCTGGTCGAGATCTCGCCGCGCGCCGTGCCCCCCGTGTGTCGCATCATGGACTACGGGAAGTTCAAGTTCGAAGAGGCCAAGAAGACGCGGCAGGCCAAGCGCAAGCAGACGGTCATCGAGATCAAAGAGATCAAGTTCCGCCCCAAGACGGACACCCACGACTACGACTTCAAGCTGGCGCACATCCGCCGCTTCCTGTCGGAGGGCAACAAGGTCCGCATGGTGGTGCAGTTCCGCGGTCGCGAGATCGTGCACCCGCAGACCGGTCGCTCGATGCTGGAGTCAGTCAGCAAGGACGTCGCCGACCTGGCCCAGGTCGAGCAGGTGCCGCTGATGGACGGTCGTCGCATGGTCATGGTGGTCGCCCCGCGGGCCAACCAGCAGCAGCAGAAGCCGGCCGCCCCGCGCCCGGTCGTGACCCCCGGCGCCCCGGCGCCCGCGGGTGCCGCCCCCGCCTCCGCCCCGGCGCCTGCCGCGGCTGCGCCGGCCGTCGCCGCACCGGCGCGTCCGCAGGCCGCGCCGGCTCCGTCCGCGCCGCCCAGTAGCGACAGCCGCAAAGCCTAGCTTCGTTCGCCCCCACCCCCCGCAACACCCAGACTTCAAGAGGATCTCATGGCGCACCAGTACATCTTCACCATGAAGGACCTGAGGAAGATCCACCCGCCCTCGAAAGAGGTGCTGAAGGGGATCTGGCTGTCGTTCTACCCCGGCGCCAAGATCGGCGTGCTGGGCTCGAACGGCTCCGGCAAGTCGTCGCTGCTGCGCATCATGGCCGGCGTCGACAAGGAGTTCCTGGGTGAGGCGGCGCCCGCCGACGGCACGCGCATCGGCTTCCTGTCGCAGGAGCCGCAGCTCGACCCGAGCAAGGACGTCAAGGGCAACGTCGAGCTCGCGGTCGCCAGCACGCGCGCGCTGCTGACCCGCTTCGACGAGGTCAACATGAAGCTCGGCGAGTCGCTCAGCGACGCCGAGATGGAGAAGGTGCTGGCCGAGCAGGCCAAGCTGCAGGACGCCATCGAGGCCGCCAACGCCTGGGACCTCGACCGCACCCTGGACATCGCGATGGACGCGCTGCGCCTGCCGCCCGGCGACGCCGACGTGACCAAGCTGTCGGGTGGCGAGCGCCGCCGCGTCGCGCTGTGCCGCGTCCTGCTGGAGCGCCCCGACCTCTTGCTGCTCGACGAGCCCACCAACCACCTCGACGCCGAGTCGGTGGCCTGGCTGGAGCGCTTCCTGCACGACTATCCGGGGACGGTCGTCGCGGTCACCCACGATCGCTACTTCCTCGACAACGTCGCCGGCTGGATCCTGGAGCTCGACCGCGGCGCCGGCATCCCCTGGCAGGGCAACTACTCGTCCTGGCTGGATCAGAAGCAGAAGCGCCTGCATGACGAGGAGAAGCAGGAGTCGGCCCGCCAGCGCACCCTGGCCCGCGAGCTCGAGTGGGTGCGCATGTCGCCGCGCGCACGCCAGGCCAAGAGCAAGGCCCGCGTGTCCGCCTACGAGGCCCTGCTGCAGGAGCAGAACGAGGCCGAGAAGCGCGACGCCGAGAACGAGATCCACATCCCGGCCGGGCCGCGCCTGGGTGACGAGGTCATCGTCGCCGACAAGATGAAGAAGGGCTTCGGCGACCGGCTGCTGTTCGAGAACCTGTCGTTCCGCCTGCCGCCCGGCGGCATCGTCGGCGTCATCGGCCCCAACGGCGCCGGCAAGACCACGCTGTTCCGCATGATCACCGGCATGGAGAAGGTCGACGGCGGCAGCTTCAAGGTCGGCTCGACGGTGAAGATCGCGTACGTCGACCAGTCGCGCGACTCGCTCGACGGGAGCAAGACGCTGTACGAGGAGATCTCCGGCGGCGCCGAGATCCTGGAGCTCGGCAAGCGCAAGGTCCCCGCGCGCGCCTACGTGTCGAGCTTCAACTTCAAGGGCACTGACCAGCAGAAGCGGGTCAAGGACCTGTCAGGCGGTGAGCGCAACCGCGTCCACCTGGCCAAGCTGCTCAAGTCGGGCGGCAACCTGCTGCTGCTCGACGAGCCCACCAACGACCTCGACGTCGACACCCTGCGCGCGCTGGAGGACGCCCTGGTCAGCTTCGCCGGCTGCGTCGTCGTCATCAGCCACGACCGCTGGTTCCTCGACCGCATCGCCACCCACATCCTGGCCTTCGAGGGCGACTCCAAGGTGGTCTGGTTCGAGGGCGACTACAAGTCGTACGAGGCCGACCGCAAGAAGCGTCTCGGTGCCGAGGCCGACCAGCCCCACCGCATCAAGTACAAGAAGCTCACCCACGACTGAGGAGCGCGGGTCGCCGCCTCAGCGGTAGCCCTGGGCCTGCAGCTGGAACAGGTGCGCGTAGCGGGCGCCCTTGGCGACCAGCTCGTCGTGGGTGCCCTGCTCCAGGACATGGCCGTCCTCGACGACGACGATCTTGTCTGCCATGCGGACAGTCGGGAAGCGGTGCGAGATGAGGATGGCGGTGCGGCCCTTGGCCAGGGTGCGGAAGCGCTCGAAGACCTGGTGCTCGGCCTCGGCGTCCAGCGCCGAGGTCGGCTCGTCGAGGACCAGGATGTCGGCCTCCTCGCGCATGAAGGCGCGCGCCAGGGCGATCTTCTGCCACTGACCGCCTGACAGCTCGAGGCCCTCCTTGAACCAGCCGCCGAGCTGGGTATCGAGCCCCTTGGGCAGGCCGCTGACCAGCTCGCGCGCGCCGCCGGCCTCGACCGCGCGCTCGACGCGGACGTCGACGTCGAGGTGCTCGACCGAGCCGACCCCGACGTTCTCGCGGGTCGACAGCTGGTACTGGTTGAAGTCCTGGAAGATGACGCCGATGCGACGGCGCAGGTCGGCGGTCTCCCAGTCGCGCAGGTCGCGCCCGTCCAGGTAGATCGCACCCTCGGTGGGTTCGTACAGGCGGGTCAGCAGCTTGATGAACGTCGTCTTGCCGGCGCCGTTCTCGCCGACCAGCGCCAGGCTCTGCCCCTTGGGGATGAAGAGGTCGATGCCGCGCAGCGCCCACTTGTCCGACTTGGGATACTTGAAGCCGACGCCGGCGAAGCGGATGCCCTGCTCCTCCTTGACCACGTAGGGCGCGTGCGGGGCGCGCTGCCCGGTCGGGATGGCCAGGTACTCGAACAGGTTCGACATGTAGAGGTTGTCCTCGTACATGCCGCCGACCGCGGTCAGGATCGACTGGAAGGCCTGCTGACCCTGGCGGAACGCCACCACGTACAGCGCCATGTTGCCGAGCGACAGCTTGCCGCGCGCCGCGGCGACCGCGATGTACGCGTAGCAGCCATAGAACGCCGCGGTGCCCAGCAGCGACAGCACGTAGGCCCAGGCCGCGCGCTTGACCGCGAGCTTCTTGTCCTCGTTGTAGAAGGTCTCCGACAGCGTCTTGTAGCGCCCGAGGAGCATCGGCCCCAGGCCGAACAGCTGGACCTCCTTGACGTGACCATCGTTGGCGATGACGTACTCGAGGTAGTTCAGTCGTCGCGCGTCGGGCGAGCGCCAGTTGCGCAGCCGGAACGCCGCGCCCGAGAACTTGGCCTCGGCCACGAACGCCGGCACCGCCGCCACCAGCAGCGCCAGCACGGCCCAGCCGCTGAAGGCCACCAGCAGCGCGATGTAACCGGCCAGCGTCAGGCCGTTGCGCACCAGCTGGAAGGTCTCCTGCACCAGCGCCAGCGGGCGCGACGACGCCTCGCGCCGCGCCCGGGTCAGCTTGTCGTAAAACTCGGCGTCCTCGAAGTGCGGCAGCTCCAGGCGCAGCGCCTTCTCCAGGATGAGGACATTGATGTCGATGCCCAGGCGGGCGCCGACCAGCGCCCGGGTCAGCCCCAGCGCGCGCTCGACCGCGGACATCGCGACCACCAGGATGAGCTCGAGCACGACATAGCGGATGACCTCGGCCTGCAGCAGCGTGCGCGCCGCGGCGTCGGCCCGCGCCGAGTGCACCACGGCGTCCACGATGAGCTTGCCGACATAGGCGATCTGCAGCGGGATCAGCGCCGAGATGACGGTCAGCACCGCCAGCGTGACGGTGCCCCCGGGCGACGACTTCCACACCAGGCGCAGCGTGCGTGGGGTGTGCGCGAAGCTGCCCAGCAGCCGCTGGGCGAACCCGACCTGGACCGGCTTGACGGTCGACCTGGGTGGGTGAGCTGGGGGGGCCATCTGGGTGTTCTGATGCAGATCCGGTGGGTTTGCTTCAGCGTAGCGATTTCTCCGCGTTGCGGATACCTTGTTGCGGTGATCGAGCTAGCCCCCGCCCTCGAACGGTCGGTTCCCCATCTGGCTGAGCTGCAGGCTCGGGCGCTGGCGGACTATGCCTTCCCCCTCACCAACGAACCCACCGAGCTGGCGCGTCGCCTGGCAGTCGATGCCATCGACCTCGGCGCGTCGTGGATCGCCACCGTGGACAAGCGCGATGTCGGCTTCGCCTTCGTGGCCCGCCGCGGGGGCTTCGCCCGCATCGACAGCCTGGGCGTCATCCCCGAGGCCCGCACCAAGGGCGTCGGGCGCTCGCTGGTCGACGCCGTGCTGGCCGGTGGTCGCGCCCACGGTGACGTCAAGCTGGTGCTGGAGGTCGACGACGCCAGCCCGCCCGCGCTGCGCCTGTACAAGAGCGCTGGCTTTCACTCCTGGCGCCGCCTGGTCGGCTGGGAGCGCGACGCCCCCAACGTCCTGACCAAGGACCCCACCCGCACCGTGGTCGAGCTGCCGCTGCGCCACGCCGCCTGGGCCGCCGCCAAGCACGCCGAGAAGGATCTGCCCTGGCAGTTCGCGCCGGAGTCGATCGCCAACCTGACCCCACCCTACCGCGCCTTCGAGCATGACCACTCGGCCTACTGCATCGTGCGCCTGATGCCCGACGACACCCTCAAGGTGCGCGCCCTCATCGTGCGCACCGAGGCGCGCCGTCGCGGCCTCGGCGCCGTGGTCCTGGCCGGCGCCGTCAAGCAGCTGGGCGCCAAGCGCATCGTGGTCCCGCCCTGGTGCCCCGAAGGGCTGTGGGACGACTTCTTCAAGCGCGCCGGCTTCCACCAGAGCAAGCACGCCCAGGTGGAGCTGCGCCGACAGATCGAGAAGGCCGCCGCCGGATAGCAGCGGCCTCGGACGGTCACGGAGCGGAATAGCCTCCTCGAAGCTTCGCTTCGAGGGGGCTAGTTCGCAGCCAGCTCGTCCGTCTCCTTTGCGATCTGGCCCTGCCAGGTCTCGGCGTCCTTGCCCGCGCGCACCGCGCCACGCGCCGCCGCGGTCTTCTCGCGGTTGGCCTTCTGGCGGTCGACCAGGTCGTGGTGGGTCGAGAAGTACTCCAGGCTCTTGCCGATGAACTGGCGCAGGTTCTCGAAGTTGTGGCTGGCCATGAACGCCGTCAGGTCGGCCTTCAGCTCATCGATGATCTCGTAGCCGCGCAGCATCGCGCCGGTGCAGATCTGCACCGTCGACGCGCCCATCAGCATGAACTCGGCGGCGTCCCTGCCGGTCTCGATGCCGCCGATGCCCGAGATCTCGACCCCCGGCTTGGCGCGCGCGATCTCCATCACGTGGCGCAGCGCGATCGGCTTGACCGCCTGGCCCGAGTAGCCGCCCGGCACGGTGTAGCCCTCGACCGTCGGCATCGGACGCAGCGTCTTGAGGTCGACGCCGATGACCGACAGGATGGTGTTGATGGTGGAGATGCCATTGGCGCCGCCCTTGATGGCGGCCAGCGCTGGCGTCGCCGGGTTGCCGACGTTGGGCGTCATCTTGGCCCACACCGGCTTCTTCGCGACCTCCATCACCCAGCCCGTGACCTCCTCGACCATGTCGGGGTTCTCCCCCATCGCCATGCCCATCTTGCGCTCCGGCAGGCCGTGCGGGCACGACAGGTTGAGCTCGAAGCCGTCGATCCCGGTCTCCTGCACACGGCGCGTGATCTCCTGCCACGCCTCCTTGCGGTACTCCTCCATGATCGACGCGATCAGGATCTTGCTGGGATAGTTCTTCTTGAGCTGGCGCAGGTCATCCAGCCAGGCGTCGAACGGCCGGTCCGAGATGAGCTCGATGTTCTCGAAGCCGACCACCTCGCCCTTCTCGCGCGAGCGCAGCTTGCCGTAGCGCGGGTTGGTGTTGATGACCTTGCTGGCGTCGAGGCTGATGGTCTTGCACACCATGCCGCCCCAGCCGAGATCGTACGACCTCGCAATCACCCGCGCGTTCGTCCCCGGCGGGCCCGAGCCCAGCACGAACGGGTTCTCGAACTTCATGCCGTTCACTTCGATCGCGAGACTCGGCGCCATGTCACCCTCCGGACCGATCCGTAACACATCCGCGAGGCCGGTTCACATCCGGCCCCGCCACCAGCTCTAGCCGTCCGCCAGCAGCGCCGCATCCCCACGATCGACGGACGCCCCCACCAGGTCGACCCCGTGCCGCGCCAGCCGCCGCGCCGCCGCCGCCGCCCGCGGGCTCCGGGTCTGCGCCGCGTGCGCCGCCAGCAGGGCCAGCTCCAGCGAGCGCCCGAGCGTCATCGCGAAGCGCCGCGCACCCGCCTCCACCGTCATGGTCTCGCCGCTGGCCTCCGACAGCCACTCCCGCGCGCGCGCCATCGCCGTGCGCACCGTCTGCACACAGCCGCCCAGCCCGTCGCCGTCCGCGGCGGTCGCCAGCGCCCGCTCGACCTCGCGCTCGAACGCCTCCAGGCTGCCCTCGCGCGCCAGGGCGCGCAGCGTGTCCAGCGACAGCACGTTCGTCGTGCCCTCCCAGATCGGCAGCACCTGCGCGTCACGCAGGATGCGCGGCAGCCCGGTGTCCTCGACATAGCCCGCGCCGCCGAACGCCTCCAGCGCCTCCGACGCCACCACGACGGCCTGCTTGCCCGTGGTCAGCTTCACGATCGGCGTCAGCATGCGCAGCAGCGTGCGCTCCAGATCGGTGGCCACACCGGCCTCGCTGCGCCCGATCAGCTCGACCGCGCGGAAGGTGATGACGAAGGCGCCCTCGGCCTCCGCCGCCATGCCGGCCAGGGTGTCGACGTGCAGCGGCTGCTCCGACAGCTTGTGCCCGAACTGCACCCGCCGCCGCGCATAGTCGCGCGACAGCGCCAGCGCGCGTCGCATTCCGGCGATGGCGCCGATGGCGTTCCAGGTCCGCGTCACGTTCAGCATCGGTGTGATGTTGCGGACCCCGTCGCCCAGCCCGAGCACCGGCGTCGCCAGCGTGCCCTGCAGCTCCAGCTCCGCGGTGGGCACCTTGCGCGTGCCCAGCTTGTCCTTGAGGCGATTGATGGCGAGGCTGTTCATGCGCCCGTCGGCGTCGCGCACCTCGAGATAGAACAGCGCCAGACCGCGCCCGCCGGGCCCGTTGCCCTCGGGCCGCCCCAGCGTCAGCGCCATCTGCGAGGTCGTCGCCGAGGTGAACCACTTGGTCCCGAACAGCCGGAACTGCTCGCTGCCCTCGACCTTGCGCGCGACGGTCTCGCTGAGGCCCACGTCCGACCCGCCGGTGCGCTCGGTCATCCACTGCCCCGAGGTCCACATGCGCGCCGGATCACGCGAGGTCAGCCGCGGCACCGCGTGCTCGATCAGCGCACGATTCCCGCTGTCCAGCAGCGTGCGCGCCGCGCCATCGGTCATCGCCAGCGGACACGAGTACACGTCGAGCGAGGCATCGACGATGTAGTTCAGCGCGAACTGCACCACGCGCGCGAACTCGCCGTGCTGCTTCTCGTAAGCGGTCGCGACCAGGCCATGCTGCGCCGCCAGCACCGCGGCCTCGCGCCACAGCGGCGACACCTCGATGACGTCGACGCGATTGCCCCAGGCGTCCCACTGCGTGAGCACCGGCTCGTTCAGCCGATCCTCCTGCTGCATGCGGTACAGCTTGCCGCCCGCGAGCTCGCCGAGATGGCGCAGCTCGTCGCGCGTCGCCGCGAACACCGGCGCTGGCAGCGCTCGCCCGAGATACTCACCGAGCAGCGCGTCCTCGTCGAACTGGTTGCCGAGCCCCGGCGCCTCTTGGATGAAAGCCATGCGCGGCAGAGTAGCCCAACCCACCTTGTATATGGAGGGGCCAGGAAATGTAGTCTCCATTACAAACATGGAGATGGGCCCAGGCCGTTGTTCTTGCTAGGGTCCTGGGCCATGGAGCCCGGTCTCTGGCGTCGCTTCGAGCAGGGCCTTGCGGAGGTGGGTGCTACTCCGGATCCCACCTGGCGCGCGCCGCTGACGAAGTACCTCGAGTTGCTCCTGCTGTGGAACGCCAAGATGAACCTCACCGCCGTTCGCGACCCTGCTGGGATCGTGGTGCGGCACTTCGCCGACTCCTTCGCTCCTCTCGCCGACCTGCCAGGTGACGCCCGCACCCTCCTCGATGTCGGTTCGGGCGGCGGCTTCCCGGGTGCCATCCTCGCCATCGCTCGCCCTGGCATCGCCATCACCCTGCTCGAGTCACTGCACAAGAAGGCCGCCTTCCTGTCGACCCTCAAGCGCGAGCTGCCGCTACCCAATGTCACCGTCGAGGCCCGCCGGCTGGAGGACTTCGATCGCCCCGCTGCCTTCGACGTGGTCATCTCGCGCGCCGCCATCCCGCTGCCTGGGTGGTTCGATGCGGCTCGCCCCTTCCGCTCGTCGAGCGGGGTGATCCTCGCGATGGAGGGGAGCGAGCAGTCCCCGCTGCCCCCTGGGGCCACCCGGCGGAGCTACAGCCTCGATGGAGCCGTACGCGCCATCCTCCGTTCCACGTGAAACGCGCTTCCAGGTGGACGGCGATGCTGGCCACAAGTAGATTCCCCGCGTGAACCCGCTCGATTGGATCGACCAGGAGCTCGCCGAGCTGGAGAGCCAGGGCCTGCGCCGTCGCATGCGCAGCATCGTGGGTCCTCAGCGTGCCTTGCTCCGCGTGGACGGTATCGAGGCGATCAACTTCTCCTCCAACAGCTACCTCGGCCTTTCCGATCACCCCGAGCTGGCCGAGGCCGCCCGCGCCGTCCTCACCGAGGAAGGCGCCGGTGCTGGCGCCTCCCGCCTCATCGCTGGCAACCAGCTCGCCCACCGCCAGCTCGAGACGGCGATTGCACGCTTCAAGGGGACAGCCGCGGCCCTCTTCTTCAACAGCGGCTACCAGGCCAACGTCGGAACCCTCCAGGCGCTCCTCGGCCCAGAGGACGCCGTCTTCTCCGACACCCTGAACCACGCCTCCATCATCGACGGCTGCCGGCTGGCGCGGGCCCAGGTCCATGTCTATCGCCACGCCGACGCCGCCCATCTCGCCGACCTCCTGTCCCAGGCCCCGCCCGCCCGGCGGCGCCTCATCGTCACCGAGTCTCTCTTCAGCATGGACGGAGACCGCGCCCCCCTCGCCGAGCTTGCCAGGCTCGCCAGCCACCACAACGCGATGTTCATGGTGGACGAGGCCCACGCCACCGGCGTCCTCGGTCCTGACGGCCGGGGGCTGGCTGCCGACGCTGGCATTGTCCCCGACATCCAGATGGGCACCCTGGGCAAGGCCATGGGCGCCTCGGGCGCATACATCGCCGGGTCGTCCTCGCTCATCGAGTACCTCTTCAACCGGGCGCGCAGCTTCGTCTTCACGACCGCCCCACCCGCAGCCATGGCCGCCACCGCCCATCGCGCCCTCGACCTGGCGACGGGACCCCTCGGCCGCGAGCGTCGCGCCCAGCTGATGTTGCACGTGAAACACTTCCACGAGGGGCTGCGCAACCTGGGCGTCCCGACGCCCACCCATCCCAGCCACATCATCCCCCTGCTGGTCGGCGAGACCCGCCGCGCCATGCTCCTCAGCGAGCGCCTCCTCCGCGCCGGAATCTTCGCCCACGGCATCCGTCCGCCCACGGTGCCCGACGGCACCTCGCGCATCCGCTTCTCCCTGATGGCGACCCACACGACCTCCCAGCTCGAGCGAGCCCTGTCTGCCCTCGCCGATCTCAAGGTCCTCTTCCGCCCGATGCCCGCCGTCCCGAACATGACGCCATGACAACACGCGCCTCTGACATTGACCGTCTGGTCGCCCTCGATCGTGCCCACGTCTGGCACCCGTTCACCCAGATGGCCGACTGGCTGGCCGACGACGATCCCCTCATCATCGAGCGCGCCGAGGGCAACCACCTCATCGATGTCCGCGGCCGCCGCTACCTCGACGGCGTCTCCTCACTCTGGGTCACCGTCCATGGCCACCGTCGCGCCGAGATCGACAACGCCATCCGGGCCCAGCTCGACCGCGTCGCCCACTCGACGCTGCTCGGCCTCGGCAACGTCCCCTCCATCGAGCTCGCAGGGCGCCTGGTCCATGTCGCCCCCGACGGACTGACCAAGGTCTTCTACTCCGACTCGGGCAGCACAGCAGTCGAGGTCGCCCTCAAGATTGCCTATCAGTACTGGCAGCACCGAGGCCAGCCCGCCAAGCGCCAGTTCGTCGCGCTCGCCGAGAGCTATCACGGGGACACCATCGGCTCGGTGAGCGTCGGCGGCATCGACCTCTTCCACCAGATCTTCCACACCCTGCTGTTCCAGGTCCACCGCGTCCCCACACCCTACAGCTACCGCTCCCCGAGCCCTGACGATCCTCGAGCCTGCGTATCTATGTGCTTGCAATCATTGGATAAACTCCTGTCCAGTCAGGCCCATGAGATCGCTGCCTTCGTGCTCGAACCGCGGGTCCAGGGCGCTGCAGGCATGCTGATGCAGCCCCCTGGCTACCTGCCCCAGGTCGCCGAGCTGTGCCGCAAGCACGACGTCCTCCTCATCTGCGACGAGGTCGCCACCGGCTTCGGCCGCACCGGCGCCATGTTCGCCTGCGACCTCGAGGGCGTCCGGCCCGATCTGATGACCGTCGCCAAGGGACTCACCGGCGGCTATCTCCCGCTCGCAGCGACCCTGGCGACCGACGCTGTCTATGACGCCTTCCTCGGCCCGCACGCCAGCAAGCGCACCTTCTTCCACGGCCACACCTATACCGGCAACCCGCTCGCGTGCGCCGCCGCCATCGCCTCGCTCGACATCTTCGAGCGCGACCGCACCATCGACGCCATCCAGCCCCGCATCACCGAGCTCGCCACCTTGCTCGCGCGCGACATCGCCCCGCTCGCCCACGTCGGCGAGGTTCGCCAGCAAGGCCTCATGGTCGGCATCGAGCTCGTCACCGATCGCGAGACCCGCGGCGAATACCCCTACGAGGCCGCCATCGGTGCGCGCGTGTGCCGCGAGGCGCGCAAGCACGGCGTCATCCTGCGCCCGCTCGGCCCGGTCGTCGTGCTGATGCCGCCGCTCAGCATCACCACCTCGGAGCTCGCCGAGCTGGTCGAGGCCACGCGGCGCAGTATCATCGCCATCACCGCATGAAGCTGCTCTTCGTCACCGGCACCGACACCGGCGCGGGCAAGACCACGGTGACCCGCGCGGTCACCGCGGCGCTGTGCGCGCGCGGGCTGCGTGTCGCCGCGCTCAAGCCCATCGAGACCGGGTGCAGCTTCGGCCCCATGGGCCTCGAGGCGGCGGACGGCACGTTGCTGCGCGCCGCCGCCGGCAACTGGCTCAGCCCCGGCGAGGTCACCCCGATCTGCTTCACCACCCCGGTGTCACCCGCGGCCGCCGCGGTCGCCGAGTCGCGCCCCATCGACCTCGCCGCGCTGGCCGAGCACATCCACACCGTCGCTGCCCGCGCCGACGTCACCCTGGTCGAAGGCGCTGGCGGCCTGCTGGTGCCGCTCGACGACCGCACCCTGACCGCCGACTTCGTGGCCCGCCTGGGCGCGCGCCTCGTCGTGGTCGCGCGCGACGCGCTGGGCACCATCAATCACACCCTGCTCACGCTGTCGGAGGCCGCGCGCCGCGCCCTGCCCGTGGCCGGCGTCATCATGTCGCGTGTCAGCCCCCAACCTGGCCCCGACGCCGCGAGCAACGCCTCCGCGATCGCGCGCTTCGGTCGCGCGCCCATGCTGGGCACGCTCGAGCACCTGCCCGCCGGCCCCCGCCTGGCCCAGCTCGCCGCCGCCGCCGCCAAGCTCGACCTCGACGCCCTGCTCTGAGCCAGCTCCCGGCCGCCGCCGCGGCTCCACCGCGCGGCCCGCCGTCGCCCCGTCAGCGCCAGCGCCTGACCCAGGCCAGATACTCGCGCACCATGAAGTAGGCCGCGCGCCCCGGCCGCCGCGCCATCTCGGCCGGCGCCACCTCGCTCTCCGCGCACACCACCTCGAGCGCGTCCCACCAGCCGGTGCGCTGGAACTCGCGCAGCGAGCGCCGCGAGTGAAAGCGTTGCGTCACCAGCAGCGCGCGTCGCCAGCCGCGCTCACGCGCGAGCGCCGTCGTCAGCTGGGCGTTCTCGCGCGTGTGCATCGACACACCCTCCAGCACCAGCGCGTCGCCGGGCACACCCAGCGCGCGCAGCGCCTTGCCGATGATGTCCGCCTCGGGCTCCACGTCATGCACCGGTCCACCCGTCACCACCACCACCGGCGCCACACCGCGCGCCCACAGCGCCGCCGCCGCCCGCGCACGCTCCAGCGCGAACCGCCCCGGGACGCCATACCGACACGGCGCCCCCAGCACCACGATGACGTCGGCCGAACGCCCCTGGGCGGGCGGCGCTCGCAGCGGGCGCTCCATCAGCTCGAGCAGCCGTCGCACCCAGCGCCTCACTTGCCGATGCAGAAGCGCGCGAACACCGCGTCGATGACGTCCTCGCCGACACCCTCACCGAGCACCGCGCTCAGCGCCACCAGCGCCGCGCGCAGATCCGCCGCCACCAGCTCCTCGTGCGCGCCCCGCGCAGCACCCTCACTCGCCGCCGTCGCCGCCACCGCACAGCCCGCCAGCAGCTCGGCCTGCCGCGCGCTGGTCACCACCACGGTCTCGTCCCCACCTCCCTCCGCCACACCCACCGCCCCCAGCACCGCCTCCACGAGCTCGCCCAGCCCCGCCCCCGTCAGCGCCGAAACCTCGACCGCCGCCCCCACGCGCTCCCTCATCAGCGCCCGCTCCGCTTCCCCCACCACATCACACTTGTTCAACACCACCACCTCGGCGCGCCCCTCACCCCCGCCACTCCCGCCACTCCCGCCACTCCCGCCCTCATGTCCCGGTGCCTGTCCCCTGTCGCCTGTCACCTGTCGCCTGTTCGCTCCGACCCCGACCCCGACTCCCCCCGCGCCCGCGCTCGCGTCCACCACCACCACCCGCACATCCGCCTGCTCCGCCCGCACCCGCGCCAGCTCCAGGGCACGCCCCTCCACCCCTCCGACCTCGCGCTCCCCGGGGGTATCGATCAACGTCACCGCCGCCCCCGCCCAGCTGACCCGCGCCTCGACGAAGTCCCGCGTCGTCCCCGGCTCCGCGCTGACCACCGCCCGCTCGCGCCCGACCAGCGCGTTCAGCAAGCTCGACTTGCCCGCGTTCGGCGCCCCCACCAGCGCCACCTCCAGCCCGTCGCGCAGGACCCGCCCGACCCGGAACGACTGCGCCAGCGCCCGCGCCCCCGCCGCCACCAGCCCCGCGCGCCGCGACAGCTCGCCGCGCTCGATCAGCTCCAGCCCCTCGCCGGGAAAATCGATGGTCGCCTCGACCTCCGCCAGCAGCGCCACCACTTCGGCGCGTAGCCCGCGCACCCGCCGCTCCAGCCCGCCAGCCAGCTGCGCCGCCGCGACCCGCACCGCGCGCTCACCCTCGGCCGCCACCAGGTCGGCCACCGCCTCGGCCCGCGTCAGGTCGATGCGCCCGGCCGCGAACGCCCGCCGCGTGAACTCGCCCGGCCCTGCCGCCCGTGCGCCTGCCGCCAGCACACCCTCGAGCAGCCGCCCCAGGTGCACCGCGCCGCCATGGGCATGCACCTCGGCGACGTCCTCACCGGTGTACGACCGCGGCGCCCGCATCAGCACCACCAGCGCCTGGTCCACCACCTGGCCCGCCAGCACCACGCGCGCCAGCGTCAGCCGATGGCTCTCGACCACCGCGGGCAGCCCGGGCGCGACCCGGCGCAGCACCAGCTCCGCATCAGGTCCGCTGATGCGAATGATGCCGACGCCGCCCGCTCCCGCCGCCGTCGCGATCGCCGCGATGGTGTCCGCCATCGCGTCAGCCTACAGCCAGCACGCCGCGGTCCGCCAGCGACCGCCGTCGCGCCAGCCGACGCCGCCTAGCTCGCTGCGCCTGGGCCGGTGGGGACGATCATCAGGCGCCGGTTGACGCCCTCGCCCTCACTGCGCGTGGTCACGCCAGGGGTGTCGGTCAGGGCCACGTGGATGACGCGGCGATCGTGCGCGCTCATCGGCTCCAGCGCGATGACCCGGCCGGTCTTGATGGCCTCGTCCGACTTCTTGGCCGCCATCGCCAGCAGCTCACCGTTGCGCTGCTCGCGATAGCCCGCGACGTCGACCACGATGGGCCGCGTTGTCTCGGCGCCCTTGGTCACCATCTTGGCCACCAGCAGCTGCAGCGCATCCAGCGTCGCACCCTTGCGCCCGATCAGCTGCCCGACATCCTCACCCTTGACCTCCAGGGTCAGGCGGTCCTCGCCCTCGTGCACCGTCACGTCGCCCTGGTAGCCCATCAGCTTCAGGATCTCGGTCAGGTACTCCTGCCCGCGCTCTGCCTCGGTCTTGTCAGCCACTGGAGTCTCCTACGCCTTCTTGGGCGACGGGGTCGCCGTCTTGTCGCCCCGGTTCATGTAGTACTGGTGTGCGCCCGTCAAGATGGTGTTCGTGAGCATGTACAGCGAAAGGCCCGACGGGAAGAACAGCGCGAACACGGTGAACATGATGGGCATCATGTACATCATGATCTTGGCCTGCTGGTTGTCGACCGGCTGCGGCGTGATCTTCTGCTGCAGGAAGGTCAGGCCGCCCAGCAAGAGCGGCGTGATGTAGTACGGGTCGGGCGAGGTCAGGTTGTTCAGCCAGCCCGCGAACGGGGCCTGGAACAGCTCGGCTGCGCCACCCAGCGCACCGTACAGCGCGATCCAGATCGGCGCCTGGATCAAGGTCGGCAAGCATCCACCCAACGGGTTGATCTTGTGCGACTTGTACAGCTCCATCGTGGCGATCTGTTCCTTCTGCTTGTCGCCCTTGTACTTGGCCTTGATCTTGTCCATCTCGGGCTTGAGCTTCTGCATCGCCTTCATCGACCGCATCTGCTTGCTCATGAGCGGCAGCGTCAGCAGCTTGACCAGGATGGTCAGCAAGATGATGCAGAGGCCCCAGTTGGGGACGAAGTTGTGGATCGAGCGCAGGATCCACAGCATCAGGCGCGAGATGGGCGACACCAGCGACCAGCCCAGGCTGACCGTCGACCCCAGCTTCGGGTTCTCACCCTCCTCGAAGCGCACCGACTCCAGCTGCGACAGGATCTTGGGGCCGAAGTAGGCGCCGACCGCGACCTCCTGGAACTCGCCCGGCTTGAGCTCGCCCGACTTGGCGAAGCGCAGCCCCGACATGAACGCGCCCTTGCGCCCGGGCAGCCCGTACGACAGGCACTGGCGCGCCTCGGGCGAGCTGTCCCGATGCGGCACCAGCAGCGCCACGAAGTACTTGGTGGTCACCCCGGCGAAGCGCACCTTGCCGGTCAGCACCGGGCTGCCGGTGGCGCCCAGCTTGTCGAGCTTCTTCGAGGTCAGGTACTTGCGCTTGCCGTTGAAGTGACACACCGACTCCTGCGCGGTGTCGCCCTGCGGCCGCGAGAACATGCCGCCGCGGGTCTTCTTCTCGGGGTCCTGGTAGCCCGCGATGCGGACCTCCAGCGTCTCGATGACGACGCGCTTGGTGGCGTTGCGCATCTTGACCGCCATGTCGAGCACGTAGGTGTCGGGGTCCATCGTGTAGGTGCGCTCGATGGCCAGACCCTCGCCCTTGGGCTCGTGCACGCAGGTGACCTTGTAGGGAGAGTCGATCTTGCAGTCGTACAGCGGCACCTCGGGCAGGCGCGCGGTGCCCTCGGGCGTCGCGATGGTCATGGCGTAGCGGCCGGCCTGCCCGAGGTGGCGGACCATGTCGATCTGCACCTTCTTGCCGCCGACGTGCTCGTAGTACTGCGGGTGCTTGAGCTGCCAGCTCTTGATGGCGCCGCCGAAGCTGGTGAACTCGGCGCGCACCAGCGGGGTGTCGATGACCACCGTCTTCTCGTCCTTGGGATCGAGCTTGGGCTGCACCGGCTTGTCGAGCACCACCGGCCTGGGCGTGGGCGCCACCACCACTGCCGGGGCCACCGCGCCGTCGGCCAGCACGGCGCCGTCGATGATGCCGCCGTCGGCGCCGGCGAAGTCGTCCTCGCCCACCACCGCGGGCGTCTCGCCGCCGTCACCCACGCCGCCGTCGACCACCGCCACCACCGCGGGGCGCTCGTCCTTGTCCTTCTTCTTCTTGTTGAGCCCGAAGATGTAGGGCCAGACGACGATCAGACCCATGCAGATCGCGACGGTCGCGATGACCCGGGCGCCGTTGCCTTGCATCATCAGACGGTCTCTTTCAGTGCGCTCTCGGGCGCAGGCGGGACGACGGGGTCGTACCCGCCAGGATGGAAGGGATGGCAGCGCAGGATGCGCCGCGCCGCGCGATAGCCACCGCGCGCCACGCCGAAGCGCTCGACCGCCTCACGCGCGTACTCGGAACAGCTGGGATAGAAGCGGCAGGTCGGCCGCCCTTTCAGGGGCGACAGGAGGATCTGGTAGAAGCGCAGCAGCAGCAGGACGAGGCGCTTCATGAGCGCTTCCTGAACGCGCCCAAAAGCTCGCGCTCGACGTCGCTCAAGCTCAGTCCCACCGCTTCGGTCTTGGCCACGACGACCACACGCTTCCCGCTGGGGAAGCCAAGCTTGTGCAGCCTGTAGACCTCGCGCACGAGTCGCTTCACTCGGTTTCGCACCACGGCGCCGCCGACCTTCTTCGAGGCCGTGATGCCCAGCCGGGCTGGCTCCCCTGCGCGCCCCTCGGACACGAACAGCAGGAAGCTCTTCGTGTGCAGCTTGCGCCCCTTGCCCTGAACCTCCAGGTACTCGGAGCGACGGGTCAACCGTTCGCGCTTGGGAAAGTCGGCAGGCAGCGTGGGTGCTACTTCTTGGCGATGGTGACGGTGAGACGCTTGCGCCCCTTGGCGCGGCGAGCCTTGATCACCTTGCGACCATTGCGCGTGCTCATCCGCTTGCGATAGCCGTGCGTCCGCTTGCGACGCTTGTTGTGGGGCTGATACGTGCGCTTCACGACGGGCTCCTTGTGCGAACCGACTGCTGAAAAAGGTGGTGAGGGATTAGCAGCGGCGCCCGGGGGTGTCAAGAGATCCTGATGGATGCTGATCGCGCTGTGGGCAACCACGCCGCAGCCTCGCTGCATGCGGATCGCGCAAAGCCGCTTCCCATGCGGGTCAGCGCACGCGCTGGTTCGATCCGCCACACCGGCAAGCGCAAATCATGACGCGCTGCGGATCGTTGTCACAAAACCGATTCATTCAAGATACTTGCTGCGTGGTCTTCCCCGACCGACCTCGCCGCCCGGGCAAACCGTCCACAGCCCCGATCCTGCGAGCGCCGAAATTCCTACGAAATCTCCACACCCGGATCTTTCCCCTTGCGAGCCCGCTTCGCCGCTTGCTAGATGGACCTCGCCACGGTGACAGTTGGGCAACGCAGGGCGGCGTCGAGGGCCTCTTGAATCTTCCTGATAGCGATCGTGATGTCTCGAGGTTCTCCGTTTCTCTGCTGTGGACAGCCCAGTCAAAAGTTGGTCGGACCCTGCTGTAAGGGGTTGGTAGTGCAGGTCTTCTAGGTACTCCACAACGTGTGGATTGCCTGTTGAGGGATGGGCCACGTTCGGGGGGATGTGGGATGCGGCCGCGTCGGTTCGTGGAGAGAGAGAAGCGATGAGCAGCCTGTGGGAGAGCGCACTCGAGCGTCTGGCCCCGAAGCTCAACTCGAGCACCTTCGAGACCTGGATCCGCCCGATCGAGTGCCGGGAGATCACGGGCGACCGCATCGTGCTGGGTGCACCCGATCAGTTCTCGTGCGACTGGTTCCGCGAGCACTACCTGGGCCTGGTCCTGGGCGCGCTGCGCGAGGTCGACGAGCGCGACTACGAGGTGGTGTTCGAGATCGTGCCCCAGCGGGCGGGTGAGCCCGTGCCGCACCCCATCAGCACCAGCGGCGACCTGTCGCTGCCGGTCGTCATCGCTGCCGCAGCGGCGGCCCCGTCGTCGTCGTCGTCTTCGTCTGCGTCGTCCAGCCGCGCCATGGCGCACGGCACCGGTCCCCAGCTCGCGATGGAGGCGGTCGCCGATGGCGTGCCGCCCCTCATCATGTCGGGCGACCCCGACGCCAGCCCGAGCTCCGGCCCGGTCACGCGCAGCGAGCTCAACCCGAAGTACACCTTCGACAGCTTCGTCGTCGGCCCGTCCAACCAGCTGGCCCACGCGGCGTCACGGGTGTGCGCCGACATGCCCGCCGGCAAGTACAACCCGCTCTTCATCTATGGCGGCGTGGGCCTGGGCAAGACCCACCTCCTGCACGCCATCGGCGCCGAGATCCATCGCAAGAACCCCACCTGGCGCATCTCGTACCTGTGGGGCGAGCGCTTCATGAACGAGTACATCCACTGCCTGCGCACCAACCGCATGGATGACTTCCGGGCCCGCTACCGCGAACGCTGCGATGTCCTGCTGATGGACGACATCCAGTTCATCGCCGGCAAGGACCGCACCCAGGACGAGTTCTTCCATACCTTCAACGCGCTGTACGAGTCGCATCGTCAGATCGTCCTGACCTCCGACAAGTACCCGCACGAGATCCCCGACCTCGAGGAGCGGCTGCGTTCGCGCTTCCAGTGGGGCCTCATCGCGGACATCCAGCCGCCCGAGCTGGAGACCCGCGTCGCCATCCTCAAGAAGAAGGCCGACGCCGAGAACCTGATGCTGGCGGACGACGTGGCGCTGTTCCTGGCCACCACCATCAAGTCGCACGTGCGCGACCTGGAGTCGTCGCTGGTGCGCCTGGCCGCCGTGGCCTCGCTGTCGGGCACCGCCATCACGGTCGACTTCGCGCGCAAGGCCATCGAGGGCTCGCACGCGCGCGCCGGCGACAACCTGTCGATCGACGCCATCCAGAAGCACGTGGCGCAGTACTTCGAGGTCAAGGTGTCGGACCTCAAGGGTGAGAAGCGCCACCGCGCCATCGCCCGTCCGCGCCAGATCGCGATGTACCTGTGCCGCACCTTGCTTCCGCACTCGCAGGCCAGCTTCCCCGAGATTGGCCGGCGCTTCGGCGACAAGGACCACTCCACCGTCATCTCCGCCTGCCGCAAGATCGAGCAGCTGATGGAGACCGATCCCGAGACCAAGGGTCAGGTCACGACCCTCAAGTCCCAGCTCCTGCGCTGACGCTTGTTCGTGTCAGGGTCGCGTGGTAGCACTGGCGCGTCCTGAAACGGCTGTGGACAGTTTCGGGGATCGCAGGTGTGTGATGGTGTGACAGAGGTGGGTGCAGCGCGGAAGCCCGAACGGATCGCCATCCTTCCTGACCCAGCGCCCGACCTTGTACACACCCTCTGAGCGTGACAGTCCGAAGAGCTAGGGCGATCTTTCACAGACTCACAGGCCCTACTATCTACTTCTAGATCTGCTTATCAAAGATCCCCAAAAAAGAAGAAGAGCCCGGACAGGGCGGTGAGGACGGAGCAGGCGATGGAGTTCTCGATCCAGAAGGCAGACTTTCTTCGTGGCCTCCGGCTCGCGCAGGGGATCGCTGACCGCAAGTCGACGATGCCGATCCTCGCCAACGTCCTGCTGCGCACGGACGGCAAGCAGCGCCTGCTGGTCGCGGCGACCGACCTCAACGTCGCCGTCAGCGCCGAGCTGCCCGCCAAGATCGAGAAGGAGGGCGCCCTCACGGTGTCGGCCAAGATGCTGCACGACATCGTGGCCGACCTGCCGGGCGAGGACGTCAAGGTCAAGCGCAGCGAGAACCTGTGGGCCGAGATTCGCTGTGGCAGCTTCGAGTCCAAGCTGGTCGGCATGGCCGACCGCGACTTCCCCAAGCTGCCCGAGCCGGGCAAGATCAAGTACGCCAAGCTCGACGCCCCCACGCTGCGCGAGATGATCGACAAGACGCTGTTCTCGGTGTCGAACGACGAGACGCGCTTCCAGCTGTCGGGCGTGCTGTTCGAGTGCGACGGCAAGACCGCGCGCATGGTGTCGACCGACGGCCACCGGCTGTCGAAGATCGAGCGCGCGGTCAGCGAGGGCCCCAAGCTGGAGCGCGGGGTCATCATCCCGAAGAAGGGCCTCGGCGAGCTCAAGCGTGCGGTCGATGGCCTGGGCGGCGCCTGCGAGATCGCGGTCTCGGGCGGGGCGATCTACCTGAAGTCGGGCGACGTCGGGCTGTCGGTCAAGCTCATCGAGGCCGAGTTCCCGCCCTACGAGCAGGTCATCCCGGCGCCCAACCCCGTTGGCGCCCTGGTGCCGCGCGAGGCCCTGATGGCGGCGCTCAAGCGCACCTCGCACATGACCTCGGACAAGACCTCGGGCGTCAAGCTGATGCTGGCCGACGGCGTCCTCAAGATCATCAGCGACAACCCCGACCTCGGCGAGGCCCGGGAGGAGCTGAAGGTCGACTACGCCGGCGCGCCGCTGACCATCGGCTTCAACTCCAACTACTTCAAGGAGCTGCTCAGCCACATGAGCGGCGACCGCGTCCGGCTGGAGCTGTCGGGCGAGCTCGACCCCGGGGTGGTGCGCGGCGAGGCCTCGGCGGACTACCTCGGCGTCATCATGCCGATGCGCATTTGAGTCCCCTGCGTTGCTGCTGCGCGCGCTCGAGCTGACCGCGTTCAGGAACCTCGCCGACACCGTGCTGCAGCCCGGCCCGCAGCTCAACGTGCTGGCGGGCGACAACGCGCAGGGCAAGACCAACCTGCTCGAGGCGATCTATCTCCTGGGCACGCTGCGCTCGTTTCGCGCCAGCAAGCTGGGCGAGCTGATGCGCTGGGACGTCGAGGCCCAGGGCGGCAGCGCGCGCGTGGCGGGCCGGGTCGACACCCGTGGCATCGAGCGCAAGCACGAGGTCACCATCCAGGCCGGCAAGAAGGTCGCGCGGCTGGATGGCAAGGGCGTGCGCAGCCCGACCGACTACTTCAAGTGGCTGACCACGGTGCTGTTCACGCCCGACGACCTCGGCGTGCTGCGCGGGTCACCCGGGGGCCGGCGCCGGCTGCTCGACCGCGCGGTGTTCAACCGCACCCCGGCCTACCTCGGCGAGCACAACGACTACCAGCGCGCGCTCAAGAGTCGCAACGCCATCCTCAAGGACGGCGGGCCCGACGACATGCTGGAGATCTGGGACTTCCACCTGGCGCGCTATGGCGCACGCGTGGTGGCGCGCCGGCTGGCGTACATCGCGGAGCTCGAGCCGCGGGTGGCGGCGGGCTACGAGGCCATCACGCACACCGGCCTGCGCGCGCGGCTTGCGTACCAGGGCCTCGAGGGGCTGCCGCTCGAGGCCAGCGAGGCCGACATCCACGCTGCCCTGGTGGCGGCGATCGGGCGCTCGCGGGGGCGCGATCGCGCGCGCCAGTTCTCCTCGGTGGGGCCCCATGCGGACGACCTCGGGCTGTGGCTGGACGACCGCGACGTGCGCCTGTACGCCTCGCAGGGGCAGACCCGCGCGCTGGCGCTGGCGCTCAAGATCGCCGAGATCCGCCTGCTGCGCGACGTGCACGGCAGCGACCCGATCTTGCTGCTGGATGACGTCTCGTCGGAGCTGGATCCACAGCGCAATGCCCATCTATTCGATTTTCTGGACGAAGTTGCCTGTCAGTGCTTCCTGACCACGACTCACCCCGAGTATGTCCGCGCTCGCCTGAATCGTAAGGATTATCGAGTGGTTAACGGTGTAATCGAGGGGTGATTTTGCTTGCCACGGTGCGGAGCGCTGTGGTACACCACCGATTCACTTGGAAATGGTCGATATTTCTCATGAATAGCCCAGAATCGGCCGCGGCGGAGGGGGTGGCTCCCGAGGTTGCGGCGGCTGAAGAGTACGGTGCCGACAACATCACCGTCCTCAAGGGTCTGGAGGCCGTCCGCAAGCGCCCCGGGATGTACATCGGGGACACCGACGACGGCACCGGTCTGCACCACATGGTCTACGAGGTCGTCGACAACGCGGTCGACGAGGCGCTCGCGGGCCACTGCAACCGCATCAGCGTCACCATCCACTTCGACAACTCGGTCAGCGTCGAGGACAACGGCCGCGGCATCCCCACCGACATGCACCCGACCGAGGGCCGGCCCACGCCGGAGATCGTCCTCACGGTGCTGCACGCCGGCGGCAAGTTCGACAAGAACAGCTACAAGGTCTCGGGCGGTCTGCACGGCGTCGGCGTCTCCGTCGTCAACGCGCTGAGCGAGTGGCTGCGCCTCGAGATCAACCAGAAGGGCAAGAAGTTCCAGCAGGAGTTTCACCGCGGCGACATCGCCACCGAGCTGCGCGTGGTCGGCGCCACCGAGCTGCGCGGCACCAAGGTCAGCTTCAAGCCCGATCCCACCGTCTTCAAGCTGACCGAGTTCTCGTACAGCGTGCTGGCGCAGCGCCTGCGCGAGCTGTCGTACCTGAACAAGGGCCTGCACATCGTGCTCTCGGACGAGCGGCACCAGCAGGTCGAGGAGTTCAAGTACGAGGGCGGCATCGCCTCGTTCGTGTCCGACTTGAACGGCACCGAGACGCCGGTCAACTCGCAGCCGATCCGCCTCGAGGGCTCGGGCACCGCCGAGGGGCTGGTGGCGCCCATCGAGGTCGAGTGCGCGGTGCAGTGGAACGAGAGCTATCACGAGAACGTCTACTGCTTCACGAACAACATCAAGAACAAGGACGGCGGCACGCACCTCAGCGGCTTCCGCTCCGCGCTCACGCGCACCATCAACAACTACGCCACCGCGACCAACCTGACCAAGGACGTCAAGGGTGGTCTCAGCGGTGACGACCTGCGCGAAGGCCTGACCGCGGTCATCAGCATCAAGCACCCTGATCCGAAGTTCTCGAACCAGCCCAAGGACCGCCTGGTCTCCAGCGAGGTCAAGGGCGTGGTCGAGACCGTGATCAACGAGCAGATGGCGCGCTGGCTGGAAGAGCACCCGAAAGAGGCCAAGAACATCATCACCAAGGCCTCGCTGGCTGCCCGGGCCCGCGAAGCCGCGCGCAAGGCGCGCGAGATGGTGCAGCGCAAGGGCGCGCTCGACATGGCGTCGCTGCCCGGCAAGCTGGCCGACTGCCAGGAGCGCGACCCCGCCCTGAGCGAGCTGTTCATCGTCGAGGGTGACTCCGCCGGCGGCTCGGCCAAGCAGGGCCGCAACCGCAAGAACCAGGCGATCCTGCCGCTGCGCGGCAAGATCCTCAACGTCGAGAAGGCGCGCCTCGACAAGATGCTGGGGTCGGAGCTCATCGCCACGCTGATCACGGCGCTGGGCTGCGGGGTCGACAAGGACCGCGACCCCGCCAAGCTGCGCTACCACCGCATCATCATCATGACCGACGCCGACGTCGACGGGTCGCACATCCGGACCCTGCTGCTGACCTTCTTCTACCGGCAGTACCCGGAGATCATCGAGAGCGGCTACCTCTACATCGCGCAGCCGCCGCTGTTCAAGATCAAGCGCGGCAAGCACGAGCAGTACCTCAAGAACGAGCAGGCGCTGGAGGACTTCCTCATCGAGGCGGCGCTGGGCGAGATCGAGGTCACCGGCGCGGGCGGCAAGAGCTTCACCGGCGACAAGCTCAAGCAGCTGGCGCGGCTGGCCTACCGCTACCGCAAGGTGCTGGTCGGGCGCATCGAGCGCATGGCCGACGCGCGCATCGTCGACGCCCTGGTCATGGGCGCCGGCGTGACCGTGCAGACGCTGGCCGACGAGGCCGCGCTGAAGGCCGCGGTCGGCGAGGCGCGCGAGTACCTGACCCGGGTCCGGCCCGAGCTGGCCGAGGCGCTGTTCGACATCAAGCCCGACACCACGCATGGCGGCTTCCAGCTGTCGTGCGCCGCGCGCATGGGCGGCGCGCGCAAGCAGACCGTGATCGATTTCGGCATGGCCAACTCGCCCGAGTGGCACGAGCTCCTGGCCGTGCGCAGCGAGCTGGCGTCGTTCACCGGGCCCTGGAAGATCGTGCAGGGCCAGGACACCCGCGAGCTGCAGCGGGTCGACGAGCTGGTCACGCGCATCGACGAGATTGGCCGCAAGGGGCTGGCGATCGCCCGCTACAAGGGCCTGGGCGAGATGAACGCCGAGCAGCTCTGGGAGACCACCATGGATCCCAGCAAGCGGGTGCTGCTGCAGGTGCGCGTCGATGCGGTCGAGGAGGCCAGCCGCATCTTCAGCACGCTGATGGGCGACCTGGTCGAGCCGCGCCGCGACTTCATCGAGAAGAACGCGCTCAACGTACGCAACCTCGACGTCTAGCGACGCCGGGTGCACTGACGACGTCGGCCTGGGTCAGGCGTCACAGGTGGCAAAATGGGGCAAATGATCGGTTCGCGCATCTGGGGTGTGGGCACGGCGATTCCCGACCGCGTGGTCACCAACCACGACCTCGCCACCATGATGGAGACCTCCGACGAGTGGATCGTCGAGCGCACGGGCATCCGCGAGCGCCACTGGGTCGAGGACGGTAGCGGCGTCGGCGCCAGTGACCTCGGGGTGCAGGCGGCCTACAAGGCGCTGGACATGGCGGGCGTGAAGAAGGAGGAGATCGACCTCATCATCTTCGCCACGCTGTCTCCCGACCACGACTTCCCGGGCTGCGCGCCCATCGTGCAGACCAAGATGGGCCTCGCGCCCATCGCCTGTCTCGACATCCGGCAGCAGTGCACTGGCTTCGTGTACGGCCTGTCGGTGGCGGACGCCTTCATCAAGGCGGGCGCCTACAAGCGCATCCTGCTGATCGGCGGCGAGGTGCACTCGGCGGGCCTCGACCGCACCACCAAGGGGCGTGACGTCACGGTGCTGTTCGGCGACGCCGCCGGCGCGGTCATCGTCGGCCCGACCGACGACCCCGAGCGGCGCATCGTGTCCTACCACCTGCACGCCGACGGCGCTGGCGCGCTGGACCTGTGCGTGGAGCGGCCGGGCTGCGTGGCGACGCCGCGCTTTTCGCGCCAGGACTTCGAGGAGGGCAAGCACTTCCCGAAGATGAACGGCAAGAAGGTGTTCAGGAACGCGGTCACCCGCATGCCCGAGGTGGTGTTCGAGGCCCTGCTGGCCAACGGCCTCAACATCAGCGACATCAAGCTGGTGCTGCCGCACCAGGCCAACCTGCGCATCAACGAGAAGGTGCAGCAGCTGCTCGGGCTGCCCGACGACAAGATCTTCAACAACATCCAGAAATTCGGCAACACCACCGCGGCGACCATCCCGCTCCTCATGAGCGACGCGCTGGCGGCTGGGCGCATCCAGCCCAAGGACCTGCTGTGTCTGGTGGCGTTCGGGGCCGGCTACACCTGGGGTTCGCTGCTGCTGCGCTGGTAGCGGCTTCACAGCATGCGGGTGACCCGGGTGCGACCCGAGGTCGCCGGTGCGGCCACGTTGGTGGTGGCGGCGCTGGTCTCCTCGCCGTCGGCCCAGTCGCTGGCGACGGGACCTGGCCGAGGTGCGGTGTGCGGCTGCGCGCGGCTCCTGGCGGGGGCGGCGCGGGAGGCCGCCAGCTCATGGGCGACCGCGGCGGCGAGGGCGTCGACCCGGCGGCGCCAGACGTCGTCACTGCACCGGGCGCGGTGCTGGTCGGCCAGCGTGCGCAGACAGGCGGAAGCGCGCACTGGCTGGTGCAGGCGCAGGTAGACCTCGGCCAGGTTGGTCAGGATGTCGCGATGGCCGGGGGCGGCGGCGCGACCCTGCTCCAGCGCGCTGCGCGCCCCGCCGAGGTCGCCGCGCTCGAGGCGCAACACGCCGAGGGCGTTGAGCGCATACACGTCGCGGGGGGACAGCAGACACAGGCTGGCGAACAGCGTCTCGGCGTCGGCGAAGCGGCTCTGCGCCACCAGCGCGAGCGCCAGCTGCTGGGCCGCGCGCAGCGTGGCGGCGGCGCCGGGGCGCAGATCGGCGAAGCTCTGCAGCCCGCTGCCCAGGGCCTCCCGCTCCAGGCTGGACAGCGGGCCGACCTCGGGGTCGGCGCTGGCGGCCTCGGCCAGCCGCGCCTCCAGGGCGTTCAGCGTGCTGGCGCTCGGTGCCAGGCTGCGCGCCCGGGTCAGCTCGTCGCGGGCCTCGTCGCGCCGGCCGAGGCGGTGCAGGACCTCGGCGCGCAGCGCGGCGCCACGCCACCACTGTGGGTCGGACGCCACCAGGCCATCACAGATGACCAGCGCGCGCCCGAGCTGGCCCGAGCCGAGGTAGCGCTGAGCGATTCGCGCCGAGTGTTCCAGGACCCGCTGCTTGTCACGCGCCATGAGACGACACCTCCCCCTGGGCGGCTGCCCAGACAGGGAGGGTCTTCGTCGGTGCAGCGCAGGTGTTGCGTGCGAGGCGGGTGGGCCGGGTGGTGGTGCCAGGGTGCGTGGTGCGTGGTGCGGGAGGCGGGAGGCCGGGACTAGGCAGCGAAGATCGAGTCGAGCTCCTTCTCGATCTTCTGCTCCTTGGTCTTCTTGGCGACCGCCAGCTCC
>JADYYK010000158.1 GCA_020853705.1 Deltaproteobacteria bacterium
CGAGGCGCCCGGCGAGCGAGGAGCCGCGAGCACCGAAGCGCAGCGTACTGGCCGTACGTGAGCATCGGAGCGCAGCGGCGACGAAGCTCCCCGGGATGGATCGGTCGCGAGAGCGATTGAGATATTCATTCGCGGGCCCTATGCGAGGGGGAGGTCGACTTCGGCGATGCCGCGGTAGACTTGGACCATCTGCGCTGGCGCAGCCGGGGCAGATGTCCGGGCAGCGGCCGCGGTGGCGACGGGGCCTGCGCTGGTGACGACGGCGCCCGCGCTCTTGGCCGCGGCGGCCTCGGCGGCCAGCAGGCGCTCGCGCCACAGCGTCTTCCGGATCGACACCAGCGCGATCTCGAGCTGGTCGTCGGTCGGCTCACGCGTGGTCAGGTTCTGCAGCAGGAGGCCCGGCGCGGTCAGCATGCGCACGAAGAGGTTCTTCTGCGCGAAGCGGCCCGACAGCTTGATGGCCTCGTAGGCGATCCCGGCGACCGGGAACATCAGCGGGATCTTGATCGCGATCTTGGCCAGGTTGTCGACCACCTTGCTGCCCGAGATCGGGAAGCGCAGCACCAGGGCGAACAAGATGATCGACGTCGTGATCACGATGAGCAGGAACGAGGTGCCGCAGCGCGGATGGAAGCGCGTCTGCGCGCGGGCGTTGTCCACCGTCAGCGGCAGGCCCTGCTCGTAGGTGTAGATCGCCTTGTGCTCCGCGCCGTGATACTGGAACACGCGGCGCACGTCGGGCATCAGGCCGATGAGGCCGAGGTAGCCGAGCAGGATGACCATCTTGATGGCGCCGTCCACGGCGTGGAACGCCACCGAGCTGGAGTCGAAGCCGAGCAGCCAGGTGATGAGGTGCGGCGCGCCGACGAACAGCGCCATGCCCATCGCGATGGAGGTGATGACCATCAGGACCACGGCGGCCTTGGACAGCTCGGCCGGCGCGGCGGCGGGCTTGCTCTTGCCAGGCTGCCCGGACGTCGCGCTGGCGCTGGCGCCGTCGCCGCGGGCCTTGGCGGCCGCGGCTTCGGCCTCGGCCTCGCCCAGCACCTGCTGGTTGGCCGAGAAGCTGAGCGCCGCGATGCCGTTGACCATGGCCTCGAGCAGCGCGACCCCGCCGCGCAGGAAGGGCCACTTGAGGAAGCCGAGGCGGCTCCACACCGGCTGCCAGGCGTCTTCCTTGACGACGATCTCTCCGTTGGGGCGCCGGCACACGACCGCGAACGAGCGGGCCGAGCGCATCATGACGCCTTCGATCACGGCCTGCCCGCCCACGTCCAGCTTGGGGCAGGCAGGCATCAGGTCCAGCGGCTGCTCAGTTCGAGGCATCGCCCTCGGGCTTGGCCGCCGGAGCCGCCGCAGTCGCCTCGGCCTTCTTCTTCACGGGCGCCATGCCCGGCTTGGGCGACTTCTTGTACTTGGTCTCGAAGCGCTCGATGCGACCCGCGGTGTCCACCAGCTTGTGCTTGCCGGTGTAGAACGGGTGGCAGTTCGAGCAGATTTCCGTCGCGAAATCGCCGCGCGTCGAGAACGTGTCGACCACGCTGCCGCAGGCGCAGGAGATCTTGGCGGGCTTGTAGTCGGGGTGCAGATCGGCCTTCATCGCAGAACCTCAGGTGAATGTACGGGAGGAGGGAGGGATAGTCGAGGCGTGGAGGAAAGTCAATGGCTCCAGCTTGCTGGAGCCATTGTCCGGTTCCGGAGCCGGACAATCCCTCCAGCAGGGCTGGAGGGATTGATGCCGGGCTAGCCGATCTGGATGCAGTCGGAGACCTCGAGGATGAGGTACTCGAGGATGCGCTCCTGGGCGCTCAGCGGCATGGACGAGCAGTAGTTCGGCCACTCGCGCCAGGTCAGCGGGGTGAACAGACCGTCGCCGTCCGGATCGGGCCGACCCAGCGTGTGGTACGAGGTGTACAGCACGCGACCGCACATGTTGTAGTCGAAGCTGACCGTCAGCGGGCGGCTCTGCATGCCCGACTTGGCGGCGGCGTCCTCGACCCACAGCTTGGTGCCGACGCCGTTGGCCAGCGGCAGGATGCCGATCATGGGCACCCACTGCACCAGCCAGTGCGTGATGTTGACCTGGTCGGGCTTGGGGTTGACCACCGAGTTGGCGCCCAGCTGGGTCTCGATGGCGACCAGCCAGTCGAGCAGCTTGGGCTGCATGACCTTGCCGCTGACGGAGTCGCCGGTGGGCACGGTGCCGACCTTGGCCGCGCTGTTGGTCTCCGGGGTGTCGGACTGCGCGCCGCCCTGGAAGGTGATGTACTTGGCGAACTGCGGCACCTGCTCGACCCAGTCGTAGGACCAGTCGGTGACGTAGAGGCGGCCGCCCGAGCGCACATACTCTTCCATGTTCGCCTTCAGGCTGGCGTCGGTGGCGTACATCTTCTCGAGCTCGTCGCCCGAGCAGTTGATGAAGAGGATGTTGTAGGTGAGCAGCTTGGCCTTGTCCTGGATCAGCGCCTTGATGTTGCCCAGCGTGCCCGCGGTGCCGCCCATGATGGTGTCGGTGCCGCCGAGGCCGTCGTCGAAGGTGTGGGTCAGGTTGTCGTAGCGATCGAACGCGGTGGCGTCGAGCCCGAAGCCGTTGGGGCCCATGACGCACTCCATGGCGTCATAGTCGCCGGTCGCGATCGCGATCTTGGGCAGGTTGCCCTCGCTGCGGTTCTTGGGCAGCGTCAGCTTGGCCAGGCCGGTCTGCGTGGTCAGGTCGTTGGCCTCGCAGTCGTTGATGTTGATGGTGAAGTAGCGCCGGAAGCGCCCCTTCTGGATGGCCAGCTCGACCGGGCCGCCGCCGGTGGGGACGGGGACGTTGTCGAGCGTGAAGCGGCCGTTGACGTCGGTCAGCACGCTGACCCAGGCCGGATCGGCCGGGCTGGAGCAGACCTCGCACGCCACGTTGGCGGGGAACTCGTTCTTGCTCTTGGCGACGTAGACGCGCGCCACCGGGACCGGGACGTCACCCTTGGGGGTGAAGACCTGGCCGATGATCTGCGTGGTCTTGCCCGCGGGGCAGTTCTGCGCGCAGCCGGCGCCCGTGCAGTTCTGGTTCGAGCCGTCGATCTTGGTGGTGCCACCATCGTTGGGCATGGTGTCGTCGTCGTCGTCGCCGCCCGCGGAGCCGGGGCCGCAGCCAGCCAGCGTGATCGACAGGATCAGCGCGAATCCAAGCGAGAAAGGCTTCACCAGCTTCATAGGGAATCCCACCTTGACCCGCGGGCTTTGTGTTGAAGGCGAAATCGCGGGGCCCGGGATTCATAGCGCTGGCCGTGTAGCGTTGTCAATCCGCCAATGGTTTGGAAATGCTGATGAATTCTAGAGAATCTCTTTCAGTATCCGAGGTCACCGAAAACACCACGGGCCCACCAGCCGGCGGGCCCGCGGGGGATTCAGGATGGCGACGGGGCTACTGGACGACGCAGCGACCGGCCTGGCAGACCGCCGTCTTGCCCTGGCAGGGCTGACGGAAGCACTGCACCATGGTGCTGGCCGAGCAGGTCGCGGGGCGCTGGTTGTGGCCGAGGACCTCGCAAGCGCAGGGGTTCGAGGGGCAGTACTGGTCGTACAGGGTGCAGTCGGCGTCGCTGGCGCAGCCGCCCGGGATGGGGTCGCAGCTCGGGGTGCCGTCGGCGTCATTGCAGGTGGTGCCCGGGGCGCACAGCACGGTGGCGCAGGTCAGCTGCGGCACGCAGCGCGGGGTGGCGCCTTCCTGCACGCAGGTGGTGCCGGCGGCGCAGCGCACGTTGGCGCAGGTCACGTTGGGCACGCACTCGGCGATCGGGTTGCACGGGGTGGTGATGCACTGGATCTGGACCTCTTCGCAGTGGAAGCCCGAGGCGCAGCGCACCGTGGCGCAGGCGCTGACCGGCACGCAGCTGGGCGCGCGCACGTCGATGCGGTAGTACTGCACCCAGTTGATGCGCGGCACGGTGGGGGCGCGGAAGCGCGCCAGCACGTAGGGGCGGGTCAGCGCCAGGGTGACCGGGCAGCCCTCGCCGGGCGAGCTCAGGCGCGTGGTGATCTTGATGGTGACGCCGCTGTCCGAGCGGCGGATGTTCTGGATCGAGGCGGCGTAGCCACCGCTGTTCTGGCGCCCGGCGTCGTACAGCATGACCCAGTCGCCGGCGGCGAAGTTCACGCTGGCGGGGGCGGAGTGGCCGAAGTACCGGCGGTACGAGGCCGCGGTGGTGAACAGCTTGCGGACCTCTCCGCTGGGGGCCGGCAGGGTGTCATTGAAGGTGGTGAACGAGATCGACGGGCGGTCGGCCTTGGCCTCGGGATCGGCGGACAGCTCGGCGGTGGCGCTCTCCTCGGGCAGGATCCCCTCTTCGTCTTCCTGGGCACAGCCCGAGGAGGCGAACGAGGCGGCGGCGAGGACGATGGCCGAGGCGAACAGCAGCGCAGTGGTGAAGTGACGAGTGGTCTTCATGCCGCCGCCCACGAGCAAGGTGTGTGCCGAGGTGGGCTGAACCCAAGTTCATGGAATCATGATGCGTGCTGTGTGATCGATCGGACAATGCGCCGGCTGGAGGGGTGGCCAGTGCGCCAGGCTGTCACGGCCCGAGGACGAGGTGCAGCGCGCGCAGGATGGCCCAGGGTCGAGGCGGACAGCCGCTGACATAGGCGTCGACCGGGACCACGCGATCGGCGCCGCCGCGCGAGGCCTCCGAGGTGCCGAAGATCCCCCCCGAGATGGCGCACGCGCCCATGGCGACCACCAGGCGTGGCCGCGGCATGGCGTCGAGGCTGCGCACCAGGGCGAGCTCGAGGTTGGCGGTGACCACGCCGCTGATGAGCAGGAGATCGGCGTGGCGCGGGCTGGCCACGAAGTCGAAGCCGAAGCGCTGCAGGTCATAGATCGGCGCCTGCAGCTGGTTGAGCTCCCAGTCGCAGCCGTTGCAGCCACCGGCGTCGAGGTGGCGGATGTGCAGCGAGCGGCCCAGGCGGCGCCGGATGGCCTCGCTCAGCCGGCTGCCCTCCTGGAGCAGGCGGACGCCGTCATCGAGCGCGGGGCTGGTGAAGGCGCTGGCGGGGCCCGTGATGGGGAAGCGGCGCACCAGGTCGGCGCGGCTGCGCGCGATCATGGGCTCGATGGCGACCGGGCGGAAGGCGGCGCCGGGGCCGTCGGCGCACAGGCCGCAGAAGACGCAGCGGCCGTCGTCGAGCCGGACGCTGGCGCCGGCGCAGCCGGGGTCCTGGTCGTCGGGGACGACGCTGATGGCGCGGGTCGGGCACAGCTCGAGCGCGGCCTGCAGCGCGGCGGCGCCGGGCGCGGGCGAGGCCAGCTCGTAGCGGCCGATGGCGGCGCCGGGGAAGCCGGCCTCGGGGCCCGGCGAGGTCTCGGTGGCGCGGCCTCCGCGCAGGGCGTCGGTGATGAGCTTCAGCATGGTGGCACCGGGGTCACAGATCGCAGCCCGCGTAGGACAGGTTGAAGCTCTTGTTGATGAGCGGGAAGTCCGGGACGATGTTGCCCGGCATGGCGTGCTCGATGGCCGGCCAGTTCATGCGCGAGGGCGAGCGCACGCGCAGCCCGCTGATGCGTCCGGCCTCGAGGCGCACCCAGGTCACGAGCTCGCCGCGGGCGCCCTCGCTCCAGCCCAGCCCCTCGCCGCTGTCGCGGGTGGCGGCGCCGGGTCCGCGGGCGGCGTCGGCGGCGGCGTCGGCGCGGGTCAGCAGCGCCTCGATGCGCTGGCACAGGCGCAGCGACTCGCGCGCCTCGGCCACGCGCACGCGGGCGCGCGCCGCGACGTCGCCGGCGCGGTCGGTGACCACCACGAGATCGCGGTAGGCCTCGGTGTCGGCGGGCGACGCGAAGTCGAGGTCGGCGCGGCTGTCGAGGGCCAGGCCGCTGCCGCGCGCGACCACGCCCACGGTGGCCAGGTTGCGCGCGTGCTCGGGCGACAGGACGCCGGTGCCGGTCAGGCGCTCGAGGTTGGAGGCGGTGCCGAACAGCTTGTCGGCCACGCGCTCCAGCGCGGCGGCCTGCTCGGTCAGGAGCGCCAGCGCGGCGGCGCGCTCGGCCGCGCCGGGCAGCCGACGCACGCCGCCCAGGCAGATGAGGTTGCGCAGCCAGCGGCTGCCGGTCAGCTGCTGGCTGGCCGCGAGCAGGCGCTCCTTGATGATGAGGCCCTCGGCCAGCAGGCTGGCCAGCGCGGTGCCGGCGCACAGGTTGCCGAGGTCCCCGGCGTGGTTGGTGAAGCGCTCCAGCTCGAGCAGCAGCGAGCGCATCAGGGCGTGCGCGGGCGGCACCGGGCAGCCCAGGGCATGCTCCATCGCCCGCGCCAGCGCCAGCGAGTGGGCCACGCTGCCGCTGCCGCTGATGCGTTCGCCCAGCACCAGGGCGGCGGCCGGGGTCAGGCCGCGCGCCAGCCGCTCGACGCCGCGGTGCACGTAGAACAGGCGGATCTCGAGGCCGAGCACGGTCTCGCCCACGGCGCTGAAGCGGAAGTGGCCGGGCTCGATGATGCCGGCGTGGATGGGGCCGACCCGGATCTCCATCACGCCGTCGCCCTCGATGTGGCGGAAGGCGTAGTCGTCGGGGTGCCTGAGCAGCGGGCGCTCGTCGGGCGAGTCGGTGAAGCGCACCCCGTACAGATCGCGGACCTCGCGCTCGGCCCACGACGCGCCCGGGCAGGCCAGGGCGATCGAGGGCGCCTCGCGCAGCGCGGGCAGGCCGAGCAGCAGCGGCGCGCGCTGGCCCGGCACCATGAAGACGTGATCGAGGCGCACGCCGTCGGCCTCGGGGTGCGCCAGCAGGGCGGCGAAGCGCCAGCCGTCGGCCACGCCATGGTCGACGATGGCGCGCAGCCGCTCGGGCGCGACGTGGTGGCCGTGCACGGGCTCGAGGCGGTGCAGGGCGGGCAGCCCGCGCACCAGGGCCAGCGCGCTGGTCAGCGTCATGGCGAGAGCCCCCGGGCCACGTCGCCGAGCTGGCTCCACAGCTCGGTGGGCAGGCCGACGCCGACCCAGACCATGGCCAGCAGCACCGGCACGCCGATGGCCAGGGCCGCGGTGCGGTGGCCGCCTGGCCTCGGCACCGGCTCGTCGGCGCGCGCGAAGACCACGCGCAGGGTGGCCGCGATGACGACGCCGAAGATGACCGCCAGCACCAGGGTGACGAGCAGGCCGACGACCACGTGGTCGGCCGCGAACAGCGCGCGCAGCACGGTCAGCTCGCTGGCGAACATGCCGAAGGGCGGGAAGCCCAGCGCCGCGGCCATGGTGACCAGGAAGACCGCGGCCAGCGCCGGCGAGCCGGCGAACAGGCCGGGGCCGCTGCGGCTGTCGGCGCTGCCGCGCGCGCTGACCACGAAGCCGAGCAGGCCGAAGGCCAGCGCCTTGAGGGTGCCGTTGGTCAGCAGGTGGAGCAGGCCGCCGCGCACGGCGTCGGGCTCCAGGCCGCAGGCGAGCAGGATGAGGCCCATGTGCTCCACGCTGGTGAAGGCCAGGATGCGGCGGAAGTCGCGCTCGCGCGCGGCCAGCAGGGTGGCGGCCAGCAGCGAGCCCAGCCCGATGGTGACGAAGGCGTGCGACACCAGCGCGCCCTCGCCGGCGGCCGAGGCCAGCGCGCCAAAGCGCAGGATGGCGCCCAGCGGCACCGCGACGGCGGCGCCGGCCAGCAGCGCGGTGACCGGCGCGGGCGCGGCGGCGTAGGCGTCGGGCTTCCACACGTGCAGCGGGAACAGGCCGACCTTGAGGCCATAGCCGGCGACCGCCAGCGCGAAGGCGATGCGCAGCGGGCCCGGCGTCAGGGCGTGGCCGGCCGCGCGCAGGCGCAGGAACGACAGCGCGCCGTCGCCGGCGCCGAGGCCGGCGCTGCCGCCCACGCGGTGCACCAGCGCGGTGGCCAGGAGGCCGATGACCAGGCCGACCGAGCCCAGGATCATGTACTTGAAGGCGGCCTCCAGCGCCGGCTTGTCGCCGCGCGAGCCGACCAGGAAGGCGCCGAAGACGGCCGACAGCTCCATCGTGATCCACATGACGCCGAGGTGGTCGGCCAGCGTGGTGCTGAGCAGGGCCCACAGCAGGGCGGCGGCCAGCACGGTGTAGCGGCGAGCGTCGCGCTCGGCGCTGAAGCTGGCGATGCCGATGCAGGCCGCCACCGCGGCGGCGGCGCTGACCACCACCGCCAGCGAGAGGCCGAGATCGTCACCGCGCAGGTAACCGCGCAGCGTGGTCGGTGGCGGGTCGCCGGCCAGCACCCCGGCGGCGAGGACGCCGGCCAGCCCGAGCGTGGCCAGCGCGCCCAGCGCGTTGAGCCACAGCGCGAGCCGCCAGGGCAGCACCAGGCTGAGCAGCGCGACCGCCAGCGGCACCACGATGAGCGCCAGCATCATGGCGGACCCTCGCCCTCGCGCGGGGCGTCGTCGCCGACGCCGAGGTCGCTGGAGATGCGGTAGGCGAACAGGGCCAGGATCTGCACCGCGACCAGGACGTCGAGCGCGACGCCGATCTCGACGATGAGCGGCATGCCCATGGTCAGCCCGAGCGCGGCCAGGATGACGCCGTTCTCCATGATGAGCAGGCCGACGATCTGGGTGATGACCTTGCGCCGGCCCAGCATCACCACCAGGCCGAGCAGGATGGTCGCCATGCCGGCGCCGAGGGCGCCGCGCAGGGTGGCGACCTCCTGGCCAAACACGCGCTGCGCGACCTGGAACGCGCCCAGCGTGGCCACCGCGGCCATCAGCAGCGACGACGGGATGTTGAGGATGAACTCGATCTCGTGGCGGATCTTGAGCCGCGACACCGCGCGCAGGAGCGCCAGCGGGACCACCACCCCCTTGATGACGATGGTCAGGCCGGCCAGGATCCACAGCTCGTAGGGGTGCTCGCTGCGGGTGGCCGCGACCAGGGACACGAAGGCCAGCACGAACGACTGCACCGCGAAGGCCAGGATGGCGCGCCTGATCTGGCGTGACGACAGCACGTACAGGCAGATGGCCACCAGCAGCATCAGGGCGTGGGGCAGCGCGCGCTGCATCACAGCGCCTCGCGCGCGATGTAGGCCAGCAACGCGATGCCGAAGGCGCCGCCCAGGAAGTCGGGCACCCGGAACAGACGCAGCTTGGCGACCACGCTCTCGACCACGCCGATGAGGATGGCCAGGGCGGCCAGCTTGCCGAGCAGCGCGAGCAGCGCGAGGGCGACGCCGGTCGCGGTCGCGGCGCCGCCCAGGCCGAGGGGGAAGAAGATGGTGGCCAGCATGGCCAGCAGCACGGTCTGCTTGATGCGCGCGGCCAGGATGGCGCAGCCGAGCTCGCGGCCGCTGTACTCCAGCAGCATGGCCTCGTGGATCATGGTCAGCTCGAGGTGGGTGGCCGGGTTGTCGATGGGCACGCGGGCGCACTCGGCCAGGATCACCATGAAGAAGGCGATGGCCGCGAGCAGGCGCCAGGGCGCCAGCAGATCCGCCTCGGCGCCGGCCAGTGCGGCGCCGTCGCTGGGCGTGACCATGCCGGCGGCCAGCACCAGGATGGCGACCACCGCGACCGGCTCGACCAGGGCAGCCAGCGAGACGTCGCGCGAGGAGCCCAGGCCGCCGAACGCGCTGGCGGCGTCGAGCCCGGCCAGCGCGGTGAAGAAGCGACCCAGGGCCAGCACATACAGCGCGGTGAGGACGTCGCCGGGCGCCGCCAGCGCCGAGCTGGCCAGCACCGGGAAGGTCGCCGCCGCGGCCAGCGAGGTGGTCAGGCTGACCGCGGGCGCCAGGCGGAAGATCGCCGAGGTCGGGCGGGCGTGGATCGACTCCTTGATGAGGAGCTTGCCGAGGTCGCGATAGCCCTGCAGCAGGGGCGGGCCGTGGCGGCGCTGCAGGCGCGCCTTGACGGTCTTGATGAGGTTGTCGAGCAGCGGGGCCAGGCCGGCGAGCACGGCGACCTGGGCCAGCGTCAGGGCGACGCGGATGGGCAGCATCATGATGACGCCCACCACAAGAGCAGCGCCAGCGTGGCCGCGAACAGCGCCAGGCCGCGGTTGACGGTGGGCGATACCCAGGGCTCCAGCTTGGCGGCGCACCAGTGCAGGAAGCGCAGCGAGGGCTCGTACAGGTAGCGCTCGAACAGCGGCGCCAGCGCGCCGCGGGTGCGCGAGCGCTTGACGAAGTAGGGCGGCACGCCCTCGACCGGCTCGGTGGCGCGCTCGAAGCGGTACAGGTTGGAGAAGATGCGCCGGATCGGGTTGGCGAAGGCGCTGGCGCTGTAGGCGGCGCGGCCCTCGACGCTGCCCTGACCGCAGGCCCAGGTCATCTGGCTGCGCGCGGGGGTGCGGCGCAGGTAGAGGTAGACGCCGCCGCCGACCACCAGGCCGCCGGCGGCCAGCGCCAGCGGGGACACCGAGGCCACGCCGAGGCCGCCGAGGACCCAGCTCGGCTCGATGACCGGGAAGCCCAGGCCCAGCGCGGCCGGCACGTGCGACAGCGCGGCCACCGCCCACGGCGCGCCCAGGCCGAGGATGACGCAGGTCAGCGCCAGGAGGTTCTGGGCCAGGCGCAGGCTGCGCGGCGCCTCGGTGGCGTTCTCGGCCGCGCGCGAGCGGGGCAGGGCCAGGAAGCCGACCGCGAAGGCCTTGACGAAGCAGGCCGCAGCCAGCGCGCCGGCCAGGGCCAGGCCGGCGGCGAGCAGCGGGGCGGCGGCGCGGAGCAGGCCGCCGTGGGCGTGTGCGGCGCCGACGCAGCCCTGCAAGATCAGCCACTCGCTGGCGAAGCCGTTGAGCGGGGGCAGCGCGCTGATGGCCAGGGCGCCGATCAGGAAGGCGCGCCCGGTCGAGGGCATCGGTCGCATCAGGCCGCCGAGCTGCTCGAGGTCACGGCTGTGGGTGGCCAGGTGGACGCTGCCGGCGCACAGGAACAGCAGGCCCTTGAAGACGGCGTGGTTGATGACGTGCAGCAGGGCGCCCGCCATCACCAGCGCGCCCAGGCCGGGCAGGCCGCTGTTCCTGGCGCAGATGGCGACGCCGACGCCGAGCAGGATGATGCCCACGTTCTCGACCGAGCAGAACGCCAGCAGCCGCTTGAGGTCGTGCTGCACCAGCGCATACAGCACGCCGACCAGCGCGCTGACCATGCCGACCACGATCAGCGTGTAGCCGATCAGCATGTCGGGCGGCCCCGCCAGATCCAGGCAGGTGCGCAGCATGGCGTAGATCCCGATCTTGAGGATGACGCCCGAGAGCAGGGCGGAGACGTGCGAGGGCGCCACCGGGTGCGCCTCGGGCAGCCAGACGTGGACCGGGACCACGCCGGCCTTGCTGCCGAAGCCGAGCAGCGCGAGGGCCAGGCCGACGCTGCGGGTGGCCGGGCTGGCATGGCCGATGGCGCTGCGCAGCCCGTCGAAGGAGAGCTCGCTGGCGCCACCGGACAGGATGAGCAGGCCGGCCAGCGCGGCCAGGGTGCCGATGTGGGTGATGGCGACGTACAGGATGGCGGCGCGCTTGACCTCGGGCTCCTGGCCGTCGGCCAGCACCAGCGCGGTGGCCAGCGCGGTCATGACCTCCCAGCAGATGAAGAAGCCGATGAGGTCGCTGGCGACCAGCACGCCGAGGATGGCGGTCTCGAGCACCAGCAGCAGCGCCTGCTGGGTGGTGGCCGACATGCGGTGGTGTGCGCGCGCCAGGTAGCCGGGGGCGTACAGCGCGACCGCACAGCCGACCAGGGCGAGGGCGACCACGAAGACCGCGGCCAGCGGGTCGAGCACCAGCGGGCCGGGGGCCAGCGGGCCCGAGAAGGGCAGCGCGGCGGTCAGGCGCTCGCCGGTGGCCAGCACGCGGATGGCATCGGCGCCGGCCACGCCGAGCCCGAGCAGCTGGCCGAGGGCGGCCAGGCGCACGGAGATCCGGGGAGCGCGTCGGGTTGCCAGCGCGATGAGCGCGCAACCGACCATGAATACAAGTGCCCAGGGTGTGAGCGTGGCTGGGGTCCCTCCGCGGGGCGGACTCTATCGCAGTCAGGAAAATCGTGGGGCACGGAGTGCGGGGGCAGGGGCGGGGGCGGAGAGGAGGCGGAGGCGGAGGCGGAGGCGGAGGCGGAGGCGGAACCGGAACCGGAACCGGAACCGGAACCGGAACCGGACAATTCAATGTCGGGCTTTCAGCCCGACATTGAATTGATGAACTCCTGGTTGGTGTCGGTCTTGGCGATCTTGTCGCGCAGGAACTCCATGGCGTCGATGACGTTCAGCGGGTGCAGCAGCTGGCGCAGGATCCAGACCCGGTTCAGCGTGGTGTCGGGCAGCAGCATCTCTTCCTTGCGGGTGCCCGACTTGTTGATGTCGAGGCACGGGAAGATCCGCTTCTCCATCAGCTTGCGGTCGAGGTGGATCTCGGAGTTACCGGTGCCCTTGAACTCCTCGAAGATGACCTCGTCCATGCGCGAGCCGGTGTCGACCAGCGCGGTGGCGATGATGGTCAGCGAGCCGCCCTCCTCGATGTTGCGCGCGGCGCCGAAGAAGCGCTTGGGCTTGTGCAGGGCGTTGGAGTCGACGCCGCCCGACAGGATCTTGCCCGACGGCGGCACCACGGTGTTGTAGGCGCGCGCCAGGCGCGTGATCGAGTCGAGCAGGATGACGACGTCCTTGCCGTGCTCGCACAGGCGCTTGGCCTTCTCGATCACCATCTCGGCGACCTGGACGTGGCGGGCGGCGGGTTCGTCGAAGGTGGAGGACACCACCTCGCCCTTGACCGAGCGCGCCATGTCGGTGACCTCCTCGGGCCGCTCGTCGATGAGCAGCACGATGAGGACGACGTCGGGGTGGTTGGCGGTGACCGCGTGCGCGATGTTCTGTAGCAGCACGGTCTTGCCGGCGCGCGGCGGCGAGACGATCAGGCAGCGCTGCCCTTTGCCGATCGGGCACAGCAGATCGATGATGCGGGTCGAGTGATCCTTGGGCGAGAACTCGAGGTTGAGCTTCTTGTTGGGGTAGAGCGGCGTGAGGTTGTCGAACATCACCTTTTCGCGCTGGGCGTCGGGCGGTTCGAGGTTGATCTGGTCGACCTTGAGCAGCGCGAAGTAGCGCTCGGAGTCGCGCGGGGGGCGGATCTGGCCGGTCACGGTGTCGCCGGTGTGCAGGCCGAAGCGGCGGATCTGCGAGGGCGAGACATAGATGTCGTCGGGGCCCGGCAGGTAGTTGTAGTCCGGGGCGCGCAGGAAGCCGAAGCCGTCAGGCAGGGTCTCGAGGACACCCTCGGCGAAGATCTCGCCCTTCTTGTCGGCCTGCGCGTTGAGGATCGCGAAGATCAGATCCTGCTTGCGCATGGTGTTGGCGCCCTCGATGCCGTACTGCACGGCCAGGTGGGCGAGCTCCTTGACTTGCTTGCGCTTGATCTCGAGCAGATTCATGGGTCCTCGGACGTGGGGGGCGGAGGCCGCGATGCGGCGGTCAGGGTCGGATGCGGTCGGGGCGGATGATTGGAGTCGTGCAGGGAAGCGACAGGGGTGCCTGGCGCCGGAAACAGTCGTGCTGCCAGTCAAGCGCGCCAGGTTTGTTGTGTCAAGGGCCTTTGGGCGCCAAGATCGCTGGCGTGACCGCGATGGCGATGAAGCGGGTCGGGCTGGTGGTGGAGGGCCGCGTCCAGGGCGTGTACTTCCGCGGCAGCACCGAGGAGGTGGCGCGGCGGCTCGGAGTGCGCGGCTGGGTGCGCAACCGCGACGACGGCGCTGTCGAGCTGCTGGCCGAGGGCGAGCCCGCGGCGCTCGAGGCGCTGGTCGAGTGGTGCCGGCGCGGGCCAGCCGGGGCGCGGGTGGAGCGGGTGACGGAGCAGTGGAGTGAGCTCGAGGGGGCAGGGCTCGAGCCTGGGTTCCGGGTGCGGCGATGAGCGAGCCCGAGGGCGCGTGATGACCCGGGGCGCGACAGGATGGCTGCTGGTCGGGCTGGGGCTGCTGGGCTGCGGCAAGTCGAATCCGCGGCGCACCACGGCGCGGGCGGAGCTGTCGCGCTGTCTGGCCAAGCTGGCGCCGGAGGGCGCCGAGGACGGCCGCGCGCTGGTGCTCGACGTGGCCACGCTGGCGGCGGCGTGTCCGCCCGCGGGGGCCGATCGGGTCGCGCTGGCCAAGGCCATCACGCCGGGGATCTCGGCGGCCGATCGCATGGCGGCGCTGGCGGGGACGTCGTTTCGCTGTGTCGATGCCGAGGCGGCGCTGGCCAAGGAGGCGCCGGGGCCCGAGCTGCGCGGGCGCCGGCTGCGCGCCTATGCCGAGCGCTGCGGCGCCAAGCGCTATGGCCTGGCCACGGTGGCGGCCGGGCCCTATGTCAGCGAGGAGGTCTATGTCGCCGGGCGCCTGGCCGAGGAGCTGGCGCGGCTGGTCGATGTGGCCCGTGATCGGCGCCTGAGTGACGACGTGGCGGCGCTGCGCGCGCGGCTCCGCCTGCTGCTGCCGCTACCGGCGGTGGGGGTGTTCGAGGCGCTGCCGCCCTCGCCCGAGACCACCACCGAGGTGGTGCGGCTGCCGCCGCGTGATCGAGGCGGCATCATCCTGGCGGTGGCGCCGGCGGCGGTGGCGGTGGCGGCCTGGCCGCTGCTCGAGCTGCAGGCCAGCGGGCGCTGGGACACCGCGCGGGCGCTGGACGCCTGGCCGCTGCCAGGCAAGGGGATCGAGGGCGGCGCCGGCGCCCCCGAGGAGTGGCAGGCGGCGCTGGCGGGCGACATCGCCAGGGCGCGCGAGGACGTCATGGGCGACGACCCGCGCTTTCGCGTGGTGCCGGCGCCGCTGGTGGTGATCGCGAGCGGCGACGTCAGCATGCTGCGGGTGGCGGCGGCCATCGCCGCGGGCGAGCCGCCGCGCGGGTCGAGCCTGGTGCTGACGCTGGCCCGGGATGGCGAGCGGGTCGAGGTCCCGGTGCGCGCCACGCTGCAGCCGGATGATCAGCGCAGCGGACCGACGCTGATCATCGGCGCCGCCGCGGTCGAGCTGCTCGAGGAGCGCAGCCGGGTCACTTTGCGGCGCGTCGCGGTGACCGAGGGGCCGGTGTTCGTGCGCGAGCTCGGCGACGAGCTCGGGGTGTGGCGCAAGGTGCAGGAGACGCGCCTGCGCGTGAAGGTGCGGCCGGAGACGCCGTATCGCGTGTTCGCGACCGTGATGGCGGTGGCGCGCCGGGTCTGGGGCGACGAGGTCTTCTATGGCGGGCTGGCGCCGGGGGCGGGGCCGGCGCGGGCGCGCGCGGGCGAGGTCGCCGTCGCGCTGGAGGGCGCCCCGGCGAAGGCGACGCGGCTCGAGGTGTCGGAGCTGCGTCGGGTGGTGCCCGCGCTGTCGGCGTGTCTGCAGGAGCCCGGGCACTGGCAGCTCAGGCTGGTCGCGGAGCCCGATGGCACGGTGAGCACCGGGGGGCTGATGGGCAGCGGCGACAACGACGAGATCGAGGGCTGTGTGACCAGCGCGCTGAAGAGCTGGCGGCTGCCGGCGGCGGCGGGGCGACGGACCTTGCACTTTGGCGTGGTGGCGACGGCGCTGGGGGCGGGCGGGAAGTAGGACGAGCACGAGCACGAGCACGAGCACGAGCACGAGCACGAGCACGAGCACGAGCACGAGCACGACCACGAGCACCAGCACCAGCACCAGCACGAGGACGCGCACGCGCACGACGGCCGGTGAGCGGGTCAGCGCGGGACGCGGGAGAAGCAGTCGTAGTAGGCGCAGCCGGCGATGATGCCGGCGCTGGCGACGAAGAGCAGGAAGGTGCGGGCGCCGTCGAGGCGGCGCACGTCGATGCGCTCCACGGCGTGCCAGGGGATGCCGGGCGCGGGGGCGGGTGGGGCCAGGCCGGTGGCGGAGATGTGCAGCGCGCCGGCGCGCACCCGGGTGGTGCGGCCGGCGTCGTGGTGCAGGATGAGCGTGGTGTCGGGGCCGATGCGGACGCCGTCGACGGTGAAGGCGTCGTCGTGCGCGGTGGCGAAGCTGGCGCGCGCGGCGGTGGGGCTGATCGGCGTCAAGCTGTGGACGCGATAGCAGCCGGTGAGGCCCAGGGTGATGGCGAGGCCGACCAGCAGCCGGCGCCTCATGGTGCGCCCCAGCTGAGGCTGACGGCGGCCACCGGGACGGGGTCGTCGATGACGTGCAGCGAGGTGCGCATGAGGCCGATGCTGACGCCGAGGGCGAGGCGCCCGGCGTGGATGGCGATGCCGGCGTCGGCGCCCAGGTATGAGGCGTCGTCGGGGCCGGCGCCGAGCTGGACGTGGACCGGCAGGCTGAGGGCGTGGGCGGGATCGAGCGGCCAGTCGAGGCCGGCGCGCAGGGTGACGACCCTGGCCGACTCGGAGGCGTCGGGGCCGGGGCGGCGGCTGCGCAGGTCATGGAGGGCGAGGCCAACGTCGATCAGGCCGTCGGCGAGCAGGAGGCCGCCAGCGAGCGAGGTCAGGGTCACGTCGGCGCTCAAGCTGGTGGCGAGCGCGACGGAGGCGGTGGGACGGACGGTGGCACGGCGGGCGGCGCGGGTGATGAAGAGCGGGTGCGCGGCGGCGGGGGTGGGCGCGGCGGCAGGGGCTCGCGCGGCGGCAGGGCCGGGCGCGGCGGCGGGGCCGGGCTCGGCGCGAGCCACCGAGGTCACGACAGCCAGCAGGACGAGGCCGCGGATCACGCTTGCTCCAGGTCGGCGCCCTCGAACTGGAGCAGGATGTCGCGCAGCTGCTGGGGCAGCGGGGTGGGCCGGTCACCGTCCAGCAGCACCTGCACGGTGTGGCCGGTGGCGAGCAGCCGATCGGACGCGGCCTCGCGCAGCTCGTAGCCCAGGCGCATGCTGGTCCGGCCCAGGCGCATGACCCGGCAGGCGACGTCGATCTGGTCGTCCCAGCGCGCCGGCGAGCGGTACTGGATGGCGGCCTCGGCCACGGTCTGGTTGGCACGCCCGAGCAGCTCGAGCGCGCGCCAGTACTCCAGCCGCGCGACCTCGAGATACACCAGGTAGGCGGCGTTGTTGACCACCCCCTGGGCGTCGGTCTCGGCGAAGCGCACCCGCACCCGGAAGGCGAACTTGAAGGGCGCGTGCAGGCGCTGCGGCGGGCTTTGGGCCACGTGGCCATCATGGTATGAATCGAACCCCAGAGGAAGCCGCCCAATGGATCTGGCTCGCAGGCTGTCGAAGTACCTGTATGTCGCCGAGCTGATCCCGCGCCGTCGGGTGCTCGAGATCGGGTGCGGCGACGGCGCGTCGGCCAGCTTCCTGATGGAGCACGGCGCCCGCGAGGTCATCGGCATCGACCGCAGCGAAGCCGCGGTGCGCGCCGGCGAGGAGCGCGGGCTGCCCCCCGGGGTGCGCCTGAGCGTGGCCGGCTACCGCTCCCTGGCGCTGCCCGACGGCGGCGTCGACCTGGTGCTGGTGCCCGACGGCGCCGAGGTCCTGCGCGGCAGCGGCTACCTCGACGAGATCCGGCGTGTGCTGTCGCCCGAGGGTGTGCTGCTGTTCTCGGTGCCATCGGCGGATCGGCCGGGAGCGCGCGGCGGGGTGCACTATCACGAGCTGTGTCAGCGCCTGGAGCCGCTGTTCGGGCCGCTGCGCATGGCGGCGCAGGCGCCGTTCGGGGGCTGGTCCCTGGTCGAGTATGCCGACGACGGCGGCCGGCTGCTGGAGATCGCGTTCGACGCCACCCTGGTCGATCGCGGCCACGCCGAGCCCGAGGTCGAGGAGTACCTGGCGCTGGCCGGGGACCACGGCCAGACCCGGCCCTTCACCGTGGTGCAGGTGCCGGCGGCGCGGCCCGCGGCCGACGACGCGCCCGACGACGCCGCGACGCTGATGGTGCTGGCCGAGGCGCGCTCGGCGCGGGCCGAGGTCGAGCGCCAGCTGCACGAGGTCGGCGCCGAGCTGGCCGCGGCGCGCGCCGAGGTCGCCGAGGGCGAGCGGCGCGCGCAGGATCTGGCGCAGGCGCTGGACGCCGCCAGCGCGCAGGCCATGGAGGCGCGCGCGCACTGGCGCAGCGCCGAGACCGCGCGGGTGCGCGCCGAGGAGGCCGCGCGGGTCGCGGCTGATGCCGGCGAGCTGGGGCGGCTGCGCGAGGCGCTGGCGCGCGAGCAGCGCGCGCGCGCCGCGCTGGAGGAGGGCGCGGCCGAGCACGCGCACGTCGGCACCGAGCTGACGCGCGAGCTCGACGAGGCGGGGCGCTACGCCGAGGAGGTCGAGCGCGAGCTGCGCGCCGGCAGCGAGCGCGCGCGGGTGCTGGAGGAGGCGCGCGCCAAGCTGGCGCTCGAGCTCGAGGCTGCGCTGGCCGAGACGCACCGGCTGCGCGCGCGGGTGGCCACCCTGGAGGGCGAGGCGCTGGCGCGCAAGCTGGCGCCCGGCGGGGGGGGCGACCGTGCCGAGCTCGCGGTCAGGGTCGTGGAGCTGGAGGCGGCGCTGGCCAAGGCCACCGCGCGCTGGAAGACGGCCGAGGACAAGAGCGACGAGATGTGGCGCAAGGTCGGCAAGGCCGAGGCCGACGCCGTGGAGACGCGCGAGAACGCGGCCAAGCGGGCGCTGGAGCAGAAGGCCATCCATGCCCAGGCGCTGACGCGGGCGATGGACGAGGCTGGGCGCAAGCTGGCCTCGGCGCAGGACGAGACCCTGCGCGAGCGGCGCGACACCACGGCGGCCCGCGAGCGGCTGGCAGCAGTCGAGGCGGAGCTGGCGGCGGCGCGCGCGGCGCAGGCGGCGCTGGAGGCCGAGTTGACCGCGGCGCGCGCGGCGCAGGCGGCGGTGGAGGCCGAGCTGACCGCGGCGCGCGCGGCGCAGGCGGCGGCCCTGGCCGAGCTGACCGCGGCGCGCAGCGCGCTGGCCGCGGTCGAGAGCGAGCTGGGCACCCGCGAGGACGAGCTGACCGAGGCGCGCCAGGCGGCCGAGCTGGCGCGGGTCGAGACCGCGCGGGTGGTGGCGGCGGCGGCCGATCAGGTGGCGGCGGCGCAGGTCGAGCTGTCACGGGTGCAGCTGGAGGTGCGGGCGGCGCCCGAGCCGGAGGCGGCGCAGCCGGTGGGTGAGGGCGCCGGTGCGGGGCCCGAGGCGGGGGCTGCGGCAGGCGCGGCCGCAGCCGCCGAGGCGGTCGCGGAGGTGGCGCGGCTGCGCGGCGAGCTGGCCAGCGCGCGTGGTGAGCTGGCCGGCCTGTCGGTCGAGCTGGCGGCGGCGCGCGAGAGCGAGGGTGAGGGTGAGTCCCTGCGCGCGGCGCTGCTGTCGGCGCGCGACGCCATGGTGACCGCGGAGGCCGGCGAGGCCGCGGCGCGCGAGGTGCTGGCGGCGGTGCGCATGGAGCTGGACGCCGCGCGCACCGGCGTGGCACCGCTGCGCGAGGCGCTGGCGGCCGCCCGCGGCGAGGCCGCGGCCGCGCGCGACGAGGCGGAGCGCGAGCGACGCGAGGCGACCACGCTGCGGGCCGAGCTGGAGGCCGCCCGCCTGGCGCTGGCCGAGGAGCGCGAGGCCACGCTGCGGCGCGAGCGCCAGCTGGTCGAGGACAGCGTGCGCCTCATCGCGGAGGCCGAGGAGCGCGCGCTGGCGGCCGAGGAGTGGGCCCAGGAGCAGACCGCGTCGTCGGCGGCGCCAGCGGGCCTCGCCGAGCCCGCGGCGGTCGCGGTTCCGGGGCTGATGGCTGCGAGCGACACCGCGCCCAACCAGGGCGGACCAGGGGAGTCGTAAGCGCCGGCGAGGGCGAGATGCCGCGGTCGTGACCGTGACCGCGGTCGTGAACGTGACCGCGGTCGTGAACGTGACCGCGGTCGTGAACGTGACCGCGGTCGTGAACGTGACCGCGGTCGTGAACGTGACCGCGGTCGTGACCGTGACCGTGACCGTGACCGTGCTCGTGCTCGTGCTCGTGCTGGTGCTGGTGCTGGTGCTCGTGCTGGTGCTCGTGCTCGTGCTCGTGCTGGTGCTCGTGGGACGGTGCTCGAGCCTGTGGGCGAGGCCGGCTGACCCGGCCTCGCCCGAGGTCCGTCAGTTCGTCATACGCCAGAGCATGGCACCGACCCGGCGACCGAACTCCAGCGCCGGCTGCACCTCGGCCGCCTCGAGGTCGCCCCAGGCCACTGCGGCCCTGAGGGCGCCGGCGACCTCGAGGTTGCTACCGGCGGCGACGCGGTAGTGATGCGGCCGGTCCTTGCCGACCCGGCCGGCGCCCTCGGCGATGTTGAGCACCACCGAGGTGGCGGCCCGCCGCACCTGGTCAGCCAGGTCCCTGTCAGCCTGCCGGAGCCGCGCCAGCGGACCCCTCAGGGCTGCAATCATCTCCAGCGCAACCTCCAGAACCTCGAGTGCCATGTGAACCTCTCCTGTCCTGCCCGTGATTGGGCCCCTCGCCCCTGGAGGGGCCCAATCGCGAGGCAGGACGGCGTTTCACCACGCCACACCGAGGTGGAGCCCAAGGCGACCCGCGCAGGTGGCGTGCCAGCAGCCTCACCGCTGGCGCGCCACATGCGTCGCCGCCCAGCCCGGACGACTTGAAAAGGGCGCACATCCGAAGCCGCGAGAATCACGCGGCTTCGCGAGCACCGGCACGAGCACGAGCACGAGCACGATCCCGAGCACGAGCACCAGCACGAGCACGATCCCGAGCACGATCCCGAGCACCAGCACGATCCCGAGCACGATCCCGATCCACGGGCACGATCACGCCCACGCCCACACTCCCTCGATCACGACGCTGGCCCCGCGAGCCCGTCCCTCTCAGAGCGTGATCTTGCCCAGCACCCGCGGCCCGCGCGCGCCGGTGGCGGCGGGCAAGTTCCCGGGTTCGCCGAACAGGGTCTGGTTGGCGAGCACCGCGAAGGCGACCGCCTCCTTGGCGTCGGGATCGCCGCCGTGGCTGGCGACCGAGCTCACCGGGATGGGCGCCAGCAGCTCTGCCAGCGTGCGCATCAGGGTGGCGTTGTGGACGCCGCCGCCAGAGACCAGGACCTCGTCGATGCGCCCGGTGCGCGGCAGCACGTGCTCGCGGTAGCTCTGCGCGATGGCCTCGGCGGTGAAGCGGGTCACCGTGGCCAGCAGATCGTTCCAGGCGGTGTCGGGGGCGCCGGCGCCCAGGCGTGCCAGCAGCGGCGTCACCAGCTGCTTGCCGAAGGCCTCGCGCCCGGTCGAGCGCGGCGGCGCCTCGGAGAAGAACGGGTGCGCCATGAGCTCGGCGAGCAGCGCGGCGTCGACCCGGCCGCGGGCAGCGCGGGCGCCGCCGCCGTCATAGTGCTCGCGCCCACCTGACGCCGCCACCGCGACGGCGTCGAGCACCATGTTGCCGGGGCCGGTGTCGAAGGCATACACGCCATCGACCGCGTCGGGCACCACGGTGACGTTGGCGATACCGCCGATGTTCTGCAGCGCGCGCACCTTGCCGGGCGCCCGCCACAAGAGATAGTCGGCCATCGGCACCAGCGGCGCGCCCTGGCCGCCAGCGGCGACGTCGCGCACCCGGAAGTCGGCGATGACCGGCAGCCCGGTGCGCTCGGCGATGCAGGCCGGCTCGCCGATCTGCAGCGTGGAGCCGTCGCCGCGGCCGCCGCGCGGTGGTCGGTGGTACACGGTCTGGCCGTGCGAGCCGCACAGGTGCACGTCGGCGGCGCTGGCGCCGGCCTGCACCATCAGCGCGCTGGCGGCGTCACCGAAGGCGTGGCCCAGCGCGAAGTCGAGATCGCACAGCTCGGCCGCGCTGGCGCCACCGGCGGCGAAGATGCGCGCCGCCAGCGTGGGCGGAAACTTGTACAGCTGGAACGCCAGCGTGCGCACCCGGGTGGTCTCGCTGTGGCCGCTGATCTCGACCAGCGCGGCGTTGATGCCGTCGGCGCTGGTGCCCGACATCAGGCCGATGACACGCCGCTCCGGCAGCGCGCGCAGCGCGAGCAGGCGCTGCAGCGGATCGCTCATGGCAGCGACCACGGCGGGCCGATCACCGCGCGCAGCCGCCCCCCGGCCGCGGCCAGCCGCGCCGCCGCCTCGCGCCGCGACAGTCCCCCGCGCTGCATGGCCAGCGCCAGCTTGACCCGTCCACCGGCACGCCTGAGCAGCGCCGTGGCCGCCGCCGCGCCGAGCCCGGTCTCGCCGCGCACCATGGCCAGCGCCCGCGCGCGCAGCTTGCGGTTGCTCGCCACCAGGTCGACCATGCGCGGCCCGTAGCAGCGCCCGGCCAGCACCATCGCCGTGGTGGTCAGCGTGTTCAGCACCAGCTTGGTCACGCTGCCCGCCTTGAGGCGGGTCGACCCCGCCAGCACCTCGGGCCCCACCGCCAGCTCGATGACGTGCCCGACGTCGGCCCGCGCCGCCGGCGGCGCCGCCGCGCAGCACACCAGCGCCGTCACCGCGCCGCGCGCGCGCGCCGCAGCCAGCGCCGCCAGCGTGTACGGCGTCGTCCCGCTGGCCGCGATGCCGCACACCACGTCGCGCGCCGCCACGCGCAGCGCGCGCACGTCGCGCGCCCCGGCCGCGACGTCATCCTCGGCGCCCTCGACCGCGCGCCTGAGCGCGCGCGCGCCGCCCGCGATGACCCCGACCACGACCCCCGGCGCGACCCCGAAGGTGGGCGGACACTCGGCCGCGTCCAGCACCCCCAGCCGTCCGCTGGAGCCGGCGCCGACATAGATCAGGCGGCCGCCCGCGCCCAGCGCCTGCGCCACCGCTTGCGCCAGCCGCGCCACCGCGGGCGCGGCGCGCTCCGCCGCGCGCGCCACCGCGTGCTCCTCGTGCGCCATCAGGCGCGCCAGCGCTGGCGCCGCCATGCGATCCAGCGCGCGCGCCGCCGGGTGCACCGCCTCGGTGGCCGGCGCGCGCCGCATCACCGCGCGGGACCGGCCAGGCGCCCGGCGTCGCCAGCCAGGCCGAGCACGTCGCGCATGTCGTAGCGCCCCGCCGGCTTGCCGGCCAGCCAGCGCCCCGCGCGCACCGCCCCGTGCGCGAAGGTGGTCCGGCTGGTGGCGCGGTGGGTCAGCTCGACGCGCTCGCCGGGGCCGAACAGGAACGCGGTGTGCTCGCCGACGACGTCGCCGCCGCGCAGGGCCATGACGCCGATCTCACCCGGCGTGCGCGGGCCGACATCACCCTGCCGCGCATACACCGCGGCCTCGCTGAGCTTCTGGCCGCGGCCGTCGGCCAGCGCCTCCGCCAGGCGCAGCGCGGTCCCGCTGGGCGCGTCGCGCTTCTTGCCGTGGTGGATCTCGACGACCTCCATGTCGAAGCCCTCGAGCAGCCGCGCCGCCTGCTCGGCCAGCCCCAGCAGCACGTTGACGCCGAGCGAGAAGTTCGCCGCCACCAGCACCGGCACCGCCTCCGCCGCGCGCTGCAGCGCCGCCTTGGCGCTGTCGCCGAGGCCGGTGGTGCCCACCACCATGCCGACCCCCGCGCGCGCGCACAGCGCCGCCGCCGCTTCGGTCGCCGCCGGCGCCGTGAAGTCGATGATGCAGCCGCCGGCCGCGCGCTGCAGCGCCGCGCCCAGGTCGTCGCTCAGCGCCACATCCAGCGCCGGCAGCCCGACCAGCGCACCGGCGTCGCGGCCCAGCTCCGGCGTCCCGGGGCGCTCGATGGCCGCGACCAGGCGCACGCCCGGCGTCTCGGTCACGGCCTGGATCAGCATGCGCCCCATGCGCCCGCTGGCGCCGCACACGATCAGCGGGATCACAGCAGGCCCAGCCCCTTCAGCGCGTCGCCGAGCTGGTCCTGTACCTTGGCGCTGGGGTGCGTCAGCGGCAGCCGGTACTCCAGCCGCGCCTGCCCCAGCAGCGACATCGCGAACTTGACCGGGATCGGGTTCGACTCCGCGAACAGGGCGTCACACAGCGGCTGCAGGCGCAGGTTGAGCGCGCGCGCCTCGGCCCAGCGCCCGGCCTGGACGTGGTCCCACAGGGTCACGGTCTCGCGCGGCGCCGGGTTCGACAGCACGCTGATGACTCCGCGCGCGCCGACCGCCCACAGCGCCAGCATGGTGACGTCGTCACCCGACAGCACGGTGAAGCCGGGCGCCGCCTGCAGGAGCTGCTGCGCGCGCCCGATCGAGCCGGTGGCCTCCTTGATGGCCACGATGCGCGGCTCGCGCGCCAGCGCCGCCACCGTGGCCGGCAAGAGGTCGACCCCGGTGCGGCCGGGCACGTTGTACAGCACCACCGGCAGCTCGCCCTCGCTGGCGATGGCGCGGAAGTGCGCCTCCAGGCCGGCCTGGGTGGGCCGGTTGTAGTACGGCGTCACCGCCAGCACGCCGTCGGCGCCGGCCTCGCGTGCGGCCCGCGCCAGCTCCACCGCGTGCGCGGTCGAGCTCGACCCCGCGCCGGCCAGCACCGGCACGCGCTTGTTGGCGACCGCGACCACCTTGCGCACCACCGCGACCTGCTCGGCGGTCGACAGGGTCGGCGACTCGCCGGTGGTGCCGCACGGGATGAGGCCGTGCACGCCGGCGGCGATCTGGCGCTCGCAGAGCTCGCCCAGCGCCACCATGTCGACCTCACGCCCGCCCTCGCCGAGCGGGGTCACCAGCGCGGTCAGAACTCCTGTGAAGGACATGGCGGAAAGCTACTGCGCGTAGACGCGGAAGTCGAGATCAGGAAACAGGTTGTCGCGGCGCTCGAGGTCGGCGAGCCAGCTCTGATCGATGTGCTCCGGACCAGCACAGATCTCGCGCTCCAGCCGGGCAAAGCGCGCCACGTGCGCCTTCACGCGCGAGGTCGCATAGCCCATCGCGGTGCCGCCCTTGAGGATGAAGGCCCAGTCCGACGACTGCAGCAGCAGGAGCTCGCGCGCGGCCTGGGTCAGCGCGCGCTCCAGCACCGGATCGCGCGTCGCCTTGTGCTGGCGCGCCAGCTCGACCATGCGCCGCTCGGCGTGGTGCTGGTGGCGGTAGATCCAGTCGTTCGACGGATCGACCCACACCGCGGAGTAGCCGCCGTCACCCCAGCTCGACGGCGACACGGTGTCGACCGGGTAGGGGGTGAGCTCGCGCAGCACCTCGGACGGCGTCGCCGTGGTGACGGTGCCGGCGCGCGCCGCGGTCTGGCGCAGCAGCGACTCCAGGAACGCGGGCCCCTCGAACCACCAGTGGCCGTACAGCTCGGCGTCATACGGCGCCACCATCAGCGGGCGGATGCCCAGGCTGTCACCCAGGCGCGCGGTCTCGGCCTCGCGCTTGGCCAGGAAGTCGGCGGCGTGCTCGACCACGCGGGTGGCCGCGCGCGCCGGGTCGTAGGGCAGCTTGTCGGCCAGGTCGACCTTGCCGGTGACGCGGTGATACTTGAAGCCGGTGTGCACGCGGATGCCGTCGGGGTGCACGAAGTCGCCGATCACCGACAGCGGCAGATCGAAGCCGATGTCGCGGTAGAAGTCGCGGTACACCGGATCGCCGGGGTAGCCCTCGTCGGCCGACCAGACCTGGCGCGACGACTCGGCGTCGCGCGCGAAGGCGACCACGCCCGAGGGCAGCACCACCGGCGCCGCCGGCCCGTGCGGCGGGCGCGGCGCGGCGTTGTCGATGCCGTGCGAGTCGACGAAGAAGTACTCGATGCCGTGCTCGGCCAGGAGCTCGTCGACGCCGGGCGCGTAGCCACACTCGGGCAGCCAGATCCCGCGCGGGGCGCGCCCGAAGGCGACCTTGTGGGTGTCCACCGCGACCCGGATCTGGGCCCGGCGCGCGGCCGGCTCGCGCATGGTGGGCTGGAAGCCGTGGGTGCCGCCGACCGTGATCAGCTCCAGCACGCCGGCCTCCGCCAGCGCGCGGTAGGCGGCCACGAGGTCACCATCGAGGTCGTCATACAGCTCGAGCAGGCGGCCAAAGCGCTCGCGATAGAAGCGCGCCAGCTGGTGCATCTCGCCCGAGGTGCGCTGCAGCTCCTGGTCGCCCAGCCGCACCAGGCGCTCCAGCGACTGCCGGGTGCGGTTCCTCAGCAGGCCGTCCTGCAGCATGGCCAGCAGCGGCGGCGACATCGACATGGTGACGCGGAAGCGCACACCCTCGCGTTGCAGGCGCTGGAAGGCGTCGAGCAGCGGCAGGTAGGTCGCCGCGCAGGCCTCGTACAGCCAGTTCTCCTCGAGGTGATAGCGATACTCGGGGTGACGGATGAAGGGCAGGTGGGCGTGCAGCACCACCGTGAGCAGCCCTCGCGCGTCCGACGTCGGCGCGCTCACAGCTGGCCCTCGCGGCGGCGCCAGGGTGAGGTCGTGCTGCGCGCGGCGCCGCTGGCGGCGGGCATCGCGGGCGGCACTGGCGCGGGCGGCGCGGCGCACACCGCGGCGAACACCCCGCCAGCGATGACGCCCAGCTCGACGCGGGCCCAGCCCGGGTGCGGCCAGTCGACATAGGCCTGGCCCAGCTCATCGTCGATCAGCAGCAGCAGCTCGTGCTCGGTCGCGGCGTCCGCTGCCGGCGTGCTGGTGCTGCACAGGCGCAGCCCGGGCCTGGGCACGCTCAGCGCGCGCGCCGCCGCGGGCAGCCGGGCCGCGGCGTCACCGCGCCCGGCCTCGGTCAGCTCCCAGTAGATGAAGAGGGTGCCGGGATCGCGCGCCATCGCGTGCACCGTGTCGGTCCCGTAGCGGGCCGGCAGCTCGGCCTCGTCCAGCATGCCCCAGGGTTCATTCATGTGCCGCCTCCCGCGCGCAGGAGTTCGCGCGCCCGCTGGATGTCGTGCCCGATCTGGGTCTTCAGGGCCTCGGCGCCCGGGAAACGCTCCTCGCCCCGGAGCCGCTGCACGAGGTCGACGATGAGCACCTCGCCGTATAGATCGCCATCAAAAGCGAGCAGGTGGGCCTCGACCGAGAGCGCCCCCTCGAGCACGAACGTGGGGTTCGACCCGATGTTGACCACGGCCTCGTGGACGGCGCCGCCAGCATGTGCGCGCGCGGCGTAGACGCCGGTCAGCGGCAGCAGCTCCTCGCGCACCCGGAGGTTGGCGGTCGGGATGCCCAGGCCGCGGCCGCGCCCGGCGCCGCGCACCACCTCGCCCGACAGCGAGAAGTCGCGCCCCAGCAGCAGTCGCGCGCCGTCCATGCGCCCCTCCAGCACGAACTCGCGCACCTTGGTCGACGACGCCACCATGCCGTCGACGCTGACCGGCGGCACCACCTCGAGGCTGACGCCGTGCACGGCGGCGCGCGCGGCCAGCAGCGCGGGATCGCCGCGGCGGGCCTTGCCGAACGAGAAGTCGTGGCCGACGATCAGCGCGCGCGCGCCCAGGGCACCGACCAGGATGTCGTCGACGAAGGCCTCGGGCGCCAGCTCGCTGAGCTCGCGGGTGAAGGGCTCGACCACGCAGACGTCGAGGTAGGGCCGCCCGGGCGGGCCCGCGGCGGCCATCAGGGTCAGCTTGCGCGCCGGGGTGGTGATGAGGCGCGGCGCCAGCGCGGGGGCCAGCACCTTGGCCGGGTGTGGCTCGAAGGTGAGGACGGCGGCGTGGCCGGGGCCGGGGCCGCCGCTGCTGCCGGCCGCCTGGGCGTCGGCGATGGCGCGGGCGCGCTCGAACAGGCGCTGGTGCCCGAGGTGCACGCCATCGAAGTTGCCGATGGCGATGGCCGGGGAGCGGAGCGGTCGCGCGAGCGCGCGGGTGCCGTGCACGATGAGCATGGTGGCCAGAGCCGTGATTCGCATAGCACCCGGGGGGCAGCGGTTACAAGGTGCAGTTGTTGCCCCCGGCGAGGCGGTCGGTACCATCGAAACCGTGCGGCAACCGTTCGATGCTCGGGAGGTCAGCCTGGTCGAGATCGTCGCGGCCTGCGCGGCGCTCGGGCATGGCGTGTGCGCCCGGGCGGCGTGGCCGGGCGGCGGTGGCGGGGCGGCGGCACAGCTGGTGATCGGGGTCCTGGCGGCGGGGGCGCTGCTGACCGGGCTGGCGGCTGCCCTGGCGGCGGCGCTGGTGCTGGAGGTGTCGCCGCGCTCGGGGCCGGCGCTGCGCGGCTCGGCGTGGGCGGGCGCGGTGGCGGCCGGCGCGCTGGTGGCGGCGCTGTGTGTACGTGCCGGCGGCCTGGCGGCGGCGGGCGGCGCGACGCTGCGGGCGGCCGAGGCGGCGGCCGGGCTGCCGCTGCTGGCGGCGCTGACGGCGGGCACGCTGCTGTGTGGCGTGCGGGTGGCGCGCGCCGGTGGGCGGCGCTTCGGGCTGACCCTGGTGGCGCTGCTCGGCGTCACGCTGGCGTGGGGTGCCGACGGTGGTGGCGCGGCGGCGCATGCGCTGCGGGTCGGGCTGGCGGTGCCGGCGCTGGCGCTGCTGCTGGCGCGCTGGCGCGCCGGTGAGCGCTGGGTGCTGGGGGCGCCGCTGCCGCTGCTGGCCGGCGTCGCGGCCGGCCTCGCGCTGGGTCGCTTCGCGCCCACGGTCCTGACCGCGGCGACCGCGCCGGGGGCCAGCCTGGCGCTGCAGTCGAGCCTGCTCGAGCACGAGCTCGGCCTGCTGGTGCTGGCGCTGGCGGGCCTCGGGCTGTATCACCTGCTGCGCGCGCGCGCCTTTTGGCCGGCCGTCCTGCTGACGGTGGCCGCCGCGACCTCGGCGGCGGCGCAGCACCTGCTGGGGCCGACCGCGACTGTGCTGCCCGTGCTGCTGGCCGCGCTGGCGGGGATCGCCATCGCGCAGCTGCCGCGGCGCCTCGGCATCGCGGCGCCCGCGGCCTCGGCCGCCCTGGCCGGGATGATCACGCTGCAGCCGCTGCTGCGCGCCGCCGGCTACTGGTGACGAGCTGGGGTCAAGGGCGGGCTGCGGTCAGGCGCAACTGCGCGCGGACTACGGCTCGACCTTCTTGAGCTCGCCCTTCAGCCAGCGGGCCAGGTCCGACACGTACCACTTCGAGAAGCGCCGGTCCGACGGCCCGCCCGCCATGCTGGTGTGCACCGCGGCCTCGGCGAAGTCGGTCACCATGCGGTACGACGGCGCGAAGCTGGTGGCGCGCCCCCCGGCCCGGTAGATCTGGCCCTGGCGCGGCGTGGCCCGGCCGCCCTCCAGCACGATGGGCCCGCGATCGAAGCCCATCCACCTGGGCAGCTTGCCGCCCAGCAGCATGTGCGACAGCACCAGGCGGCGCGACTCGCCCCAGGTGCGCGGCTCGACCGCCAGCGCACGCTCGGCCACGCGCCGCCACACGGTGTCGCGGCTGTCACCGCCCAGCCAGCCTCCGGCGTCGGTCTCGGCCAGCAGCACGCGATCGAAGCAGTCGTAGAAGTCGATGAAGACGCCGGTCTCGCCGGCGAGGTGGCGCGCGACCTCGACCCCGAACGCCGCCCCGAAGACCTCCTGCACGAGCTCGCCGTACCAGCGTTCGAACAGCCAGGCCCCACGCGACGCCGCGTCATAGCCGAGGTCCCAGTCCGCCAGCAGCTTGCCCTGCGCGGTCGCGGGCAGCAGCGGGCGCAGCACCGCCATGAAGCGCCGTGCATGCAGCGACGTGTTGTCGAGCTGGATGGCCTGCATGTCGGCCACGGTGACGCCGGTCTTCTCGGCCAGCCGCTCGGCGATCCGCGCCGCCCGGTAGGGCCCCATCGAGACGCTGATCGCGTGCGCGCTGCCCCAGCGCCCGAGGTCGTCGTTCGCGGTCACGAAGAAGCCAGCCTCGGGATCGACCACCCGGGGCAGCGCCTCCGCCGGTTGATAGCCACGCCAGTCGTTGTCCGGGTCCCAGCCCGGCAGCGGCGCCATGCCGTGCACACCGTCGCGGCGCACCGGCACCAGGCCCGACATCTGATAGCCGATCCGCCCCGCAGCGTCGGCCAGCACCCAGTTGAAGGCGACCTCGACCGCGCCCAGGTGGCGCATGCCGGCCTCGACGTCGCGCGCCCCCCACAGCGCCAGGAAGCCCTCGATCGAGCGCGCGCCCAGGCCGGCGCCGCTCCAGCGTGTGGTCAGGTACAGCCCGGGCAGCGCCGGGTCGCCGTCGAGGACGCCATGATCATTCTCGTGGAACACCACCTCGGCGGGGGCGCCCTTCTTGCGCGCGATGGTCTCGCGACGCTGGCGAAACGCCACCCAGTCGTCGCCGCGCCGGTACTTGCCGTCCTTGCAGTCCTCGATCCACGAGTCGACGGTGTCCGCGAAGGTGTACGTCGCCCCCCAGGCCAGGTCGGGCGTGCGCCCCAGCACCAGCGCGGGCAGCCCGGGCACCGTCGCGCCGAGGCCCCAGCGCTCGCCGATGGCCAGCGCGATCTCGTACCAGACGTTGGGCAGCCGGTTGACCTCGAGGTGCGGATCATTGGCCAGGATGGCGCGCCCCGACGCCGTGCGCGAGCCCGCCACGACCCAGTTGTTCGACGCCATCATGCGCGCGCCCGCGGCCCACTTCAGCTCGGCCGGCACCAGGCGCTGGCCCAGCTTCCCGCGCCGCACCCGCTCCTCGTCGAGGCCGCCGAGCACACCCGGGAACAGCTCGTCGAGGCGCGCGCGCGACACCCCGGCCTGCACCAGCTCGCACAGCAGATGCTCGAGCTCGCCCTGCGACTGCGCCAGGGTCAGGTAGCCGATCATCTTGCCCATCAGGAAGCAGTCCTCGAGCAGCCACGGCGTGTGCTTGTAGCCCGCCATGCCGAGCTCCCAGGGCCGCTTGCGCTCGAGGCGCAGGTTGACCCCGTCGCAGTAGGCCTGGCACGCCGCGCGCGCCGCCGGCGACAGCCGCGCGACCTCGGCCGAGACACCCTCGCCCCAGTTCATGCGCCTGAAGAAGGTGTCGATGTCGAGCCCGGTCTGGCTGCCGTCGAGCAGCGACAGCTGCCCGCGCCCGAGCACGCGCATCAGGAGGAGCTGCAGCCCGCGGTCGAGCGCATGGCAGTAGCCCATGCCGCGATACAGCCGCGCCTCGTCGCTCGCGCGCACATGCGGGACCCCATGGCCGTCGCGCGTGATCGACAGCCCCTCCTCCTCGAGCAGCCGCGTCACTGGCCGAGGATACACCAGCGCTGCTTGGTCAGTTGCGCTTGAACTCGATGGTGGCGCCTTCGCTCAGCACGCCCATGCCGGTCAGTGTGAACTTGCCGCTGGCGACGTCGATGCGGCCCTGCGACAGCTTGCCGCCCCAGAAGCGCCACTGCACGTTGAGCCCCACGCCGTCCGACGACCAGGTGCCGGCGTTGCCGAACTGGCCGCTGCTGGAGTTCCAGGTCCGGAAGCGCTCCCAGTTCTGGTTGACCGCGGTGCGCGAGGCGCCGCCCTCGGCCTTGGCCCAGCCCACCGAGCCGTCGGGGTACAGGGTGACGTACTGCGTGTAGCTCATGTAGTTCGACGGATCGAGCGACGACTCGTAGCCCTCGTAGACACCCGCGATCTGCGCCATCAGCCCGCGCTGCGTGCCGGCCCGGCCCAGCGTCACCGGCGCCGGCAGGTCGCCGCCCGACATGGTCAGGCTGTCCCCGGCGAGCTTGTAGTCATAGCTGCCGCTGACGCCGTTGGGCGCGGTGACGGTGATCTTGTCGGCGGTCTTCTTGTAGGTCAGGCCGACGTTGTTGAAGGTCATGGTGCCGTCGCTGTTGAAGACGACGGTGTAGCGCGCCTTGTTGTCGGCATACAGCCAGGTGTCCTCGAGGCCGGTCTTGCCGCTGGCGACGGGCCCGCTGGTCGCGCCTCCGAGGTTGGGATCGCCGCCGCTGGCCGCGGTGGGCCCCGGTCCGACCATGCCACCTTGCTGGGCCTGGCCCTCGACGACGGACAGCGCGGTCGGGCAGTCCAGCGCGCTGTACTGTGCCAGCACCTGCGGATCGCTGGCCATGCCCAGGCACTGCTGCACGCAGCCCTGGTACAGGTTGGCGTCAGCGCTGCCCTTGCACTGCACATAGTGGCCACAGGCCTGCTCGCAGCTGCCGCCCGTGCCGCCACCCTGGGCGCCCGCGCCCGCGGGTCCGCCGCCGCCGTAGTAGACCGGCTCCTGCGACCTCGGCGCGCACCCGACCAGCCCCAGCACCAGGATCGCCTGCCACACCTTCACGTTTTGCCCCATCGCGCTCACTCACCTGGCGGACCTCGCCGCACTCACCACGGACATCGGTTAGCACGCGCGGTTGTGTCCGCGCAGCTGGCCGACGGCCATCACAACAACTTCACAACACGGCGGGGGGGTCTTGATCGCGATCAACGGGCGGGCGGGCGGGCGGTGCGGGACGGCGACGGCTCCGGCGACGGCTACGGGAAGATCCCACGCTCGAGGTACACCCGCTGGATGCGCTCCAGCGCGATGGCGTACGACGCCGTGCGCAGCGAGATGTGCCGCTCGGCGGCGTAGTCGCGCACGATGCCGTAGGTGCGCTTCATGGTGTGCTCCAGGCGCGACTCGACCTCCTCGAGGTCCCAGCGCTCCGAGCGCTTGTTCTGCAGCCACTCGTAGTACGACACCACCACGCCGCCCGAGTTGGCCAGGATGTCGGGGATGAGGTCGATGCCGCGCTCCTCCAGGATCTCCTCGGCGTCGGGGTAGGTCGGGCCGTTGGCGCCTTCGACCACCAGCTTGCACTTGAGCGCCTTGGCCTCGGGCGTGTTGACCTCGAGCTCCAGCGCGGCGGGGATGAAGATGTCGCACTCCAGCCCGAAGAACTCCTCGCGCGGGATGGCCTTGCCATACTTGTAGTCCGCCACCGACCCGGTCTGCGCGACATGATCGGCCAGCTTGTGGGCGTTGAGGCCGGCGGGGTTGGCGATGTAGCCGCGGTAGTCACCGACGCCGACCAGGGTGGCGCCCATCTTGGACAGGATGCGCGCGGTGTGCGAGCCGACGTTGCCGAAGCCCTGCACCGTGAAGGTGCAGCCGTCGAGGTTGAAGCGCTTCTCGCGCGCCCACTCGGTGATGCAGTGCACCACGCCGCGGCCGGTCGCGGTCTCACGGCCGTACGAGCCGCCCGACGAGATCGACTTGCCGGTGACCACGCGGCGCACCGCGTTGCGGTCCTGGTTGCCGACCACGTTCATGTAGGTGTCCATGATCCAGACCATCTGCTGCGGTCCGGTGCCGACGTCGGGCGCCGGGATGTCCCACTCGGGGCCGATGTTGGAGCCCAGCGAGTGCGTGAAGCGGCGCGTGATGCGCTCGAGCTCGCCCTTGGTGACGCTGCGCGGGTTGAACTTGATGCCGCCCTTGGCGCCGCCATACGGGATGTCGTGCAGCGCGGACTTCCAGGTCATCCACACCGCGAGCGCCTTCATCTCGTCGAGGTTGGCCTCCTCGTGGTAGCGCAGGCCGCCCTTGAAGGGGCCGAGGATGTTGTTGTGCTGCACGCGATAGCCCTTGAACAGGCGCAGCGAGCCGTCATCCATGCGCACCGGGAAGTTCACGATGAGCTCGTTCTTGGGCTGCGCCAGGATGAGGGCGATCGAGGGATCGAGGTTCATCGCCTTGGCGCCCTTCTCGAACTGGCGCTGGGCGATGGTGTAGAGGTTGCCTTTCTCGGCCAGGCTGGGGCCGATGGTGGCCTCGGATTTGGCGGCGGTGCTAGGCTGCGCGGGGCTGGCAGGATTCAGGGTCGTCATCTGGGGCCTCGGGGTTCGAAATCGGGGGGACTATTGCACGAATATGGTTCAGTCGGAAGCTCATGGCGCGGCACCGAGCTGGTGCTCGTTGGCTGACGCGGCGCGTGAGATCGCGCTCGGGATCCTTGCCCGCGCCCGCACCGAGCGGACGCACGCCAGCGATCTGATGCAGCAGGCCTTCCGGGCGACGCGCCTCGGGCCCAGGCAGCGCCGCGACGTCGCCGAGGGCGTGTATGCGGTGCTGCGCGCCCAGCGGCTGCTCGACTGGGCGCTGATGCGCGTGGCCGGCCCGGGCGCCAGGGCGCTGGACGGCACCCGGCGGGATCTGGGGCGCTGGCTGGCCTCGGGGGTGCTGGCCGGCACCGTGACGCCGGCGGCGGCGCGCGCCGAGCTGGCGGGATATGACTGGGCAGGCCTCCCGGCGGCAGCCGCGGCGGCGGGCGAGATCGCCGACGTGCGCGAGCGCCTGGCGGTGACCGAGTCGCTGCCCGACTGGCTGGCGGCGCGCCTGCTGGCGGAGTTCGCCGGCGACCCCGGCGCGGCGGCGCGCCTCGCGCACGCGCTCAACCAGCGCGCGCCGATGATCGTGCGCGCAAACCGCGTCAAGACCACACGTGAGGCGCTGCTGACCCGCCTGGCTGCTGAAGGTGTCGAGGCACGTGCGACCAGCCTGGCACCAGATGGCATCGAGCTCATGACGCGCGTCAATGCGTTCGGCCTGGCCTCGTTCACCGCGGGTGATTTCGAGGTTCAGGACGAGGGCAGCCAGCTGGTCGCCGAGCTGGTGGCGCCGCCGCCGCGCGGGGTCGTGGTCGACGCCTGCGCCGGGGCCGGCGGCAAGACGCTGCACCTCGGGGCGCTGCTGGGCAACAAGGGCCGCGTGGTGGCGTTCGACGTGCCACCGCAGGCCGAGCGCAAGCTGGAGGAGCTGCGCCGTCGCGCCCGCCGCGCCGGGCTGTCCAACGTGGAGGCGCTGGAGGTCCCGGTCAATGGTGCCCTGCCGCCGGCCGCGGCGCGCCTCCTCGGGAAGGCCGATCGCGTGCTGTGTGACGCCCCGTGCAGCGGCCTCGGCGTGCTGCGCCGCAACCCCGAGGCGCGCTGGCGCCTGACCGAGGCCGACCTCGAGCGCCTGCCCGGGCTGCAAGGCAGTATCCTCGACCGCTTCGCCCCGCTGGTCGCGGTCGGCGGCCGGCTGATCTACGCGACGTGTACCATCACGCGCAGCGAGAACGACGACGTGGTGGCCGCCTTCCTGGCGCGCACACCAGGCTTCGTGCCGATGGCCGCCAAGGAGATCCTGGGCACCCCGCGCGCGCTGGCCATCGGCGACGGGCAGTCGCTGCGGGTGGCCCCGCACACGCACGGCACCGACGGCTTCTTCGCCACCGTGCTGCGCCGCACCAGCTGATCAGCCGTCGCGGGCCTGGTCGGGGAAGATCAGCAGGCGCTCCGCGGGCGCGCCGCGCACCACGGTGCGCAGCGGGGTCTCGCGCTCCAGCCGCTCCGTGATCGATGGATCGACGAAGGCGCTCTTCCAGCCGTACACGGTGACCCGATCGCCGTCGCGCAGCCGGGTGTGGCCGGCGGCGCTCTTGCGCAGCGCCAGGGTGCGCAGGTGCTCGAGCGCCTCGGGCGGGCCGTCGAGGCGGCGCAGCCGCTCCAGCGGCGCCCAGGCGTGGTCGTCGCGCTTCGCGGGGGCGGCCACCAGCGCGGCGCGCGCGACCTCGACGCGCAGCACATCGCCGCGCTCGTCGGCCAGATCGAAGTCGCAGGCGGCCTCGTAGATGAGGTGATCGTACTTGCGCACCGCGAGCACCGGGGCGCCGGGCGCCTGGCCCAGCTCGAGGTCGAGGTCGACCCGGTGGTGCACGGTGCCCGGGCCGTGCAGGTCGGCCGCAAGCAGGCCGCGTGCGCGCACGGTGCCGCGCACCGCGATGGGCTGGCCCTCGGGGATCCGCGCGGTGTCGCGCACCAGCAGCAGCGCGGGCGAGCGCTGCTCGGCCCGCTTGCGCGCGCTGCGCTGCAGCAGGGCGCGGCGCAGCGGCCCCAGCTTGCCGCCGCTGCGCGGTCCACCGAAGCGCGAGCCCAGCCACCAGTACATCGACAGGCTGAGGTACAGGCCGGTGCGCCCGGCGCGATACAGCTTGTCGAGCACGGCCAGCCCGGGCGCGCGCCCGAACCAGTGTGGATCGGCCGCGAAGCGCAGCGTCTCCAGATCGGGCTCCTGGGTCGCTGTGGCCATGGCGCCATCTTCGCACGCGCCGCGGGTGATAGCATCGCGACGCGACTGGCGGTCTTGTTCCCGCCCAAGCGGCGCGCGCGTCAGGCGCCGAGGTAGCGCGTCGGCAGCGCGGTCTCGACCACGGCGCCGGCCTCGAGTCGGACCTCATAGGCGCGCGCGGCCGGGCGTGACGACACCGCGCCGACCAGGCGGTCGCCGCTGAAGTGCAGCGCGGCGCCGTCGTCGGCGGCGTGGCCTCCGGGCAGGCCGGCGGCGATGGCGCGCTGGTAGGCCGGCCGGCGCAGCGGCTCGCCGTCATAGTGTGGGCAGGCGCTGCCGGGCAAAAGGCCGAGGCCGTCGCGGATGGCGTCGACGCCACCGAAGGAGTCGGTCATGCCCCCGCTGAACCAGCACAGCATGCCGGCGCTGACGCCGCTCAGCACCGCGCCGCCCTCCCAGGCGCGGCGCAGCAGCTGGTCGAGGCCGTGGGCACGCCACAGCGCCAGGAGGTGCACGGTGTTGCCGCCGCCGACATAGAAGACGTCCTGCGCCGCCACGAAGTCGGCCAGCTCGGCGGTGGTCGCCGGCCGGCGCGGCAGCGCCGCGGTGGAGAACAGGGTCAGGTCGGTCGGCGTGCAGCGGCCGCTGAAGGCCCGGTAGAAGCGCGTGATGTGGGTCGCCGAGTCGCCCATCGCGGTGGGCAGGTAGCAGACCCGGGCCGGCTGCCGGGGCGCCAGCGACAGGACGTAGTCGTCGAGCAGCGGGTTGTCTGGCTCCATCAGGAAGCCGCCGCCGCCCATGGCGACGATGTGCCCAGCCGCCATCAGCGCCTACCTCCGGACCGCGGCGCCGCGCAGCGGGTCGAGGGCGCCCTCGACGTCGGCCAGGAACAGCGCGGCCGAGAAGGGGCCGGCGTAGGCGCGGGACTGCTGCTCGCTGACGCAGCGGCGGCCGATGGCGTAGCGGTCGCCGTGCCAGGGCGCGGCGTCGAGGGTGACGGCGTACTCGTGGCCGGCGCGCTCGACCAGGTGGCGCACGCGCTGGTCGTGATCCCCGTTGGGGTAGGCGAAGCCACGCGCGACCACCCCCAGCCGATCACGGATGAGGTTGCGCGCATCGTCGAGCTCGCGCGCGATGGCGTCGTCGCCGGTGCGCGGCAGGATGGGGTGGGTCACGGTGTGCGAGCCCAGCGCGATCCCGGCGTCGCGCAGCCGCGCGGCCTCGTCCCAGGTCAGGTAGCGCGGCAGCCCCTCACGGCTGGCGCCCAGGGCGCGCTCCAGGGTGGCCACTGCGCGCACGCGGACCTCGTCGGGGACCACCTTGAGGGCCTCGACCACGGCGCGACCGAGCGCCAGCGGGGCGGCCTCCTCGCGCGCCGAGTTGAGCAGCGCGGCGCTGTGCTGGGCGGGCAGGGCGCCCTCGAACAGCGCCGCCAGCAGGTCGCCCAGCGCGCCCGAGCCGCTGGCGCGCGCGCCGCGGGCCACCACCTCGACCACGCGCTCGGGCCACAGCGGATCGCCGGTCTCCATCACCCCCGCGGTCAGGTACACCGTGGCGGGGGCGCCGACCGCGCGCAGCACGGGCAGGGCGCGCGTCAGGTTGTCCTGGTAGCCGTCGTCGAAGGTGACCGCGCAGCTCGGGCGTTTCGGCCCGCCCCGCTGCAGCGCGGCGGCCAGGTCGTCCATGGGCACGAACGCATAGGCGCGGCCGACCGCCTCCAGCTGGCGCTGCAGCGTGCTGGCGGTGACCACCATGGCGGGATCCGGCCCCACGATGTCGTCGACCACGCGGTGGTAGCACAGCACCAGGGCGCGGGTGCCAGCGCCGGCCAGCAGCGGCCGGGCGCGCTGCACCGCGGGGCGCAGCGCGGCCCAGGCGCCCGCGACGGCCTGCTTGGCCAGGCGGCGTGACTGCCGGGCCCCGGCGCCGCCGGCCTCGTCGATGAAGGCGTCGAAGCTGTCCTCGTAGTTCTTCACCATGGCGGCGAAGGTGAAGTCGGTCGACGCCAGCGCCCGCGCGCGGGCGCCCATGCGGGCGCGGCGGGCGGCGGCCTCGGGGCTGGGCCCGGCGAGCTCGATGAGGCCGCGCTCGACCGCGGCGCTGTCGCCGGGGGCGACCAGCACGCCGACCTCGCGCTCGCTGCCGGTCAGCTCGGGCTGGATCAGGGCGCGGTTGCCGCCCACGTCGGTGGCCAGCACCGGCAGCCCGGCGGCCATGCCCTCGAGCAGCGCGTTGGAGAAGCCCTCCGAGTGCGACGCCAGCACGAACAGATCCAGCGCCTGCAGCACCGCGGGCACGTCACGGCGCGCGCCCGGCATCAGGATGCGCTGCGCCAGGCCGGCGCGCTCGATGCGCTGCACGCTGTCGGCGTGCAGCGGCCCGCGCCCGCACAGCAGGAAGCGCGCCCTGGGCAGCGCGCGGCACACCGCCTCGGCGGCCGGCAGCAGCACGTCATAGCCCTTGATGGGATCGAAGTTGGCCAGGGTGCCGATGACCACGTCGTCGTCCGCGAAGCCGAACTCGGCGCGCACGCGGGCGCGCGCGGCGGCGTCGCGGGCGTGGCGCGAGGCGTCGATGCCGTTGTGGATGACGTGCAGGCGCTCGGCGGGGAAGCCCTCGCTGGCCTCGACCGCGCCCTTGACCGCGGCCGACACCACCGTCATGCCGGCGACCAGCTTGTTGATCTGGCGCTGGGCGCGCACGTGGATCGGCTTCTTGGTGAAGCCCATGTCGCGGCGCGACGACAGCGCCACCGCGCCGACCAGGGCGGCGGCCACCGGCGCCAGCAGATCCGACGCGGTGTGGTACGAGACCACCAGGCGGCGACCGCGCAGCGCGCGGGCCAGCCGGGCCGTGCCGGTGACGCCCGAGGGGCCGAACACGCGCTCGATGGGCAGCCGGCGGACGCGCACACCGGCCTCCTCGAAGCGCGGCGCCTGGTCGTCGCGGCCGAGCACGATGACCTCGGGGTCGAAGCGCGGGTCGAGCGCGCGGGTCAGCTCGAACAGGTGCATCTCGGTGCCGCCCCAGGTCTCGAGCTCGTCGATCACGAACGCCGCCGGTGTCCTCACGCGCGCAGTATACGCGGGCTGGCGCGGGCGGCGAGCCGTGGCGGGCGCTCGCGGTGAGCGGCGTTCTGTGCCACAAGAGGGGAGGCACGTGCGTCTCGGTCACAAAGCGCTGCTGATGGGTGGGCTCCTCGTGGTGGTGACGACGGGGGTGGTGCTGGGACCGCGCGTGCTGCGGCGCGTGAAGGCGCGCCTGCGCGGCGGCGCGGTCGGCCATGGCGTGGTCGCGGCCGCGTTCGAGCGGCCGCGCGCGCTGGCGCAGCCTCCTGCGCCACGGCTGGCCAGCGGCGCGCTGGCGGTGTGGGTGGCGCCCGACGGGGTCAAGGTGCTGCCCGACGGCACCCTGCCTCGCGCGCCGGGCGGCGGGGCAGGGGCCTTCGCGCAGAGCTTCCCCGACTATCGCAACCAGAGCGCGGCGTGGTCGGCCGATCAGCGCCAGGCCCGGGTGGCCGCGCTGCGCGGCGAGACGGTGGCGCTGTCGGTGGTGGTCGAGGCGCGCGGCGCGGCGCTGAGCGGCGTCGACGTGAAGCTGGGCGCCTTCGCCGGCGAGCTGGGGCGCACCTTGCCGGCGGGGATCGCCGAGCTGTCGGTGGCGCACCACCTGCGCGTGGTCGGCGCCAGCTATGCCGACGGCAAGGTGATGCTGGGCAGCGCGGGGCCGGGTGACTACCCGGATCCGCTGGTGCCGGCGGCGGCGCCGAGCGGCGGGCTGCCGATGGCGATCTCACGCTTCGGACCGATTGGCCCCGACCCGCGCAACCGCGGCCAGGGCCTGTGCCGCCTCGCGAGCACGAGCACGAGCACGAGCACGAGCACGAGCACGAGCACGAGCACGAGCACGAGCTCGCTGATCGAACTCGAGATTGTCCGCTCCGGCGCCGTCGGCGAGGCCAGCTTCCGCCTCCGCGAGGCCGGCGCCGCCTGGAGCGCCCCGCAGCCCACCGACCTCACCACCACCACCGGCGACCTCACCATCGAGTGGCAGCCGCCGCGCAAGGGCGCCTACCGCGCCGGCGACCGCTTCGAGCTGACCCGCTACCCCGCCTTCTCACAGCCCATCTGGGTCGACCTGACAATCCCGCCCGACGCCGCCCCCGGCCGCTACCGCGCCCCGGTCGACATCCGCGCCGATGGCGTCTCGCCACTCAGCTTCACCCTCGAGTTGACCGTGCACCCCGGCGTGCTCGGCCCGCCGCCGCTGCTCACGGTCGCGCGCGTGTACCGACAGGATCTCCTGCTCGGCGAGGGCCGCGACCAGGCCTACGCCGACGAGGCCAGCTGGCCGCTCGAGCGCGCCACCTACCGCCTGCTGCGCGCCCACGGCATCGACGCCATCTTCCGCGAAGCGGCCCTGGAACCTGGCGACGACGGCACAGTGCCGCCCGCCGAGTGGCAGCGCTTCGATCGCACCTGGGGCAGCGCGCTCGACGGCAGCGCCTTCCCCGACCGGCGCCCGCTGCGCGCCTTCGAGGTCCCGCTGCCGGTCCCCGACGCCTCCGCTCCGCCCGCCGAGCGTGCGCGCCAGGACGCCCGCCTGGCCGCCGCCGCCCGCGCCTGGACCGAGCACCTGGCCGCGCGCGGCTGGCTCGATCGCGCCTTCGCCTATCCCATCGACGAACCCGACCTGGCCGACTATGACCATGTCGCCGCCGTCATCCGCACCATCCATGACGCCAGCGCCGGCCGCCTGCCCATCCTGCTCACCGAGCAGCCCTACCCGCTGGACCCGGTCGACAACTGGTACACCGACGCCGCCGAGCGCGCCCACGGCCCCGATCTCTACACCCGCACCGCCGCCACCCCGGTCGCCATCTGGGCCGTCAACGGCCAGCTCGCCTTCCCGGGCGCCGACCCCGCCAACAGCTCGGCGCTGGCCACCGATCGCGTGCACGAGCGCGGCGCGCGCTGGTGGCTGTACCAGCTCGGCGAGCCCTGGCTGGGCAACACCCTCATCGACGACGATCTGCCCGCCTTCACCACCTGGGGCTGGATCGCCTTCCGCTACCGCCCCGACGCCCTGTTCTACTACGCCGTCTCGCACTACTCGCAGGCCAGCTACGACTTCGACAACCTGGCCGGCATCACCGAGAACCCCGCCACCTACCGCGGCGACGACCTGCTACTCAACGGCGACGGCACCCTGCTGTACCCCGGCGCGCCCTACGGCCTGACCGCGCCCATCGCCTCCCTGCGCATGAAGGCGCTGCGGCGGGGCATCCAGGATCACGCCCTGCTGACCGCCTTCGCCGCCCTGCGCGGCGGCCCCGCCGCCGACGCCGAGGCCGCCCGCCTCATCCCGCGCGCCCTCAACCGCTTCGCCCCCGGCACCCCGGCCGCGCTGCCGACCTGGAAGACCCCGCGCGCCCCCGGCACCTGGTCCCGCAACGCCTGGGACTACGAGTCCGCGCGCACCACCCTGCGCCAGCAGCTGCCTGCGCCAGCGCCCCCGCCGCCCGCGCCAGCCACGCCACCCTCGGGCAAGAAGCCGCCGAAAGCGCGCTGAACCACGGCACTAGAACATGTTCTGTTGACACCCGCGCGTCGGATTTGCGACCGTGCGCGCGATGATTCCCGCTCACCCGCCGCGTCGCCGCCGCCGCCCCCGCTCCCGCCGCTTCACGGTCGCCCTGGTGGCGGCCCTCGCCGCCGGCAGTCTCGCCGTCAGCCCCGGCTGTGACAGCCCTCCCGAGCCGCTGGGCAGCAGCATCCTCGACGCGCGCGGGTGCGATCCCATCTCGCCGACCATGTGCGGCATGCCGTTCCCGTCCAACGTCTACCTGGTCGCCGATCCCGCCATGACGACCGGCTTCCACGTCTACTTGCCGCCCACGGTGGTGCCGCCGTCGACCACCGGCGCGGTGTCCGACACCAGCCTGTTCCTGCGCTCCGACGGCTTCTCGCCGGGCTCCGACGCCATCGTGCACCTGCCCGGCGCGACCAAGGTCGGCCTGGCCGATCCCGATCACATCGCCGACAGCCTGATGCCCGACAGCCTGACCATCCTCTTCGACGCCACCACCAACACGCGGGTCGCGCACTGGGCCGAGATCGACCAGCGCTCGCAGCCCGAGGGCAGCCCCGAGCACGACACCTTCGAGGCCCCCAAGGCGCTGCTGATCCGCCCGGTCAAGCGTCTCGAGGACGCCCATCGCTACATCGTCGCGGTGCGCGGCGTGCGCGACAGCGCCGGAAACCTCATCGCCCCCAGCCCGGTGTTCCGCGCCCTGCGCGACGGGCAGTCCTCGCGCCTGTCCACCGTGCTCATGCGCCGCGCCCAGTACGCCGACATCTTCGCGCGCCTGGAGGCCGCCGGCGTCCCGCGCGCCGACCTGCAGATCGCGTGGGACTTCTCCACCGCCAGCCAGGTCAACAACACACGCTGGCTCTTGACCATGCGCGATCGCGCCTTCGCCGCCCTGGGCGACGGCGCCTCGCCGTACAGCATCGACAAGGTCGACGAGAACCCCAGCGCGCACATCGCGCGCCGCATCCAGGGCCGCATCACCGTGCCGCTGTACCTCGACAGCACCATGCCGGGCGCGCGCATGAGCTTCGGCGCCGACGGCCTGCCCGAGCAGCACGGCACCGGCGAGTTCCCCTTCACGGTGGCCATCCCGAAGTCGGCCGCCACCGGCGCCAAGGACGTCATGCACGTCGGCCACGGCCTGTTCGGCACCCAGGACATCGTCAACGACGGTCGCCTGACCCTGCTCGCCGATCAGGAGGGCTTCGTGCTGCTGGGCCTCGACTGGCTCGGGCTGTCGTCGCCCGATCTGGCCATCCTGGGCAACGAGCTTCTGACCGGCGACCTGTCACGCTTCGCCACCGTGCCCGAGCGCGGCATGCAGGCCATGCTCAACAACCTGCTGGCGCTGCGCATGGTGCGGCGCGCGCTGGCCAAGGATCCGGCGACCTTCATCAACGGGCAGCCCACCATCTCGACCGACAAGGTCTACTACTGGGGCGCCAGCCTGGGCGGGATCTACGGCTCGACCTACATGGCGCTGACCACCGACATCCAGCGCGGGGTGCTCGGCGTGCCCGGGCAGGGCTTCAACCTGATGCTGCCGCGCAGCCGCCTGTACGACAACTTCCTGCTCGCCATCGGCCTGGCCTTCGACAAGGACGCGCGCCCGCTGTTCCCGGTCTTCCTGAGCTTCGCGCAGATGCTGTGGGATCGCGTCGATCCCACCGGCTTCACCCAGCACATCGTGCACGACCCGCTGCCGGGCACCCCGGCGCACCAGGTCTTCGTCATCTCCGCGGTGGGCGACCAGCAGGTCCCCAACGTGTCGACCCACCTCATGGTGCGCACCATCGGCGTGCCCGAGCTCTCGCCCGCGTTCCGCCCGGTGTACGGCATCGAGACCCAGCCCGGTCCGATCACCGGCAGCGCGTGGCTCGAGATCGACTTCGGGCTGCCGCCGGTGCCGCTGGTCAACCTGCCCAACCGCCAGGGCGCCGATCCCCACGATGGCCCCTGGGGCCTGCCGGTGGTGCACCAGATGATGGGTCGCTTCATGCGCACCGGCGAGATCGTCAACCTGTGCGACGGCGTCTGTGACCCCGACTGACGCGGTAGGATGTCTCGTGGCCAGCCCTCCTCCGCGTCCCCCATCCCCTCCACGCACGGGTAGCAACACGCGGCAGACCCCGCGCTATGACGTCAGGGTCTCCGCCGACGTGCAGACCGCCACCGGACGCGTGGTGTCGATGCACACCCGCAACCTGTCCGAGGGCGGCGTCTGCCTGGAGGGCGCGGTGCACTTCCCCGAGGGCGCCGTGCTCGCGGTCGGCCTGTTCCTCGTGGTCGACGAGATCGAGGACGCCACCGAGGCCCCGCTCACGCTGGCCGGCCAGGTGACCTGGAGCGAGGAGCCCGGCGACGGCGAGCCCGCGCGCATGGGGATCCGCTTCGCGGACGTCGAGCCGGCCGCGCTGGCGCGCCTGCGCGACTTCTTGCGCGCGCTTCAGCCGCCTGCGCCGTAGAGCTCGGCCTCGTAGCGGCGCGCCATCGCGTCGACCCCGAACTTCTCGGTCACCCGTCGCCGCGCACGCTCGCCGTAGGCCGCGCGCTCCGCCTCGCCCCAGGCCAGCACGCCGGCCAGGGCGTCACGCAGCGCCGCCACGTCGCCGGGCGCGACCACGACGCCGCACGCGCCCACGCCCGCGCCCGCGTCGACGGTGCGCGCGATCTCGCCGACGTCGCTGGCCACCACCGGCAGCCCCGACGCCATCGCCTCCAGCACCACCATGGGCAGCCCCTCGGTCAGGGACGGATGCGCCAGGACGTCCGCGGCCCGGTACAGGTCGGCCACGTCGCCACGCGCGCCCAGCAGCCGCACCCGACCCGCCACCCCGAGCCGCTGCGCCGCCGCCTCCAGCTCCTGCTGCAGCGGCCCGTCACCCGCGATCGCCACCACCACCTCGTCACCCAGCCCGGCCGCCGCCTCGATGAGCCCGACATGGTGCTTCTCCACCGACAGCCGCCCCACCGCCAGCACCAGCCGCTGACCCGCCGCGACGCCCAGCTCGGCGCGCACCTGGTCGCGCCCGCGCTGCACCCGCGCCGCCAGCGCCGCCTCATCCAGCCCGTTCGCGATCCACCTGACCTTGCCCGCCGCCACCGCCCGCGGCGCGCGCGCGCGCACCTTGTCCAGCAGCCCCTCGCTCACCGTGGCCACCGCGTCCAGCAGCGGCAGCACGCCATACAGCGCGCGCTCGTACAGCTGCACCGCCTTCGACTCGCCGGTGTCGCCGTGCAGCGTCGCGACATGGCGCCGCCCGGTCCCGACCAGCCCCGCGGTGGCCAGGATGGTCGACTTGTAGTCGTGCGAGTGCACCACATCGACGTCCCACTGCTTGGCCAGCGCCCGGATCCGCCACGGCGCCGCCGGATCCAGCCGCCCGCTGACCGGCACCGCGGCCGCCGGAAGGCCGCGCGCGCGCGCCGCCGCCAGCAGCGCCGGCTCGTCCTGGTGCCGCGCGTCCGCCAGCACGCCGACGACCACCGTGTGCCGCGCCGCGCACGCGCGCGCCAGCCCCAGCAGCACGGTCTCGGCGCCGTAGATCCCCTGACCGCTGCGCAGATGCAGGATCCGCAAGGGGGCGCCCGAACTAACTGGCCCCGATCAGCACGACCCCGGTCAGGTTCTTGGTCGACAGCCGGCTGACCGCCTTGCGCAGCGCCGGGCCCGACGACTTGCCGCTGCGCGCCGCCACCACCACGCCATCGACCAGGTCCTGCACGATGTTGATGTCGGCCGCCGCCAGCACCGCCGGCGTGTCGATGATGACGAAGTCGTAGTACAGCCGGAGCTCCTGCATCAGGCGCGCGAACTCCTCGCTGTTGAGCAGCGCCGCCGGGTTGTCGGCCGGCTTGCCGCACGGCATCAGGTGAAACCCGGTGCCGAGCTCCAGCATGCTCCAGGGCGCGTCAGGATCCTTGCGGTGGGCGCGGATCTCCTCGGTCAGGCCGCTTGCGACCTGGATACCGAAGGCCTGCGCCAGCGCCGGCGACCGGAAGTTGGCCTCCAGCAGCGCGACCCGGGTGCGGCGCCCCTCGGCCAGCGCCAGCGCCAGGTTGGCCGCCAGCGTGGTCGAGCCCTCGCCGGTGCGCGCGCTGGTGACCGCGATCGCCCGGGGATCCCCGCGCTCCTTGAGCTTGAACTTGACCAGCCGGTACTGCTGCGCCGGGCTGCCGTCGGCGTCGTGCACCAGCACCAGGCGGCCATCGGGGTTGGTGCCCTCGACCGGGATGATCCTGAAGTTGCCGCGCCCGCTCTCGGGCGCGCGCGCCTGCTGCTGCGACGGCACCGGTGCACCACCCAGCGACAGCGGCGGCTGCCCCATTCCACCCCCCATGCCCGCCGGCGGCGGCGACGGCAACGCCGCGGCTCCCCTGCCAGGGGTGACATGCACGTGTGATTGTGGCCCGACCATCACGGACGGCCCCGCGGTCACGGCGTCCAGCGGCGTCGCCACCGGCTCGCCGCGCAGCTCATGCGGTCCCTTGCCATAGAACTTCGGGATGGCGCTCGGCCCGCGCGAACCGGGCGGCGGCGCCACCGCCTTCATGTTGAGCCGGGTGGCGCCGTCCTCGACCACGCGTCCGCCGCCGGGACCGCCCGGCTGGGCGATCGGCGTGGCATAGGCCGGCTGCTGCTGCTGACCCTGCTCGTCGACCCCGCGCGGACCGTCGACCCGGGTCTCGGTCTCCGCGGTGTCGGTGCTGGGCGCGCCGGGCCCCGGGCCGAACTTCGAGGCCACCCGCGGGGGCGCCGCGCCGGTGCCCGGGCGCAGCACGGGCGGCTCGCTGATCAGCGTGGCCGCGTCCTCGAACCGCGGCCGCTTGCGCTGGTCATCACTCATGCACGGATGCTCGCAATCATTCTATCCAGTTGGCCCAGTTGGCGACTACTTGGCCACGGTTCGCCGCGGGATGGCCGCGAGCACGGGGAGCTTGATCGCCTGCTTGAGATCATCTTCGTCATAGATCTTCGGGTCAAGTAGAACCCTCGCCACCGCCGCGCCCAGGCCGGCGAAGATGGCCGCCGCCAGCGCCATGATGGCGATCTTGAGGCGCCGCACCCGCATCAGCTCGCCCAGCTTGGCGGCGTCGCGGATGGTGAAGGCCTCGGCCGACTTCTCGGCGGCCAGCCGGGCCAGCGGCCGGGCCTCGTTGGCGCGCTCCTCGAGGGCCTGGAGTTTCGCGCGCTTGATGGAGATCATGCGGTTCAGGTCGGTGAACTTGCCCTCGATCTGGGCCACCGTCTGCTCGAACTCGGCGGCGCTGACCGCCTCCTTCTCCTTGTCGGTGGTGGGCTTGGGCGGCGGGGTGTTCCTGACCGTCTCCTTGCGCGCCGCCAGCTCCTTCATGCGCTGGTTGATCTTGACGTCGAGGCCGGCGATCTGCGCGCGCAGCCCCTTCTCCTCCTCGGTCTCGGCCCGGGTGGTGCCGCGCTTGCGCTCGGCCGCGACGTCCTCCTCGAGGGCGCGCAGCTTGGCGCGCGCCGCCTTCACGTCGGGGTGGGCCTCGGTGTACGACCTCAGCAGCCCCTCCAGCGTCCGCTTGGCGGTGCGCAGCTCCTCCTCCTTGGCCGAGGGCTCGGTCGACACCGGCGCGCCTGCCAGCACCGCCAGCTGCGCCTCCAGCTGCCCCTTGCGCGCGACCGCGTCCTTCAGCTCGGGATCGTCCTTGGCGGCGTCCTTGATGGCGCGGCTGACGCCGCTGCCCTTGCTGGTGGTGGTGGTCGGCCGCTTCATCACCAGCTGCCCGGTCTGGTCGACGGTCAGCTGGTGCAGCTCCTTGAACTTGAACATCTCCTCCTCGGCCTTCTGGACCTCCTTGGTGGCCTCGTCGACCTGGCGGTTGATGAAGGCCGCGGTGTCGGTCGGCTTGCGCGCCAGCTCGGCGACGTTGACCTCGATGAAGCGCGCGGCCAGGTTCTTGGCCATGGTCTGCACCTTGACCGGATCGCCGCCGCGGACCTCGAAGGTGAAGCTGTCGGCGTTGGCCGAGCGCATGATCTGCCCGTGCAGCATGTCGACCTGGGCGTTCTCGCTCATGCTGGTCTTCTCGGGCAGAAAGCCGCTCTCGCGCCCGACCGAGAGCAGGTTGGTGCGGCTCGACATGAAGCGCTTCATGGCCTGCACCAGGTCGAAGCTCTCGCGCACCTCGCCACCGCGGACCACGTCTTGCTGCACCGACTCGCGGAACTCCACGTAGGTGCGGCTGACGTAGTAGCCCTTCTTCATGAACAGGAAGAAGCCCAGCACGCCGCCGCCCGCCAGCAGGCCGGCCAGCAGCGCCAGCGGCCAGCGCCTGATGACCCGGCGCGCGATGACCACGCCGCGCGCGACCTTGTCCTGCAGGCTGGCTCCAGCTTGTTCCGGCTCGCTCATCGACATCCCCTCGTCGTCGTCGCCATCATCGTCGCCATCATCATCATCACCATCATCTAGTTCTCGCCGACGCTCTCGACCGGGGCAGGCGTCGCCCGCAGCCGCTCGGCGTTCAAGTCCTGCAGACGCTCGAGGTCGTCTTCCTGTCTGCGCCGCGCCTCGTCGGGCGCCAGCCGCGTCATGCGCGGCTCGGCCGGCAGCGAGAAGCGCAGCGCCACCGTGACCAGGTTGCGCTCGAAGTCGAGATCGAACGGCACCGCGGCGCCGCCCGGGATGACCTGGGTGGTGGCGCGCTGCACGCGGCCGTTGTAGCGCCCGATCAGCACATAGCCGTCCTTGACCGTCCACTCCAGCTCGAGGTCGCCGTTGAGCACCGCGACGCGCTGGAAGTCGGGCTGGTCGCCGGCGCCGGGCAGGGTGAAGCGGCTCATGTTGGCCGACACCCCGGCGGTGAAGTACAGGTCCTCGTCGATGACATACTCGACGCCGGCCGACAGGATGTCCTCGACCTGCAGGGTCTGGTACTCGACGTTGGCGCCCATGCTGTGGGTCAGCTCGGCCACGAAGCGCATGAAGACGTTCTCGTACTTGAAGCGCGCCGAGCCGACCGGCCCGTAGTAGACGTCGTGGAAGCGCGTCGCCGGCAGGCCCGAGGGCTCGATGTCGGTGGCCATCGCGGCGCCCAGCTCGATGCGGCCCTCGATGCGCTCGGTGATGTCGCGGGTGAAGCGCTGGGTGGCCTCGGCGGTCAGGAAGTCGAGGCGCTGCTCCAGCCAGGCATAGTCGACCTGCACCGAGCTCCGGTGGATGTTGCGCAGCTGCTCAATCTCGTACTCCAGGCGGGTGCCGAAGCTGAGGGCGTCGCCGCCCACGCCCTGCGGGTTGGGCGACGGATCCAGCGGGCGAAAGCCCTCCGCCGTCGTGCCCAGGCGCAGCGTGGTGCGCTCGTCGAGCTCGCGCTCGTGGTACAGCGCCGCGATGTCATAGACGAAGCTGGCGCTCTGCGCGCCGACCGAGCCGCCCGAGCCGACGTCGAGCTGGCCGGGGCCCGCGGACTCCGACACGTTGTTGACGTTGCCGTGCACCAGCAGGTTGGTAAAGCGGGTGCGCGTGCTCTCGCTGTGCTCGAAGGCGCTCTCCCACTCGACGCGGTTGTCGGCGTTGTCGAGGTTGGGGTGGTTGACGAACTTCTGGATGCCGAAGATCCAGGTCACCTCGTGCGACTGGGTCGGCTTCTCGTAGCGCAGGCGGAAGCCGGGCCGCACGCTGGTGATGAAGTCACCCTCGCGCTGCTGCACCACGGCGGCGTCGCCGGTGCGCAGGAACAGCGAGTCGTTGTAGGTCTCGCTGGCCTGCAGCGCGATCCCGGCCGTGGTGCGCCAGTTGGCCAGCGCCGTTGCAGGCGCCGCGCACAGCAGCGCACTCCCCATCAAAATCGCGAAGTTCCCCCTCACGCGGCGCAGCATAGCGCAGATCTCACGGGGTGGGCTGACGCAGGATGGTCAGGCGGCCGGCCAGGCCCGGGGTCATGATGATCTGGTTGCCGCTGGTGACCCAGACCGCCTCGATCCCCGCGGCCTTGGCCACCGGCAGCCCCTTGTCGGCGCCCAGCACGAACAGCATGGTCGAGGCCACGTCGGCGGTCAGGGCGTCCTTGGTCAGCACGGTGCAGCTGCGAGTGTGCGCGACCGGGTAGCCGGTCTTGGGATCCAGGATGTGGTGGTAGCGCTTGCCGTCCTTGATGACGAAGCGCTCGTAGTCGCCGCTGGTCGAGAAGGTGCTGTCGCGCAGCTGGATCGACGCGAAGGGGTCGCCGCCGCGGGGATCCTTGATGCCGACCTGCCAGGCCCGGTCGCCGCGATCACCGGCGACATAGAGATCGCCGCCGGCCTGCACGATGAAGTCGTGAAAGCCGCGCTCGCGCAGGGTGGCCACCGCGCGGTCGACCGCATAGCCCTTGGCGCTGCCGCCCAGGGTGACCAGGGTCTTGGCGTCGGTGACGCGCGCGCTGGCGGACTTCTTCTTGAGATCGCGGCGCAGCTCGACCTTCTTCCAGCCCACGTGGGAGAGCCGCGCCTTGACGTCGGCGTCGGCGGGGATGCTGCCATCGACGTCGTCGTCGAACTTCCACAGCCCCTTGAAGGTACCCACCGTGATGTCGAAGCCGCCGCCCGACAGCTTGGCGCCCCACTGCGAGCGCTCCATCACGGCGGCGGTGTCGAGATCGATGGCGGTCCAGCCCTTGCCCGCGCGCGCGTTCAGCTTCGACACCGAGCTGTCGGGGCGCCAGGTCGTCATCAGCGCCTCGATGCGCGCCATCTCGGTGAAGGCGGCCTCGATGGCCTCGACCGCGGGGCCCTGGTCGTCGCCGGTCGGGATGGCGACCACGATCTCGCAGGTGGTGCCCATCAGCTCGCGACCGCGGCGCAGGATGTTCGACTGCGCCGCGCCGCCCGGGGTGGGCACCTTGCGCTTCATCATGCCGTCCGCCAGGGCGTCGCCGCCGAGCCCGAGCAAGGCCACGGCGGGGAGGGAGAGCAGTGCGAGGCGCATGGGTTGAAATTTAGCAGAGTTCCGGGTGTAGGCTCGCGGCCATGCGCGACTGCATCATCATCGGTGGTGGTGTGATGGGCTGCCTGGTCGGCCTGCGCCTGCGCCAGGCCGGGGTGGCCGTCAGCATCCTCGAGCGCGCGGTGCCTGGGGCCGAGGCCTCCAGCGCGGCGGCCGGGATCCTGTCGCCGCAGGCCGAGGCGCACCACCTGGGCGACGCCCTCGGGCTGGCCCTGGCCAGCCGCGAGCTGTACCCCGCGCTCGCCGCCGAGCTGCTCGAGCTGACCGGGGTCGACATCGGCTATCGCCGCTCGGGGGTGCTGCAGGTCGCGCTCGACGAGGCGGGGCAGCTGGCGCTGGGCGAGACCGCGGCCCGGCAGCGCGCCCTGGGCCTCGGCGTCGAGGCGCTGGACGGCACCGCCGCGCGCGAGCTGGAGCCGGGCCTGGCGGCCACGGTGCGCGCGGCGCTGCGCTTCCCGCATGACGGCCAGCTGGAGCCGCGCACGCTGACCCGGGCGCTGGCCATCGCGGCGCGGCGGGCCGGCTGCGAGATCCTGACCGGCCGACTGGTGCACCGGGTGCGCAGCGAGGCCGGCGCGGTCGCCGCCGTGGTCACCGACGAGGGCGAGCTGCCCTGTGCCCGCGTGGTGGTCGCGGCGGGCAGCTGGTCGGGCCTCATCGGCGGCCTGGAGGACGTCGGCATCGACACCACCACGGTGCGCCCGGCGCGCGGCCAGCTGTGCGAGCTCGACGCGCGCACGCCGCCGCTCTCGCATGTCGTGTTCGGCCCCGGCGGCTACCTGGTGCCGCGCCCCGATGGCCGCGTCATCTGTGGCTCGACGCTGGAGTTCGTCGGCTTCGACAAGGCGGTCACCGCGGGCGGCCTCAGCGCGGTGCTGCACAGCGCGCTGGCGCTGGCGCCGGGGCTGGCGACCGCGCCGGTGACCGCGACCTGGTCGGGCCTCAGGCCGTGGGCGGCCGGGGGCCGCCTGCTGTGCGGGCCGACCGCGATCGCCGGGCTGTCGCTGGCGACCGGCCACTTCAGGAACGGGATCTTGCTGGCGCCGGTCAGCGCGGAGCTGGTGGTCGATCACGTGCTGGCGCGGCCGCCCCGTCACGTGCTGCCTGCGCCGAGCTGAGCGCGCGCTTGCCCAGCACCAGCATCACCACCACCACGACCACGGTGGACGCCACCGTGGCCCACATGACCCACGACTGCGCCAGCAGCCTGGCGCTGGCCAGCGAGGTCACCCCGGGCAGCAGCGCGCCGAGCTGCAGGAACGCGAAGGTGATCGGGATGAGGCCCACCACCGAGGCCAGCACATAGGTGCGCGCCGGGATGCGCGTGACCCCGAGCGCATAGTTGATGCCGCTGAAGGGCAGGGCAGGGGTCAGACGCAGCAGCGCCACCAGCCCGAAGCCCCCGGCGTCGGCCGCCGCCTCCAGCGCCGCCAGCTTGGGGTGGCCACGCAGCCGCCGCTGCACCGGTCCGCGCAGCACCGTGCGCGCCAGGGTGAAGCCGATGAAGCCCGACAGCGCGTCGAGCGGGAACACCAGCAGCGCGCCCCAGCCCAGGCCATACAGGAAGCCCGCGGCCACGCGCAGCACCCCGACGGGCACGAACACCAGCCCCGCGACCACATAGAACCCGGCAAAGATGGCGACCCCCGGCGTGCCCGCCGCCCGTACCCGCTCGACCAGCCGGACCACCCACGGCCCCACCGGCAGCCACCACGCCAGCGACACGATCCCGCCGACCAGCAGCAGCGCCACCAGCGCGCGCCCGAGCCGCCGCGCCGGCGTGACCTGCGCGGGCTGCGACGCTGCCTCCGCTGCCGTGGCCGACTCGGGCTCGGTCACGCCGCGAGCTCTGCGCTACCCTCGCAGGTCACCTCGCCCGCCTGGTTCTTGCACCACAGGCTGACCTTGATCCGCCGCGCCGCGCTGGCGCCGTCGCCGACTGGCTCGATCGCCGTCACGGTGCCGCCGCAGGTGATGACGTCGCCCGGCCAGGTGATGGCCTTGAAGCGCACCTTGAGCTCCCTGACCGGCCCCGGCCCGCCGCACACGCGCGCGCACAGCTCGCCCAGGAAGGCCATCGACAGCATGCCGTGCGCGAACACGCTCTGATAGCCGGCCGCGGTGGCGAAGCCCTCCTCGACATGGATGCGGTTGAAGTCACCGCTGGCGCCGGCGTACTTGACCAGCTGGATGCGCTCGATGGGCGGCTTGACGAGCTCGGGCAGCGCGCTGCCGACCTGCAGCTCATGCAGCACCGGGGGCGTCCTCATCGCTTGATCACCACGGTGGAGGTCGCGGTGTAGACCAGCGCGCCGCCGGCGTCGTGCCCGGTGGTCTCCATCACGATGAAGTCCATCACCCCCGACTTGCCCGCCTTCTCGTAGATCGCGGCGATGCGCTGCACCAGCGTGATGCGGTCGCCGGCCAGCAACGGGCGCGCGAAGCGATAGCTCTGCTCGGCGTGCAAAAGCTTCTTCCAGTCGATGTCGATACCTTCGCGCACGTCGTTGGGGCGCAGGCTGGTGGCGAAGGTGGGCGGCGCCGGGATGGCCGGATAGCCGGCGGCGCGCGCCGCGGCCTCGTCGCGGTAGATCGGGTCGGCATCGCCGATGGCCTCCGCAAACCTGCGGATCTGCCCGCGCTCGACGTCGACCTCGAGCGGCGCGCTGGCCTTGCCGACGAACCTTGGATCGATGGGGGCAGCCACGGCCGACGATCACCCCCGGGTCCAAGAGTTGTCAAGCGGGCGTGGGGGCGGTAAAACCCAACCAGGAGGCCTCATGATGCGGCGCGGTCCACTGGTTCTGGTGCTCGGCTTGGTGCTCACGGCGGTGCTCGGGGCTGGCTGCAAGAAGAAGGGCTTCAGCATCAGCCGGGTGGAGCCGAACCACGGCCCCTACACCGGTGAGCAGGAGGTCCGCATCATCGGCTCCGGCTTCGACGCCAACTCCGGCGTCACGGTGTCGTTCGCCGGGCGCGCCGCCGGGATCGCCGAGATCAAGAACTCGGAGACCATCTCGGTCACGCTGCCCATGGGCCAGCCCGGCAAGGTCGACGTCACGGTCGCCTTCGACGACGGCCGCACCCGCACCCTGCCGGGCGCCTTCGAGTACACCGACCCCATGGAGGGTGGCGGCAACTGGGGCACCTACGGCGAGAAGGACAAGAAGCCGGCCTCGCCCGCGCCGTCGCCGAAATAGGGGAGGCGGAACGGAACGGAACAGCACTCCTCGAAGGTTCGCTTCGAGGGGGCTGGAGCCGGACAATTGTTCAGACTTCAGCTCAGCTGAAGTCTGAACAATTGCTGCCCGAACTGCACCAGCGCGCCGTTCTCCAGCACGCGCTGCGAGCGCACCCGCATGAAGGTCCCGTTCGACGAGTGCAGATCGGTCAGGGTCACGCGGCCGCTGGCGAAGGCCAGGCGCGCATGCAGGCCCGACACATAGCCGTCGTCGGGGAAGTTGATGTCCCCGCGCTCGCGCCCCAGGGTGACGCCGTCGCCGCCGACCGGCCAGGCGTTGCCGTCGATCTCGCGCCCGATGACCAGCGAGATCCGCCCCCAGTAGCCGACGTTGGGCGAGCCCATGACCTCGGTGCCGTCGTCCAGTGGCGCGGCTGGCGGCAAGAGGTCGAAGCGCAGCAGCTCCTGGCCCAGGCGGAAGATGTCGCCCGACTCCAGCGGCTCCTCGTGCTGCATCTTGAAGTAGACGCCGTTCAGGCTCTTGAGATCGCGCACCACGCAGCCGGCCGCGTTGATCACGATCTCGGCATGGCGCGGCGACAGATAGCCGTCGTTCTCGAACAGCGGCCCCATGGCGCGGCCGATCACGTTCTCACCCTCGACCAGCGTCAGCGACGCGCCCTCGCTGCCGTCGGGGCGGATCAGCACGATCTTGCCGCGCGCCAGCGCCGCCGCGGCGGCCTGTGACGCCGACGGGGGCGGACCCGACACCGCGGGGGCGGGCTCGGGCGCCCGTGCCGCCGCGCCTGCGCCTGCCGTCGCGGGCGCCACCCGGCTGCCGCAGCTGCCGCAGAAGGCGAACTCCGCTGGCACTGGCGAGTGGCAGTTGGGGCACGGTCGCGTGCCCGCGGCCTCCGGCGCAGGCGCTGCGGCCACCGGCGCCGACGGCGCCACCGGCATGGCCACCGGCGAGGGCGCCAGCGGCGCGGCGGGACGCGGCACCGAGGGCACCGCGGCCGGCGTCGGACGCGAGGGCACCGGCACCGGGGCCGGCGCGGGCGCGATCGGCCGCGACCCCGACATGCCCGCGGGCAGCCCACCGACCTTGGTCGGGAGCTGCTCGGGCTCGGGCGGGATGGGCGCCTTGAACAGCGGCGTCGCCGGGGCCGGCGCGGACACGTTATGGCTGGCCGCCACCGCGGGCTCGATGGCCCAGCCCGCGCTCAGCGAGCGCTCGCGATCGTCACGGCCCGGCATCGGCGCCGCCACCGCGGCCGGCGTCAGCGGCGGCGTCGGCGAGCGCGGCGCGGCGGGCAGCGGCAGCCCCAGGCTGCCCAGCCCAGGCGCGCCACCGAGGCCACCGGGCGCAGGCGCTGCGCCACCGGCGCTGGGCGCGCGTGCCGGCTGAGGTGCCGCCGCACCCTTGAGCTCGGCCCCGCAGCCCAGGCAGAAGGTGTAGTCCGCCTTGTTGTCTTTGCCGCACACCTTGCAGATCGTCACGGGGTCCCTCGGAGTGGATTGCGTGGCAAGCCCGAGACCAGCATCAGGTGATCTCCACCCGCAGCAGCTGCTGGCCCATGAAGACATAGTCACCGTGATCCAGCGGCGTCTCCTTGGTGACGCGCAGGAAGGTGCCGTTCTTCGAGCCATTGTCCGTCAACGTGATGGTGCCGATGCCGGCCTTCAGCGAGGCGTGACGCCCGCTGATGAAGGGATCGTCGGGGAAGTTGATGTCGTTGCCCTCGCGCCCCAGGGTCAGGGTGTCGGAGGGCGTCGAGTAGATCCGGCCGCGCTCGCCGCCGCGCAGGATCTGGACCAGGCGCAGCTTGACCGGGGTGCGCGGGCTGGCGAAGTAGTGCGTGCCCTCGGCGTCGGGCTGCACCCCGGCGTCCTCGTCGGGCGGGGCCTCGACCTGCATCAGCTGCTCGCCGACCAGGAAGCGGTCGCCGGGCTTGAGCGCCATCGGCGCGCGGATGCGCATGAACACGCCGTTGACGCTGCCCTCGTCGGTGACCACCAGCTTGCCGTCGCCATACAGGAAGTTGGCGTGGCGCGGCGACAGCAGCGGATCGTCGGGGAACAGGAGCTCGCCCTCGACGCGACCGGCGATGTGCTCGGTGCCGCCCAGCACATAGGTGCTGCCGTCGAGACCGTCGCCCTTGATGAGGATCAGCTTGGGTCGCGGCGCCTGCATGGCGCTGAAGAACTGCGTCTTGCGCTCACCATGGTGGGCGGCCGCCGCTGGTGCGTCCATGCGGGTGCCGCACGCGCCGCAGAACTTGAAATCCCCCGCGACGTCGGCGCCACAGTTGCCACACTTGCGCACGGCCGCCGCGGGGGCCGCCGCCAGCGCGGCCGAGGCCGCCATCGCCCCCGAGCCACCCGACCCCATCGGCGCAGGCGCCGCCGTCACCGGCCGCTGCTGCGACTTGGTCGCGCCCAGCGAGAGCGAGGTCCCGCAGCTGGCGCAGGTCACCGCCGTCATCGCATTGAAGAAGTCGCAGCTATCGCAGACCAGGCCGACGTCCATGTCGCGACATCCTATCGCCGAGCGTCCCGGAGGGTCAAGGAACCCCCTGAAAAAACTGGCCTCAGCCACCAGCCGCCAGCCGCCAGCAGCCGGAGCTGGCCACCTCCCCACAATTGCCACAATCGCCACATGCCCCACATGCCTCACATGCCCCACCTCCTGTCGGCCGATGGGCGAAGGCCGACCTCGACCGGGTCAGGCAGGGGCCTCCAGATCAGCCCGGGTTCTTGAGCCTGGCCAGCGCCGCGCTGGCTGCCGCACGCACCTCGGGCACCTCGCCGGCCTCCGCGGCCGCCTTGCGCAGCGCGGCCAGCGCCGCCGGCCCCAGCTTGCCGACGCCACCCGGGGTCGCGCCGAGCTGTCCCAGCGCCTGCGCAGCGGCCTCGCGCACGAAGCCGCTGACGTCGCCCAGCGTGGTCACCAGCGGCGCCTCGGCCGCGGCGTCGCCCAGCTGGCCCAGCGTCTCGGCCGCGGCCACACGCAGCTGCCAGCGCGTCCCTCTCAGGGCCGCCGCCACCGCGGTGACCAGCAGCTTGCGGTCGGTCGCCGTGCCCAGCTTGCGCGCCGCCCGCGGCGCCGCCGCCAGCGCGGCCAGCTGCGCCGCGAGGTCGCGCTCGCCCAGCGCGCGAATGATGGCGTCACGCACCGTCGGCAGCCCCAGCTTGGCGCCCACCGACAGCGCCAGCCGGCGCACCTCGGCGTCACGGTGGCCGAGCAGCGGCTCCAGCGCGGGCCCCAGCTTGCCGCCCAGGTCGGCCAGCACCGCCAGCACGGCGTCACGTTGCCCACCGCCCAGCGCATCCAGATCCGCGGTCAGCGGCCCCAGCCCCAGGCCGTCTTCCCTGGAGTCGAGATCGCGCAGGACCCGCACCACCAGATCACGATGGCGCCCCAGCGCGTCCACCACCCCGGTGGCCAGGTCGCCCGCGGCACCGGCCAGCACGCCCGCGGTCACCGGCGTCACCGGCAGCGGCCCCTCGAGGCCGTTCATGAAGCCGCGGTAGTCGATCTTGCCGCCGATGACCTGCACGTCGCTGCGCCAGGCCGGCACCGCGCCGCGCGCCCCGGCCGCCCGCGCGATGGCCCAGGCCAGCGCCTCGCGCACCTGATCGCGCTTGGACACATAGGCGCGCAGTAGCTGCGGCAGCACGCGCCGATCACCCAGCTTGCCCAGCGCCCAGGCCGCCTTGCGCTGCGCCTGCTCGTTGCCCTCGGCCAGCAGCGCCCCCAGCACCTCGAGCGTCGGCGCCGAGGTGTCACCCAGCAGGCCCAGCGCGAAGCCACAGGCCGCCTGCACGTCGGCGCCGCGCTGCGCGTCCCGCGCCGCCGCCAGCACCGCCGGCAGCGCCTTCTTGTCACCCAGCGCGCCCAGCGACACGCAGGCGTACATGCGCACCTGCGGCCGCGGATCCATGGTCAGCGCCTTGGTCAGCGGCGCGATGGCCTTGCTCGAGCGCGTCATGCCCAGCGCCCACGCCGCGGCCTCCTTGATGGCGCTCTCCTTGTCGCCGAGCAGCGTCGCCAGATCGGCCACCGTGCGCTCGTCGTCGACCCGGAGGCGGCCCGCCGCCACCAGCGCCTCCACGCGCAGCGCCATGTCGGGCGCCGCGTCCAGCACCACATAGCTGTCGGCCGGCACCTCGGGGCGCGGCTTGCCCGAGTCCATCACGAAGCGCACCAGCGCCGGCGCCGCGCTCTTGTTGCCCAGGTAGCCCAGCGTCGACACCGCGGTGCGGCGCTCGTTGTCGTCGCCGTCGGTGAGCGCCTCCAGCAAGGGCTTGAGGCCATGCTCGCCGATGCGCGCCAGCTCGGCGGTGGCCTCGGCGTCACCACCCGGTGCGCGCGCGCGCGCCACCAGGCGCGGCACCTGGCGCTCGATGGTGCGCACCAGCACCTTGCGATAGACCGCCTTCTGCGCGTACAGGAAGACCAGCGGCGCCAGATCACGCTCCAGCTCGCCCAGCGTGCCCAGGTACTCGGCCAGGTCGGTAGCGCGCTGCGCGGCGTCGAGCACGACCTCCTCGTCGGGCGAGCGCTTGACCACGTCGCGGTACAGCGCCAGCGCCTCGGCCTCCATGCCGCCCTTGCGCAGGTACAGCCGCGCCAGCGCGAAGCCGACCTTGAAGGCGCGGTCGTTGATCTCCAGCGCGCGCTTGTAGGCCGCGATGGCGCGCTCGTAGTCGGAGCGATCCTCGTACAGCTTGCCCAGCTTCTCCTGCGCCTGGGCGTCGTTGGGTGACAGCTCGAGGGCCTGGTTGGCGTACTTCTCGGCCTCGTCGAAGCGATAGCGCTGCTGCTCGAGCTCCGCGATCTGCAGGTACAGCTCGCGGCGCCGGCTCGGGTTCAGCTCGGCCAGCTTGAGCAGGACGGTGATGGCCTCGTCGAGCATGCGCTGCTGCCGGTACACGCTGGCCAGGCTGGTCAGCACGTCGAACTCGTCGGGGCGCGCCTTGAGCATCTTGACCAGCACCGCGATGGCCTCCTTGGGCTGCGGCGGGCTGAGCTTGAGGTTGGCCTCGGCCAGGAAGAACCCGGCCTCCAGCGCCATGTCGTCGCTGCTCAGCGTCGGCACGTTGAAGCGCGCGCGAAACGCCTGCATCTTGCTGGCCAGCTTGCCCGAGCGCGCCAGCAGCGCGATGATCCGGGTGCGCGCCTCGCGCCTGAGCGGCTTGCCGCTGGCGTCGGTACCGGCCAGCGTCAGCACCTTCTCCCACGAGGCCACCGCGTCGTCCTCGCGCCGCATGCGCTCGTACACGCCGGCCAGGCCGCGGTACAGCTGCGCGTCCTTGGGCTTGAGCGCGATGGCCTTCTCGAACATCTCCAGCGCCTCGGCCTCCATGCCGTGCTCGGCATAGACCTCGGCCAGCCGGGCCAGGCTCTCGGCGGTCTTCCTGGCCAGCAGGCGCTTCCAGATCGCGATGGCCTTGGCCTTGTCGCCGCGCTGGTAGTGCTGCTCGCCGAGGTCGACCAGGTGGCCCTCGTCCTCGGGCTCGACGCGCACCAGCGCCTCGTACTCCTTGAGCGCCTCGACCGGCTTGCCCCAGCGCGAGAACAGATCGGCCAGCGCGGCGTGCACGCCAGGGTCGCCCGCGAAGCGCGCGCGCATGGCCTGGGCCAGCGCCAGCGCCTCCTTGCGCTTGCCCAGCTTCCAGTAGCGCTCGGCCAGATCGAGCTGGAACTTGGGCTCGCCGGGCGCCACCTTGATGACCGCCTCGTACTCCTTGAGGGCCTCGTCACCGTGGCCGGCGCGCTCCAGCAGCGCGATCAGGCGCCGCCGCGTCTCCAGCTCCTGCGGCGCCGCCTTGGCCGCGGCGCGATAGGCCACCAGCGCCTTGTCCTGATCGCCCAGCTCCTCGTGCAGGCGGGCCAGCACGTCCCACTCGAAGAAGCCGCGGCTGCCCGGCGACCACTCCTTCTCGTAGGCCTCGACCAGCGAGCGCAGCTGCTCCTTCTTGCGGTAGACCTCGACGATCTTCTCGGTCAGCTGCTTGCGCAGCCAGTGGCCCTTGACGGTCAGCGCCATGGCGTCGCGCCAGGTCTTGACCGCGGCGTCGTCGTCGCCAATCTTGGCCTGCTCCTCGCCGATGCGCGACATCACCTCGGCGCGGGTGGCGCTGTCGCCGCGCACCAGGGCCTCGGCCTTCTGCAGCTCGGCCAGCGCCTCCTTGTGCAGGTCGTGGCGGGCCAGCGCCTCGGCGAAGTCGCGGCGCACCTGGACGTTCTTGGGATCCAGCTTGATGAGCTCGTCGAACAGCACACGGGCGCGCGCGATGTCCTTGCTGTCGAGCGCCAGGTCGGCCAGCGTGCGCAGGATCTGCTTGCGGTCGTCGCCCTTGGCGCCGGTGAGCGCGCGGTCCAGCGCGGCGCGCGCCTCGGCCCACTCGCGCCGGCGCCGGTGCAGCTCGCCGATGGCGTGGTGAATGGTCCACTGCGTGGGCGCCTTGGCGGCGGCGCGCTGGTAGGCGGCCAGCGCCTCGGCGTCGTTCTTCTGGGCGCGCTGGATGTGGCCGATGACCTGGTCGACCTGCCAGGGCTCGGCGGGGCCAGCCTTCTTGGCCATCTCCTTGAGCAGGAGGTCGACCGAGCGGTACTTGCCGTACAGCTCGAGCAGCTTGCGCAGCGCCATGCCGTCTTCGGGGTTCTTGAGCAGCAGCGCCTTGTAGCGATTGACGATGGTGAGGTTGAAGGGGTCCTTGGTCACCGACCAGTCGTCGTCACCTCGGGCAGCGCCGGGGTGGACTGCCAGTGCTGCCGTGACCCCCACCAGGGCCGCCACCGCCAGCCACCGGCGTCCCCCGCGCATCGCAGATGCCCGCATCGAATCGAGTATACGCACGAGATCGTGGAAAGGCACGGCACGGCCAGCCGGGTTAAAGTGGCGCGGTGACGGAATTTCCCTGGCGCGAGGTGGAGGGGGTCGCGGGGCTGGTGGCCGACGCCCGCGCGGCGCTGGCGAGCGCGCTGCCCTGGTGGCGCGCGGACGCCGGGGCGCGGGTGGCGCTGGAGCGGCTGGGGGCGGGGCAGGTGGAGGTCGAGGTGGTGGCGGTGGTGGGCGGGGAGGCGGGTGCGGGAGCGTCGGGTGCGGGAGCGGCGGGAGCGGGCAAGGCGGGAGCCGGAGCGGGAGGGGCGGGGGCGGGAGCGTCGGGCCGTGACGGTGAGGTGCTGCTGCTGGAGGCTCCCGGGCTCGGGGTGGTCGCCGGGGTCGCGCTGGATCCCGTGTTCACCCAGCTGCTGGTGGCCCGCCTGCTCGGCGACGCCGAGCCTGAGCTGCCCGCACCGCGCGCCCTGGGTCCCGGTGAGCGCGGGCTGGCGCGCTACCTGGGCGCCGCCGCGCTCGACGCGCTGGGCGCCAGCTGGCTGGCCGGCGAGGTCGTGTCGGCCGAGGCCGCGCTGCCGTTGCTGGGGGCGAACCTGGCCGGCGCCGTCGCGGTCGACATCATGGTGACCCAGCTCGGGGCGACGCCTGCGGGGGCCGCCGAACCCGTCAGTGTGACGGCGGCCACGGTGGCGACTCCATCACCACAGTCCCCACCGCCCCCTCCGTCCGCCGACGCCCCTGCCACCCGCGTCGCCATCCGGGTGCGCTCGCCGCAGCACCCGACCCCGACCGCCACCCGCGCCGCCACCGCGGTGTCCGCCACCCCCGCCGCGGCACGTACGTCGTCACGGCGTGGCCGCTACCGCCTGCTGCTGTCGCCGTCCGCGATGTCCGCCCTCGCCAGCAGCCCGGCCCGCGCCGGTGCCCTGACCCCGCGCGCGCTGGCCCGCCTCGAGCACCTGCCCATCTGCTTCCGCGCCAGCGCCGGTGTCGCCACACTGGCCCCCGCCGAGCTGGCCGCGCTCGCCATCGGCGACGTCGTCGTCCTCGACCGCAGCCGCGGCGGCCTGCACGCCGGTCGGACCCACCTCTCCGCGACCCTGAGCGCACCCGCACCCGCCGCCAGCGCCGACACCCTCACGCTCACGATGTCCGCCCCGCCAACCCTCGCAGAGGTGCACTCGCTGATGCCGACCGACACCGACAGCGCCGCCAGGCTCACCGACCTCCCCATCGAGCTGACCGCCGAGCTCGGCCGCATCACCCTCAGCGCCCGCGCCGCCCTCGATCTCGCCCCTGGCGCCATCGTCCGCCTGGGCCGCCCACCCGGCCCCATCGAGCTGACCGCCCAGGGCAAGTCGATCGCCCGCGGCGAACTCGTCCTCATCGACGGCGAGCTGGGCATCCGTGTCACGGGCTTGTAGCGCCGTCGCACACACGTCTCTGACGGCTCATCACCTCGCCATGCCCGCGACACGCGCCGTCCCTACTTGCCGCTCTTTTCCTTCGCGATCTCTTGATACAGCGTCAAGTAGCGGCGCGCGCTGGCCGACCACGAGAAGTCCATCGCCATGCCGCGCTGGATCAACCCGCGCAGCTCGACGCGCTGCCGGAACACCGCCGCCGCGCGCCGCATGGTCGCCAGCAGCGCGTGCGGCGCATAGTCGTGGACCTTGAAGCCGGTCCCGGTCCCGGTCGGGGCGTCATGATCGACCACCGAGTCGTCCAGCCCGCCGGTGGCGCGCACCACCGGCACGGTGCCATAGCGCAGCGCATACAGCTGGGTCAGGCCGCAGGGCTCGAAGCGCGACGGCATCAGGTAGAGGTCCGACCCCGCCATGATGCGGTGCGCCAGGCCATCGTCATAGCCGGTGCGCAGCGCCAGCTTGCTGGGCAGCCGCTGCGACAGCCCGCGCAGGCGATGCTCGAGGCCGCCGTCGCCGCTGCCCAGGATCACGATCTGCGCGTCCAGCGCCGCCAGCTCGGCCTCGACCTCGTGCGACACCAGGAGGTCCCAGCCCTTCTGGTCGGTGATGCGCGAGATGGCCCCGAACAGCGGCACGTCGGGCCGCACCGGCAGCTCGAGCTCGCGCTGCAGCGCCGCCTTGCACAGCGCCTTGCCGGCCAGATCCCCGGCGCGATAGTTCGCCGGCAGCCGCGGATCGCGCTCGGGCGACCACAGCTGGTAGTCGACCCCGTTCAGGATCCCCGACAGCTTGCCGGCGCGCGCGCGCAGCAGGCCGTCCATGCCGTAGCCGCCCTCGGGGGTGCGGATCTCGCGCGCATAGCGCGGCGACACCGTGGTGACCCGGTCAGCGAACACGATCCCGGCCTTGAGCAGCGAGCCCTTGCCGTAAAACTCCAGCCCCTCGGGCGACCACACCTCGGGCGGCAGCCCCAGCTCACCGATCAGGCCGGGCGGCGCCATGCCCAGGAACGCCATGTTGTGGATGGTCAGCACGCTGCCGCGCGCGCCGCCGACCCCGCGCGCCGTCCACAGCGGCGCCAGGCCGCCCTGCCAGTCGTGCGCGTGCACGACGTCGACGCCGCCCCACAGCTCCTGCCCGATGTGCAGCGCGGCGCGTGACAGCAGGCCGAAGCGCAGCCAGTTGTCACCGAACTCGCCGTGCTTGTCGCCGTAGATCCCGTCCCGGTCGAACACCGGATGGTCGACCGCATACAGCGTCACCGGCGACCCCGGCAGGTTGCCCTCGTGGACCGTGACCTCCATGGTGTGGCCGAGCTGCACGGGCAGCGGGCGCAGCCGGCGCGCCAGCGCCCAGCGCCCGACATCGACGCTGCGATAGCGCGGCGTCACCACCGCGACCTTGACCCCCAGCTGGACCAGCGCGCGCGGCAGCGCCGCGGCCACGTCGGCCAGCCCTCCGGTCTTCGACAGCGGCTCGACCTCGGAGGCGACGTGCAGGACGCGCAGCGCCCCTGGTGCCGTGGTGGTGGGCACTAGTGCCGTCCCTCGCCAGCGGAATTTCTGACCGGAGCCACTAGTCCTTGATCTCGCGCAGGAACGCCGCCGCCTCCTCGGGCGAGGTCGGGTTGATGTAGAAGCCCGAGCCCCACTCGAAGCCCGCCACCGTGGACAGCGTCGGCATGATCTCGATGTGCCAGTGGTAGGTCGCGCTCTCTGGCTCGTTGAGCGGCTGGTTGTGCAGCATGAAGTTGTAGGGCGGGTCGTCCAGCGCCAGGTTGAGCTTGCGCAGCGTGACCCGCATGGCGTTGGCCAGCTCGGCGTACTCGCTGCGGCGCACGTCCTCGAACGACGAGTCGTGGTGCTTGGGCAGGATCCAGGTCTCGAACGGGAACTTGGGCGCGTAGGGCTCGATGACCACGAACGAGGCGTTCTCGTAGACCACGCGGCGGCGCTCGGCCAGCTCCTGGCGCACGATGTCGCAGAACACGCAGCGCTCCTTGAAGGCGAAGTAGGCGCGCGCGCCCTCCATCTCCTCGAGCACCGTCTTGGGCACGACGGGCAGCGCGATCAGCTGCGAGTGCGGGTGCTCCAGCGACGCCCCCGCGGCGCGTCCGTGGTTCTTGAAGATCATGATGTACTTGAAGCGGTTGTCGCGGCGCAGATCCAGGATGCGATCGCGATAGGCCCAGAACACCGGCTCGATCTCGGCCTCACTGAGCCCCGCCAGCTGCTGGCCATGGTGGGGCGTCTCGATGATGACCTCGTGCGCACCGATGCCCTGCATGCGGTCATAGACGCCGTCGCCGGCGCGATCCAGGCTGCCCTCGACGCGCAGCGCGGGGAACTTGTTGGGCACCACGCGCAGGGTCCAGCCCGGGCCGTTGGCCGGCCCCTGCGGCCGGTAGGCCAGCACCTCGCGCGGGGTCTTGTCCTCGTGGCCGGGGCAGAACGGGCACACCGTGCCCGGCGGGGCCGGCTCGTCGCGATCGCTGCGCATGCCGCCGGGCCGGTGCGCGCGCTCGGTGGCGATGATGACCCAGCGATTGACGATGGGATCCTTGCGTAGATCGGGCATCAGAGGTCCCCGATGTCGAGCGACGCGCGGGTCTCCAGCGTCTGCCCGGCCTCCAGCGTGACCCGCCACAGCGGCAGCAGCGCCGAGCCCTGGAACGTGCGCTCGAAGCCGCCCTCGCTCTGCGACGCGGTCTCCAGCGGGAAGCGACACAGCCGCGCCTCGGGCGTCACCTTCAAGGTCACGCGAAGCCCCAGCCACTCGTCGAGGGCCTCGAGGCCCGGCGCCGACGCCAGCTCGCCGTGCGACGCCATGTTGGTGGCGCCGAGATCGAGGCCCGGTCGCGAGCCGGGCAGCTCGCGGTAGCGCCGCTTGTCGTCGTGGCCGGCCAGCAGGGTGAACGCCAGCTCCGACCCGAACAGGGCATCGACGCGCCCCTCGGCGCGCACCCGGTAGCTGCACGACAGCTGGCCGCCCTCCAGGCGCAGCCGCTTCTCCAGCTCGACCGGCACGCCGTCGACATGGCCGCGCCGCCACAGCGTCACGCTGCCCACGCCGTCCTGGGCCCCGAGGTCGCGCACCTGGTAGCGCCCGGCCGCGAAGTCGCCCAGCTCGCGGTAGCTGCCGCGCGCCAGCTCCTCCAGCTTGGTGCCCTCGGGCACGAAGTGGTCGACGAAGCCCAGCCTGAGGTGGCGGTCATAGTGCAGGAGCTCGCCCAGGGTGCGATCCTTGACCATGACGAGGTCGTGGATCGACCTCTGCCCGCCGCCGTCGCCGTGGCCATGGCCGTGCGGCTGCTCCAGCGCGGCGCGCAGCTTGTCGTGGTAGGCCTCGCGCCGGCGCCCCATCACGTTGAGCAGGTTCATGCGCTGCTTGCGCACGTCGAGCTCGTACACCGCGCCGCCCTCGTCGGGCTTGATGTAGACGCGCAGCTTGTCCGAGGTCAGCTCCAGCTCGTCGCGCAGATCGGCGTCGAGATCCAGGGCGCGCGCCGAGGTCCCCGCCGCGGTGCCCAGGACGCGATCGGCGATCTCCTCGGCCGCGATGAGGTGGGTGTACACCGCGTGGCGGATGTAGTTGAGGTAGAGGCCGCCGAACAGGCCGTGCCAGTAGCCGCAGTTGGTCTGCGCGCGATACAGCTCGCGGCGCGCCTCGTCGAGCAGGCCGTCATGCCCCGGCGCGGCCCCGGCGTGCCGCTCGGCCGCGGCCAGCTTGTCGGAGACCCGGATCATCTTCTTGTGCATGAAGTGGGCTTCCGGGTACTTGGCCAGGAAGTTCTGCCACAGCCCACCGCGCACGAAGGGCCCGACCTCCTCCTTCAGGGTCGGCTGCGCGTCGAGCACATGCTGGGCGTGGGTCAGGCGCGCCTGGGCCTCCGCCGGCAGCGACCACTCGCCCATCTCGTAGTAGGACGCCGTGGGCAGGTAGACCCGCCCCGAGGGCGGGAACTCGGTCAGCGCCTCGCGCAGAAGGCCGGTGCGCACGCGGTCGGGCGGCGCCTCCGACAGCAGGGTGAAGAACCTGCGCAGCCAGCCCTTGTCCCAGACCCACTCCTTGGTGCCGGGCCACATGCCGAACTTCTCGCCGTCGTCGCCATAGGTGGCCGCGACCTTGCGGTCGCCCGCGGCGTCGCCCATGTCGTACAGCACCTGCATGGCCTGCTCGGGCGACTTGAAGGGGATGGCGTAGCGCAGCTCCTTGGCGATGGGGAAGATGGCCAGCGGGGTGCCCGCCTTCTCGGTCACGTAGTAGCCCGACAGCTCGCCCAGCCAGCCGGCGTTCCTGAAGTGGGTGTCGTCGGTCAGGGTGTAGCGCAGCCCGGTGCCGCCGATGAGCGACGCCAGCGCTGGCTCCCAGACCCGCTCGGCCAGCCACATGCCCTGCGGGCGCACGCCCAGCTTGGCCTCGCACCACTGGTTCATCATCTCGATCTGGCCGACGGCGTCGCGCTCGGGCAGCACCGCCAGCATGGGCTCGTAGAAGCCGCCGCCCATGATCTCGACCTGGTTGCGCGCCGCCAGCTCGCGCAGCAGCGCGATGTACTCGGGCTGGTGGCGCTCCAGCCACTCCAGCAGCGCGCCGGTGTGGTGCAGCGCGCAGCGAACTTTCGGGAACTCCGCCAGCAGGCGCAGCAGCGGCCCGTAGCAGTCGGCGTAGCCCTGCGCGAAGACGTGGTCGAAGTTGCCGTCGGGCTGGTGATTGTGGAAGGCGAGCAGCAGCGTCAGCTGACCCATGGGGCGAGCATGGTACAGCAGCGTGCGGTTCTTGGTATACATGGGCCGTGGCGACTCTCATTGACGGCAAGGCCATCGCGGCCAAGGTGCGCGCGGGTGTACGTGACGGAGTGCTGGCCCTGGTGGGCAGCGAGCGCGGCGGCGGCGAGCCGCCCGGCCTGGCCGTGGTCCTGGTCGGGGTCGATCCGGCGTCGCAGATCTATGTGCGCAACAAGGGCAAGGCGGCCGCAGAGGTCGGCATCAAGGTGTTTGATCACACCCTGCCCGAGACCACGACGCAGGCCGAGCTGATGGCCCTGGTCGGGCGCCTCAACGAGGATCCGCGGGTGGACGGCATCCTGGTGCAGATGCCGCTGCCGGCGCACCTCGACGCCAAGCGCGTCATGCGCGCCATCAACCCGTGGAAGGACGTCGACGGCTTTCACCCGCAGAACATGGGCCTGCTGGCGCTGGGCGATCCGCGCTTCGTGGCCTGCACCCCGGCCGGCGTGATGGTCCTGCTCGAGGAGGTCGGCTGCAAGCTGGCCGGCGCCGACGCCGTGGTCATCGGCCGCTCGACCACGGTGGGGCGCCCGATGGCGCTGCTCCTGACCGCGGCCGACGCCACCGTGACGCTGTGCCACTCCAAGACCCGCGATCTCGCCGCCGTGGTCGGTCGCGCCGACATCGTGGTCGCCGCCATCGGCCGCGCCGAGCTGGTCAAGGGCGCCTGGATCAAACCCGGCGCCGTGGTCATCGACGTCGGCATGAACCGGCCCGCCGCCGGCGCCGCAGGTGGCAAGCTGTGCGGCGACGTCGAGTTCGCCGAGGCCGAGAAGCGCGCCTCCGCCATCACCCCGGTGCCCGGCGGCGTGGGCCCGATGACCATCGCGCTGCTCCTGCAGAACACGCTGACCTCGGCGCGCCGACGCAGCGACCGCACGCGCTGAGCACGAGCCGGAGTACGAGCCAGAGCACGAGCCCAGCTTCGCGGCGCTACCTGATGGCGGCGGGGCGCCCGATGAGGCGCACCACCGCGGCCTGCAGGTCGGGCAGGGCAGGGGGGTGCTCGAGGATCTCGTCGGCGCCGGCGTCCTCGGCGTGGGCGCGGCCGGCGGCGTTAGAGACCAGCGCGATGGTCGGGATGGGCTGCCCCAGGTGGGCGCGCGCCAGCCGCATGATCTGCACCGCGTCGTCGTCCTCGAGCTCCTGCCCGGTCAGCACCGCGATGAGCAGCTCGACCTGCTGGGCGAAGACGTGGCGCGCCTCGTCGGGGTCGCCGACCTCGAGCTGCTGGCACGACAGCGCGCTCTTGATGATGCGCCCGAGCTGGGCGCGATCGCGCAGCTCGGCCAGGGTCGCGATGCGGATGCCGCTGAAGGTGCCCACGATGCGGTCGATGGCCTCGCCGATGTCGACCCCGAACTGGCCGAACTCGACGCCGACCCCGACTGGCTGCGGGGCCTCGCCGGGCGCGCCGCGCTCACGCACCCAGGCCACGCGACCGGCGACCTCGATGGCCTCGCCGCCGCCGGGCACGTGGAAGCGCAGCCCGATCTTGGTGCCCTGCGGCAGCGGCGGATCCATCTCCAGGAAGATCCCCCCCTTCGACAGGTTCGACGAGTAGGCGACCAGGAAGGCGCCCGCGGTACGAAACTCGACCTCGAGCACGGCCGGTGCCCGGTGGTGCTTGCGCGGCCAGTCCCTCACGCGTGGCTGTCCGCCAGGAAGCGCTCGATCAGCCGGTCGAGCTCGTCGAGCGAGCCGTAGGCGATCTGCACGCTGCCCTTGCCGCCCTGGTCCGTGATGGCCACGCGCGAGCCCAGCGCGCGCGTCAGGCGCAGCTCGAGATCCTTCACCGAGGCCGACTTCTTGTCGCCTTCGGGCGTCGGCGCGGCCGCCGCCGCCGGGGTGCGCAGCTTCTTGACCAGCGCCTCGGTCTGACGCACCGACAGCCCGCGCGCGATGACCTCGCGCGCCGCGCGCTCCATCGCCGCCACGCCACCCGGCATGCCCTCGAGGCCGAGCAGCGCGCGCGCGTGGCCCATCGAGAGCAGGCCCTCGACGACCTGGCCGCGCACCAGCTCGGGCAGCTTGAGCAGGCGCATGGCGTTGGCCACCGTCGAGCGATCCTTGCCGACCTGCTCGGCGATCTGCTCCTGGGTCAGGCCGAAATCGTCGTGCAGGCGGGCGTAGCCCTCGGCCTCCTCGATGGCGTTCAGGTCGGCGCGCTGCAGGTTCTCGATCATCGCCAGCTCGAACGACTGCGCCGGCGTGGCGTCCTTGATGACGATGGGCAGCTCGGTCAGGCCGGCGCGCTGCGCGGCCCGCCAGCGCCGCTCGCCCGCGATCAGGAAGAAGCCGCCACCCTGGCGCGCCCGCACCACCAGCGGCTGGATGACGCCGTGGACGCGGATCGACGCCGCCAGCTCGTCGAGGCGGACCTCGTCGAAGGCGCGCCGCGGCTGCTCGGGCGAGGGGTGGATCTCCTCGATGCCCGCCTTGACCAGGCCGGTCCTGGGCGCGCCCATGGGCGGCGGCGCCGGCTTCATCGGGGCGTCCCCGATCAGCGCCGCCAGCCCGCGTCCCAGCGCGGGCCGCTTGCTCGCGCTCACGCCGGCTCCTTGCTGCGGGCGCCGTCGCTGTCGCCGTCGTCCGCGCTCGCGCTTGCGCCGGTCGCGACCGCGCTGAGCGCCTCGGAGCGGGCCAGAAACTCGCGCGCCAGCGCCAGGTAGCTCTGGCTGCCGCGCGACGCGACGTCATACAGGATGATGGGCTTGCCGAACGAGGGCGCCTCGCCGAGGCGCACGTTGCGCGGGATCACGGTCTCGAACACCTTGTCGCCGAAGTGGCGCTTGACCTCGCCCTCGACCTGCAAGGTCAGGTTCTGCCGCGGGTCGTGCATGCACAGCACGATCCCCTCCAGCAGCAGGCGCGGGTTCAGGTGCGCCTTGACCCGCTCGATGGTGGCCAAAAGGTGCGACAGCCCCTCCAGCGCGTAGTACTCGCACTGCATCGGCACCAGCACGCCGTCGGCCGCCACCAGCGCGTTCAGCGTCAGCAGTCCCAGCGAGGGCGGGGTGTCGATGGCGATGTAGTCGAACTCCGCGCCGGCGTGCGCGATGGCGTCGGTCAAGCGGTGCTCGCGCCGCGCCTCGGTGGCCAGCTCGATCTCGGCGCCGGCCAGGTCGGGCGTCGACGGCACCACGAACAGGTTGGCGACCTCGGTCGGGCGCGCCGCCTCGGCCAGGGACAGCCGTCCGGCCAGCACGTCATACACCGTGGGCCCGTCGCCCAGCGCCGCCCGCGGCAGCCCCAGCCCCGAGCTGGCGTTGCCCTGCGGGTCCACATCGATGAGGAGGACGCGCCGGCCCGCCGCCGCGATGGAGGCCGCCAGGTTGATGGAGGTCGTGGTCTTGCCGACCCCCCCCTTCTGGTTCGTGATTGCCAGGATTCGCGCCATGAACAGCGGACCTCCTTATCATGTCGCGCCGACGCGCCGCAACCCTTTTTGCCACCAAAATCCAGCTATTCCAGCAACTTGTAAAATTCTTTCGGGGTTTTTTTGACCCCTCTCGGACCCTGGTGGTAGTTTGTAAGCAGATGTAGGATAAGTATCTACATCGACGGGATCAAGGACAAAAACCCTGGTATCCCGCCGAACCCGAGTGGCCACCGCGGTGGCCAGCCCCAGACCGCCACAGCTGAGGAGGACCGAGATGCGCGACGCTTTCCCGAGGGTCTACCGTTCGTTCGAGGAGTTCGAGCGCGAGGAGCTGCAGAAGCTCGACCGGCTCTATGTCTCTGTGGACGACATGCTCGACGAGATGTTCGCCGAGGAGGTGGACTTCGACGAGGAGGGTGGCAAGAAGCGCGGTCGCGGTCGGCCCCGCAAGACCGACGACTGAAGCGCCCTCCACAACCTCTCTGCCGTCGCGGACCCCTCGCAGCTAGCGCTGCACGGGTCCGCTGACGTTTTCGGCCATCGGCTCGGGCAGCGACTCGGGGGTCTCTCCCGGGGGCGTGGTGGTCCGCGCCGCGCCCCCGGTCTGCACCAGCGCGATCCCGACCTCCTCCTCCCCGTCGGCGGCCAGTGGCGTGGCCGGGTGCACGCGTACGCGCCGGACGCGCAGCCCCTCGACGTCCAGGATCTCCACCCGCCGCCCGCTCAGCACCACGTGATCCTTCACCGCCGGCTGCCGGCCCAGGATCGAGAACACATAGCCGCCCAGCGTGGTCACGCCGGGGTCCTCGTCGGGCGGCTCCAGCGCCAGCTTCTTCATGGCGTGCTCCAGCAGCACCGAGCCGTCGACATCGACGGTGCCGTCGGCGCGGCGCACGTACTTGGGCTCCTCGGTGTCGAGCTCGTCCTGGATCTCGCCGACCAGCTCCTCGAGCAGATCCTCCAGCGTCACGATCCCGGTCCACTCACCGAACTCGTCGACCACGACCGCGAAGTGGGTGTGGCGGCCCTGCAGCTGCCGCCTCAGGCGATCAATCGGCAGCGTCTCGGGCACATAGACCGGGTTGCGCGCCAGCTCGCGGATGCCGTTGGCCTTGCGCCGGCCGTGCTCGACCGCGAACAGATCCTTGAGGTGGACGAAGCCGAGCACGCGCTCCATCTGGGTGGGATCCACCAGCGGGTAGCGCGTGTACTCGCCGGTCAGTGCCTTGTCGAGGTTCTCGGCCAGCGACTTCGAGGCGTCCAGCGTCACCACGTCGCGGCGCGGCGTCATGACCTCGCGGGCAACGCGCTCGGTGTAGTCGAGCACGTTGTCGAGCAGGTCGCGCGTCGAGGCGTCGAGCACGCCGTGGCGGTGCGAGCTGGCCACGATCATGCGCAGCTCCTCTTCCGAGTGCGACTCGTCGCCCTCGGTGCCGGGCTTGAAGCCGAGCAGCCGGACGAAGAGGTTGGCGGCGCCGTTCAGGACATAGACCAGCGGCCGGAAGATGGCGTGGAACAGCGCCAGCGCGCTGGCACAGCTCATGGCCACGCTCTCGGCCTTCTGGATGCCGATGGCCTTGGGCACGATCTCGCCCACCACCGTGTGCAGGAAGGTGATGCTGGCGAAGGCCAGCACGGTGGCGATCACGTGCTGCACGTAGACGGAGCCGGCTCCGGTCCAGCTCACCGCGGGCTTGAGCAGCCGCGCGAAGGCCGGCTCGCCGACCCAGCCCAGCGCCAGTGATGCCAGCGTGATGCCGATCTGGGTCGCCGAGATGTAGGAGTCGAGGTGGTGCAGGATGTCCAGCACCTTGCGTGCCTTCACGCTGCCGTTCTCGGCCATCTCCTGCAGGCGGGTGGCCCGCGACTTGACCAGGGCGAACTCGCACAGCACGAAGAAGCCGTTGAGGGCGACGAACACGCCAGCGAGAGCAAGACTGAGACCAGGAGACATCGGAGCTGCCGCCATACTACACGGCTTTGCTCCAGGCTGCGCCGCGGCGGCGCTACCTGCGCAGGCAGAGCGTGCGCGCGGTCTGGCACACGAAGCCGGTCGGGCACGACTGGTTGACGCCGCACTCCAGCCGGGGGGCGCACTTGCCGCGCTCGTCGTCGCAGATCTCGCCCAGCAGACAGGCGCTGCGCTCGGTCGCCAGCGTGCAGGTGCGCTCGGCGACGACGCAGCGGCTGCGTGCGGTGTCGCAGCTGAAGCCCTGCTGGCAGCCGTCGTCGTCAGGCCCCGGACTGCAGGTCGCCGCCGGCACCTTGCAGGTGCGCTGCGAGCACAGCTCGCCGGGCACGCAGTCGGAGTCGACCGTGCACGGGCCCTGCTCGGGCAGGATGTCGAAGGCGAAGACCTGGGCCTCGTCGTGCGGATCGCGGGCGTCGTCGGCGCTGACGAAGTACTGCACCTGGGTGCCCGCCGGCGCGCCCGGGATGTTGCCGGCCCAGACCTCGCCCGCGAGGTCGTCCATCGCCAGGGTCAGGAAGCTGCGCCCGCGATCGAGCGAGAAGTGCAGCACCACGTCGTCGGGCCGCCCCTTGGTGCTGGCCACCACGCGGTAGGGGCCGACCCGATCATGCGTCGCGGTCAGCCGCGACGTCGACAGCACGCCGGCGTCCTCGCTGGCGCAGCCGGCCCCGACCAGAGCCGAAAACCCCAGCGTGAGCCCGATCACTGCCGCCGCTGCCCGCATCGCGGCCATGGTAGCACCGCGCCTCCCCGCCACCAAAAAAGCCCTCGATCCAGCCCCGCCTGCTGTCCGGTCCTGCTGCGTTCAGTCCAGCTCGTGGACATCCCCTTCCTTGGGGATCACCGTGCGCAGGCCCTCGCGGTTCATGTGCTCGGCCATGGGCACCTGCTGGTCGGCCTCGCCGTGGACCAGGAAGAAGCTCCTGGTCTGGCCGCCCGCCGCGCAGCGCTGGGCGTAGTCGTAGAGCTCCTCCTTGTCGGCGTGGGCGGAGAAACCGTTCATGATCTCGACCCGCGCGTGCAGGTCGCGCTCGACGCCCAGGATCTTGACGCGCGGCCGGCGCTCGACGATGCGGCGGCCCAGGGTGTGCTGGGCCATGAAGCCGACGATGAGGATGGTGTTGCGCTCGTCCTCGATGTTGTTGCGCAGGTGGTGCAGGATGCGCCCGGCCTCGCACATGCCCGAGGACGCGATGATGACCGCGGGCTCGCGCAGGTCGTTGAGCCGCTTGGACTCCTCGACCGACTGGATGTAGCGCACGCTGGCGAACGAGAACGGGTCGCCGTGCTCCTCCATGAAGTCGCGCGTCTCGTGGTCGAAGCACTCGGGGTGCAGCTTGAAGACCTCGGTCACGTTGACCGACAGCGGCGAGTCCACGAACACCGGCAGCGCTGGCACCCGGCCATCGCGGATGAGCTCGTTGAGCGCGTAGATGATCTCCTGCGAGCGGCCCACCGCGAAGGCCGGGATGAGCACCTTGCCCTTGCGCTTGATGGTGGCGTTGATGACGTCGGCCAGGCGCGCGTTGGTGGAGGTGATGGGGTCGTGGGCGCGGTTGCCGTAGGTGCTCTCCATCAGGACGTAGTCGGGCCGCTCGGGGAACACCGGGTCGCGCAGGATGGGCAGGCCCTTGCGGCCGATATCGCCCGAGAAGGCGATGCGGCGGCCGCTCTTGTCCTTGCCCGCGCCGGCGACGTCGACCGACACCGAGGCCGAGCCCAGGATGTGGCCGGCGTCGAGGAAGGTGGCCGAGACGCCCGGGTGCACCTCGAAGCGCTTGCCGTAGGGCACCGAGACGAAGCGCTCCAGGGCGTTGACGGCGTCGTCCTCGTCGTACAGGGGCTGGATCTGCTTCCAGTCGGGATCGTCGGCGTTCTTGCGGTTGAGGTAGCGCGCGTCGGCCTCCTGGATGCGGGCCGAGTCACGCAGCATGTAGGCGCACAGATCGCGGGTCGCCGGGGTGGCGTACACGGTGCCGCGGAAGCCGCGCTTGATGAGGCCCGGGATGTTGCCGGAGTGGTCGATGTGCGCGTGCGTCAAGATCAGCGCGTCCGCCTCCAGCGCCTCGGGGGCGAAGTGGGTGTTGCGCTGGCGCGAGTCGTCGCGGCGGCCCTGGTAGAGCCCACCGTCGATCAGGATCCGGGCGGAACCGGTGTCGAGGCAGTGCATCGAACCGGTGACCTGCTGTGCAGCTCCGATGAAGCGCATCCGCATGGCCACAACGTATCACGGCATCCTGGCTTGACAGCGTATGATGCCGCTCATACGTTCACCGGACCTGGCCTCGATCCCTGCCGCGCGTTGAGTTAGATGGCTGGGCCCACCACTGAGAGGGAGAGGCGTACCCCATGAGCACGAAGAAGCAGGGCGGCACCGAGGGACCGGTCGAGGTTCCCGAGATCATCTCGATCCTCCCGCTCCGCAACTCGGTGCTGTTTCCCGGCTCCATCATCCCGATCGACGTCGGCCGCCGCAAGAGCGTGCGCCTGGTCGAGGAGGCCATCTCGAAGGAGCGCCCGGTCATCGGCATCCTGACCCAGCGTGACGCGCGCACGGAGGATCCGGGCGAGGGCGACATGTACGCGGTCGGCTGCGCGGCGCGCATCCTCAAGGTCATCAAGCTGGCCAAGGACAACTTCTCCGTCATCCTGCAGGGCGTCTCGCGCGTGCGCATCCTCGACTATCAGTCGACGGATCCCTTCATCACCTCGCGGGTGACCGCGCTGCCCGATCCGACGGTGGCCGACGTCGAGCTCGACGCCCTGGTGCTGAACCTGAAGGACATCGCCAAGCGCGTCATCAAGCTGATGCCGGAGCTGCCCAAGGAGGCCGGCGCGCTGGTCGACAGCGTCACCGAGCCGGGCCAGCTGGCCGACCTCATCACCTCGAACCTGGAGCTGCAGGTCGAGGAGAAGCAGGACGTGCTGGAGACCTTCGACCTCAAGGCGCGCATCCGCAAGGTGCTGCAGTTCCTGTCGCGCCAGCTCGAGGTCTTGAAGGTCCGCGAGAAGATCAACACCCAGGTCCAGGAGGAGATGGGCCGCAACCAGCGCGAGTACGTGCTGCGCCAGCAGCTCAAGGCCATCAAGGAGGAGCTCGGCGAGCTCGACGAGGGCGGCGGCGATCTGGAGGAGTTCAAGGACAAGATCGCCAAGGCCAAGATGCCGCCCGACACCGAGAAGGTGGCGCACAAGCAGCTCGAGCGGCTCAAGGTCATGCAGCCGTCGTCGGCCGAGTACACCGTCACGCGCACCTACCTCGAGTGGCTGGTCGAGCTGCCCTGGGAGGTGTCGACCGACGACGTGGTCGACATCGCCAACGTGCGCCAGATCCTGGACGCCGACCACTACGACATCGAGAAGGTCAAGAAGCGCATCCTCGAGTACATGGCGGTGCGCAAGCTGAAGGCCGACAAGAAGGGCCCGATCCTGTGCCTGGCGGGACCCCCCGGCGTCGGCAAGACCTCGCTCGGCAAGTCGATCGCGCGCTCGATCGGCCGCAAGTTCATCCGCATCTCGCTGGGCGGCGTGCGCGACGAGGCCGAGATCCGCGGCCACCGTCGCACCTACGTCGGCTCGCTGCCGGGCCGCGTGATCCAGGGCATCAAGAAGGCCGGCACCAACAACCCGGGGTGCATGCTGGACGAGATCGACAAGCTCGGCCACGACTTCCGCGGCGACCCCGCGTCGGCGCTGCTCGAGGTGCTCGATCCCGAGCAGAACAACAGCTTCTCGGACCACTACCTCGAGGTGCCCTTCGATCTGTCGAAGGTCATGTTCATCGCCACCGCCAACCTGCTGGATCCCATCCCGCCGGCGCTGCGCGACCGCCTCGAGGTCATGGAGCTGCCGGGCTACACGCGCGAAGAGAAGAAGATGATCGCGCGCAAGTTCCTGGTGCCCAAGCAGCTCGAGGAGCACGGCATCACGCCCGACCGCCTGGATCTGACCGACGAGTCGGTGGCCGAGGTCATCGACGGCTACACCCGCGAGGCCGGCGTGCGCAACCTGGAGCGCGAGATGGGCGCCATCTGCCGCGGCGTCGCGGTCAAGGTCGCCGAGGGCTCGCTCAAGGACGGCGAGAAGGAGGTCGTCACCGCCGAGAAGGTGCCGGACTACCTGGGCCCGCAGAAGTTCCAGAGCGAGGTCGCGGATCGCACCAGCGAGCCGGGCGTCTGCACCGGCCTGGCCTGGACCGCGGTCGGCGGCGAGATCCTCTTCATCGAGGTCACGCGCATGCCGGGCAAGGGCAGCCTGGTGATGACCGGCCAGCTCGGCGACGTCATGAAGGAGAGCGCGCAGGCGGCGCTGTCGTTCGTGCGCTCGAACGCCAAGTGGATGGGGATCGAGGAGAACTTCCTCGAGAAGACCGACATCCACATCCACATCCCGGCCGGCGGCATCCCCAAGGACGGCCCCTCGGCGGGCGTGACCATGTTCACCGCGATGGTGTCGCTGTTCACCAACAAGGCGGTCCGCGCCGACGTGGCCATGACCGGCGAGATCACGCTGCGCGGCCTGGTGCTGCCGGTCGGCGGCATCAAGGAGAAGATGCTGGCGGCGCACCGCGCCGGGATCAAGCGGGTGCTCTTGCCGGAGCGCAACCGCAAGGACATGGTCGACGTGCCGCCGCAGGTGAAGGAGGAGATCGAGTTCATCCACATCAAGCGGATGGACGAGATCCTGCAGTACGCCCTGACCGAGATGCCCGACAACTGGAAGGCCAACATCACGGCCCAGGTCGCCGCCGGCACCGACCCGACCAAGCCGGCGCCCACCGCGTAGTCAGGCTGCGAGCGCACACCCGAGCCGCCGAGGCTGGCACCTGCCAGCGCTCGGCGGTTCTCTTTTCGGGGCTCGACTACTGCTCGACGCAGTAGACCGGACGGCTGACCGAGCCGTCGTACTGGCGGCCAGCGAAGAACCCCCGCGCGGTGTCCCATGGGCTGCCCAGCTGGCCCTGGCCCGCGCTGCTCTGCCAGTTGCCGCAGGTGCTGGCCATGTCGCCAGGGGTGGTCAGGTCGAACGCGCCGGTCCAGACCTCGGAGTTGTCATAGGTGCCGTTGCTCCATTGCCAGATCCCCGAGCGCAGGGCATTGAGCGGCGGATTGGGCGGCATGACATCGACGCCCGCGGCGATGATCTCGGCGCCGGTGCCGACGCGGATGCCGTCGGGGCGGACATAGGTCTGGGCCGGTACCAGCGCGCCGGCGGCCGACCCCGTGGTGCGGGCGATCAGGGCGCGCGCGCTGTTCACGCCCGAGGGCGGGAACATCATGCAGGTGGCGTCCGGATCGGCGCCGGCGCTGGGGAACAGCATGTCCTGCGAGACCCAGATCCGCTTGCCCGTGGTGGTCGCCGGCGTGACGGTGCCCCGGGCCCCGTACATCATGCAGTACAGGCGCTGCGGCGTGACGCAGTCGAAGTTGAGCACGTTGTTGCTCCAGCCCCCGGGGCCGCGGCCGCTCATGCCGCCCCAGAAGGCGACGCCGATGATGGCGCCGCCGGTCCAGTCGTTGCAGCTCGAGCTGTGGAAGCCATACTGATCGGTGCCGGTGATGATGCGCTCGTAGGGGCGATCACGGCCCTGCTCGTCGTGGCGGATGGGGTTCAAGACCTGGTTGTTGCTGAGCAAGGGGCCCTTGTTGCCGAAGACCAGGCCGTCCATGGTGATGAAGCTCTGCGCCAGGGCGAAGCGATCGGTGGCGTTGGTCGTGCTGGTCGACATCCAGGCCCGGTAGGCGGTGCTGGCGGCGTCGTTGATGCCCGCGGCGGTCGCCAGTGTGTTGCACAGGCTGTCGTAGGGGGCCAGGCCGCCGCGGTCGGCCGTGATGGTCTGCGAGCTGACGAAGACCAGGTTGCCCGCGATCGGCGCGAAGGTCGCGGTCACCGCCAGGCTGGCGTTGACGGTCAGCGTGCAGTCGCGGAACACCCCGCTGCAGCCGCCGCCCGACCAGCCGCCGAACATGATCCCGCTGCCGTTGCTGACGCGCGCCTGCAGCGTCACCGAGGTGCCGCCGGCGTAGAGCTCGTTGCAGTCCGTGCCGCAGCTCACCCCGGCGGGGACCGAGGTCACGGTCCCGGTGCTGCCGCCGGCCGGGGTCACGGTCAAGCGGAAGCCGCCGCTGCCCGACAGGTTCGCGGTGGCGCTGGTCCCGGTGGCGGTCGCGGTCACGCTGCCGCTGGTGGTGGCGCCGGTGCTGGGCCGGAACGCCATGGTCACGGTGCAGGTCCCGCTCGGCGCCAGCGTCATGCCCATGCAGCCGTTGGCGGTGATGGGGAACTCGGCGGAGTTGGTGCTGGAGATGGCCAGCGCGGTCGACGCCACGTCGCCGGTGTTGCGGAAGGTGAAGACCTGGGTGCCCGAGGTGACGCCGACCTCGGTCAGCGGGAAGGCGTGCGGCGTCGGGGTGACGGTCAGCGTGGCCGGCGCCTGGCCGGTGCCGTTCACCGTGGCCATGCGCGTGCCGCCCGGGGTCGCCGACACCGTGAGGGTGGCGCTGAAGCCGCTGCGCGAGCCGGGCGTGAAGCGGATGCGCACGTTGCACATGCCGCCGCCCGCCAGCGTGGCGCCGACCGAGCAGTCGCTGGCCAGCCCCGTGACGATGCTGAAGTCGGTCGGGCCGGTGAGGGTGATGGCGAGCGCGCCGCTGGCGGACTGGCCGCTGTTCGACACCACCACCATGTCGTCGCTGCTCTGGCCGACCACGCTGGTGTAGGTCAGCGTGCCGGGACTCAGCGCCAGCGCGGCCGGGGTCAGCCCGGTGCCGGTCAGGGTCACGGTGCCGCTGCCGCCCTGGCTGGCCGCGAAGGTGCTCATGCCGCCGCTGACCGGGCCAGCGGCGGTGGGCGAGAAGGTCAGCCGCACGGTGCAGGCCTGGCCGCCGCCCAGCGTGGTGATCCCGGAGCGACAGTCGCTGCCAGTCGGCGCCTGGATGGCGAAGCCGGCGCTGGCGGTCAGCGTGATCGCCGTCGACGTCGCCTGGCCGCTGTTCGACAGGGTGTACATCATGACGCCGCTGGTGCTGCCGACGGTGACGCCGCCGAAGGCCACCGTGGTCGGGCTGGCGCTCAGGCTGGCCGCGGTCTGGCCGTTGCCCATCAGGGTCGCGCTGGCGCTGCCCCCGGCGGCGCCGCTGGCGGTCAGGCCGCCGCTGCGCGCGCCCGCCGCGCTGGGCGCGTACTGCACCGTGATCATGCAGCTGGCCGCGCCGGCCAGCGGGGCGGTGCAGGTGTTGGCCGAGATGGTGAAGTCGGTGCCGGTGACGTTGATGGTCAAGGTCCCGGTGCTGGCGTCACCGTCGTTGCGCAGGCTGAAGACCTGGGTCGCGTTCTGGCCCATGGTCACGGTGCCGAAGTCGGTGGTGGTCGGGCTCAGGGTCAGGCTGGGTGGCGCCTGGCCGGTGCCCTGCAGCGAGGCCTGCGCGATCCCACCCGGACTGCCGGTCACGCTCAGCGACGCGCTGGCGGCGCCGCGGATGTTGGCGTGGAAGCGCAGCGTCACCACGCAGGTCAGGCCGGCGCCGAGCGTCATGGTGTTGCAGGTGTCGGCGGTCTTCTCGAAGTCGGCGGCGCGCGTGCCGGTGATCGTGGTCGCCAGGGTGCCCGAGGTCGAGCCGCCCATGTTGGTGACGGTGAAGGTCTGCGTGGTGCTCATCATGCCGAGGAGGACGCCGCCGAAGTCATGCGTGCTGGGCGAGATGGTCAGCGCGCCGGGCGTCGCGCCCATGCCCGCCAGCGTCGCGGTGGCGGTGCCGCCCGGGCTGGCCATCACCGTGAGCGTGCCGGTCTTGGCGCCCATCGAGCTCGGCGCGAAGCGCACCGCGACGGTGCAGCTCTGCGCCGGCGCCAGCGCGGCGGTGCAGCCGTTGCTCATGACGGTGAAGTCGGCCGAGCCCGACACCGCGGCGCTGGGCACGCCGGTCATGGCGCCGCCGGCGTTGCGCACGGTGAAGCTGACGGTGGCGTTGTTGCTGGTCACCACGGTGCCGAAGTCCTGCGTCGGCGGGGTCACCACCAGCATGGCGGGCCCGACGCCGGTGCCGGTCAGCGCGGTGCTGGCGGCGCCGCCCGGGGTGCCGCTGACCAGCAGGCTGGCGGTTTTGATGCCGGCGCTGGTGGGCGTGAAGGTGACCTCGAGCGTGCAGGTCGCGCTGGCGGCCAGCGGCTGTCCGTTGCAGCCGTTGCTGCCGATGGCGAACTGACCCATGTCGCTGCCGCTCAGGCTGGCGCTGAGTGTGCCGGTCGGGGCCACGCCGGTGTTGGTGACCGTGAGGGTCAGCGGCGTGCTGGGCTGGCTCATGACCACGTTGCCGAAGTCGTGGCTGGTGGGCGCGATGGTCAGGGCGTCGGACGACACCCCGGTGCCGGTCAGGCTGGCGCTGAGAGCGTTGCCCGGGCTGGCCGAGAACGCGAGGCTGGCGGTGGCGGCGCCGGCCCCGGTCGGCGAGAACACCACCTGCACGGTGCAGCTGGCGCTGGGCGCCAGGGTCATGCCCTGGCAGCCGTCGGTGCCCTTGCTGAAGGCGGTCGCGCCGGCGCCGGTGATCATCGAGGTCAGCGCGCCGCTGGCCGCGCTGCCGGTGTTGGTCACGGTGAAGGTCACCGGGGCGCTGGGCGAGCCCTGCACCGCGATGCCGAAGTCGTGGCTGGTCTTGTCGAGCGCCAGCACCACGTCGCCGCCGCCATCGCCCGGGCCACCATCGAGCATCATCTCATCGACGCCCAGCGTGACCGTGATGGCCACCGTGTCGCCCGCCACCACGAGCCCGCGCTTCGAGCCGTGGGCCAGCTCGGTCTGGCCGTTGAACGCGCGAGCGCTGACCAGCAGCGAGCCGGCGCCGCTGCGCACCCGGAAGCCGGCGCTGAGCGGCAGCGTCAGGGCCTGGCTGCCCTCGGTCAGGGTGCGCATCGCGTGCATGCCGCCGAGCTCGAGGTCGAGCTCGATGCGATCGATGCTGCCCGCGGTGGCGCCACGCTCGATGTGGACCACCACCAGCGTCTCGTCCGAGTCACCACCGCAGCCCATCACGCCTGCGGCCAGCGCGGCCGCCCACAGCACGAGTCCCTTGCGCATCTGCACTCCTGACGGCACGCCACGCGCGCCGGTAAGCCAAGCCGTGCCGTCCGCGAGGACGGCGAGCAGTTCAGAAGATGTCCTGGTAGCCGAAGTCGGTACCGGGGCGTTCGGCGCCACCCCCCGAGGTCGCGACCACGATGGCGACGGTGCCCACCGCGACCGCGCCGACGCCGGCCCAGAACCACCACTTCTTGTAGATCGGCCGCTTGCCGCCGCCGTGATCGGTGGGGCCCTGATCGGGCGGAGTGGCGGCCTGCCTGCCGGTGTCGCTGCCGTCCGCCACGGTGTCGGGCTTCGGGATCACGGTGCCCGGGCCGGGGCTCGGGCTCGGTGACGGCTCGGGGCTGGTCACCGGGGGCCGCGTGCCGGGCTCGTAGGTGCCGACCGGCGGCGCCTGCGAGCTGGTTTCCTGGGTCTTGAGCGCGGCCTCCATCTCACCGATGCGGCGGTCGACCTCGGGCCGGTTGGGGGCGTCGGGCATGTTGCGCAGGAACGACTTGTAGAAGAACAGCGCGCGCTCGAAGTTCTTCGACAGCCGGTAGGCCTGCGCGATGTTGTAGAGCAGCACCGGATCGGGGCGCAGCTCGAAGGCCTTCTCGTAGTTCTGGATGGCCTCCTCGAAGCGGCCCAGGGCGTAGTACTTGGTGCCCTGATCGTAGTAGGTGCGCGCCTCGGCCTCGGTCTTCTTGTCGGCCCAGGCGGACGACGCCAGGCTGCACAGCAGCACGGCGACCAGCACGGCTCTCCCCAGCTTCACGACGGCCCTCGATCGTTGTTGCCTCCACGGTAGCGCATCCAACCGGTTGAAACCATGGGCCTCCGGTGGCAAAGATGGTCGCTATGGACATTCTGTCTGAAATGGTCAGAATGGTCGTAGTTGTTTGATCGGATCCAGAAGCCGGAGTCGGAACGGAGCAAGTCCTGACCGGCAAAGGGCCGGTCAGGATTTGGTCAGGATCTGGGAGGTAGCTTCATGAGCGCGACGCTGAATGGCCGGGCACTGACCATCTTCCGCAACAGCCGGGGCGAGGCGGCGCCGTCGTTCACCGCCAGCGACGCCAAGAAGGAGTTCGGGCGGGTGCTCGACGAGACCCTGTCGGCCGGGGTGGTGACCATCACCAAGCACGAGACCATCAAGGCCGTCATGCTGTCGGTCGACGAGTACGAGCGGCTGACCCGGCCGCGCTCGCCGCAGCTCGACGCCCTGAGCGCCGAGTTCGACGCCATGTTCGAGCGCATGCAGGAGCCCGGGCAGGCCGCGCGCGTGCACGCCGCCATGAGCGCGTCGCCCGCCGAGCTGGGCAAGGCGGCGGTCAACGCGGCCCGCAAGCGGCAGCGCTGAGGGCGTCCTGGGCTGCATCGACGTCTTCGCCGGCACCAACGGCGCCGGCAAGAGCAGCGTGGTCGGCGAGGCGGCGCGCGCGCGCGGCGCCCTGTACTTCAACCCGGACGAGGTGGCGCGGCAGATCCGCGCCGTCTCGCCCGACTTCTCCGACGTCGAGGTCAACGCCGCGGCGTGGTCCGAGGGTAAGCGCCTGCTCGAGAAGGCCATCGCCCAGGATGGCCACTTCGCCTTCGAGACCACGCTGGGCGGCAATACCATCCCGGGCCTGCTGGCCCGCGCCGCTGCCAAGGGCCTCGAGGTCCGTATCTGGTATGTCGGCCTGGCCAGCCCCGAGCTGCACATCGCCCGGGTCAGGGCCCGCGTCGCCAAGGGCGGCCACGACATCCCCGAGGCCAAGATCCGCGAGCGCTACGACCTCGGCCGCGAGAACCTGATCGCGCTCCTGCCCAAGCTGACCGAGCTCTGGGTCTACGACAACAGCTTCGAGGCCGACCCCGCGGCCGGCCTGGCTCCGCGACCGGTCCTTCTGCTGCACTACCGCGCCGGCAAGATCGTGGCCCCGAAGAGCCTGGCCCGGACCCCGGCGTGGGCCAAGCCGATCATCGCGGCGGCGCTGCGGCTGACCAGAGCAAGCTGAGCCCGCCGCGGCCTACTTGCACTGGATCTCGACGCGGCGGTTGAGGGCGCGGCCGGCTTCGTCCTGGTTGCTGGCGATGGGCTCGTCGGGTCCGCGGCCGGCGGCGCGCAGGCGGCGCTTGTCGAGGCCGCGGCGGACCAGGTCGTCGACCACGGCCTGGGCGCGCGCCAGCGACAGCGCCTGGTTGTGGTCTTTCCTGCCCTCGCTCGAGGTGTGACCCTCGACCACGATGGACTGACTCTTGTCGGCGGCCAGCCCCCTGTGGAGCTCGGCCAGCACGGGTTCGGAGTCGGGCCGGATGCGCGCGGAGTCGAAGTCGAAGTTGACCGCGTGGATGACCGAGCCGCAGCCCAGCTTGGGGGGCGGCGCGCTGCACCGGGTCGTCGTGCCAGCGGGCGCGGGGTCGCCCTGATAGATGCGGAAGGGCGCGCCGTTGGTGGAGCGCAGCCCGCGCAGGCCGCCGTCGGCGCCCACCATGAGCACGAACACGCTGGTGACCTTGTCGCCGGGGTCGACGCCGACCGCGCGCAGGATGTTGCCGCTGACGGTGCCCTGCAGCTGGCCGCCATCACTGTCGTAGCAGCCGCTGACGGTGGCGCCGCTCTGGCTGAGCTCGATCAGCACGCCCTTGCCCGACCAGATCGCCTTGAAGCCGGTGGCCAGCGCCACCGCGTCCTGACGGCCGTAACCCTCGAGCTCGCTGAACTGCAGGCTGGCCTTGCCGTCGGGTAGCACGAGCCCTCCGGTCATGCGCAGCTTGAGCCAGCGCACCGCGGGCGAGGCCGTCACCTTCAGGGGGCTGACCAGGCCGCGCTTCTTGTGCGTGGTCAGCGTCGCCGCGGCCAGCACCTGGAAGCCGGTGTCGGCGCCGGTGGCCGACCCCGAGACCTCGATGGTGCGCAAAAAGGTGGTCGCGCGCGACGGCACCTCGGTCACCGTGGGTACCGCGAAGGCGTCGAAGCGGGTCGGCGCCGGCAGCAGGTAGACGATCTCGACCACGCTGTCGGCCTTGCCGGCGCGCACCAGCACGAATGGCGTGGGGGCGCCGTCGATGGCGCGGATGGCGCCCTCGAGGTCGCTGCTGGCGACGCCGTCGATGCTGAGGCTGAGCGGCTGGGCGCCCTGTGCGAAGGTCACGAAGTCGACGCTGCTGCGCGCCGGCGCGAGCACCCCGCCCGAGGCCGGTGGCCCGGCCGGGGCGGGCGCGGCCGCTGCGGTCAGGGTCGAGACCACGAGGACGAAGGCCGTCGCAGGGGCGCGCATGGCCTGAGAGTACGGCACCCCGGGGCCGCGCGCTTGCCACACCAGCACCAGCACCAGAGCGGGGCGACGCGGCTGACTCAGCGCGGGGCGGTCGGCGGCTGCGGCGGCTGCTGCTGGCCGTACTGCTGGGCGATCATGCCGCGCAGGCGCTGGGTCAGCTCGCCGATGATGTTGCGGCTCAATTCGGGGCGCTCCAGGATGAGGCCGCGGAAGCCGTCGCCCGGGATCGACAGCGCGCGCACGTCGGCGATGGCGGTCACGTTGGCGGCGCGCGGGGCGCGGTCCAGCACCGCCATCTCGCCGATGCACACGCCGGCGCCCTGCTCGCTGAGGACCTGGGTCTGGCCGGCGCGGGACAGCCAGACCCGGACCTTGCCGCTGATGAGGATGAAGACCTCGCTGCCGACCTCGCCCTCGCGGCACAGCACCTGGCCGGCCAGGAAGCGGCGCTCCTGCGAGATCCGCGTGATGGCCAGCAGGTCGTCGGGGTCGAGATCGTCGAACAGGCCGACGTTGCGCAGCAGCATCATCTTCTCGAGCGTGGTCAGCGAATCGACCGGCGCGCGCGGATCCAGCGTCGCCATCATGGGCGGCGGCGCCTCACCCTGCGCGGTCGCCGCCTCGGGCCCGGCCTTCTCGTACTCACCGCTGGGCATGCGCGGGTACTCGCCAGAGATCGCTCCCCCCGTCGCGTGCGACTGCATCAGGCCCGCGGGCAGCATCTGGATCTCGGCGGTGGTGCGGCTCGAGGCCCGCAGCGCGGCCTTGTGCACCGCGGGATCCTTGTCGCCCAGCGCCTTCTCGAGTAGCTCGCGCCCCAGCTTGCCGCGCACCCCGAGCGAGCGCACCGCGGTCTCGCGCACGATGACGGCCTCGTCGCTGGTGGCCTCGCGCACCAGCTCCAGCGCCGGCCCCTCCTCGTAGCGCCCCAGCACGAAGACCGCGCAGGCGCGCACGAACGGCGAGGCGTCCTTGGCCAGCGCAAGCAGCGGGGGCAGCCGGGCCGCCTCGACCGCGGGGTCGGCCGGCTGCGCTGGTCGCTCGGGCCGGGCCTGCGCCGGGCCTGGCTGGGGCAGCTGGGCGAGCCGGGTGGCCACCGCGCGCGACAGCCGCTCGGTGATGGCGGCGTCGCCACACTTCATGATGGCCGCGGGCGCCTGCCCGCGCAGCGCGGGGTCGGTCGCGGCCAGAAGCTCGCGCACGGCGTCAACTGGCTGCTCGCCATAGATCGACCCCAGCAGGCCCAGCACGCGCTCGATGCGCTCGGCCTCACGCGCGCGCACCAGGAAGCGCATGAAGGCGACGCTGCGCGAGTAGCCGTCCTCGGCCCCGAGCGCCGCGTAGCGCGCCGCCAGCGCCTCGATCTCGTCGAGCTCCTGCTTCATGCGCGCCACCAGCGGCCCCTTGCTGTCGCGCAGCTCGCCGAGCACCGAGTCGGCCTCCTCGCGCGACAGCTTGGCCTCCAGGCGCAGCTCCTCCAGCGCGGCGGGGTCGAGCTTGCCGCCCTGGGGCGCGCGGTCGATGATCATGCGCTCGACCGACTTCCTGAAGCCCTCCAGCTGCAGCCGCTTCTCGGCCGAGTGCGTCTTGGACGGATCGAACAGCGAGCGGTCCTCGACGCCCAGCTCGCCCAGCACCTTCTCGTGATCCTGCTCGCTGATGCCGAGCTGGCTGCGCAGCTTGCCGAGCAGGTACAGCTCCTCGCGCGCGACCACGCCGTCCTTGAGCATCTCGCGCACGGTGTCCTTGTAGGCACGCACGCGATCGGCCTTCTGCTTCTGGCGCTCGGTGTGGATGAGGTAGAGGTCCTTGAGATCCGACGGCGGCGGCTCGTCGCCCCACTCCCAGCGCTTGAGGAAGCCGCGCGCGAACTTCTCCTGCACGAACTCGTCCTCGCGGCGGCGCCAGCGCTTGATGAGGAACAGCGTGCTGGCGAACACGACCAGGAACTGCACCAGCCGGTACAGCTCCGGCCACCTGCCCAGCGTGGGAGCGCCGGCGAACACATAGAAGGTGTTGAAGGCCAGAAACGCCGCCAGCGTCAGGGTGCGGTGCCGCGCCAGGCCGCGCCACTTGGCGTCATCGCCATGCTGCTTGGTCAGCCGGCGCGCCATGGTCTTCTCCAGCCAGACCAGCAGCAGCATCGGCACCAGCGCGCACAGAAGCAGCGTCACCGGCGCCGCCACCAGGCGCGGGATGCCGTGCGCGAACCACGCGCCCGGCCCCATGACCTCGCGCCACAGCCCTGGCTCGCGCGTCCAGGCGCCGCCGAAGTAGTAGCGCCAGGTGCCGGCCGCGACCCAGTAGTAGAAGTAGAAGCCGAACACCAGCCCCGGGAAGGCGTAGGTCGCCAGCGCCTTGGCGCGCAGCTCGGCGTCCTTCCAGTAGCCCTGCTCGAGATCGATGTCGGGGCAGAACTTCTTGCACGCGGTGCAGCTCTGGCACTGCGAGTTGGCCTGCGCCTGCAGGCTCTGCGGCTCGGTGTAGATCCGCTCCACCACGCCGACCGGGCAGAAGAAGTTGCACCAGGTCTTGCCGGTGTAGACGAGGCCCGTGACCAGGGCCAGGAAGAACACGACGCCCACCGCGATGCCCAGCGCCATGCGGTCGCCGTTGATGGCCAGCAGGCGCAGGTTGAGGAACAGGTACAGCACGCCGAGCTGCACCAGCGCGTAGTTGGCCTCCAGCCACTTGCCGGTCTTGCGCTTGCCGCCGATGCCCAGGGTGCGGCCCAGCTGCGCGGTCTCGGCCAGCGGGCAGATCCGGCGCCACGAGTAGTAGCCCATGGCCACGATGCCGAGCGGCAGCACCGCGATGGTCAGGGTCCAGAACAGCCGCGGCCCGAGGGGGTAGCTCAGCATCAGCGGGACGCCGACGAAGGCCGCCAGCAGGGCGACCACGCGGGCGATGCTGATGAACAGGCGGCGCAGCTTGCCGTCCTGCTCGCCGTCGGGCCTGGCCTTCTTGACCGGGTTCTTGGCGCTGGCGCCGGGCGGGCGCGCCACCGGCAGCTTGCCGCTGACCTTCGGCCTGGGCGTGCCCTGTGTGGTGCTGCCGGCGCTCACTGGGTGGGGACTTCGATCACTCGCCGCGGGCGCCGCAGGGCACCTTCACGCTCTTGCCCAGCTCGCTCGACATCATGGGTCCGAGCAGACACTCGGTGTCGAGCTCCTGCTGATCCAGGAACGGCGAGTTGCGGAACTCGGGCACCAGCACGAAGAAGGTCTGCGGCAGCGGGCGCGCCAGGGTGGGCTTGGTCTTCTTGGTCGGATCCCAGATCCCGGGATCCAGCACGTCGCCCTCATCGAAGGCGCGCACATGGCACTGCGCGCAGGACATGCCGTTCTCCTCGAAGTTGCGCCGGGTGGCGTCGTCCAGGCGGGTGCGCTTGCTGAGCAGCGCCTTGTAGATCGGGTTGATCTGCTGGGCATCCGCCAGCACCCCCATCAGGATGCCGTCAGCGCCCTTCTTGGGCGGATCCTGCGGGATGTTGGAGAAGCCCTCGGCGACCCGGCAGTAGTCGGCGGGCAGCTCGGCGATGCACTTGGACACCCACTTGTTGCCCTCGGCGACGACGTCGCCGGTGAAGCCCTTGATGGGCGGGGCGAAGTAGGTGCCCATCATCTTGCCGTCCTGCTCGGCCCAGGTGTTCTTGAACGTGATCCAGGACCAACCGTTGCCCCACTGGTACTTGCCCGCGCCGTCGGTGACGCTGCCCGCGCCCAGACGCCCGGAGATCGGCAGCGCGAGCATCTGCGGGAACAGCCGCTTGTGCGCGGCGTCGTCGTAGCTGAAGAACTTGTCGAGGAAGCCCACCAGCGCGCGGGCATAGGCCTTCTTGTCGGTGACCAGCTTGGGATTCAGGGTCTCCCCGACGAAGAAGCTGTCCAGCAGCAGGCCCGAGAAGGCGACGTTGCTCTCGGCGCGCACGTCGAGTGGCACGTCGGGCATGTCGGACGCCAGCGCGACACGGAACATGATGTAGGCCGTCTCCGGCGCGGTCATGTTGCGGTAGACCAGGCGCAGCTCGTGGCGCGCCTTGTTCATGCGCGGGCGCACGGTGACCAGCTGCCAGCTGGCGAACTTGCCCCACTCCGGGTTGTACTTGTCCGAGTCGGGGTCGAGCGTCGGGTTCTTGTTCAGCCGTGCCATCAGCTTGAGGATGAGGTCGAGCTGCACCTTGGCCTTGGGGTTGCCGTACTGCTTGGGGTCCTTGCCGGCCAGGGTCTCGCGCCGGATCTCGAGCTGACCGATGAGGTCGAGCACCTTGGCCAGCGAGTACTTCTGGCGCGCCCCGGCGAGGCGGTCGGGATCACGGATGGTGATGAGGGTCTCGGTGACGGCCGACTTGACCTGGGGCTGCGGGGCCACCGCGCCCTTGGTCAGCCGGATGGCGAACTCGCGGGTCACGAAGCGGGGCGGGGCGTCGGCGACCGGGACACCGCGGTCGAGGCGGACCTCGGTGACGCGGACACGGAAGCGACCCTCGCTGCCGTCCTTGGCGGTCGGCTTCCACGACACCGTCTGGGTCAGCTCGTTGTAGGTCGCCGACAGCGGCTTCTGCAGGAGCTCGATGCGCACGCCGTCGTCGTCGGGGTCGAGGGCGTGGATGCCGAAGTGCAGCTGCTTGCCGACCTGCCAGTCGGTGAAGGGCAGGGTCTCGATCACCGGGGGACGATTGACCGGGGCGGGGGCAGGGGCGGGGGCGGCCTTGGCCGGCGCCTTGGCCGGCGCCGCGAATGCGCCCAGGGGCAACGCCAGGCCGAGCCCGGCGGTGAGGACTGCGAGTGCCTTGTGCATGGATTCGTCTCCGCTACAGGGTCTGGATTGTAGGGGCTGATACGCGTTGGAGCGGCGCATCTCGCCGGGCAGTGAGCATCGCGCGGCCGCGCCGGGGCTGTCAATTCGCGAGTGCTTCCGGATGCCTTTCTCGTGGTCTTGGCTTGACACCCACGACTGGCTGGTTAGTTTGCCGTCAGCCTCAACACCAAACGCTCGGAGAGACGGACAATGGGCAAGATCATCGGCATCGATCTCGGCACGACCAACAGCGTCGTCGCCATCATGGAAGGCAAGGAGCCCAAGATCATCACCAACGAGGAGGGTGGTCGGCTGACTCCCTCGGTCGTGGCGTTCGATGACAAGGGCGAGATCCTGGTCGGTCAGATCGCCCGCCGCCAGGCCATCACCAACCCCGAGAACACGGTGTTCTCCATCAAGCGCTTCATGGGCCGCAAGATGGACGAGGTCGCCGAGGAGACCAAGAAGGTCCCCTACAAGGTGGTCAAGGTCGCCAACGGCGACGCCCAGGTCGAGATCCGCGGCAAGCGCTACACCGCGCCCGAGATCTCGGCCCGCGTCCTCATGAAGCTCAAGCGCGCCGCCGAGGAGTACCTGGGCGAGAAGGTCACCGACGCCGTCATCACGGTGCCGGCCTACTTCAACGACGCCCAGCGCCAGGCCACCAAGGACGCCGGCAAGATCGCCGGCCTCGAGGTCAAGCGCATCGTCAACGAGCCGACCGCGGCGGCGCTGGCCTACGGCCTCAACAAGGGCAAGGACCACCTGGTCGCGGTCTATGACTTCGGCGGTGGCACCTTCGACATCTCGGTGCTGGAGGTCGGCGAGAAGGTGGTCGAGGTCGTGGCCACCAACGGCGACACCCACCTCGGCGGCGACGACATCGACAACCTGGTCATGCAGTTCCTGATGGCCGAGTTCAAGAAGGACCAGGGCATCGACGTCTCCAAGGACAAGATGGTCATCCAGCGCCTCAAGGAGGCGGCCGAGAAGGCCAAGATCGAGCTGTCGTCCACCCAGGAGACCGAGATCAACCTGCCCTTCCTGACCGCGGATGCCTCGGGCCCCAAGCACATGCAGATCAAGCTGTCGCGGGCCAAGCTCGAGCAGATCATGGGCGACCTCGTGCGCAAGACGATGGAGCCGGTCAAGAAGTGTCTGGCCGACGCCGGCAAGTCGCCCAAGGAGATCGACGAGGTGGTGCTGGTCGGCGGTTCGACCCGCATCCCGATGGTGCAGAAGCTGGTCACCGAGTACTTCGGGCGTGACGCGCACAAGGGCGTCAACCCGGACGAGGTGGTCGCGCTGGGCGCCGCGGTGCAGGCCGGCGTGCTGTCGGGCGAGGTCAAGGACATCCTGCTGCTCGACGTCACCCCGCTGTCGCTGGGCATCGAGACGCTGGGCGGCGTGATGACCACGCTGATCCCGCGCAACACCACCATCCCGACCAAGAAGACCGAGACCTTCTCGACCGCGTCGGACAGCCAGAGCTCGGTCGAGGTGCACGTGCTGCAGGGCGAGCGCCCGATGGCGCGCGACAACCGGACCCTCGGGAAGTTCCACCTGGATGGCATCCCGCCGGCGCCCCGTGGCGTGCCGCAGATCGAGGTCACCTTCGACATCGACGCCAACGGCATCGTCAACGTGTCGGCCAAGGACAAGGCCACCAACAAGGAGCAGAACATCACCATCACTGCCTCCTCGGGCCTGACCGAGCGCGACATCGAGCGCATGGTCGCCGACGCCGAGAAGAACGAGGCCGAGGACAAGAAGCGCAAGGACGGCATCGAGGCCAAGAACCAGCTCGACTCGCTGATCTACAACACGCAGAAGCTGATCGACGGCAACCGCGACAAGATCCCCGAGGCCGACCGCGTGGCCGTCGAGGAGGCCCTCAAGGAGGGCAAGACGGTGCTCGAGGCCAACAAGGACAACCCCGACGCCGAGGCGCTCAAGGCCGCGCTGGAGACGGTGCAGAAGGCGTCGCACAAGATGGCCGAGGCCATGTACAAGCAGGCCGGCGGCAGCGGCCCCGCGCCGGGGGCCCCGGGTGGTGACTCCGGCGTCGAGGACGAGGGCGGCGGCGGCGGCGGTGGCGACAAGAAGGACGAGGGCGTCATCGACGCCGAGTTCGAGGAGCAGAAGTAGAATCCCCTCAGAACTTCAAGTAGAGCTTGAATGATTGCGACGGGCGCCCTGGAGACGGGGCGCCCGTCGCACTTTTCGGGGGGCGGTCAGCGCGTGCAGGTGAGGACGGTGTCGCCGACCAGGGGCACCGTGACGGTGCCGGGGCAGCTGAGCTTGTGGCCGAGCGTGAGGCTGTAGTCGCCGGCGGGGATCGGCGCGGGGCGAATGCAGCGCCCACCGGCGGGGCACTCCGCGACCACGTCCATGGTGAAGCTGGCGCCCAGGTAGCGCGCCAGGGGGCCGGGGCGGTACTCCATCGGCGGGGGGCCGCCGGGCATCGGCGAGTGCTCGGTGATGGGGCCGTCGGCGGGGCACTTCGAGCAGTCCTGCAGGGCGGAGTACATCTCGGACCTGAGCTTGAGCGGGTAGCTGGTGCCGTCGGCGCGGTGCAGCGTCACGAACAGCATGGAGGGCCCCATGAAGGCGGCGCCCTGGTAGTCGAGCTGCAGGGTCCCGGGCGCGGTCCCGGGCCCGGCGTCGGCGCCGACGGCGACGGCGACGGCCGGGACGGCGGCATCGGCGGCCCCGGGTCGCGGGGACGGCGTCGGCCCCGCCGCGCCCGTGCCGCGGGGCGACCCGCAGCCCGCCATCGTGAGCACACCCAGCAGCGCACCAGCTCGCACCAGCGAGGTCGGAGTCATCCATCCACTCTAGTGCACCGACCGCCTGGCTGGTGGTGCCTCGGTGGGGAAACTTGCGTGCGGCGGGGCGGCTGCCAGAATGGGAGGCATGCGGGGGGCGGCCATCTTCGGGGTAGCGGCGCTGGCGCTGCTCAGTGGCGCGGGCTGCTACTCGATGGTGGGGGATGGCTCGTCGATCGCGATGGGCACCAGCGGGACGGGGGCGCTGCGCAACGGCGTGCGGCTGCCGGCGTCGGGGGACGGCTACACCGTGCCGGAGCGCTGGCGGCTGCGCGGCAACAACTTCGGCACCGCGGAGCTGGTCGAGCTGATCGTGCGCGCGGCGCGCAAGGTCGAGCGCGAGATCCCGGGCTCGCAGCTGGGCGTGGCCGATCTGTCGCCCGAGATGGGCGGGCCGACCGAGTGGCATCGCTCGCACGAGAACGGCCTCGACGCCGACCTGATGTTCTATGTGCGCAAGGCCGGGCGGCCGATCGCGCCGCCCAACGTGATGCTGCTGTTCGCGCCCGATGGCGCCAGCAAGCCGTCGCTCGATCCCGAGGGCATCGCCGCCGGGCCTCTGACGATCGACGTGCCGCGCGAGTGGGCGCTGGTGCGCGCGCTGTTGACCGATCCGTGGGTCGAGGTGCAGTACCTGTTCGTGTACGAGCCGCTGCGGCAGCGCCTGCTGGCGCACGCGGTCGCGCGCGGCGAGGACCCCGCCATCATCGCGCAGGCCACCGAGGTGCTGCGCCAGCCGGTCGGCGCGGCGCCGCACGACGACCACCTGCACCTCCGGATCTACTGCCCGCGCTCGGATCGCGGCCTGGGCTGCGCGGATCGCGAGCCGCTGCGCTGGGTGCGCAAGGGCTACAAGTACCCGGTCTGGGGCCCCGGCGAGGCGCTGTTCGCGGAGCAGCCCGCGCTGGCCGAGCTGGCGGCGCCGCTGGCGCGGCTGGCCAGCGGCCTGCTGGCCTCGATCGGGCCGGTGGTCCTGTAGCTCGCCGCTGCTGCCGCCCGGCGCAAGCTCATGGCTGCCGCCCGGCGCAAGCTCATGTACGATGTCGGCATGGTGCGTCGTGACGAAGGCACGGAGCAGCTGTCGCTGTTCGACTGGGCCGCGTCTTCACGCTGCGCTTCTCCAGCGGGTGCAAGTCCCGCCCCGGTAGGCGTCGGAGCGCCGGGTAGCAGA
>JADYYK010000159.1 GCA_020853705.1 Deltaproteobacteria bacterium
CACGTAATGCTGCGTCTCGAGAGACCACCGGTAAGCCGTGTGCGGGAAATCCGCATGCACGGTTTGAAAGGGGGTCTTACTCAAACACCCACGACAAAGTGGGGAGGAAAGTAGGATCTACCAATGCAGCTCCGTGCGCGCATCACGCTGACCTCCCTCCTCCTGCCCATCCTGCTGGGCGCGCTGGCCCAGGCCGCGCCGCCCAGGAAGCCTGACAAGAAGGCCGAGGCCGCGCGGCTTCGCGCCGAGCTGCAGGTCAAGGACGGCGACGCCTGGTTCGAGCTCGGCGATCTGACCCGCGCCCAGGCCTCCTACGAGCAGGCCCTGGTGCTGCAGCCCGGCGGCACCCTGGCCCGGGTGCGCATGGCGGCCCTCGCGTGGCGGCTGGGTGATGGTGACCGCGCGCTGGCGCTGCTCGGCGAGGTCGACAAGACCGGGGCCATGCCCGCCGATGGCGAGGCGCTGTATGGCGAGATCCTGTTCGCGCGCAAGCAGTACGCCGACTCGGCGCGCCACTACGCCATCTACGTCAAGGCCGTGCCGAGCGACGGCTGGGCCATCCTGGCGCTGGCGCGCGCCTACCGCGGCATGGGCGACGGTGGCGACAGCGCGGCGCGCGACCAGGCCGTGCGCATCCTCAAGATCCTGGCCGGCGCCAGCGACAACGCCCTGGCCGGCGAGGCCGAGGAGGAGCTCTACACGCTGCTGTACGGCGAGGCCGGCAAGCAGTTCCGCCAGGGCAAGCTGGCCCTGGTCGCGGGCAACGCCAAGCAGGCGGTCACCATCCTGACCCAGGTCGTCACCGCGCAGCCGACCCTGGAGGAGGCCTTCTATCTGCTCGGGGTCGCGCTGCTGGATCCGTCGGTCAACCAGCGCGCCGACGCGCGCGCGGCCTTCGCCAAGGCGCCCAGCGTCAAGGAGGCGCAGCTGCGCCTGGGCTCCAGCCTGTTCGAGGACGCCACCGGCGCGGCCGATCTCGACAAGGCCGAGGCCGCCCTGCGCCGCGCCATCGAGCTGTCGCCGACCTACCAGGACGCCTTCTATTACCTGGGCCAGGTGCTCGACAACCGCGGTGACACCAAGAACGCGGCCGAGGCTTACCAGAAGGCGATGAACCTCGATCCCGACACCAACATCGGCCAGCTGTCGGCGTCCAAGTACACCCTGCTGACCGGCAACTCGACGGCGATGGGGCCGGTGGTCGCGGAGAGCGATCCCATCGACGCCGCGGCCGAGATCCAGATGGCCCAGGCCATGGAGGACAAGGCGCGCGCCGACGGCCTGCTGCTCGACGATCCCAAGCAGCAGGCGCGGGTCGACGGCATGCTGGAGAAGCTGGTCGCGGTGGCCGAGCTCAAGGAGCTGTCGCCGCGCCTGTTCCTCATCAAGAGCCCCGACATCAACGCCATCACCATCCCGGGCGGACGCATCTTCGTCTACACGGGCCTGATCGACTTCGTGAAGCGCACCGCCGGCGATCGTGACGAGGTGCTGGCGGCGGTGATCGCGCACGAGCTGGCGCACGCGGCGCTGCGCCACGTGCCGCTGGGGCTGCGCTCGTGGTCGGCGGCGGCGCAGGGCGGCCGCTATGACGTGCGCCAGGAGCTGTCGCGCATGGCGACCACGCTGACGCGCGTGCACGAGTACGAGGCCGATCACTACGGCGCGCTGTTCCTGCACCGCGCCGGCATGTCGACCCAGGGCATGATCGATCTGTTCGAGGCCATGAAGAAGGAGATGGGCGACGGTATGCGCAACGGGTCGCACCCGACCAAGACCGAGCGCATCGCCAAGATCAAAGACTTCCTCATCGACCTGCGCGGCAAGTCGACGCGCCTGCCCATGGGTGACAAGGCCCTGAAGGAGGGCAACTACGAGCTGGCCATCCGCCACTACGAGGTCTACCTGGGCGTGTTCCCGTCGGACGCCGCGGCGCACGAGCGCTCCGGGCTGGCCTATCACCGCATGGGGCTGAAGGCGGCCGGCTTCCAGGGCATCTGGAAGCGGCCCACCGATCTGCCCGCGGCGACCGCGCCGAGCGCGGCGGCGATGGCGAGGGCGCGCGCCGACGCGGCCAGCGGCAAGGTCGATCCCAAGCGCGAGGCGCGCTGGCTCAAGCGCGCCGTGCTGGAGTACAAGGCCGCCATCGCGGCGGCGCCCGAGCGCGGCAGCGCGCGCGCCAACCTGGCCTCGGCGCTGTCGGACCTGGGCGAGTTCAAGGCCGCGCGCACCGTGGTCAGCGAGGGCGTCAAGCTGCAGCGCGTGAACCTGGAGATGGAGCGCGAGAACGCTGGCGGCAAGGCCGGACCGAACACCGCCAAGCTGACGCGCGGCCTGGCCCTGCTGGAGAACGGCCTGGCCATCGCGCTGGCGACGGCGGCCGACTATGCCGGCGCGCGCACCTACCTGGCGGCGGCGGCCAAGCATGATCCCAAGCTGTGGGACACCTCGTTCAACCAGGCCACCGTGGAGGAGCTGGCGGGTGACCCGGTGGCGGGCGCCGCGGCGATGCGCGTCTACCTGACCCTGGACAAGGCTCCCAAGAGCCCGTGGGGGATCCTGGCGCGCGCGCGCCTGGCCAACCTCGACAAGGCCGCGGCGGCGAAGAGGGTCGGGCCGGGCGGCAAGCCGCTGCCGGGCGGCAAGCCGCTGCCGGGCGGCAAGCCGCCGGTGGGCAAGGTCGCGCCGAAGACGAAGTAGCCCGCCCCGCGCTACGCCTTCTTGCCCGCCAGCAGCTCGGGCAGCTTGTCCTTCGCGCGCTCGATGTCGCCCTCGTACTTGAGGATGAGGTTCAAGGTCTCCTCGGCCAGCGCCGGGGTGAGCTGGTCGGTGCTGAGGATGGTCAGCGCGCGCACCCAGTCGAGGGTCTCCGACACGCTGGGCTTCTTCTTGAGGTCGAGCGTGCGCACGCCCTGGACCACGCGGACCACGGCCTCGCTGAGGCCGCGCGCGGCCTCGGGGGCGCGCAGGCGCACGATCTCGAGCTCGCGCTCGGCGCTGGGGTAGTCGAAGAAGAGGTGCAGGCAGCGCCGCTTGAGGGCGTCGCTGAGCTCGCGCACGTTGTTCGAGGTCAGGATGACCATGGGCGGGAAGCGCGCGCGCAGGGTGCCGAGCTCGGGCACGGAGACCTGGAAGTCGGACAGCACCTCGAGCAGGAAGGCCTCGAACTCCTGCTCGGCGCGGTCGACCTCGTCGATCAGGAGGACCACGCGGTGGGGCGCGCGGATCGCCGTCAGCAGCGGGCGATCGAGCAGGAACTTCTCCGAGAAGAACGCGGTGGCCTGCTGTCCGATGCGGTCGACGGCCTCGCTGAGGGTGCTGGTGCCGCTCAGGACCTCGCCGATCTTGTCGCGCAGGATCTGGGTGTAGAGCAGCTGCTTGCCGTACTCCCACTCGTACAGCGCCTTGCCCTCGTCGAGCCCCTCGTAGCACTGCAGGCGCACCAGCTCGGTGCCCAGCACCGCGGCCAGCGTCTTGGCCAGCTCGGTCTTGCCGACGCCGGCGGGGCCCTCGACCAGGATGGGCTTCTGCAGGCGCTCGGCCAGGTGGATGGCGGTCGCGGTGCGGCGATCGCAGACATAGCTGTGCGCCAGGAAGCGCGCCGCGACCTCGTCGACGCTGGCGAAGGCGGCGGGCTGAGCGGCCGCTCCAGGCTGCGCGGCGGGCGTGCCTTGCGCGGTCATGGCGGGCACGCCACCGGGCGCGGTGACGCGGGTGTGGATGTCATCGGACGAGCTCATGGGGCGGGGGGCTCCTGCATCTCGGGCTGCGGTCGCGGGCGGGGATACCAGGGCTTGACGTCGGGATAGCGCCGCGTGGCCTCGACCATATCAGGTTCGTCGGCGCCGGCTGGCGCGGGCTGGCTGGGGCGCGGGCGCGCCGCCGGGGGGGCCTGGATCTGCAGCAGGCCCAGCGCGGTGTCGAGATCGTCGGAGCGCTGCGCGGCGCCGCTGGGCAGCGCCAGCGTGACCACGTAGCCGAGCTCGGCGGAGGTCAGGTAGGCCTGGCGCACCGCGCCGGTGCCGTCGCGCGCGGGCGCGAAGCTGACCACGCAGGCCTTGCCGCGCAAGGTGGGCTCCTGCGCCAGCACGTAGCCGTGGGCGAGGATGACGCGCACGTTCTCGGTCGCGAACGCGCCCAGCGTGCTGTCGCCGCAGGGCGAGGTGACGGCCTTGCGCTTCCTGGGCAGCGTGGTCGCCGACAGCGTCAGGGTGGCGCCGCTGGAGTGCGCGAAGCGCGCCAGCACGCCAGGGAAGGGGGATTCACCAGCGCGGCGATAGTCGGTCGGCGCCTCCATCACCACGCGCCAGCGGCTGGAGCGATACACGCCGGTGAGATCGTCGGCGTGCGCCAGCCCCAGCCACGCGGTGGTGATCGCGAGCGCAAACGCGGCGGCCTTTCGCGGGCGACTCATGCGGTGTCGGGGAGACTAGCCGCCGCGCGCCCTCCTGCAAACAGGGAATCGGTGCTCACCAGCGTTGCAGACCTCTCGGACTGTGACACTGAACATTCGAATCGTATAAAAAAGCGAAACTGCTATGCTTTTTCGCTTGCGGTCGTTCTTTTGAATAGAATATAGTGAAACCACTAAAACGGTGGGACGACATTCAGTAAACAGTACTACGGGGATGACAATCGGTGGCTGATAGCGACGCGAGGCAACTCATGGGGGTTCGCGGGAATGCCACTCCCGAGAGCGCCCACGCGTCGGCGAGGCCGGGTCGGACCGGCGCACCAGGCTCCACGGAGGACGAGCGGCGCTCACGCGGGGCCGTTGGCGGGGCAGGGTATGCAGGGCCGGCGCCCGGGACGCTCGGGCCCGGGGCGGCGTCCACGCCGGGCAGCGCGGCCAGCGGTGGCGGCGTCAGCGGCGGCGAGCCGCTGCTGTCGGACAAGGAGCTCAAGCAGATCGAGGCCGACAACCCCGACGGCCTGACCTCGGTGCGCCTGCTCGAGGTGTTCCAGAACCGCGGCATCCGGCTGTCAGAGGCGACGTTCAGGAAGTACGTGCAGCTCGGGCTCCTGCCGCGCTGCGTGCGCGTGGGCAAGAAGGGGCTGCACCAGGGCTCGCAGGGGATCTATCCGGCGGCGACCATCCGGCGCATCAACACCATCAAGCGGATGATGGTCGACGGCGCCACCATCGAGGAGATCCAGCGCTCGTTCATCCGCTGGAAGGACGAGATCGAGGGGGTCGAGGGCGGGCTGCGCGATCTGTTCGCGGGCTTCGATCGCGCGATGCGCGGACCCGAGTACGAGCGCGAGGCGCGGCGCGCGCTGGCCCAGGAGCTCGCCGACGCCAAGCAGACCGCCGCGGAGCTTCTGCGGCGCATCCATCGCATCGAACGCCAGCTCGCGGCGCCGCTCGACGATCTCGAGCGGACACCGGGTGGCGGGGGCGCCGCAGGAGGCGCTGAAGAGTTGCTTTGAAACGCGCTGCCACCTGCGGTGGCGCACGAGCCGACGAGGCTCACGGGGAGGGACGCATGGATGCAGACGAGCTCGACGATGTGCTGCCTGGTCTGACCGAGGATCACGCCGATGAGGGCGATGATGCGGGGGCTGACGAGGTGGACCCGGCGCTGGAGGCTGCGGCCACCGCGCTGCTCGAGGGCACTCCCCCTGGAGTGCCCGCCACCAGCCGCAAGATCCGCAAGCGCGGTCGGCGCACGCGTCCGCGCGCCAAGACCATCGCCATGAAGCGGCTGACCAAGGACGAGATCCGCATGGGCGCGCTGCTGTTCCCGCCCGAGGACGTGGATCGCCCCAAGCTGCGCGCCGAGTGCGCCGGCGCCGCGCGGCCGTGCCCGTGGGTGTCGTGCAAGCACCACCTGTACCTCGACGTCAACCCGGAGACCGGGTCGATCAAGCTGAACTTCCCCGACCTCGAGGTCTGGGAGATGAAGGAGACCTGCTCCCTCGACGTCGCCGATCGCACCGGCGCGACGCTGGAGGAGGTCGGTGAGATCCTGAACCTGACCCGCGAGCGCATCCGCCAGGTCGAGGTCCGCGGCCTCATCAAGCTCAAGGTGCTGGCCCCCGGCGAGGACGGCCCCGACGACGCGCCGCTGGTTCAGCGCTACTAGCACTGGCATTGCGTAGCTCCCCGTAGCCTACGAACGATCGTACAATGTGCGCCACCGCCGCCCCCGAGGCGGCGGTCGCATTTTCGGCTTCCGATGCCGCGCGGCATTTGGTAAGCCGGTGGGCCTCGGAGGTGCTGTCGTGGGTGTTGGGATCAAGCGCGCACTGATCAGCGTCTCGGACAAGACCGGCCTCGAGGAGCTGGCCCGAGCGCTGACTCGCCATGGGGTCGAGATCCTGTCGACCGGAGGCACCGAGCGGGCGCTGGTGGGCTGGGGCTTCAGCCCGGTGGCGGTGTCGCGCCACACCGGGGCGCCCGAGATCCTCGACGGCCGGGTCAAGACCCTGCACCCGCGGGTGCACGGCGGCCTGCTCGGGCGGCCCACCGACGCGCACCGCGCCGAGATGGCCGAGCACGACATCCCCGAGATCGATCTGGTGGTGGTCAACCTGTACCCGTTCCGCGAGACCATCGCGCGGCCTGGGGTCAGCCACGAGGAGGCCATCGAGAACATCGACATCGGCGGCCCCTCGATGCTGCGCTCGGCGGCCAAGAACCACGAGCGCGTCGCCGTGGTGGTCGAGCCGGGCGACTACCCCGCGCTGATCGCGGAGCTCGACGCCAGCGCCGGGGCGGTGTCGCGGGCCACCCGCATGCGGCTGGCGCGCAAGGTCTTCGCGGTGACCGCGGCCTATGACGCCGCCATCGCGGCCTACCTGCATGGCTATGACGACGACGGCGCGCCGCTGACCGAGCGCGCGCTGCCCCCGCTGCTGACGCTGCCGCTGGAGCGCGCGCACGTGCTGCGCTACGGGGAAAATCCCCACCAGCGCGCGGCCTTCTACCTGGAGCCCGGCCCGCGGGCGGGCACCCTGGGCGGCGCCGCGGTGCTGCAGGGCAAGGAGCTGTCGTACAACAACCTGCTCGATCTGGACGCCGCGCTGGAGGCGGTGCGCGAGCACCCCGAGCCCGCGGTGGTCATCGTCAAGCACACCAACCCGTGCGGCGTGGCGTGCTCGACCGAGAGCGTGGCCACGGCCTACCTGGCGGCGCGCGAGGCCGACCCGGTCAGCGCCTTCGGCGGCATCGTCGCGGTCAACCGCGAGTGTGACGACGCGCTGGCGCGCCTGCTGGCCGAGACCTTCCTCGAGTGCGTCATCGCGCCCGCGTTCAGCCCGGGTGCGCGCGAGCTGCTGGCCAAGAAGACGCAGCTCCGGCTGCTGGAGACCGGGCCGCTACCGCCGCACGCCGCGGTCGGCTTCACCTACCGCTCGGTCACCGGCGGCGTGCTGGTGTGCGAGCGTGACACCGGCATGGTCGCGGCCGCCGACGCCCGCGTGGTGTCCAAGCGCCCGCCCACGCCCGACGAGCTGCGCGCGCTCGATTTTGCCTGGCGCGTGTGCAAGCACGTCAAGTCGAACGCCATCGTGTTCGCGCGCGAGCACGTCAGCGTCGGCATCGGGGCCGGGCAGATGTCGCGCGTCGATTCGGCCGAGATCGCGGTCAAGAAGGCGCGCTCGCCGCTGGCCGGCACGGTGGTGGCCTCCGACGCCTTCTTCCCGTTCCGCGACGGCCTCGACGTGTGCGCGCGCGCCGGCGCCACCGCGGTGATCCAGCCCGGCGGGTCCAAGCGCGACGACGAGCTGATCGCGGCCGCCGACGAGCACGGCATGGCCATGGTGCTCACCGGCATGAGGCACTTCAAGCACTGATGCGCGTCCTCATCGTCGGCGGAGGTGGTCGCGAGCACGCCCTGGCGTGGGCGCTGTCGCGGTCGCCCCTGAAGCCGACGCTGCTGGCGGCGCCGGGCAACCCGGGCATCGCCAGGCTGTGCGAGTGTCGGCCCACCAAGGCTGACGACGTGCCCGCGCTGGTGGCCCTGGCGCAGCGCGAGAAGATCGACCTGGTCGTGGTCGGGCCCGAGGCGCCGCTGGCGGCTGGGCTGGCGGATGCGCTGGCCGAGCGCGGCATCCGGGTCTTCGGGCCGCGCAAGAGCGCCGCCGAGCTGGAGGCGTCGAAGGCCTTCGCCAAGCAGCTGATGGCGCGCGCCGGGGTGCCCACCGCGCGCTTCGACATCGCGACCACGATGGCCGAGGCCGAGCGCGCCATCGTGCGCATCAGCGGCGGCTCCGGTGGCGTGGTGGTCAAGGCCGACGGGCTGGCCGCGGGCAAGGGCGTCGTGGTCGCGGAGTCGCCGTCCGAGGCGCGCAGCGCGGCGCGGCGCATGCTGGAGGAGAACGCCTTCGGCGAGGCCGGGCGGCGCGTGGTCATCGAGGAGCGGCTGGTCGGGCGCGAGGCCTCGCTGATCGCGATCACCGACGGCGAGCGCGTGCTGCCACTGGTCGGCTGCGAGGACCACAAGGCGGTGCTGGACGGCGACCGCGGCCCCAACACCGGCGGCATGGGCGTGGTGTCACCGACGCCCGCGCTGCCCCCGGCGCTGGTCGCGCGCGCCCTCGACGAGGTGGTGACCCCCACGGTGCGCCAGATGGCGGCCGAGGGGCGCCCGCTGCAGGGCGTGATCTACGCCGGCCTGATGATCGACGGCGGCAAGCTCAGCACCCTGGAGTTCAACTGTCGCTTCGGCGATCCCGAGACCGAGGCGCAGCTGCCGCGGCTGAGCAGCGACCTCCTGGCGGTGCTCGACGGCGCGGCGCGCGGGCGGCTGCCCGAGGGCGAGCTCGAGTGGGACGCGCGCACCGCGGTGTGTGTCATCGGCGCCTCGCGGGGCTATCCGACCGACCCGGTGCTGGGTGATCGCATCCAGGGGCTGGAGGAGGCCGAGTCGCAGCCCGACGTGCTGGTGTTCCACGCCGGCACCCGGCTGCAGGGCGGCGAGCTCTACACGGCGGGTGGCCGCGTGCTGGCGGTGACCGCGCTGGGCGCGGACGTGGCGGCGGCGCGCACGCGGGCCTACGCCGCGATGGGCAAGATCAGGTGTCAGGGGCTGCACTATCGCAAGGACATCGGCAAGCGCGGACAGGGAGAGACGCGATGATGATGATGATGACGACTGCTGGCAGGGTCGCGATCGTGATGGGCTCGCTGTCGGACCGCAGCCTGGTCGAGCCCGCGCACAAGACGCTGACCGAGCTGGGCGTCGGGGTCGAGTGGCACGTGATGTCGGCGCACCGCACGCCCGAGCGCGTGGCCGCCTTCGTGCGCGGCGCCGAGGCGGCCGGCATCCGCCTCTTCATCGCGGCGGCCGGCGGCGCGGCGCACCTGGCCGGTGCGGTGGCGGCGCACACCACGCGGCCGGTGATCGGGCTGCCGCTGGGGCGCTCGCTGGGCGGCCTCGACTCGCTGTACGCCACGGTGCAGATGCCGCCCGGCGTGCCGGTGGCGACGGTCGCGGTCGACGGGGCGATCAACGCCGGCCTGCTGGCGGCCCAGATGCTGGGGCTGGCCGACGAGGCGCTGGCCGAGCGGGTGCGCGCGCGCCGGGTGGCCGATCAGAAGAAGGCCGAGGAGGCCGACGGCGAGCTGCAGAAGGGGCTGGGCGGCGGCAAGGCATGACCAGGGCGGCCGACGCGGTGGACGCGGCGGTGGTCGAGGCGGCGGTCGAGGTGCTGCGTGGCGGCGGGCTGGTGGCGCTGCCGACCGAGACCTACTATGCGCTGGCGACCGACGCGCTGAGCGAGCCGGCGCTGCACCGGCTGCTCGACAAGAAGGGGCGCGCGGCGGCACAAACACTGTCGGTTCTGATTGACGGCATGTCCATGCTGGAGACCCTGGTGGCGACCGTGCCGGCGCGCGCGCGGGCCATCATGGCCAGCCACTGGCCCGGGCCGGTGACACTGGCGTTGCCGGCGCGGGCCGGGCTGCCCGGGGCGCTGGTGTCGGCGCGCGGGCTGGTCGCGGTGCGCTGGTCCCCGGCGGCGCTGGCCTGTGCGGTGGTGACGGCGCTGGGCCGGCCGGTCACGGCGACCAGCGCGAATCGCACCGGTGAGCCGCCGGCGCGCACCGCGGACGAGGCGGCGCGCGCGCTGGCCGGCGGGCTGCCGGTGCACGTGGTCCCTGGCGAGTCGCCGGGTGGCGCGCCGTCGACCCTGGTCGCGGTCGATGGCGCTGGACAGCTCGAGCTCCTGCGTGCCGGCGCGGTCGACTATGCGCTGCTGCAGGGCTGAACGAGGCTAGAGTGCGGCAGTGAAGGAGACCTTCGACTCGGTGCTGCGCGGCGCGATCCGGCTCTCGCAGCCGGCCCAGGGCTACCGGGTCAACGTCGACTCGCTGCTCTTGTGTGACTTCGTGGGCGCGGCGCCGCTGGGGCGCGTGCTGGATCTCGGCACTGGCAGCGGGGTCATCGCGCTGGTGCTGGCGCAGCGCGATCCCGAGGCGCGCGTCGATGCCATCGAGCTGCAGGAGCCGATGGCGGCGCTGGCGGCGCGCAACGTGGCCATGAACAACCTGGCCGGGCGGGTCCTGGTGCATCGCGCCGACCTGCGCGCGCTGCGGGCCAGCGGGCTGGCGCTGGCGGCCTATGATCTGGTGGTGTCGAACCCGCCGTACCAGGCGCTGGCCACCGGGCCGGCGCCGCCGCTGGCCGAGAAGGCGCTGGCCACACACGAGGTCGAGTGCACGCTGGCCGACGTGGTGCGCGCGGCGGCCGAGCATGTGGTGCCCGGCGGGCGGGTCTGCCTGGTGTATCCGGCCGAGCGCGCCGGTGAGCTGATCGCGGCGCTCGAGGGCGCGCGCCTCAGGGTGACGCGGCTGCGCGTGGTGTATGGGCGGGCGGGCGAGCCGGCACGTCGGGTGCTGGTCGAGGCCGAGCGCAACGGGCGCGCGCAGCTGGTCATCGCGCCGCCCCTGTGGCTGTATGACGAGGCCGGCGCCAAGACGGCCGAGCACGCGAGGATCGTGGGGGAATGATGCGTATTTGGGCTGTATTCGTGGCGCTGGGTGCCGTCGTGGTCGGGCAGGGTGGGGGCTCGGTGGCGCGGGCGCACAAGCCGGTGAAGGTGGCGCCGAGCCCAAGCCCGACGCCGAGTCCGACGCCGACGCCGACGCCGACGCCGACGCCGACGCCGACGCCGACGCCGACGCCGACGCCGACGCCGACTCCCAGTCCGAGTCCGACGCCGGAGCCGAGCGAGACGCCTGAGCCGAGTCCGAGCCCCAGCACGAGTCCGAGCCCGAGTCCGAGCACGAGCACGAGCACGAGCACGAGTCCGAGCACGAGCACGAGCACGAGCACGAGCACGAGCACGAGCACGAGCACGAGCACGAG
>JADYYK010000160.1 GCA_020853705.1 Deltaproteobacteria bacterium
CGCGGCTCAGCGGCCTCGGCGGCTGGCCTTGAACTCGGCCATGGTCTGGTCCTCGTCGAAGGCGTGGGTCCAACCGGTGGCGCCGTGGAAGACGGTGCTGTCCATGACCACGGGGTACTTGATGTGGGTCAGGGCGCCGGGGGGGAGCCTGGGCAGGCCGAAGCGGCCGAGCAGGACGCGGAAGAGGAACTCGGGGACCGGGACCGCGCTGCGGCCGGTGCCGCGCACCAGGACGGACAGGGGCAGCGGGGGCGGGCCCGAGACGTTGTAGACGCCGCGCAGCTTCTTGTTCAGGGCGGCCACGATGGCGGAGGCGGCGTCGCGCTCGTGCACGAACTGGAACAGGGGGTCGAAGCCCATCACCATGGGCACGCGCGGGCCGCGCAGGTAGGCGGCCAGGGTGCCGACGTGGGCCGGGCCCAGCGTGTAGCAGATGCGCAGCACGCAGGTGTCGATCTCGGGGTAGCGCCACAGCGCGCTGCCGGCGTAGAGGTCGGCGCCGACCAGGTCGGCCAGCTCGGGGAAGGAGCTGACCGCCATCGGCGGGTCGTCCTCGGTGTGGTACAGCGGCGAGTCCGCGCCGGCGCCGTAGTAGGTGTGGCGGCCGACGAAGACCGCGGCGCGGGCGCCGTAGTTGCGGGCGTGATCGAAGATGGCGCGGGTGCCGTGCAGGTTGATGCGGTAGCGATCCTCGGACTGCTTGGTCAGGTGCGTCACCGTCGCCATGTGGATGACGGCATCGGGGCGATGGCGCCGGAAGACCTCCTCGGCGGCGCGCTTCCGGATGTCGAGCTGGTACATCGTGACGGCGTCGGGCGCGTCGGACCAGCCGCGCACGTCGATGCCGATGACCTCGTGACCATCGGCGACCAGGCGGTGCGCGACCAGGTGGCCGATCTGGCCGGCGATCCCCGTGACCAGGACCTTCATGCGGGCTCCTTGCGGGCGACGACTGCGCTGTCGATGAGGGCGCGGATGCGGTCTTGCACGATGGCGACCTTGGCCTCGATGACGTCGTCATCCTCCTGGCCGGTGCCCTCGAAGAAGAGGGGCTCGCCGTACTCGAGGTGCAGGCGCACGTTGGGCCGCGGCAGCGCGATCAGCCAGGGCGTGACCGGGATGTACGGCACGCCCATCAGCTTGCCCAGGCGCACCAGGTTGAGGACGGTGGGGATGGCCTCGCCGCCGCCGGCGAAGCCGAACGGGACGATGGGCGTCTTCATCTGCATGGCCAGGCGCACGAAGCCGGTGCCGAAGCGCACCAGCGAGTTGCGCTGCCAGTACAGCTTGGCGGTGCCGCGCGCGCCCTCGGGGAATACCATCAGGACGCGGTCGTCGCCGAGCAGGCGCTCGGCGTTCTCGGGGATGCCGGTGAACTGGCCCGAGGCCGCGGTCAGCGCCGAGGCGAAGGGCAGCCGGTTGATGAACTTCTCGGCCATGCCGTGGGCCAGGCGCGGCGGGTCCTTCTCGTAGAACAGGGACGCCAGCGCCATCAGCGCGTCGAGCGCCCAGCCGCCCGAGTGGTTGCCGACCACCATGACGCGGCCGCGCGCGGGGACGTGCTCGATGCCGTGGCAGCTGACCCGGAAGTAGCGCCGGTACAGCAGCCCGAGGATGGTCATCATGCGCGCGACCTGTGGCTGCTCGATGCCGTAGGGATCGATGCCGTGGCGTGACCAGGGCAGCTCGATCTGGCGCACCCGGGCCAGCACTTCGTCGTCGATCAGGAAGTTCTGCAGCACCCCCACGTGACCCCCAGCGGATGAACCGCGCCCCACACCATCGCGAGCGGCACGGTTTTTGGCAAGGGAGTCCTGTAGTGTGAGGGCACAGTGGCGCTCGACCCGTCATCGCGCAGTCGCTTGACGCCGCAGCAGGCGGCGCGCTTCGTGGGCGACGGGCTGTTCGAGCGCGTCGCGCGCGCGCTGTGTGCGGCGGGCAAGCTGCCGCGCAAGGAGCTGTACGAGGCCTGGGCGGTGGCGCGCAAGGTGCGCCGACGGCTGGGCGGCGCCGGCGGACGGGTGGTCGATCTGTGCGCCGGCCACGGCCTTCTGGGGCAGCTGCTGCTGCTGCTCGATCGGGCGGCGACCGCGGCGGTGGCGGTCGACCGCGTGCTGCCGCCGAGCGCGGCGCTGCTGGCGGGGGCGCTGGCCGAGGCCTTCCCGGCCGAGCTGGGCGCGGGGCGGGTCACGCGGGTCGAGTGTCCCGTGGCCGACTTCGAGCTGGGGCCGGGCGACCTGGTGGTGGCGCTGCATGCCTGTGGCGAGCTGACCGACGTGGTGCTGGCGCGCGCGGCGGCGGCCCGGGCGCGCGTCGCGGTGTTGCCATGCTGTCATGATCTTGGCAGCGGAAATCAGGGCGGTCTGGAGGGCTGGATCGAGGACGGCCCGCTGGCGGTCGATCTGACGCGGGCGGCGTGGCTGCGCGCGCAGGGCTATCAGGTGTGGACGGCGCGCATCGACGCGGCGGTCACGCCCAAGAATCGCTTGCTCATGGGAGCGTGGGGACATGTCTGATGGCTGACGGGCTGGTCAAGCAGGTGGCAAAGCCACTGATGAAGGCGGCGGCGCGCGGGCGCTTCGTGCAGCGCTACGGGCCCTGGGCGGTGGTCACGGGGGCGTCGTCGGGCATCGGCGAGGAGACCGCGCGGCAGCTGGCGGCGCTGGGGCTGTCGGTGGTGCTGGTGGCGCGGCGGCGCGATCGCCTGGAGGCGCTGGCCGCGGATCTGGCGGCGGCGCACGGCGTCGAGGTGCGCGCCAGCGAGCATGATCTGGCGTCGCCGGCGGGCGTCGAGGCGCTGATCACGGAGGTCCGGCCGCTCGATGTCGGGTTGCTGGTCAACAACGCCGGCTTCGGCATGAAGGGCGGCTTCTTCGACCTGTCGCTCGCCGAGCAGCGCCGCATGATCGAGCTCAACTGTCAGACCCCGGTGGCGCTGACGCATGGTCTGGGTGCGCGCATCGTGGCACGCGGGCGCGGCGGCATCATCTTCGTGTCGTCGACGGCGGCGTTCCAGGGCCTGCCCACCAGCGCGGTGTATGGCGCCAGCAAGGGCTTCGATCTGCTGCTCGGCGAGGCGGTGTGGGACGAGCTGCGCAAGACCGGAGTCGACGTGTTGACACTGTGTCCAGGTCCGACCGACACCGAGGGGCCGCGGCGCACCGGCGTCGATCCCGACAAGGTGCCGGTCAAGATGATGCAGGTCGGGCCGGTGGTGCGCGCCGCCCTGCTCGGCCTCGGCAAGCGCGCGGTGGTGGTGCCGGGCGCCAGCAACCGGGTCGCCGCGCTGCTGACCCGGCTGGTGCCGCGCGCGATGGCGACCCGGGTGGCGGGGCGGCTGATCAGGCGCGTGACCGGCGAATAGCCTCGGCCGTGACGAGCCTGCTATCGTGCGCGCCATGAACAGCAAGGCGAAGACGGTGGAGGAGTACCTGGCGGGGCTGTCGGCGGAGCGGCGGGCGGCGGTGCAGACGGTGCGCGCGGTGGTGAACGCCAACTTGCCGGCGGGGTATCGCGAGGGCGTGCAGTACGGGATGCTGGGCTGGGCCATCCCGCTGGCGGACTTCCCGCAGACCTACAACGGGCAGCCGCTGGGGATCGCGGCGCTGGCGTCGCAGAAGCAGTATCTGTCGCTGTACCTGATGGGGGTGTATGGCGATGTGCGGCTGCTGGCGCGGTTTCGCGACGGCTTCGCGCGGGCCGGCAAGAAGCTCGACATGGGCAAGTCGTGCGTGCGCTTCGCGTCGGTGGACGACCTGGCGCTGGAGGCGGTGGCGGAGGTGATCAGGGCGGTGCCGCCAGAGCGGCTGATGGCGCTGCACGAGGCGCTGCATGGGCCGCGGCGCAAGGCGGCTGTGAAGGCGAAGGCGGCTGCGACGGCGAAGGCGGCTGTGAAGGCGAAGGCGGCTGGGACGGCGAAGGCGGCTGTGAAGGCGAAGGCGGGTGTGAAGGGGAAGGCGGCTGTGAAGGCGAAGGCGGCAGTGAAGGCGAAGGCGACTGGGAAGGCGAAGGCGGCTGTGAAGGCGAAGGCGGCTGTGAAGGCGAAGCCGAGGGTCAGACCGAGGGCGAGGTGATCTGAACCGGAGCCGGAATAGCCTCCTCGAACCTTCGGTTCGAGGGGGCTAGTTCACGCCGGCGGCGCCGCTGGCGCTGGCCGAGACGCTGACGCTGACCGAGACGCTGGCCTCGATGCGGGGCACCGCCACCATGGCGCCCTTGATGCGGCCGGCCACGCAGAGGGCCTGGGCGCCGAAGCCCTTGGCCAGGCTGCCGCTGCTCTTGACCACCGCGCGTGCGCTGCCGGCCCAGGTCTTGACCGCGGCGGCGGCCAGCTTGGCGCGGGCGCCCGCCATCAGCAGCGCGGGCAGGCCGACCATCAGGGCCTTGCTGGCGCGCTGGTAGCCGGCGGCATCGAGCGCCAGCGAGGTGTCGCTGTCGACCTCGACCTTGGCCGGGGTGCACTGGGCGTCGAGGCTGGCGCGCGCGTCGGCGTTGGCCTTGCAGCCGCCGGCCATCGAGCCGGCCGAGCCGCCGCTGCCCGCGCTGCCCGCGGCCGAGCCGTTGCACGCGGCCGCGGCCTTGACCGAGGCCTCGGCGCGGAGCTCGCACCTGGCGGGGGTGTACTTGACGACGGTCTTGCTCCTGGCTTTCGCGCTCAGGCGCAGGCCCGCCTTCATGGAGTCGAGCGCGCGCTTGCACACCACCTTGGTGTTGCCGTCGGAGCTGACGCCGAGCTCGCGCGCCATGCTCTGGCAGGCGAGCTTGACCGAGCCCTCGAGCTCGCTGGTGGCCTTCTCCAGCGCCGCGGTGGCGGCGAGGAAGCCTTCGAGGCGGACCCCGGCGTCGCCGTTCAGCTTGTTGCAGCTTCCGCCGGGCAGGGCGCCGCCGCCGGGCAGCTTGGTGGGCAGCTTGAGGCCGCCCGGGATCTGGGCCCGCGCTGGCGCCGCGGCGGCCAGCAGGACGAGGGCAAAGGTCGCGATGACATGGGTCCGCATGCGTTCCTCCTGGGCGGCATGATCCGCGCGGGGCCTGGGACTGTCCAGGAGTACCCTGCATTCATCATGGCCGAGACGCCCCGACCGAGACCCGAGCCGCTGTCACCCGAGCAGCACCGTGCGCTCGGCGTCGAGTACTTCAACGCGGTGTGGAAGCTGCTGGACGCGCCAGCGCGCACGGCGAGCGATGACCTCACGATGATCCATCTGGCGCACGCATCGCGCCACCACTGGGGCCACGCCGCAGGCGCCACGCCGGTGAACCTGGTGCGCGGCGAGTGGCAGGTCTCGCGGGTGTATGCCGTGGTCGGGCGCGCAGAGCCGGCGCGCTTCCACGCCGAGCGCTGTCTCGAGCTGTGTGTCGCGGGTGCGATCGACGGCTTCGATCTGGCGTATGCCCACGAGGCGCTGGCGCGGGCGGCCCAGGTCGCGGGCGACAGCGAGGCGCTGGCGCGTCACCTGGCGCTGGCGCGGGCGGAGGCGGCCTCGGTGCCCGCGAAAGATCTGGCAAATTTGCAGGCAGATCTGCAGGAGCTCGAGGGCTGACGGCGGCACGACAAGGCACGCCGTGGGTGCCCTGGCGCACGGTTTGTGGGGCGGGTGACGATGTAAACTCGATGCATGGGCTCTATCTGGCGGTGGGGAGCGCGGGGGGCGCTGCTGGTGGCGCTGCTCGCGGGGTGCGATGACGGTCCCGGTGGTGCCGGTGGTGATGCAGCGCTGGACGGCGGCGCGGGCGGCGATGCTGCCGTGGCGGCCGATGGCGACGTGACCGCGGTCGACGCCGCGGCCGACGACGGGGGCGGTGGCGGCGCTGACGCTGCGCTCGACGCGGCGCAGTCGGGTGGCGATGCCATGGCCGCGGATGGCGCCAGCACCGATGCGCTGGCGGCTGACGCGCAGATGGCGGATGCGCAGGCGGCTGACGCGCAGCTGGCCGACGCGCAGCTGGCCGACGCGCAGGCGGCCGACGCGCAGATGGCCGACGCCGCTCCGCCGCCGTCGCTGCTGTGCGCGGGCGCGACCTGCCGCTTCCAGAGCCACGTCTCGCTCGACGTCACGTTCCAGGTCGCCATCGATGCCCAGGGTGGCAAGTGGTTCGCGACCACGCACGGCGCGGTGTACCTCGATGATCGCGGCACCCCGACCGACGTGCGCGACGACCTGTGGAACGCCTGGACGCTGGGCAGCGGCATCCCGGCCAGCGACGTGCGCGCGGTGACGGTGGCGCCCGACGGCTCGAAGTGGTTCACCAGCGCCAAGACCACGTCACCCGGCACCAGCTATGTCAGCCGCCTGTTCGACAACGGCACGCCGCTGCTGTCCAGCGACGACACCTGGATCACCTATGGCGTCGCTGACGGGCTGCCCAACAACCTGACCAGCGGCATCACCGTCGACGGCGCGGGCGGCGTCTGGCTGGCCAACGGCGGCGGCGGGCTGTACTACCTCGACGATGGCGGCACCCCGCGCAACAAGGCCGACGACAGCATCACCCGCCTCATCCATACCCAGCTCAACGGCGTGCCCTGGTACTCGCTGGCGCGCACCGTGCGCATCGGCCCCGACGGCGCCAAGTGGGTCGTCAGCGGTGACGCCACGCTGTGCCGCATCGACGACGCTGGCACGCCCAAGGTGTGGGCCGACGACGTCGTCACGCGCTTCACCTATGGCGACGGCTTCACCGACTTCGGCGCCTGGGACTTCGCGTTCGACGCCGCCGGCAACGTCTGGGTCGGGACCACACGCGGGCTCGAGTATCTCGACTTCAACGGCACCGTGACCGACAAGGCCGACGATCGCTACGCCTTCTTCGGGCTGGCCGAGCCGCCGCGCGCCGCGCTGTACCAGGGCCGTCGGGTGTGGATCGACAGCCAGGGCAACAAGTGGGTCGGCCATGGCGGCGGGGTGACACAGCTGCGCGACGGCGGCACCCCGCTGGTGCCGGGCGACGATCAGTACACCTACATCACGGGGCTCGATGGGCTGGAGTGGGAGAACATCTACTGGTTCGCGGCCGCGGCCGACGGCGCGCTGTGGGTGGTCTCGGGCGGCGGCGGCGCGGTGCGCTTCGACCACCGCGGCACCGTCACCGAGAGCGACGACGTCTTCACGCACACCGACTCGTTCCTGCAGGACGACTACCTGTCCGCGCTGCACAGCGCGGCGGGGCACCTGTGGGTCGGCACCAGCAAGGGCCTCACCGTGTTCGACGATCGCGGCACGCCCGAGGTGCGCAGCGACGATCGCTTCGTCAGCTTCCGCGAGGCCGACGGGCTGCCCGGCGACAACGTGCGCGAGCTGGCCTTCGACAGCGCGGGGGTCTGGTTCGCGACCCACATCGGGATCGCCTTCATGACCGGGTCGGCGACGCCGTTCGACAAGACCGACGACGCCTGGACGACCTGGGGGGTGATCGACGGTCTGGCCAACTACGGCTGCTATGCCATCGCGGTCGATGGCGCGAACGGCAAGTGGATCGGGACCGGCTCGGGGCTGTCGTACCTCGACGACAAGGGCACGCCGAGCGTGAAGGCGGGCGACAGCTTCACCACCTGGCGCATCGCCGACGGGCTGTCGGGTGACTTCATCCGTGACATCGCGTTCGAGGGCAGCCGCGTGGTCTGGCTGGCGACCGAGAACGGCGTGACCCGGCTCGACCATGGCGGCACACCGTCGAACAAGGCCGACGACACCTACACCCTCTTCCGCATGAGCGACGGGCTGACCGCGGCGACGGTGATGTCGCTGGCGGTCGACAGCGCGGGGCGCAAGTGGTTCGCGCCGCTGAATGGCGGGATCAACGTGCTGAGCGACGGCGGCACCGCGACCAAGGCGGACGACAGCTGGACCGCGTACGGCGTGGCCAACGGGCTGCCCCACGTCGCGGTCGAGGACATCGTGCCGGCGGACGCCACCTCGATGTGGCTGGCCGACGCCAAGGGGCTGGTGCACTTCGATCACAAGGGCACCATCGCGGCGACCGGCGACGACGTGGTCTCGGTCATCGACCCCAGCCACGGGCTGGCGGGCGAGTGGCCGCAGGTGATCGCCATCGAGGCACCCAGGCGGCTCGCGGTGGGGACCAAGACCGGGCTGTCGCGGGTGTTTCTGCCCTGAGCGACGAGCCATCGATGTCGACCCGGCTGGGACCCTGGCGGCCGTTCTCGCGTGTCGGGGCCATCGCGACGCTGGTCGCGCTGGGGCTGTTCTTCGCGCTGGTGCTGGGCAGCGAGCGCGGCTTCGTGCCGGTGCTGGACAGCGCCAACCTGGCGTTTCACGAGGCCGGGCACCAGCTCTATGGCGTGCTCGGCGATGGGCCGGGGCTGTATGGCGGCACGCTGGGGCAGCTGACGTTTCCGATCGTGGTGGTGGTGGTGTTCTTCGTGCGCAGACAGCCGCTGTCGCTGGTGGCGGGTGGCGTGTGGCTGGGGCAGAACTTGCTCAACATCGCGCGCTACATGGCCGACGCGCGCGCGCAGGAGCTGCCGCTGGTGGGTGGCGGCGAGCACGACTGGTGGCACATCTTCACGCGCTGGGACGCGCTGGCCGCTGACACCCGGGTGGCGCGGTTCACGGCTGGGCTGGGCTGGGTGATCATGCTGGGCTGCGTGGCGTGGTTGCTGTGGCGCTGGCGAGCGGACGAGCAGGCGGGGCGGATGGCGGAGCCAGGGCAGCTGTGATGACGGAGACGGAGCGGAATAGCCTCCTCGAAGCTTCGCTTCGAGGGGGCTAGTACGCGTTCCACTTCTCGAGCTGGATGTCGCCGCTGGGCAGGCTGAGCAGGAAGTAGATGAAGCCGCCTGCGCTGCCGATGTTCTGGGCCGACATGCGGTACTGGCCGTAGGGGGCGCCGTTGCGCGTGACCAGGCCGTCGGCCTTCCAGTAGCTGTCGAGCTGCGAGGGCTTGCCGTCGCGGAACGACTTCTGGGTGCGCGCGCCGTTCCACTGGTAGACGTCGGCGCCGAGCTGCAGGCGGCTGTTCACGACGCGGGTGCTGGCGCTGTCGTGGCCGCGGCCCGAGCCGGTGGTCCAGATCGACTGGTACGACCAGGTCTCGTCGATGCTGAGGTCGAAGCCATCGGCGCGCACGCTGCCGCGGGTCTGCGAGTCCTCGTTCGAGGTGCCACCGCTGGAGTCGTTCTCGAAGCGGCGCACGCCGGCGCTGGTCAGGTCGATGTCGTAGCTCTGGCCTTCGTAGATCATGACGCCGCGCGCGGTGACCTGGTACTGGCCGCCCTGGCGCAGCGACTCGAACTGCATGTCGCCGGTGCCGTCCTGCACGGCGCGGAAGCTGACGGCGTGATCGCGGCCGAGCAGGTTGGCGGCGTCGCCGGAGAAGTCGCCGGCCAGCCGGTCGAAGGTGAAGTCGACCTGCTTGCCGTCGGGCAGCTTGACCACCAGGCGATCGGCGGGCGCAGTGTCATAGCTGGCGCTGCTCGCGGTGAAGGTCACGGTGCCGGTGGTGACCAGGCTGAGGCCGCCCTGCGACTGGCTGGCGAGCAGCGCCGAGTTGATGGCGAGCTGCGCGCTGGCGACGCCGGTCTGGTAGACGGCGTCGGGCGTGGCGTGGGCGCGCTGGATGGCGCGCTGCTCGGCGCTGGCGGCCGGGCGGGGCTGGCCGGGGGCGCCAGGGTCGCCCGGGCTCCCGGGGTCGCCGGGGTCGCTCGGGTCGGGGTCGCTGGCGCAGCCGGCGGTGACGATGGTCGAGAGCATCAGGGTCGCGAACAGGGCCGTCATGATCTTCATGGCGGCGAGGTATTGCAGCTGGTCTGCCAGGTGGTGCGGCGGGCAAGTGGGCGAGATGTGGTGCCCGGCTGGCGGGCGTCACATGGGACAGCGGCTAGCGGTTGACGTGCCGCATGTCGGGGTAGCGGTCACCCGCGGCAACCCCGCGTGGGCTGAGGGCGTCGATGCTGGTCAGCTCGGCGGGGGTCAGCGCGATGGTCGCGGCGGCGAGGTTCTGCTCCAGGTAGCTGCGACGCTTGGTGCCAGGGATGGGCACGATGTCGGCGCCGCGCGACAGCACCCACGCCAGCGCCAGCTGCGACGCGGTGATGCCGCGGGCCTGGGCCAGCGCGCGCACCTTTTCGACCACGGCCAGGTTGCGCGCGAAGTTGTCGCCCTGGAAGCGCGGGAACATGCGGCGGCGGTCCTCGGGGCCGAAGTCGTCGGGGCTGCGGATGTCGCCGCTCAGGAAGCCGCGTCCCAGCGGGCTGTAGGCCACGAAGCCGATGCCCAGCTCGCGGGTGGTGGCGAGCAGGCCGGCGTCGTCCTCGGGTTCGCGGCTCCACAGCGAGTATTCGGTCTGCAGCGCGCTGATGGGGTGCACCGCGTGGGCGCGGCGGATGGTCGCGGGCGCGGCCTCCGACAGGCCGAGAAAGCGCACCTTGCCGGCGCGCACCAGCTCGGCCATGGCGCCCACGGTGTCCTCGATGGGGACCCGGGTGTCGACGCGGTGCTGGTAGTAGAGGTCGATGTGATCGACGCCGAGGCGGCGCAGCGAGGCCTCGCAGCACGCGCGCACGTACTCGGGGCGCCCGTCGATGCCCTTGAACGAGCCGTCCTCGCCGCGCACGTTGCCGAACTTGGTCGCGATGGTGGCCTCGTCGCGGCGGCCCTTCAGCGCGCGGCCCAGCAGCTCCTCGTTGATGAAGGGGCCGTACATGTCGGCGGTGTCGAAGAAGCTGCAGCCGAGGTCGAGGGCGCGCTGGATGGTGGCGATCGACTCGGCGTCGTCGCGCGCGCCGTAGAACTCCGACATGCCCATGCAGCCCAGGCCCAGCGCGGTGACCTCGAGGCCCTGACGTCCCAGCTTTCGTGTCTCCATGGCGCGAGTCTACTCCTGGCCGGGCTTGCTAGGATGCGCGCCATGGCGGCGATCTCGCGGCGCGATCTGCTGGGGCTGGGGCTGGCGCTGGCGGCCTCGGGGTGTGGGCCGCGCGGGGCGCGGGGCGGTGGAGGGGCGCGGGGCGGCGCGGGTGGGCGCGTCATCGTGGTCGGCGCGGGCGTGGCCGGGCTGACGGTGGCGCACCGGCTGGCGGCGGCCGGGCGCGAGGTCATGGTGCTGGAGGCGCAGGCGCGCGTGGGCGGGCGGGTGCTGACGCTGCGTGAGCCGTTCTCGGGTGGGCTGTACGTGGAGGCGGGCGCCAAGCATGTGGTGGCCGAGCCGGGGCTGATGGCGCTGATGCGGGAGGTCGGGGTCGAGCTGGTCAAGGCGGCGCGGCCGGCGCCGGCGCCGCGCGTCGTACTGCGTGGCGGCCAGCGCTTGCTCGAGGCGCCCGACGCCGAGGATGCCGACGAGGCGGAGCTGACGGAGGAAGAGCGTGGGCTCGACTTCCTGGGGCGCATGCGGCGCCACTTCGGTGCCGCGTTCGACGGCGATCCGCGCGCGCCGGCGTGGCTGAGCGGGCAGGTCGCGGCGGCCGACGGCCAGTCGCTGCAGGACTACCTGGCGGCGCGCGGGGCGTCGGCGCGCTTCATCGCCGACATGGCGCAGAGCATCGCCATGGGCGAGCCGGCCAGCGCGGTGTCGGCGGCCTGGGTCATCCAGCAGGCCGCCGCGATCCGCCAGGAGATCGGCTGGAGCACGGGGGGCGCGGGTGGCCGGGTGGCGAGCGGCAGCGACAACTTCCCGCGCGCGCTGGCGGCGCGACTCGGGCAGCGCGTGCTGCTGGGGGCGGCGGTGCGGCGCATCGCGCTGGGGGCGGACGGCGTGCGCGTCGGCTTCGAGCGCGCGGGCCGGCTGCAGGAGGTCACGGGCGCGCGCGTGGTGGTGACGGTGCATGCGCCGGTCCTGCGCAACATCATCTTCACGCCCGCGCTGCCGGCGGCGCTGCAGCAGGGGCTCGCGGCGGTGCGGGTGGCGTCGGCGACGCTGGGCTGGGCGGAGCTCGGGCGTCGCGTCTGGGATGAGGCCGGCGTGGCGGGTGGCGCGCAGACCGACGACAGCTGGGGTGGGCTGCGTGACGAGACACTGGCGCAGCCCGGGCCGGGCGGGATCCTGTCGACCTACGCCAGCGGGGCGGCGGCGCGCGAGCTGGCGGCGCTGGGCGAGGGCGCGCGTGCGGCGCGGCTGCGCACGCTGGTCGAGCGCGTGCACCCGGGCGCGACAGGGGCCATCGCGACGGTGGTGACCAAGGCGTGGGATGAAGATCCCTTCGCGGGCGGCGCCTATGCCTGGATGCCGCCGCGCTTCCTGGGCGAGGTCGCGCCGCTGCTCGTGCGCGGGGCGGATCGGCTGCATCTCGCGGGTGATTATCTGTCGTATCGACCCGGCTTCATGCACGGCGCGGTGGCCTCGGCCGAGCGCGCAGCGGCGGAAGTGCTGGCCGCGCACGGCTGAGGCTGCGGCATACCTGCGTTGCCAAATGCCATGAACCTCACAATCGGCTGGTGGCGTGAAGCCACCCACGATGTGCGGCGCCGCGGTTTTCGGCCTGAAGAGCGCAGTCTCGGTGCGGGCCCGCAACGTACATGACCGCATGAAGGCGACGATGGTCGCTCGATCTTGCGATTGTAAGAACACTCGCAGTCGACTCTACGATTGAAGGCGTCGCACGATTCACTAGTATCGCTAGCGTGGCAGATGGGCATTCTCCGCGGCGACGCCGGCCGGGAATGCTGCTCTCGGGTGCGACGCTGGCGATCGTCCTGATCGTCGTGTCGGCTCCGAGATCGGCACCCGCCGAGCTGATCGTCATCGGGACCGGGGTACACCGGGAGTTGCCGCCGGCGCAGTTCGGCAAGGCCTGGCGTGGTGCGTACGACATCTTCGTCGCGCGCTGCACCAAGTGTCACCGGGTGGCGCGCGTCATCGATGCGCTGCAGCTCGGCGTCACGCCCGTCACCCGACAGAAGTTCGAGACCACGACGATCCCGAAATACGTGGTCAAGATGCTGCGCAAGGGCAAGTCGGGCATCGCCAAGGACGAGGCGCGACAGATCGTCGAGTTCCTGCTGGCCGCCCGCAAGCTGGCCCAGCGCCCGGCGGCGCCGGCCCCGCTGCCGACGCCCCCACAGCCGGCGGCGCCGACGCCGCCCCCGACACCAACACCAACACCGTCCTCCAGTCCAGCACCCGCGCCGACGGCCAACCCCACGCCCGCCGCGACGCCCGCGGCGCGCGACGCCGGGGCCGCCGGGGCAGTACAGGGGGCCAGCTCATGACTCGCACCCAGCTCGGCCTCCTCGCGCTCTGCGCACTGCCGCTGCTGCTGGCGGTCAAGTGCTTCGATCCGCCCGAGGAGCCGGCGGGCGATGACGCCGGCGTCGACGCCATGACCGGCGCCGACGCCACGCCGGGCGAGGGCGGCCCGCTGTTCACCCCCGCGGTGTCGTGCCCGCAGGTCGGCACGGCTCGCCTCAGCATCGTGGACTTCTCCTACCAGGTGCAGTGCGGGTGCCGGGAGGCCTCGGGCAAGACCTGCACGATCCCCCGGGGAACCCGCGTGATCTGGCAGTTCGCCGACTCCGAGGAGCACAACGTGGCCAGCGACGGCGTCGGCTTCGGCGCCTCCGGCGAGCGCCTGACCGGGACCTACGCGCACACCTTCGAGGTGCCCGGCCACTTCGGTTACGGCTGCACCATCCACACCGAGATGTCCGGCTACGCAATCGTGGTCGAGTGACCACGTGAGGAAGATGCCCACATGCGCATCATGATGGCAATTGTGTTTGCGTTGACATTGACCTTGTCTGGTTGTCTACCTCAGCCCGACAGGCCAGGTGATCACGACGGCGCCGTGGTGGTCGATGCCGGCGGATCGGCCGTGGACGGCGCCCCGGTGCCCGACGGCGACGTGCCCGACCTCGACGGTGCGCTATCGATGAGCGACGGCGCGCGCGACGCCGCCGCGACGGTGGACGGCGGCACCCTGTCGGTGGCCGCCATGCTGACCTCGGCGTGCACCGCCGGGGTGTGCACCCCGTCCAAGGTGGTCGCGTACTGGCGCAACGAGTGGGACAACTACGCGGTTCGCCGGACCATCGAGTTCAACGACGTCAGCGCCGCCGAGCACCGCCTGGTCATCACCGACGAGGCCGGCCGCCCCGCCACGCTGGAGCTCGAGCCCGGCGTCCCGGTCACCCTGACCATCATCAACCCGGGCGACACCGGCTCCACCGGCAAGCACGACATCACCGCGCCCGAGCTGTTCCGGGCCGTGGCCTGGCGCCGCGCGCGCACCCTGGCGGGCGAGTACCGCGCCGCGCACTTCGACTCCTTCCACGTGCGCCGCCGCTCGGGCAGCGAGCTGTCGGTGACGCTGGAGTTCGTGCCCATGAATGCGGGCACCTTCGACGTCTACTGCCAGCTCGGCGTGCCCAGCGGCAACGCCTACGAGGCCATCGTGGCCGGCACCGTGGAGCCCGATCTGCTGGCCACCGCGGGCCACGCCGGCAAGGGCGCGCGCACCACCGCGACCATCCGCGGCGGCCTCGGCGGCACCATCACGCAGCCGCTGGCCGCCCTGGGCGCCGACCCGCGCCGCGCCGAGACCAACCCGGTGTGGGCCACCGCGGTGCGCGACGAGACCTACCGCGCCAGCCCGGTGCGGCTGTACGAGTTCACCGACGAGGAGTACGCCTTCCTGCCGGTGAACCTGGCCCTGCGCGCCAACGTCGGCAGCGTCATCCGGGTCTCCAACCCGAGCGACAACCTGCGCGCCCACGTCTACTCGGCCGCGACCTTCCTGGCCGAGAGCGTCATCCGCAAGGCCCAGGACGACGACGTCGAGGTCGACAGCTCGACGCTGACCTCGGTGCAGCTGACGGTGGGCGCCTGGATGGACCTCTTCGTGGTGCCCTCGCGCGGGGCGACCTACGGGTCGTACTGCGACATCGGCGTGCAGCTGAACCCCGACGGCACCCCCAGGCTGAACACCGGCCACGCGCTGCGCGGCATGGTGGGCACGCTGACGGTGGCGCCATAGGAGGCCATGTGCGTTCCTCCGCCATAGCGTTGCTGGCCGTCGTGTGCGGCGCCCTCGGCTGCCGCGAGCGGCCAGGCGGTGCCCCGGGTGCCGCGGCCGCGGCCACGCCCCTGGCCACCTCGGCGCCCTCGCCAGTGGGCGCCAGCGACGACGGCTGCGCGACCCTGCTGCGCGTCGCCAGCGCGGGCAGCTGCCACGCCGCCGAGCAGCAGCTGGCCGCGGCGCTGCAGGTCAGCGCGGCGCTGGGGCCGGCGCGGGCCGCCTGCCTGACCCGGCTGGCGCTGTCGCCCACGCGCGATCGGGCCCTGACCGGCGTGCTCCTGGCCCAGGCCCCCGAGCTGCCGCTGTGGCTGAGCGCCCCCGAGGCCGAGCTGCGCGCGGTCGCGGTCGAGGCGCTGGTGCAGGTGCCGGCCGAGGTGGGGGTCCCGGCCGCGCTGGTGGCGCTGCGCGATCTGGCGCCCGGGGTGCGTGCCGCGGCGCTGCACGCGCTGGCGCGGCTGGCGGCCCCGGCCGACGTGGTGGTGCGCGTGGCGGTGCCACTGCTCCACGATCCGGTGCCCGCGGTGCGTGGCGCCGCGGCCTCGGCGCTGGGGGCCGTCGGCGCTCGCGCCTCGGTGCCGGCCCTGCGCGCGCTGCTCGACGATCCTGCCCCCGAGGTCGCCGAGCGTGCCCGCTATGCGCTGGCTGCGCTGACCGGGAGGCGGCCATGAGGACGCCGTGGACCTGCGCGCTGCTCGCGCTGGGGGTCGCCTTCATGAGCGCGACGCCGGCCCAGGCGGTGCCCGCGTTCGGCCGTCGCTATGGCGTGCCGTGCGCGACCTGTCACAGCGCCATCACGCGGCGCAACGAGTTCGGCGACGCCTTCCGCAAGGCCGGCTATCGCTGGCCCGGCCTGGTCGACGAGCAGGCCGGCACCGCGCCCATCGAGATGCGCGGGATCTCGGCCATGCGCACGCTGCTGCCCGCGCAGCTGCCGGTCGCGCTGTCGACCGCGATGAGCGCCGCGTACACCGATGATCCCGAGGTGGAGGACACCGTGACCCTGGGTCGCCCGTCGCTGAACGTGCTGTTCGGCGCCACCTTCGGCGAGCACGTCTCCATCTTCGGCACCTGGCCGGGCCAGGGCCAGCCCGACGAGCTGGTGCTGCACTTCGCGCACCTGGGCAGCCCCGCGCTCAACCTGCGCGTCGGCCTCATCGAGCAGAGCACCACCATCTTCAAGTCCAACGAGGCCCTGCTGGCCCGCTTCATCACCGGCACGAGCTCGCTGCACGGCCACGCAGTGTCGCGCGCGCGCATGGGCGGGGAGGCCAACGGCATCCTGTGGAAGCGCCTGTTCTGGGCCGCTGGCGTGGTGCAGAACGCCGGCCCCAGCTCGCCGTTCGACCTCTACTACCACCTCAGCGCCAAGGTCGGCGGCATGGACTTCCTGGGCAACGAGCCCGACATCGACCTCGAGCACCCGTCGGCGGTGCAGGATCTGTCGGTCACTCTGGCACACTGGGCCTACGCCGGGCGGGTCGAGACCAGCACCGGCGTCGGCGTGTCGAGCGTGCGGCGCTATGGCGTCGACCTCAAGCTGACCTTCCGCGACGCCTCGCTGCTGGCCGGCGCCATGCTGGGTGACGACCGCGATCTGCAGACCTATGAGGACGATCGCAGCCTGACCTGGTTCGCCGAGGCGTCGTACCCGCTGCTGTCCTGGCTGATGCCGAGCTACATGTACCAGTACCAGGACGCCGAGAGCTTCACCCGCGAGGTGCAGCGGCATGACATCGGCGTCATCGTGCTGCCGCTGGAGAACCTGCGCCTGCGCGCCAAGGTCACGCTGACGCCCGACGACACCCGCAATGAAGGGGCGGAATTCCAGCTCTTCATGGCGTTCTGATGCGCGCGCACGGGCCTCAGTTCGGCGACTACACCGTGGTGCAGCGGCTCGGCGCCGGCGCCATGGCCGAGGTCTATCTGTGCCAGCTCGACTTCGACGAGCAGGTCGTGGTGCGCCAGCTGCGCCCCGAGCTGCTGCCGGATCCGACCCTGGTCGAGCTGTTCCTCGACGAGGCGCGCACCGCGGGGCGCCTGGAGCATCCCCACATCGTCGCGGTGCAGGAGATCGCCTGGTCCGCGGGCAGCCCCTACGTGGTCATGGAGTACGTCCGCGGTCCGACCCTGGCGCGCATCATCCGCGCCATCGCGGGCCACAAGCCGCGCTACTACGGCGAGCTGGCGCAGGTGATGACCGCCATCGCGCGCGGGCTGCACCACGCGCACACGCTGCACGGCGCCGACGGTGAGCCGCTCGGCCTGGTGCACGGCGAGGTCAGCATCAAGAGCATCGTGGTCACCGACGCCGGGGTGCCCAAGCTGCTCGACTTCGGCGTGGCGCGCGCGCGGGCGCAGGTCGCGGGCGGCGTCAGCCCGGCCAGCGCGGCCTATCTGGCGCCCGAGCAGCTGGCGGTCTCGGCGGTGGACCATCGCGCCGACGTGTTCGCCATGGGCGCCTGCCTGTACCACGCCACCACCGGCGTGCCCCCGTTCGCGGCCGGCGATGACAGCCCGACCCGGCGCGCGCTGCGCCGCCCGGGCGAGATGGTGGCCGACTACCCGCGCGAGCTGGAGCGCATCATCCAGGCCGCCATGGAGCCCGACCCCGAGCGCCGTCTGCCCAGCGCCGAGGCGCTGGCCGACGCGCTGGAGCAGTTCGCCGCGCTGCCCGAGATCGCGAAGGCGACGCGGCGGCTGCCCGACTTCCTGGGTCGCCTGCTGCTCGACATCGAGGAGCCAGTGACGTTCGGCTCGGATGATGGCTATGTGGGCTCGCTGGTCGCGCGCCTGGCGGCGCCGGTCTCGGCGGCCGCGAGCCTGGCTGCGCCGCGCCAGGTCACGCCGCTGCCGACCCAGATCGGGGCGGCCACCGCGCCGGCGCGAGCGCCGGAGCAGGCGCTGGAGGCGCCGCGACCGCGGCGGCCGGGGCGGGTGCTGCTGATCGCGGGGCTGGCGGCCAGCGTGATGTTCTCGGCGGTGTTGCTGGTGTATCTGGTGAAGCGGCCGGGGCATGCGCCGGGGGCGACGGAGACGGAGACGGAGACAGGCGACAGGCGACAGGCGACAGGCGACAGGCGACAGGGGACAGGGGACGGGCGACAGGGGACGGGCGACAGGGGAGAGGGGACCGGAACCGGAACAGGAACGGGGACCGGAACGGGAACGGGAACGGGAACGGGCGCGGACGAGTCGGCCGGAACGGTGGCGGGCTCCACGGCGGCTGGTTCCGCGCCGTCGCCCTCCTCGGCCGTCGTGGCGCCGCCGCCGGGCGCTGCCGCGCCGTCGGCACCGATCGCGCTGGCGGCGCCGGTGCCGGTCGCGCCCGCGGCCCCGCGCAGTGCGCGCCTCTCGGTGGCCTCGGCCATCCCGGGCACCATCGTCTTTCTCGATGGCAACCGCCTGGGTCGTGCCCCCATCCGTCGGCACCCGGTGACCCCGGGCAACCACGTCATCGAGTTCCGCCGCGACGGCTTCGCCGCCGACAGGCGCAGCATCTCCCTCAGCGCCAACCGCGAGACCACGCTGCAGGCGCGCCTGCAACGCGCCCCCGCCGCCAGCGCAGCGGCCAGCGCCGCCCCCGCCGCGGCCGCCAGCCCTGCGGCCGCGCCGTCGCCTCGCGGCTCACCCAGCGCCGAGCCGTCGCCCTCGGCCAGCAGCGCCGCGGGGCCGTCGGCCATCCCCGACGAGCCGTCGCCGCGCGGCTCGGCCGCGCCCGCGCCATCGCCGTCGCCATCCGCGACCACGCCGCCGCCAGCCTCGTCGTCGCCCAGCCCGAGCGCAAGCGCCCCGCGCGCCACCGCTTCACCGTCACCGAGCGCGGCCGCGAGCGCCAGCCCGTCGCCGTCCGCGCCGCCCGCCATTCGCAAGGTCGCGGTGCCCACACCGCTGCGGCTCCCCGCCAGCTATGGCGTGCGCAGCGCAGCCGAGCTCGACAAGATGCTGGCCATGGTCGAGCGCGAGGCGGTCATGGTCGGCAAGGCGCCGGCGTCGATCGTCAAGGGGGTCACCCGCGGCCTGGGCCAGAAGCTGCGCGGCGAGCTCGCGCCCGGCATCCCGCTCGAGATCCGCCCCGCCGATCTGTACGCTCTCATCGTGCGCGCCGCCCTGCAGGGCTACTCCGCGAGCGCCATCAAGCGCGAGCTCGAGCGCACCGCGCACTGAGGCCAGCTCACCACCCCGCGAACCAAAGCTCGCTCGGGCTGACACCGTCATGGCGTCGTCACGCAGCCCGGGTATCCTCCCGCCGTCCGATGAGCCCCTGGCTGCTGGCCTCCACGCTGCTCGTCCTGCTGGTCGTGGCCGCCGCGACCGCGTGGCTGCTGCGTCGCCTGCACGCCGCCACCCGTCCGCCCTGGCAGCCACGCCCGCTGCCGGCGCGCGCGCTGGTGCTGGTGCACGGCGTGTGCGGCTTCGAGGAGCTGCGCTTCCTGGGCTTCAGGCGCGCCTACTTCGCGGGGATCGCGCCGCACCTCGAGGCGCTGGGCATCCCGGTCCACCAGGCCCGGCTGCCGCCGCTGGGCTCGGTGCCCGAGCGCGCCGCCGCGCTGGCCAGCTTCATCCGCAGCGTGGCGCCAGGCGCCGCGCGGGTCGACGTCATCGCGCACAGCATGGGCGGCCTCGACGTGCGCTACGCCATCGCGCGTCTCGGGCTGGGTGACAAGGTGGCGACGCTGGTCACCATCGGCACCCCGCACCACGGCACGCCGCTGGCGGAGCTCGGCCATGTCGGGCCGGCGCTGACGCTGCGCGCGCTGGGCCAGGCGCTGGGGGTGCCCAGCGACTCGCTGGACTGGCTGACGCCGCGGCGCATGGCCGCGTTCAACCGCGACATCCCCGACGATCCGCGGGTGCGCTACGCCTCGGTCGTGTGTCGCGCCGGCGCCGAGCTGTGGCGCGAGAACCCGCTGCTGCTGGCGACCCACGCCTATGTGAAGCGTCGCGCCGGCTGCAACGACGGCATCGTGCCGGTGGCGTCACAGCGCTGGGGCGACACCCTGTGCGAGATCGACGCCGATCACTGGGCCCAGATCGGCTGGTCGGCCGGGGCGGACGCGCGGCCGCTGTACGAGCGCATCGTGCGCGCCCTGCGGCCCCAGCTGGCGGTCAGTCCTTGGCGGCCCAGCGCGCCATCGCCGCGATGTTGTCGCGGATGACCTTGGAGGCCGCCACGTCGGCGCCCGCGGTCAGCGCCTTCCACTTGATGAAGCCGACGTCGTCCCGCAGCGGGGCCGAGCTGAGCGCATACGCGACCACGCCGGGCCCGACCAGCCAGGCTCCGTCGTTGTAGCCGCCGCGGATGGCGGTCTTGCCCGACAGCGCGCTGGTCTCCTTGTCGAGCATGCGCCAGGCCGCGACCTGGAAGCCGCCCAGCTCACCGATGCGCTCGATGAGCAGCTCCTGGTGCACGTCGCCGAGCAGCGGGATCTTGACGCGCTGGTAGAAGCGCACCTGGTTGGGCGGGGGAAAACGGGGGTCGGGGATCGATCGGCTCTCGACCACGTGCGGGATGGGGCCGGTGTAGTGATCGAGATCCATCACGCGGCCGAGGAACTTGTCGGGGTTGACGCCGGGGACGGGCAGGATCCCCGTGGCCTCGTCGGTGACCTTGCCGGCGACCGACCAGTGCTTGAAGACGTAGTCGCTGACGCCGGCGCCGCCGGGGGGGAGCTTGTCGAGCACACGCTTGAGGAACGGGCTGTCCTTCATGCGCGCAGTCTACCCCGGCGGCGTCGGTGCGGAGGTCCGATCCGTGGTTCGCCTGAGGGCTATTCGGTCGCGGTCTCGACCGGGGTGGCCTCGGGCATCGGCACGCCGGCGGCGCAGCGCGCGGCGATGGGCTCGCACAGGGTGGCGTCGGGCGCGCAGGCCTGGCAGCGCGCCAGGTGCTCGGCGCAGCGCGCCGCGAAGTTGGCGGCGATGGCGGCGTGCACGCACTCGTGCGCGGTGTCCAGGCAGGCCGCCTCATCGGCGCCCTCGGCCGCGAGGCAGGTGGTCAAGGCGTCGCGGCAGGCGCGGCCGGCCGGGCCACCGAAGCCGCAGTGGCGCGGCGGGCGCGGCGGGAGCACGCCACCGTCACCGCCGCTCGCGACACCATCGGGCGGCGGGGGCAGATCGCCAGGCGGCGGGCCGTCGGGGCGCTCGCCGGGAGGCGGCGCGCCAGGAGGCGGCGGGGGCAGGTCGCCCGGGGGCGGACCCTCGGGACGCTCACCGCGCGGGCCACCCGGGGGCGGGCCGCACATGTCCGCCCCGGCCGGCGGCGCGGGGCGATCGGGGCGATCAGGCAGGCAGGCGTCCAGCGTGGTCTTGCACGCCAGGCGGCCGTCGGCGTCCGCGGCGGCGTCGACGCAGGCGCGGAACTCGCCGAAGCAGGTCGCGGCCTGCGCGTGATCAGCTGTCGAATCGGTGACCATCGCCTGGATGTCGCTGGTCGCCGCTGTGGTGGAGCTCCCCGTCTCGGAGTCCGTGCAGCCGACCAGCAATCCCCCCATCGTGATCAAGGCACCAGCGATCATCCAGGCGTGTCTACTCATGATGTTCCTCCGTCGTGTGAGTGGCGTGCAGCAGCGACGGAGGCCTGTAGAGCAAGCCCGGGGCCATGACCTCGGGGGTTGAAACCCACGGGAATATACGCTGTTTTCGCGGCTGCCTGGCGCGCGGCGAGGGAGCCCGTTGCGCACTGTCCGCGAACTGCGCAGTCGAGACTCAGTCGAAGGTGAACTCGAGCGTGCGTGGCGGGCCGGGCAGCACGCGCAGCCTCCTGGCCTGCTTGTCGTCGAGACGGCGGACCTCGATGTGATGCTCGCCAGCGGGGAGCGTGAGCGTGTGATGGCGGCCGTCCTGGCCGCGCGGCTTGCCGTCGACGTAGGGGACGCACCACGGCGTGCACTTGATGATGAGGGTGGCGAGCTCGGGCGGCGGCTTCGGGGAGCGTGAAGGGGAGGGCGAGGCGGTGGAGGGGCTCGGACTCGGGACCGTGCTCGGACTCGCACCCATGCTCGGACTCGCACTCGGGCTCGCGGTCGGGCTCGCAATCGCACTCGGACTCGTATTCGCACTCGGACTCGTACTCGGACTCGTGCTCGGACTCGCACTCGTACTCGGACTCGTGCTCGGACTCGCACTCGTGCTCGGACTCGCACTCGGACTCGTGCTCGTGCTCGTCGCGCGCGCGCCCGACAGCGACGAGCGGACCGCCAGGCCGCCGACCGCGAGCGCGATCACCGCCACCGCGCCGCCCAGGAGCCAGGGCAACCGTCTGGTCCGGGCCGCGATCGCGGAGCCCTCGGGAGCCAGCACGTCCTCGACGAATGACTTGCCCTCGTGGCCGCGAAAATAGGTCTCGGCCGCGGTCTGGCCTCCGCGCAGGTCGAGGGTCCGGGGCTGGCCGGGCAGGGTGGCGTCGAGGCCGCTGACGGCGGGCTTGGCCGCGGCTGGCTCGTCGAGCGGTGGCGCCAGGGCGCCGACCAGGCGGGCCAGCTCGCGCACCGAGGCCTCGCGACCCTGGCCCAGCGTGGCGGCCTCGGCCTCCAGTGCGGCCAGCATGTCATCGGCGCCGGGCCAGCGCTCGGCGGCGGCGCTGCGCGTGGCGCGCGCGATGACGGCGGCCATCGGGCCGGTGACCTCGGGCGGCGCCCCGCTGCGCGCCATCGCCAGGGTGGCCTCGCTTCCAGCGACGTCGCGCGGGCGGGCGCCCAGCAGCTGCTCGGCCAGCACCAGCCCGAGCGAGAACAGATCGCCGCGCGCATCGACGCGCTCGCCGCGCGCCTGCTCGGGCGCCATGTAGGCCGGGGTGCCGATCACGGCGGCCGCGCCGTCGCCGTCGCGGGTGGCCTGGACCAGGCCGAAGTCCGACAGCTTGACCTCGCCGTCGACCGACAGCAGCACGTTGCGGGGCGACACGTCGCGATGCACCAGGCCGCGCCGGTGCACATAGCCGAGGCCGCGGCACAGCTCGATGCCGATGTACGCCACCAGCGCGGGCGACAGCTTGCGCCCGGCGGCGCGCTCGGAGGCCAGCAGGGTGCCGAGGTCGACGCCGCGCACGTGCTCCATGGCGATGAAGTAGTCGTTGCCGACCCGCCCGAAGTCGAACACCGAGACCAGGTTGCCGTGCGACAGCGAGACGTGGGTGCGCGCCTCCTCGAAGAACATGCGCAGCAGGCGGCGGTCGTCGCTCAGGCGCGGCAGCACGCGCTTGATGACCAGGCGCTTCTCGAAGCCCTCGGGCCCCGAGTAGCGGGCCAGGAACACCTCGGCCATGCCGCCCTTGCCCAGCGGGCGCAGCAGCTCGTAGCGGCCGAAGCGGCTCACGAGCCGATGATACAATGCCGCTCCGTGCGTCGCCTCGTGATCGCAAGCCTCGTGACCGCGCTGGTGCGCCCGGCGGTCGCGGCACCGAGCACGAGCCCGAGCCCGAGCACGAGCCCGAGCACGAGCACGAGCACGAGCCCTAGCACGAGCACGAGCACGAGCCCGAGCCCGAGCCCGAGCCCGACCACGGTGGCCGTGTACTGGCAGCCGCCGGGCGCGCCGCCCATCAGCGCCAGCGCGCGCGCCGCCTTCGCCAGAGCCACCGCCGCCCTGGGCGCGCGCCTGGTCGACGCCAGCGCGACCGAGCCGCCCGCCGCCTCGCTGCTGCCCGCCCTCGAGGCCGCCAAGGCCGAGCACACCGCGTTCGCCTTCGCCGCCGCCATCGTCAAGCTGGACGCTCTGGCCCGCCTGGCCGATGCCCAGGGTGGTGGCGATCTCGATCGCCGCCAGCTCAGCGAGATCTTCCTCTACCGCGGCCTCAGCCGCCTGGAGACCGGCGCCGCCGAGGCGGCCTGGGACGACCTCATCCGCGCCGCCCGCCTGGACTCGGGCCGCGTCATCGATCCCGCCGCCTTCCCGCCGCGCGCCGTCGCGGCCTACCGTCGCGCCGTCACCGAGGTCGCGGCGCTGCCACGCGCCGAGCTCGAGGTCGTGGCGCCCGCCGACGCCAGCATCCGGGTCGACGGCGCCGAGATCGCGGGCCTGGCTCCGGTGATGCTCGGTCAGCACTTCGTCTCGGTCAGCGTGCCCGGCTTCGAGCCCTGGGCCGGCGTCGCCACCGTGGCCGCAGCGCGCGAGCGCTTCACGCCGCGCCTGCGCGCCTACCAGCCGCCCGACGGTGATCGCACCCTCGGGCTGGCGCCGGGCGCGACCCGGCTCATCCTGGGCGCGCTGGAGCGCTCGGCGACCGGCTGGCGCTTCATGGTGCGCGACATCGCGGTCGCCGAGGGGCGCGCGGTCAGCGACGCCGCCACGCTGGGCAGCGCCCCCATCGAGGGCGTGATCGCCCGCCTGCTGGCGCGGGTCGGCCCAGTGCAGCCCAGCCCGACCCCGTCGCCGCGGCCACGCGCGCGCGCGGGCAGCCGCTGGTGGGTGTGGGCGGGGCTCGGGGCCGCCGCGGTGTTCGCGGTGACCATCGCGGTGCGCGCCCGCAGCGACACCTCGTCGGGCAACACCGTCGGCGGCAGCATCGAGGGCTGGCCGTGACCGCGCGCCGCGCCCCGCTGCGGGCCCCGGCGGTGACCGCGCGCCGCGCCCCGCTGCGGGCCCCGGCCGCGAAGGCGGGCCGCGCCCCGCTGCGGGCCCCGGCCGCGACGGCGCGCCGCGCGCCCATGCTGGCGCTGGCGGCGCTGCTGGCCCACGCCGGCTGCGCTGACAGCGGCGACGATCTCGCGCTGGCCATCCGCCTGCCCGCCGACACCACGCGCCTCGGCGCGGTCAGCCAGCTCAACCTGAGCGCCCGTCGTGGCGACGTCGTGCTGGCGCAGGCGTCGTTCGCCGCCGGCACCACGCGGCTGGCGCTGGCCGGGGTCAGCTTCGGCGCCAGCACCGTGGTCCGCCTCGACGGCGTCGACGCCGCCGGCGCGGTCATCGCCACCGGGCGCACCTGTCCCATCGACTTCCAGACCTCGGGCATGTCGGCCCCGCTGTACCTGGCGCCGACCAACTTCTTCGCCCCCACCGCGGGCGCCCCGCTGGTGCAGCGCACCCGCCCGGTCGCCGCCGCGCTGAGCGACGGCACCGTGGCCATCCTGGGCGGCGCCGACTCCACCACGGTCGAGCTGATGACGCCGGGCGCCGCCAGCTTCACGGCGCTGCCCTCCAGCCTGGGCCAGGCCCGCCGCCAGGCCGAGGCGGTGACGCTGACCGGGGCTGGCGTCCTCGTCGTCGGCGGGGTCTCTGCCAGCGGCGACGCCATCGCCGGCGGCGAGCTCCTGCTCGAGTCGCAGCGCACGCTGGTGCCGGTCACCGATCCCCGGCTGGACGCCCGCGTCGGCCACCGGGTCGTCGAGCTGTCCGAGGGGCGCGCCTTCGTCAGCGGCGGCGCCGCCAGCACCTCGGGCGCACCGCTTTCGACCACGGTGCTGGTGCGCGTCTTCAGCGACGGCACCTACCAGCTCAGCGATGGCGTCCCGCTGGCCGAGGCGCGCCGCGAGCACGCCGTGGTGGTCGCCGCCGGGACCGCCATGCTGTTCGGCGGGCGCGGCGCGGGCGATCTGGTGCTCGACTCGGTCGAGGCCTTCGATCCCACCACCGGCGCCACCAGCGCGGCGGCGCCGATCGCCCACCTCGCCACCGCGCGCGCCGGGGCCACCGCGTCGGTGCTGCCCGACAACTCGGGGATCCTGCTGACGGGCGGCCAGGGCAGCGATGGCAAGCCGCTGGCCAGCGCCGAGGTCTTCAACCTGGTCACCCGCACCACCACCACCTTCACCATGGCGGCGGCGCGGCGCGGCCACACCGCCACCGTGCTCGACGACGGTCGCGTCCTCATCGCCGGCGGCTTCGACGCCGCGGGCAACCCGCTGCGGTCGGTCGAGATCTTCACCAGCGGGGTCGGGTTCGTCAGCGAGATCGACCTCGGCAGCGCGCGCGGCGACCACGCGGCGCTCTCGCTGTGCGACGGCACCGTGCTGCTGGTGGGCGGCGCGGCGACCGCCGAGCTTTACACGCCGTGAAGCAGAACTAGCCGCGAATGCCGTACTTCTCGAGCTTGTACAGCAGCGCCCGGCGCGAGATCCCCAGGCGCCGCGCGGCCCGGGTCTGGTTGCCGTTCTCGGCGTCGAGGGCGTCGAGGATCGACTTCTGCTCCAGGTCGGCGATCTGGCGCCGCATCTGCCCGGCCGGCGGCGCCGGCGCATCGGCCGCCGCGCGCACGCTGTCGGGCAGACAGGCGGCGTCGAGCACGCCGCGCTCCGCCAGCACGGCGGCATACTCCATGGCGTTGCGCAGCTCGCGCACGTTGCCCGGCCAGGCGTGGCGGCGCAGCAGCGCCAGCGCGTCGGCCCCCAGCGTCGGCGCCGCCACGTTCATGCGGCGCGCGAACTGGCGCGCGAACAGCTCGGCCAAGAGCTCGACCTCGGCGGGGCGCTCGCGTAGCGGCGGGATCTTCAGCACGAAGGCCGACAGCCGGAAGTACAGGTCCTCGCGGAAGCGCCCGGCGCGCGCCTCGGCCTCGAGGTCGCGGTTGGTCGCCGCCACCACGCGCACGTCACAGGCGATCTCCTCGCGCCCGCCCACGCGCATGAAGCGGTGGCTCTCCAGCACGCGCAGGAGGCGCGTCTGCATCGACGCGGTCAGCTCGCCGATCTCGTCCAGGAACAGGGTGCCCCCCGCGGCCGCCTCGACATAGCCGAGCTTGCGCCGGTCGGCCCCGGTGAAGGCGCCCTTCTCGTGGCCGAACAGCTCGCTCTCGAGCAGGCTCTCCGGCAGCGAGCCGCAGTTCAACCGCACGAACGGCCCGCTGGCGCGCGGGCTCTGCCGGTGCAGCTGCTCGGCGATGACCTCCTTGCCGACACCGGTCTCGCCCAGGATCAGCACCGTGGTCGGCGTGGCCGCCACCTTGCGCACCAGCTCGAACACCCTGACCATCGCCGGGTCGCCCACGACGACCCCCGGGGGTGCCGTCGGCGCGGGCGCGGCAGCCGGCACCCCAGCCGCCGCCCCCGGCGCCCGCGCAGGCCCCGCCAGCAGCTCACCCGCCCGCCGCCACAGCGCCTCGGCCGCGACGCCATCCCCGGGCGCCTGCACCAGCGCCACCCGCGCCGCCGGCAACAGCCGCTGCAGCGCCGCCAGCACCGCCGGCCCCGCCCCGGCATCCGCCAGCAAGCAGGCATAGTCACCATCGCGCTGGATCTCCAGCAGCACCGGGTCCGCCAGCGCGGCGGACACCTTGCCCAGCTGCTCGGGGCCCACCGCCAGCCTGAGCAGCGCCGCCCGGCCGGCGCTGGCCAGCAGCTGGCCGAGCTCCGCCTCCAGCCGCGCCCCGCCGATCCGGCTCGACACCCCGGCGCTCTCCGCCACCAGGATCTCGGCCGCCCCGATGCGCACCCGATCACCCGAGCGCAGCACCCGGGTCTGCCCGCGCACCACCTCGTCGTTGAGCAGCGTGCCGTTGCGCCCGCCGAGGTCTACCAGCTTCAGCTCGCCAGCGCGGTGTAGCACCCGGGCGTGCTCGCGCGAGGCCTTGCCGTCCTCGAGCCGCACCGTGGCCTCGGGCGAGCGTCCGAACAGGATGTCGGCGCCGTCGTCGAGGTCGATGACCTGGGTCCCGGCACCCTCGCGCACGACCAGATAGGCGCGCCGCGGACCGGCGTCACCGTCCGTGTGCCCGGCGTCGATCGTGGTGTCCCCGCCCACGTGATTCCACTCGCTGCGCAGAGTGTACGATCCCGCGAGGCCCCGTAGTAGGATTCCCGTCTGTCGTGCGGTCACTCCGGTATCGACGTTGCATGATGAGTGCCTGCATGAAGGCCCCCGTCACCATCGTCGCCGTGGCCGTCGCCCTGCTGGGCGGCCTGGCGGGCTGTGGCGGCCCTGACGATCGGCCGCGCGCTGGCGAGCTCAGCGTCACCTTCATCCCGCTGCCCGCCAGCGTCCCCGAGCTGCAGCTGACCTCGGCCACCATGCGGCTCTCGCACATCGGGGTGTTCGGCAACGCCCCTCCGCCGCCTGGCCCGCCACCCCCCAACGACCTCGCCTTCGACGCCCTGGATGGCGGGGTCCGGCGCGACTTCATGCTGCCGCCCGGGATCTACAGCCGGGTCCAGCTGGCCTACGAAAACGTCGTGATCAACGGTACCTGGCGCGGCACTCCGTTCCAGGTCCGGCTCGCCATGATGCGCGGCTTCCCGGTCGATCTGCGCGCCACCGTGGGTCGCGAGCTGTCGGTCGACAACGACGTCGCCTTCGTGGTCGACGTCGATGTCGGCAGCTGGTTCGCCGGCAACCTGCTCGACGGCGCGGTGGCCTCGGGCGGCCAGATCATCTGCGATCCACTGACCAACCCGGCCATCACCATGGAGCTCGGGATGCGCATCGGGCGCTCGTTCGTGCTGGTCCAGTAGCGCAGCAAGCTGCGCACTGTCCCTTTCTTGCGCAGCTACTTCTTCTGCTGCTGCGCCTGCAGCGCCCGCCGGCGCCCGATCAGGATGGCCCCGACCCCGCCCACCGCGGCCCCGACGGCCACGGTGGCGTTGCCGGCGCTCAGCCCGAGCGCCTCGCGTAGCAGGCCCAGGGTCAACCCGGTGACCACCGCGACACCGACCAGGATGGCGATGATCTGCCACCACGGCGTCAGCTTGGTGTCGGCCCCGTCAGCCATGGCGGGAGTCTACTGCGAGATCGACACGTGGAGGTGGTGGTGGTGGAACACGAACCACCCCAGCCCCATGTCGGTAGGCTCGAAGGCCAGCTTGTTCATCGCGTTGCACGACGCCGCGGGCAGCCAGTTGTTGGCGCACAGCGTGGTCAGCGCGCTCTTGACCAGCGGACCGACCTTGCCGTCGACGCCGATGACGCGCGTCTTGGGGTAGCTGAGCAGGGCGCCGATGAACAGGGCGCTGCGCCACAGGTCGAGGTTGTTGGGCGCGCCGACACAGTGGCTCTGGTCGACGCCGTTCAGGGTGTACGGACAGATCGGGCGCAGGAAGTTGTTGGCCCCGGTGAGCTGAAAATAGGCGATGTCCATGTCGAAGCCGTTGGTGTGCGTCCCCATCGGGTGGCCGGGCTGCCCGATCGAGGTGCCCGGGATGGCCCCGTTGGCCTCGCTCATGTCACCCAGGCCCAGGGGCTGGCCGTTGCCGCCGGCCCAGCCGACCGCCTTGCACTGCACGTAGGCGGCGGCGTACTGCACCAGCATCATCAGATCGCGGCGCGCATAGCTGCGGTACTGGTTGCTGACGGTCTCGCCGTTGATCGGATAGTCGTAGTAGCCAGGGCCCATGTCGGGCTCGAAGGCGACGATCTGGCCGCACGACAGCGAACCCGCGGTGCAGTCGCGCGCGGGCAGGGTGCAGGTCGGGCCGGGGCCGGCGCCGGGGCCGCCGGTGGTGCTGACGATGCAGTCGCCGCTGGCGGCGCACATCAGGCCGGCACCGCAGCTGGTCGGCGTGCACGGCGGGGTGCCGCACAGGCCGTCGGCGCGGCAGACCTCGCCGGCGCCGCAGCTGGTCGCGGTGCAGCCCGGGGTGCACACGCCGTCGGTGTCACAGGCATAGCCGGCGCGGCAGTCGCTGCGGGTGCTGCAGCTCTTGAGGCAGCGGAAGGTCATGTCGGTGAACTCGAAGCACTCGCTGCCGGTCGGGCAGGTGCCGCAGCCGGTCACCGTGCAGTAGCCGTCGGGCCAGCCCATGCAGCGCGCGGCGGCGCCACCGGCGCACTGGCTGCTGGCGGTGCAGGCCTCGCCCACGGGGCGGTTGTTGCCGGTGACCACGCCAGCGTCGGGGCCGCTCGACGGCGACGGCGTCGGGCTCGGGGTCGGGCTGGGCGTCGGATCGTCGGTCGGATCGGGCGTGGGCTCCGGCGTCGGATCGGGCCCGCCGTCGACCCCAGGGCCGTTGCCTGGCGAATCCTCGCTGTTGCAGCCCGCTGCCACCAGCGCCACCGCCACCACCATCACCGTCCACACCGTCGCCACGATCCGAGACACCCGCATGACCATCCCTCTTTTTTCCTCGCCCGAGCGGCGGCATTCTTAGCACCAGGTCAGGGGCGGATGGCAATCAAAAGATGAATCCCGAGGCCCATGAAGCCGAGCGCGGCCTCGGCGTGGCGCTGCGCGCGATGCTGGCGGCCTGGCTGGTGCTGGCGGGGCTGCAGATCCTGTATGCGGCCTCATCGCTGTTGCAGCTTCACTACCTGGCCAGTCGTCCCTACCCGGAGCTGCCGGGCTGGCTGCGCGGGTCCCAGGAGGCGTTCCGCCTGCTGGTGCTGCCGCCGATGTGGCTGCTCACCGGGGCGGCGCTGCGCTACGGCCAGGTCACACTGGCGCGCGATCGCGGCCTGGCGCTGGCGGCGGCGGCGGCGCTGGGCCTGGCGCTGGTCATCGATCTGGTGCTGGTCGGCCATGACAGCCTGGCGCGCGCCGAGCTCCTGCAGCCCACGCTGAGCTGGTTCCGCCTCTCGCGCTGGATCTATCTGGCCCAGGGCGTGAGCGAGGCAGCGGGGCTGGGCCTGCTGGGGGCGGCGCTCGCGCTGGGCGGCCACACCCGCGGTGCGCGCACGCAGCACTGGCTGTGGGCGCCGATGGTGCTGCGCGCGCTGCTGCCGTATCTGCTGGCTTACGCCGACTGGCTGCCGAACTGGCGCAACAGCAGCCAGGTGTTGCTGGTCTACGGCGGCCTGCTGGCCCTGCTGGTGGTCGCCACCGCGCTGTACGCCTGGCTGCTGTTGCGCTGCGTCGCGGTGACCCGGGTGGCGGAGCGGCGCGCGCAGGCGGGCCTGGCGCTGCGCGGCCACGCCGGGGCGATGCTGGCGCGTGTGGTGGTGCTGGTCGGGGTCGCCGTGCTGACGGTGGCGGCGGCGCGGGCGCGCTCGCTGGACCTGCTCAAGTTCGTCATGGTGGTGGGGCCGCTGGCGACGTTCGTGATCGGCGTCGGCCTCATCGCGGCGACGGCGCGCTTCGCCTGGTCCAGCGTCGATGGCGGCGGGCTGATGCCGCACCTGGCGCTGGGGCTGGTGATGGCGCCGCTGCTGCTCGAGGCGCACGGCCTGGTGCTGGTGATCGGGCTGTTCTGGGGCCGCGGCAGCATCATGGAGCGGGCCCAGGTGGTGCAGCAGGTGGCCCCGGTGCTGTCGCTGTTCGGTCAGGTCATCGGCGTGGCCGCGCTGCTGGCGATGCTGCGGGCGCTGGCGCGGGTCGGCGGCACGGTCGGCGTGCCCGACGCCGCGGGGCGCGCGCTGCGCATCGGGGGCGGTCTGCTGGCGCTGCTGGTGGCGATGCCGCTGCTGTCGAGCCGGATGCAGCTGCTGGGGGCGCGCACCGGTGGTGTGGGCACCATGGTGCTGCTGGGCGTCCTGTTGCTGGCGGCCGCGGTAGCGCTGCTGGCGGCGTACATCAAGCTGGTGCGCGAGGTCGCCGACACCGTGGGACCGGCGGCACCGCGCTGGTAGCTCAGGCGGCGCGCGGGGCGAGCAGGGCGCTGATCAAGAGGTCGGCCATGCGGCGCGCCTGGGCGTGGTGCGTGGGAGCGAAGCCGATGCAGCTGAAGGTGTTGTTGGCGTCGGCCAGGCACAGCAGGCCATAGGCCAGGTCGGCGCGGCGACGCGGCGACAGGCGTGGGTGGCTGGCGTGCACGGCGCGCTCGAGCAGCGCCTCGAAGTCGCTGTACAGCTGGCGCACGTGCCCGCGCGTGGTGGCGTCGAAGTGGGCGTCGGCGATCAGCACATCGACCATGCGGCCGAAGGCGGGCGCGGCCAGGCTGCCGTCGAACAGGACGTCGAGCAGGGCGTCGAGCTGGCCGGCCGCCGGCACGCTGGCCAGGGCGGCCTCGAAGCCGGCGCGGAAGCGGCCCAGGGTGCGCTCCACCGCGGCGCGCACCACGGCGTCCTTGTTACCGAAATAGTGGGCGATCAGGCTGGGCTGCACGCTGGCGGCCTGGGCGATGCGGGCCACCGTGGTGCCGGCCAGGCCGTGCTCGAGCAGGCAGCGGTCGACGGCCTCGAGGATCTGTTCGCGGCGCTGCACCGCCAGGCTGGGGCGTCCCATGGCCTCACCCTGACAAAAATTGATTGACTGCGCAATCTATCTTTGGCAATAAGTTGATTGCGCGTTCAAACAATCAAGCAGCAGGAGACAGCATGTCCGCCCGCACAGCGCCCGAGGCCCCCGCCACGCCGTTCAGCCAGCCCTACGCCACCCGCGCCGAGGCCTCCGAGGCCTTCGCCAGCCACGTCAACCGCGGCAAGGTCAACCTGCTGCGCGCCCTGTTCGCCGGCCAGGGCGGCGAGCTGGTGATGGGGCAGCGCGAGGGCGCCCGCTTCGCCGACGCCTACAGCGGACGCTGGCTGTGGAACTGCCACTGCAACGGCGGCACCTTCAACCTGGGCCACCGGCCGCCCGCGGTGGTCGCCGCGCTGAAGGACGCCCTCGAGCACCTCGACATCGGCAACCACCACCTGGTGTCAGGGCTGCGCGCGCACCTGGCCGCGCGCCTGGCCGCGACCACCGACGGCCGCCTGCCCGGCGTGGTCTTCGGCGTGGGCGGCGGCGAGGCCAACGATCTGGCCATCAAGGTCGCGCGCGCGCGCACCGGCAAGCCCAAGATCATCTCGGCCCATGGCGGCTATCACGGCCACACCGGGCTGGCGCTGGCCGCGGGCGATCCGGCCTACCGGCGCCCGTTCGGGGCCAACCCGCCCGGCTTCGTGCAGGTGCCCTGGAACGATCTCGGCGCGCTGTCCCGCGAGCTCGGCGTTGGCGACAGCGCGGCGGTGCTGCTGGAGACCATCCCGGCCACCCTGGGCATGGCGCTGCCCGACCCCGGCTACCTGGCCGCCGCCGCCGACCTGGCGCACCAGCACGGCGCGCTGCTCATCCTCGACGAGGTGCAGACTGGCCTGGGGCGCACCGGGACCTTCTGGGGCTACCAGCAGGACGGCGTCACGCCCGACCTCCTGACCACCGGCAAGGGGCTGTCGGGTGGCATGTACCCGCTGACCGCGACGCTGATGACCGCCGAACTGCATGGCTTCTTCGACGAGCACCCCTTCATCCACATCTCGACCTTCGGTGGCGCCGAGCTCGGCTGCGTGGCCGCCGAGGCCATGCTCGACGTCACCCTGGCGCCCGGCTTCCTCGCGCGCGTGACCGCGCTGGGCGAGCGCTTCCAGCGCGGCCTGGCCGGGCTGCCGGTGAAGCTGCGCCAGCGCGGGCTGTTCATGGGCCTCGACCTCGGCGCACCGGGCGCCGCACCGCCGGCGACGCGCAAGCTGCTCGAGCACGGCATCTTCGCGCTGTGGGCCAACCATGACACCGCGGTGGTGCAGCTCCTGCCGGCGCTGACCATCACCGACGCCGAGGCCGACGCCATCATCGCGGCGCTGTGCGAGGCGCTGTCGTGATCCCGGCGCACGAGCTCGTCGCCCTGGAGGCGCGCGTCGAGGCCTGCCTGGCGCGCGGCAGCGACGACGGCCTGTGCGTGCTCGGCCACGGCGAGATGTCGCTGGTGCTGGGCTGGCCCGACGGCGGCGCCGCACTTGCGCCGGAGGTCGCCGCCAAGCGCCTGCCGGTGTTCGCCAGCGTGGCCGCCTTCGAGCGCTACGCCGGGACGCTGCGCCGCTACCTGGCCGCGCTCGAGGCCGCCGGGGTGACCCCGCTGCCGACCCAGCTGCAGCGGGTCGACCGCGCGGACGGCAGCTGTGTCGGCTACTGCGTGCAGCCCGCGCTGGCCGCGGACGCGCTGCTGCCGCGGGTGCTGGCGCGCGCCACGCCGGCCGAGGGCTTGCGGCTGCTGCGCGAGGTCGCCGAGCTGGCGTGCGCCACCGTGACGGCCGCGGTCGGCCTCGACGCCCAGCTGTCCAACTGGGCGCTGCGGGATGGCCAGCTGTGCTACCTCGACGTGACCACGCCGCTGCTGGCGCATCCCGACGGCAGCACCGAGCTGGATCCCGCGCTGTTCCTGGCCGCCTATCCGGCGCCGCTGCGCGCGCCCATCCGGCGCTTCGTGCTGCCCGGGATCGTGCGGCGCTACCACCAGCGCCGCAGCGTGCTGCGCGACATCTGCGCCAACCTGGTCAAGGAGCGCCTGCAGGGCTGGCAGCCGGCCCTGCTCAGCGTCGCCAACGCCGCGCTGGCCGCCGTCGAGCCGGCAGCCGCGCCCATCACCGCCGCCGAGGCCACGCGCGACTATGCCCGCGACGCCCGCATGTGGGCGGTCATGCTGTGGCTGCGCCGCGCCGATCGCTTCTGGCAGCGCGCCATCCGGCGCAAGAGCTACCCCTTCCTGCTGCCGCGCGCGATCGCGCGCTGACTACCAGAACCAGCCCTTCTTCTTCTTCTTGGGCTCGGGCTCGGGCGGGGCTGGCTCCGGGGCCGGCGCCGCGGCGGCCACGCTGGGCGGCCCGCTGGTCATGCGCGCCAGGTCGGCGGCGGTCACCGCTCGCAGGAGGTGCTTGGGGCCGCTCTCGGTCGCGGTCAGGAAGGGCAGGTTGACCTCGGTCCCGCCGCCGCGCGCCACCTCGTTGGCGGCCTTGTACCAGGCCTCGGCCAGGCGCGACACCACCTGGCCGTCGTGCTGCACCCTGGCGCCGCTGTCGCGCTCGAAGTCGAGGGCCAGGTGCGCGACGCCGAAGGCCATCGCGGTCTGATCGCCGAAACCCGCCAGCGCCCCGCGCGCCGCCGTCTGCAGCGCGCCGACGAAGGGCTCACCGGCGCCGAGCGCCACCGTGAAGGCATCCACGAAGCGCTTCAGGTCATCGCGCGTCGGCCCGTTGGGCACCACCGGCTGCGCCTCGCGCGCGGCCACCGGCGCCACCGCCGTGGGCATGGCCAGCTGCGCCACTCCGCCGCAGAAGCTGCACTGCAGGAAGCTGGCGCCCGGGGTCGGCGTGGGCAGCGCGGCGCTGCAATGCGGACACTTGAGCGCGGTCACCATGGCCTGCGCTCACGATAACACTCACGGCGCGCCGGTGTCGTAGGTGCCATCCACGGTGACCCAGCCGAACTCCAGGTGCACGGTGCCGCTGTTGCGCCCGGTGGCGCTGAGGCGATCGGGCGCCACCCAGCCGCCGATGGCGTCACGCGTGCCCGAGCCACAGGGCGAGTCGTCGCAGGGCGCCACGATGGTCGCCGCGGCGCCCACGATGGCGTCGTCGTCACGGTACAGGTACAGCGTGACCGTGTGCAGGAACAGGGCGGGGCCGCGCATGCGCAGGTTGATGGCGATGGCGCCGCACGACTGCCCCGCGCTGGCCCCGGGCAGCAGCGGGTCGCCACGGTCGCCCGGGCAGGCCTGCACCGACTGGCTCTCCACGGCGGGGCTGCAGCTCAGCAGGGTGCCGGTCACGGGCGGCTCGCCGCTGCGCAGCTCGAGCGACTGGCGCAGCGGGCAGCGCGCCCCGACGTCGTCTTCCTCGCCACAGCCCGCCAGCAGCAGCGCCACCACGACCAGCCCCGTCCTCGTGCCATCTCGCATGTCCGCCTCTGGTGCAACCACAGGGCCAGCACGGCGACCACCGGGTCTCGCCAGCTTGCGGGCGGTCGACACGCCCGGGTCGCGACAACCCCGCCAGGTCAGGGCGTGTGGCCGCGGACCTCGATGCGGTAGCTCTTGCCCAGCAGGCGGGTCGCGCCGGTGCTGACGCCGAGGGCATAGTCGACCCCGCGCGGACCGCGGCGTTGCTGAAGCCGCCCAGGCTCAGGGTCGAGAAGCCGTCATTGGCGATGGCGTCCAGGGTCAGGCGCACCTCGGTCTGCCCGGTGCCGAAGCGCTCGCTGCCGACATAGACGAAGGCGTCGATGCCGGGGAAGTCAGGCTGGGTCGCGCCGCCGAAACTGCCGGTGTTGAAGCGGTACTGATCGGTGGTCGCCATGCTGGCCTCGAACTGGCCCTCGAGCACGAAGCCGGCGCCATCGACGGTGAAGCTGGTGGCCTCGGCGCCAGCCTTGACGCCGTTGCCGACCTCGTCGCGCTCCTGGTAGCGCGGCGCGCCGGGGCCGACGATCGATGAGTCGGCGCCGCCCCCGCCGCCGTCGCCCCCGCCCCCGCCGCCATCGTCGTCGTCGCCACAGCCGAGCAGCGCCACCCCGACCAGCACCACCGCGAACCCGCGCAGCATCATGGTCCCAAGCTAGCACGTGCGTGCCGCGGCGCGGCGCCGATCCGCTACATTGCGCTCCCATGTCCACCTCCCTCCCCGTGGGTCAGCGCGTCGTGGTGTCCGAGTTCGGCGACGAGCCGCTGCAGGCCATCGAGAGCTTCGCCACCCTGGTGCCGCAGCCGGCCCCCGAGCCGGCCACGCTGGGCTCGCGCGACGTCATCATCGCGGTGCGCAGCGCGTCGGTGGGCTGGGTCGACCTGCTGATGACCAGCGGGCAGTACCAGCACATGCCGAAACCGCCCTACACGCCGGGCCTGGAGTACGCCGGCGAGGTGGTCTGGGTCGGCCCCGAGGTCGGCGCGCGGGCGGCCGTGGGCGACGCCGTGCTGGTCGACGGCTTCCTGGCCGGGCCGCGCTCGACGGGGGCCTACCAGGCCTGGGGCGGCTTCGCGTCGTACGCGGTGGCGCCCGCCGAGGCGGTGCATCGCCTGCCCGGCAAGCTGAGCTACGACCAGGCCTGCAACCTGCTCGGCAACTACGAGACCGCCTATCACTGCCTGGTCACGCGCGGGCGCCTGCAGGCCGGCGAGACCGTGCTCATCCTGGGCGCCTCGGGCTCCACCGGTCTGGCCGCGGTGCACATCGCCAAGCTGATGGGCGCCAAGGTCATCGCCACCGGGCGCTCGCCGGCCAAGCTCGAGATCGTGCGCGCGCACGGCGCCGACCACGTCATCGCCACGGGCACGCCCGAGGGCGGCGTGCGTCCGTTTCATGACGAGGTCAAGGAGCTGACCGGCGGCCGCGGCGTCGACGTGGTCTATGACGGGGTCGGCGGCGAGCTGTCGCTGGCGGCCATGCGCTGCGTGAACTTCGGCGCGCGCTTCCTCATCGTGGGCTGGGCCGGGACGCCGTTCGTGGCGCGCGGTCGGGGCCAGCGCGGCGCCCCCAACGCCAACGCGCTGCCGACCAACTTGATGATGATGAAGGGGCTCGACGTGCTGGGCTGCCCGACCGTGATCGGCACCATCAAGGATCCCTCGCTGCGCCCGCCGCGGCTGGCCCGCATCATGGAGTGGGCGGCGTCGGGGCAGCTCGTGCCGCACGTCTCACACCGGTTCCCGCTGGGCGACTTCAAGGCCGCGATGCGCGCCAAGTGGACCGGCGAGGTCGTCGGCGGCTGCGTGCTGCACCCTTAGTCCTGGCTCGCTCGCGCGACGTGGCGGGGCCGAGCCGGTTCAGTCGTCTTCGCGGCCAGCCGCGCCGTCGAAGCTGCCCTCGGCCAGCTCGCGGACCTGGCTCCAGCGCAGGGTGGCGTCGCCCGGGAGGGTGATGAACGCGGTCACCGGCTCCTCGCGACCGTGGGTCGACTCCCAGCTGCCGCCGAGCTCGATCTCCAGGGTCGGCGCCGACTGGTCGCCGCCGCGGATGCGCCCCTCGACCCAGTTGCCCCCGGCCAGCAGCAGCTCGAGCCGGTCGCCGTCGCGCACGCGCTCGCCGTCCAGCCAGCGCTCACGGTTGACGACCTGGAGTCGACCGCGCACGCGCTCCCGGCTGTTGACCAGGTTGCTGCTGGTCAAGCGGCCGAGCTGGATGCGCCCCGAAGGGCTGTGCTGGTGCGCCACCTCGACCCAGGCGTTGCAGCGTCGACAGAAGCTCTTGCCGGCCAGGTCGTCCATGAACCCGACCATGGTTGCACAACCGGCGCACGGGCGCACGAAAGCTGCGCTGTCCGCGGCGATTTGCCGCACGCTACGTCAGGTGACTCAGGACGCCGCTCAGCGCTCCAGCAGCAGCGTGGGCAGCCCCTTGTAGGTGACGCGCGCGAGCTCGCGATAGCCGCACTTCTCGGCCACGCGCAGCGACGCCAGGTTATCGGGATCGATGAGACACACCGTGCGCGGGGTCGGGAAGCGCAGCTCGGCCCAGGCCAGCGCGGCGCGCACCGCCTCGGTCGCGTAGCCCTGCCCGTGCGCCCCGGTGGCCAGCGCCCAGCCGATCTCGGGCGCGCCGCCGAGGTCCATGGCCAGGTCACGCTTGAAGTCGGAGAAGCCGATCTCGCCCACGAAGCGCCGTGACGCCAGCTCCTCGATGACCCAGTAGCCAAAGCCGAGTAGCGCCCAGTGGCCGGCATAGCGCAGCACCCGACCCCAGGTCTCCTCGCGGGTGAACGGGCGGCCGCCGATGTGGCGCGTCACCACCGGGTCGCCCCACATCGCGATGCACGCCGGCAGGTCGTCGACCCGGTGCGCGCGCAGGCGCAGGCGCGCGGTCTCCAGGGTGGGAATCACGGTGGTGGGCTGCCCCATGGGGGCACGGTACACGACGGCTCGGCGCTCATCATTCGTCACATCTCAGTCGCCCCGGATTGCATCGAGGGCCGGCTTCTCCAGGGGCCGCCCCTCGTCGCGCCTGAAGCCAGCCCAGGCGCGTCGTGGCGGGTGCGCTTCCGGTCGGGCGGCCGAGGCACCCATCGTCCTCGGCCGCCAACCCGAGCCGCCCGTCCGAGCCGCCCGTGGCGGTGGCGACAACGCTGCTCGTTCAGTTCGCCATGCCCGAGCGGCCTCGCTGCAATGCGGGGCCGCCGAGATGTGACGAATC
>JADYYK010000161.1 GCA_020853705.1 Deltaproteobacteria bacterium
CGAGGCAAATGTTCGACCTCTAACGGCAACCTCGTTCGAGGAGTACACGACTTACCGCCCCGCGCCTATTTTCGCCGAACCGTGGTCGACGCCCCGGCGTCGGCCGAGTCTGTCGCCTGTTTGTCCGAACCCTCAGAACCTCCCGCGCACGCCGATCGTCGGCAGCACGAACCTCAAATTATTCCCCGGGCTGACCTCCTCGGGGAGCAGCGCCACGTTGATGATGTCGACATAGAAGTCGAGCAGCCAGCTGTTCCACACCGCGCGCTTGTCGACGCGCAGGTCGATGCGCACGTAGCCGTCGGTGCGGGCGGTGTTGTAGCCGCTGGTGGTGGTGACCGGCTTGCCGGACTGGTACTGCAGGCGGGCGCCGAGGTCCCAGTTGCGCGGCAGCGGCAGGCCGGCGACCAGGTTGAGCAGGTGGGTGCGATCGAAGTCGTAGGGCACCCAGGCGCCGTCACGCTTGCGCTCGCTGCGTGACAGTGTGTAGGACAGCCAGCCGTAGAGGCCGCTCCGGGCCTCGCGGCGCAGCAGCATCTCGAGGCCGTAGGAGCGCCCGGTCTGCGGCTCGGTCAGCCGGTCGAGCACGTCCTGCTGGCGCGTCTCGGGCGGCATGGTCGGATCGGGGATCAGCGAGCCGTTGGCCTCGCGGTTGATGTCCTCCTGGTTGATCGACAGATCGAAGATGGTCGGATCCATGTGGTTGTAGTAGCCCTCGACCGTCAGCCCGAGGCGACTCGCCAGCGGCACCTCGGCGCCCACGCTGGCCTGGATCGACTTCAGGAGGCCGTACTTCAGCGGCATGGTGTCGAGGCCGGGCAGCGGCACCACGAAGCGCGGCGGCTGGTGATAGATCCCGAGGCCGCCCTTGAGCCAGGTCGCCTGGCTCTCCTGCGCGGGGGTGCGCGCGGTCAGCCGGTAGCGCGCGGTCAGGCGCGGATCGACGCTGCTGGTGGTGGTCTCGCCGTCGTTCATGACGTCGACGCGTACGCCGGGGCGCAGCAGCCAGCGCGGGTTCGGGCGCCACAGCGCCTCGGTCAGCGCGCCGCCGGAGTACAGGGTCTCGATGTTGCCGACGGTGTCGCTCAGGCTGGCGCCGTCGCCGCTGCCCAGCGGCGTGCCCAGCGTGGTGTCGTGGTAGGCGCCCTCGACGCCGAACGACAGCGCCAGCTGCTTGCTGGCCAGGTAGCGCACGCTGGTCGAGGGCTCGACCAGCCACATGGTCACGTTGCTGTCCCCGCTGAGGGTGCGATCCTGGCCCAGGACGAGCCGGTACAGCGCGTCCCACTTGCCGCTGCCGCGATGGATGCGGGTGTCGAGGCGGTGAAAGCCGAGGATCAGCGACGGCTCCAGCGGCGGGGTCGGATCGGCGGGATCGGCGTCGGGCGCCACGGTGTCGAGCTGATCGCGCGCGCCGTAGGCGAACACCGTCCAGCCCTTGCGCGGGGTGCCGCCGTCGAGGCGCAGCTGGTAGTCCCAGTACTGCAGCGAGGCCTCGTTGGTGGCCAGGCTGAGCAGCAGGCCGGGGTAGCCATAGCGCCCCGAGGCGGTGAAGGTCGCGCCCAGCGCCTTGATGGGGCGACGCACCAGGCCGCCGCTCAGGAGCAGGTTGGCGTCGAAGTCGAGCAGCTTCTCGTCGGCGCGCGCGCGGCGGGTGCGGCCGTCGATGATGCCGCCGACATAGCCGCCGTAGGGCACCGGCGCGCCGCCCGGGTAGAACTGGATCTCGTCGATGAACTCGGGGTGGATGACGCTGGGGCCCGACAGCAGGTGGTACAGCAGCGGCACCCGCGTGCCGTCGAGCAGGAAGCCGGTCGAGCTGGGGCTGGCGCCGCGCACGATGGGGAACGGCAGCAGCGACACGATCGAGCTGACCCCGGGCAGCGCTTGCACCACCCGGAAGGGATCGCCGAAGGTGCCCGGGACCTGCTTGATCTCGGGGCCGCGCAGGGTGACGCGAGAGACCTCCTCGCGGCGGGCCTCGACGCGGACCACGGTGCGGTAGGGGTCGTAGCTGCCGCGCTCGACCAGGTAGGTGACCACCAGCTCCTGGCGGCTGACCATGCGCTCCTTCTGCGCGAAGGGCAGGTAGCCGGGGGCCTGGATGGTGATGCGGACCAGGCCCGACGGCAGCGCGAGGCGGAAGGCGCCGCTGTCGTCGGGATCGACGCTGGTGGCCCAGTCGTCGGTCTGCGCGGTGATGGTGGCGTTGGCGACCGAGCCGCGGGTGCCCATCTCGAGCAGGCGGCCGCGCAGCACCGAGTCGAGGCGCGGGCCGCTGGGCGCCGCGGGGCCGCTGGCGCCACCGTCGGGGCCGACGGGCACGCCAGCGTCGGGGTCGAGCGTGGGATCGGGCGGCGCCGGCGGCAGGAAGCTGTGCGTGAAGGTGATGGCGACCGGCGCGGGCTTGCCGCGATACAGCGCGGGCTGGAAGCGGAACTGCAGCACCGCGGTCATCACTGCGCCATCGAACGGTGGCTGCGGCGCCGACATGAGCTCGACCTTCTGCACCGTGCCGTCGACGCCGACCAGCAGCTTGACCTGGACCACGATGGGCGTGCTGTGCGCGGGGGCGCCTTCGGGATAGGGCACCACCGGCTCGACGATGGCGCGCGGCGGCACCAGCTCGGGGACGCCGCCGTCGGGGGTGGGCACGCCGCCGTCGGGGGTGGGCACGCCGCCGTCGGGGGACTGCGCGCGCGCCAGCCCGGGCGCCAGCAGCAGCAGGGCCAAGGCCAGTCCTGCGGGTCGGGTCAGCGCCATTGCAGCAGCCACGACAGGGTCAGGCCGACATGGGGCCAGTACTGGCGACGCACGATGGGCTCGCCGGTGTCGGGTTCGATGCGGTTGGTGTCATCGACACAGGCGGTCCACTGGCCCAGCAGCTCGGCGGCGAAGCCGGTCGACGTGCGCCGGCTGAAGGCGGCCATCCAGTCGGCGCGCAGCACGCCCGCGACGCCGACCCCCTGGCAGCGCGGCAGCGGGGTGCCACCCGTGGGCAGCGTGATCGAGTCGTTGATCTCGTTGCCGTGCGGCTCGGGGTCGGGGCGCAGGGTGCGGCCCTCGACCAGCCCGCCGAAGCCGACCCCGACCGCCAGGCTGAGGCGATCGGTGACGTGCCAGGTCGGCTCCAGGGTGCCCGCGAAGCGCAGCGCCGACAGGCCGCCCGCCTCGGACGCGCCGAGATACTGGAAGGTCGACAGCAGCGACCAGTCTCGATCCAGCCGCGCCCCCATGCGCAGGATGGCCCCGAGCAGGCGACCGCTGGGCGCGCCCTCGAGGCCCTCGAAGCGGCCGTAGCCCATGCCCAGCGCGAGGCGAAAGCCGGGCTTGCGCCAGGCCTCGCGGATCGACTCGATGGCCAGCGAGGTCCGCGTGCCGCCCCGCTTGCTGGTCAGCGGCTGCAGGTTCTCGTCGAGGACGATCGGCTCGGTCAGCGCACTCGGGCTCGGGCTCGCACTCGGGCTCGGGCTCGGGCTCGCACTCGCACTCGCACTCGCACTCGCACTCGCACTCGGGCTCGGGCTCGGGCTCGCACTCGGGCTCGGGCTCGGCCCGACCGGACCGACATCCTCGGCCCGCGCACGCAGCGACAGCATCACGACCGCCAGCGCGGCCAGGGTTCTCACGGTCCGCACGGCCACCAATCCGGCGGTGACGCCGTGACGTCCCACTCTGGCACCACGCACGCCGGGTCGCTGTTGCAGCCGCGCAGGATGATGTGTGACAGCCCCTTGCACACGTTGTCCGCCGGATCCGCCAGCAGGAGCTGCTTGTGCTCGACCGCCACCCCACCATCCGCCCCGCCCGTCCTGGGCAGGCTGGCGCAGGCGAAAGTGCGCCGGCTCAGATCCAGCTCGGCGTCAGGCTCGCGATAGCGCGGAAAGCCCGTGGATCTGCGGCCCCGGCACGCGACCTGGCGCAGCTCGGCGCTGGGCGCCCGCACCGGCACGGTCACGCGCACATCGGCCAGCGCGCTGACCCGACAGGTCGCCGGATCCTGCTCGGGCAGCTTGCCGTCCAGCACCGCCAGCAGCGCCGCCATGTACGAGAAGCCCCCGGCCGCCAGCACCGAGAAGCCCTTCGGCGGCGGCTCGCAGCCCACGCGCGGATAGAACGCCGCATTGGGATCGAAGCCGCCCTCGCGGAAGGCGATGCGCTCGTCGGGCTCGGTCATCGACACCAGGCTGGCGCCCAGCACGGTGTCGGGGACCTGCGACGGATCGGGGTCGGGCTCGGCGCCCGGATCCTGGAAGTCGCGCGCCGAGCGGCGCAGCTCCAGCGTGCCGGAGCCGTCACGATCGTCGAACAGCACCAGGCTGGCGTAGGCCACCCGCGCGGTGACGCCGCCGACCATGACGTCGGCCGCGGGGAGATCGTGCAGCTCGATGCTGGCGTGCCCCTGGTCGTCGACCGGCGCGGTGCCGCCGACACGGAAGGGCACGAAGCCGAACGGATCGCGACAGCCCGCCGCCATCACCGCGGCGACCTCGGTCGACTCCGGGGGCAGCACACAGCTGGTCTCGGGCAGCCACTGCGCGCCCCACACCAGCGCCACCCGCAGCCGCGGCGGCACGTCGTTGGGCGGGCGCACCGCCAGCACGTCGCCCGCGATCGCGATCTCGATGCGCGCCAGCGCGGGAGCCTCGCCCGACAGCCCCTTCAGATCGCTGCACCCGCCCAGCAGCCCGGCGGCCGCCAGCAGCCCAAGCGCCTGCGCTGACCTCAGCGTCGCCATGCCACCCCCAGCGCGCCCAGCCAGCCGAGGTCGATCTGCCCGTCGATGACGTGGTAGCTCGGCCCGCCGCTGACCACCAGCGACCAGGCGCTGGCCAGCCTCAGCGTGACCACCAGCTCGAGCTCGGTGCCGGCCAGCGTGGTCCAGGCCGTCTGCGTCAGCTGGTCGCCCGACAGCCCGGCCCGCGCCCCCTGGTTGCGGGTGCGCGCCTCGCGCACCACCGTGGGCCCGAGGCCCAGGCGCAGCGCCAGGTTGCCGCGCCCGACCGCGCGCTGCGCGACACCCTCCAGGCGCAGGCGGACATCGTCATGGCGGACCTCCCAGTCGGTCGCGAACTCGGTCGCGCTGGACCACACCAGGCGACCGCCCCAGGCCAGCGCGCCGCCCATGGTGAAGCCGACCCCGAGGCCGCTGCTCAGCCCGGTCGGCAGCGCCGCCGGCAGCCCGAACACCAGCTCACCATCGAGCACCAGCGGTGTGTGCGGGCCAGCGCCCGCGGGCTGCCCTGCCAGCGGCGAGGTGCGCTGCACCTGCTCGGCGCGCGCCAGCGCACTGCCCAGCAGCAGCGACAGGACGACCAGGTGGCGGACACGACGAGTCATGGGCGAGGACACGCTCCCCAGATGAGTGCCCGCTCGCGGCGATTCCTTCAACGACAAAAGCCGCACTGTGATCGCTGGCACCGGGGTCCTGACCCGGCCTCACCCGACTTGGTTGCCTCGACCCGGACCTCAGCCTCAGCCCGGGGGCAGCGGCGGCGTCTTGGGGTTGGGCGGGCGCCCGGTGCTGCCCGCGGGCACGCACATGCCGCCGCCACAGTCGGCGGTGCAGGTCCAGTTGCCGGTAGCGGAGTCGCAGCCGCATGACGACGGGATGCACGACTGCTTGGTGTCGCACACCATGCCGCTCGGGCAGCCCTTGCTCTTGCAGCCCGCCGGGTTGTTCTTGCACCTGTCCTTCCCCGGCGCGGGCGACGGGGTCGGGGTCGGCGAGGCCACCGGCACCGGCGGCGCGGTGAACACGAGGTGCAGGGCGACGCTGAGCGGCAGCGCAACGGCCGGCGGCGGGGTCCGATCAGTCTCCACGTAGGCGCCAGGCAGGTCGGGATCGTAGGGCGGATCGGGCGGGATGCCGTGCACGGTGGCGGCCACGACCTTGACCACACAGGCGCGAAAGCTGGGCAGCTTGAACCTGTCGGCGTCGGCCTTGACCGAGCGCAGCACGTGATCTCCGCCCAGCTTGAAGCGCAGCACCAGCTTGCCGGTCAGCTTGGGCCTCTGCTGCAGCGCGGGCTGGAAGCACTCGGCGTCGATGCGGCCGTACAGGCCGGGCAGCCCTCGACGCACCCAGTACTCGGCGCGGGGCGCCTTGCCCCTGCGCGGCTTGACCTCGAGCTTGGCGAGCACGATCGGGGGCGGGGCCTCTGCCAGGGCCAGGCCGGCGGGGCCGACCAGGGCGCACAGGGTGATCGCGACTGCGAGGGCGGGCTTCAGCATTGGCGGCAGCCTAACGGACGGGCGCCGCGCCCACAATGTTCACGCCTCGCGCGCCGACAGCACGACCACCAGCCCGCCAGCCAGCACCAGCGCACCGCCCAGCAGCGCGCCGGCCGTGGGCGCCAGTCCGAACGCCAGCCAGCCCACCCCCAGCGCGGCCACCGGCTCGAGATAGGACAGCACCGCGGTGCGCTCGGCGCCCAGCCGACGCAGCCCGCTGTAATAGAGGACGCCCGCCAGCAGCGTCGACACCAGCCCGCCCAGCGCGGCCCAGCCCGCCGCGACGCGCCCGGGCAGCCCCAGCGGGAGCAGCAGCACGGCCGAGACCAGCACGTGATAGGACAGGAGCTCGACGTCGCCGAAGTCGCGCCCCAGACGCCGAGACAGCAGGATGACCGCGGCATAGAACACCGCCGAAGCGCCGCCCCAGCCGACGCCGACCGCGAAGGCGTGGCCACCCGCGGGGCCAGCACCGCGCCCCAGCGCCACCAGCGTGATGGTCCCCGCCAGCGCCAGCACCAGCGCCAGCCGGCCGCGCCGCGCCGGCGCCTCGCCGAGCAGCCGCGGCGCCGCCAGCGCCACCAGCACCGGGGCCAGATAGTGCGCGATCACCGCGGGCGCCAGCGCACCGTGTCCGAGCGCATGAAAGTAGGTCCCCACGTTGGCGGCATCGAGCCCCCCCAGCAGGCCCATCAGCAGCCACAGCCGCACGCCGCGCCGCTGGCCGCGCCCCTGGCGCAGCGCCAGCGGCAGCCCGAGCAGCCCCGCCACCGCCAGCGCGACCGCCGCGGTCGCCGGGCTGCCGGCGCGCGCGACCCAGTAGGGCCACAGCCCCCACAGCACCGCGGCGGCGGCGACCGCACCGGCTCCCAGCTTTGCCGCGGGCGTCTTCACGGGCGCCCTCCATAGCACGCGCACTGGCCAGGATGGCTGCCGGTGTCGCCGAAAACGACAATCGCGCCGAGCGCCGGCGCGTGAAATCGGCTGGACGCGCGCGGCACACGGCTTGCTGACCGCGCCATCATGCGAATCTCTGCCTTGCTGATGGCCGCGCTGCTGGCCGGCTGCGCCGCCGACAAGACTCCCGATCCCGGTCCTGACTTCGGCTCAGGCGACGGCGCGGTCGCCGACGACGGCAAGGCCGACAGCGCGACTCGCCCCGCCAGCACGGTCCCGCTGGCCATCGGGACCATCGTGCGCACCAGCTTCGACGCCAGCGCGCGCTACCGCGCCTTCCTCTTCGAGGGCCGAAAGAGCCAGCGCGTCGACCTCTATGTCGACGGCCTCGCCGACCTCGACACCACCGTCTATCTGTACCGCGCCCGCGCCGGCAAGCCGATCGGGCGCTCGCTGGCCTACAACGACGACAGCAGCGGCAGCTGGATCGTCAGCAGCAATCGTGAGGCCAACGACCTCAGCGCCAGCCTGCGCTTCTACCTGCCCGAGACCGGCAGCTACGCCCTGGTGGCGTCGACCTACGACCACGCCAGCGTCGGCGACGCCGAGATCTTGATCGACACCCCGCGCGGGACGCCGCTGACCGCGAGCCAGCTCCTGCAGCGCGCCCGCGCCTACGCCTGGTCGGGCCCCGTCGAGCCCGGCTATGTGCGCAAGGTCTTCGCGACCGAGTCGCTCGCCTATGCCTGGCAGCAGAGCAACCTCCCCGACGGCGGCCTGGAGTGGCTGGCCCACGACGGCCAGACCATCCTGTCGGCCCGCTTCGTCGAGGGCAGCAACGACCTGTGGAGCCAGCGCTTCGACATCGACCGCGTCACCGGCGCGGTCACCGTCACGCACGAGCACTGACCTTTGGCTCACTTCGTGAGCCTGGGGTCTGCCGATCACATCGAGGGCTGCGCCGGCTGCGCCCTCGCCCCATTGGGCGAAGCCCTCACGATTGGCCACATCTCGTCTGCCTTTGGGCTCGCCAGCCACGCTGCAGGAGCAGCGGGTCGCACCCCAGGGCCGAGAGCCATCCGGGGTGACATCCCCGGCGCCGCGACGGCCGGCACCCGGACTGTCTCGAGGGCCGGCAACCGAGCGGGCCGCTGTCACCGTCGGCACTGACCGCGAGCGACACGTGGGCCAAGGCCCCCGAGCGCAGACGGCTCGGCGCGCGGTGAAAGGCCGCGTGGCCGGCGTGCGTCCGGTGCCTCGGGCGACGGGCTGCGCGGCGGCGGGCCCCGACAAGGGGCCCGCTGATCGCCACTCCGCCTGGCGCGGCCACGCTCGGCGGGTGGCGGTCAGGCCGGCGCCGCCTCGGGCGCTGGCTGCGCTTGCGCTGGCGGGGCACCATAGGGCCGCCCGTCCGCGTGTCGGAAGCCGAAGCCATCCGCCCCACGTGGGTCACGAGTGACGATGACGCGGCCGTCATGCACGGCGTGGTGGTGCGCAGTGCACAGGAGGAGCAGGTTGCCGGGGTCGTGGCCGCCCGACTGCGAGCGGTAGACCTGGTGGTGCAGGTCGACCCAGGC
>JADYYK010000162.1 GCA_020853705.1 Deltaproteobacteria bacterium
CGACCGCTGCGCGGCGCCACCGCGCTGCGCACCAGCGTCCCGCGCGGCCCCTCGGCGCCCGCGGGCAGCCCCTCGGCCTGCAGCTCGGCCAGCTCGAAGTCGAGCGCGTCCATGGTCTGCTGGCGCGCGTCGGGCGACTTCTCCAGCGCGCGCAGCACCAGCGCCTCCAGCGCGGGCGGCACCGCGGCCAGGCTGCTGGGCGCGGGCGGGTCATCGCGCATGTGGGCCACGAAGACGTCGCCCACGCCATCGCCGGTGAAGGGCGGCTTGCCGCACAGCATCTCGAACAGGATGCAGCCCAGCGAGTAGATGTCGGCGCGGGCGTCCAGCTCGCCGGCGCCGCGACACTGCTCGGGCGACATGTACAGGGGGGTGCCCATCAGCACGCCGGTGCGCGTGCGGCGCATCTGCTCGACCTGGCCGGCGCCGCTGCCCATCAGCTTGGCGATGCCGAAATCCAGCACCTTCACGCGCGCCCCGACGGCGACCTCGCGATCGGGCAGCAGGAACAGGTTGTCGGGCTTGAGATCGCGGTGGACGATGCCCTGGGCGTGCGCGGCGGCCAGCGCGCTGGCGATCTGGCGCGCCAGCGCCACCACCACGTCAGGCGCCATGCGACCCTCGCGCGCGATCCGCTTCGACAGCGGCTCGCCCGAGAGCAGCTCCATCACGATGTAGGCCGAGCCGTCGCTGTGGTTGCCGAAGTCGAACACCGTGATCAATCCGGCGTGATCGATGTTCGAGGTCGCGCGCGCCTCGTTGAAGAAGCGGCGCACGATCTCGGGATCGCGCGAGCACTCCGGCAGCAGCACCTTGATGGCGGCGCGGCGTCCGATGGTGGTGTGCTCGGCCAGGTACACCGCGCCCATGCCGCCTTCGCCGAGCTTGTCGAGGACGCGATAGCTCCCCAGGACCTGGCCCACCACGGCGCCCATCCTATGCGATGGGCCGCGGCCGGCAAAGCGCGGCAAGCGCGGCCTCGACCAGGACGTCGTGCCAGACTCGCGCCATGCCGACCTTCGAGGAGCTGGAAGCTGGCTGGCTGGCCGACCCGGGGCCGCGGGGGCCGCGCGGCCGGGTGCGCGTGATCGTGGTGCGCCTCGGTGACGGCGCCCACGCGCTGCCACCGTCGTGTCAGGTCGACGTCGCGGGCGGCATCGTGGGCGACCGCTGGTCGCGCGCCGAGGCGCCGCACCCCGAGGCGCAGGTCACGCTGATGAGCGCGCGGGTGTGCCAGCTGCTCGGCGGCGGCACCCAGCCGCTGGATCGCGCTGGCGACAACCTGGTGCTCGACGGGCTGGATCTGTCCGAGGCCGCGCTGCCGGCGGGCACCCGGCTGCGCGTGGGCGGCGCGGTGCTGGAGGTGACGCCCAAGTCGCACCTCGGCTGCGCCAAGTTCTCGGAGCGCTTCGGGCAGGACGCGCTGCGCTGGGTCAACTGGAAGGACCACCGCGAGCGCCGCCTGCGCGGCGTCAACTGCAGGATCATCGAGGCCGGCACGGTCGCGGTCGGCGACGAGATCTACACGCTGTAGCCGCCGTCGACCACCAGGGTCTGCCCGGTGACGAAGCTGGCCCGCGCCGAGGCCAGGAAGACCACGGCGTCGGCGACCTCGGCGGCGTCACCGATGCGCCCCAGCGGCGTGTTGGCGCGCGCGGCGTCGGTCCAGGCGGCTGGCAGATCGGTGGCGCTGAGGCGCTGGAAGATCCCGGCGTCGACCACGCCCACGGCGACGGCGTTGGCGCGCACGCCGTGGCGACCCTCCTCGCGGGCCAGGCCGCGCACCAGCGCCTCGATGGCGGCCTTGGGCGCCACCGAGAGGATGTCGCGGCTGGGATAGCGGGTGTTGCCGGCGCTGGTGACCGCGACCAGCGAGCCGCGCGCGCGGCGCAGGTGGGGCAGGGCGACGTGGGCCAGGTGGAAGCAGCCGTCGGCGTCGGCGCGCATCACGGCGTGCCACTCCGCCGGCGTGACCTGGCTGATCCAGCGCATGCGGATGTCGCTGCCGGCGGCGTGCACCACGGTGTGCAGCGCGCCGCGCGCGGCGACGGCGTCGACGACGGCGCGGGTGGCGTCGGCGTCGCCGAGGTCGAGGGCGTGGCACTCGGCGCTGACGCCGAGGGCGCGCACGGCGTCGGCGGTGCTGGCCGCGGCGGCGGCGTTGCTGCGGTAGGTCAGGGCGACCGCGCTGCCGGCGCGGGCCAGGGCCAGGCAGATGGCGAGACCGATGCCGCCGCTGCCGCCGATGACCAGGGCGGTGCCGGGAGGGAACGCGGGCGCGGGAGGCGTGGGGGTGGACACGACGCTGAATGAAACATGTTCTAGCGCGCGGATCCAGCACTCGCGGTATGGTGCGCGCATGGCGGTCGCCGAGCCCGCGGAGGAGATCAGCGCGGGCGAGGCGCGCTTCGAGCGCTGGCGCCGGGCCGCGGGGCGCTGGGGCGCGCTGCCGCTGGGCGTGCTGGTGTGGCTGCTGGGGGACGACGCGCCGGCGCAGCGGCTGGCTGGGCTGATGACCTGCGTGGCGGTGCTGTGGATCACCGAGGCCCTCCCGGTCGCGGTCACCGCGCTGCTGGCGGCGTCGGCCACCGTGGTGCTGGGGCTGACCACGCCCAAGGAGGCCTTCGCGTCGTTCGGCCATCCGCTGCTGTTCTTGTTCGTGGGCTCGTTCTTCCTGGCCGAGGCCATGAACCTGCACGGCCTCGGCGAGCGCCTGGCGCGCGCACTGACCCGGCTGGCGCGCGGACGCCTCGGCCTGATGATGGCGCTGTCGGGCGCGGCCTTCGTGATCTCGGTGTGGATCTCGAACACCGCGGCGACCGCGGTGACGCTGCCGGTGGCGCTGTCGGTGGCGCGCGGCGAGGGCGACCGCCGCTTCGGCGCCGCGCTGGTGCTGTCGATCGCGTATGGCGCGTCGGTGGGCGGCATCGCGACGCCGATCGGGACGCCGCCCAACCTGATCGGCATCGGGGCGCTGCGCGGGGCCGGGGTGTCGCTGGGCTTCCTGGAGTGGATGGCGATCGGCCTGCCCATCGCGCTGGTCATGCTGCTGGTGCTGTGGACGCTGCTGGCCTGGCGCTTCGGGCTGCGGCTGGGCGGCGGCGGCGCGCCGGTGGCGGCTCCGGCGCGGCCGTGGTCGCGCGGCGAGGTCGCGGTCGCGGCGGCCTTCGCGGTCGCGGTGGTGCTGTGGCTGACGCCCGGCGTGCTGGAGGTCGCGGCGCCGGGTTCGGCGGCGACGCGCTGGTACAAGCGCCACCTGCCCGAGGAGGTGGTCGCGCTGCTGGCGGCCGGCCTGCTGTTCATGTGGCCGATCGGCCCGGGCAGCGCGGGCGAGGCCACCCGGGCCCTGAGCTGGGCCCAGGCGACGCGCATCGACTGGGGCACCATCCTGCTGTTCGGCGGGGGGATCCTGCTGGGTGATCTGGCCGGCAAGACCGGGCTGGCGGCGCGCTGGGGCGACGTGCTGATCGACGCCACCGGGGCGCAGTCGCTGTGGAGCATCACCGCGCTGGTCACGGGGGTGTCGATCCTGCTGTCGGAGGCGACCAACAACACGGCGACGGCGACCCTGATGCTGCCGCTGACCCTGTCGCTGGCGGCTGCGGCGGGCGTGCCGCCGGGGCCGCCCGCGCTGGGGGCCACGCTGGGGGCGTCGTTCGGCTTCATGTTGCCGATCTCGACGGCCCCGAACGCGATGGCCTATGGCACCGGGCAGGTCACGGTGCGCCAGATGCTGCGCACCGGCGTGATGTTCGATGTGATCGGCTTCGGGATCATCGTGGGCGGCCTCAGGGTGCTGTGCCCGCTGCTGGGGCTCGCGTAGCCGGATCGTCGGGGTAGCGGGCCCGGAAGCGGGCCGACAGGCTGCCCACGGCGGCGGCGTCGCCGCGCTGGCGGGCCAGGCCGATGAGGTGCAGCAGGGCCTCGCGGGCATAGCGGCCGTCGGGGTGGCGCACGAGGTAGGTCTCGAGGGCGGCGCGCGCGCGGGCGGGCTCGCGCAGCACGGTGAGGTGCAGGCGCGCCACGGCATAGAGGGCGTCCTCGCCGGGCAGCCGCTGGTAGTCGGCCAGCGCGCCGGTGACATCGCCGGCCTGCTCGCGTCGGCGCGCGGAGGCATAGCTGACCCGCGGCCTCGTGCTCGTGCTCGTGCTCGTGCTCGTGCTCGTGCTCGTGCTCGTGCTCGTGCTCGTGCTCGTGCTCGTGCTCGTGCTCGTGCTCGTGCTCGGCGCGGGCGAAGGGGGTGTACCCCCCTCGACCAGCAGCGTCGCCAGCTCGTCGTCGGCCAGCCGCAGGGCCTGGCGCCCCGGTGGCCAGGTCTGGCCGCCCCGGACCAGCGCGTGCTCGCCGCGCCTTGTCACTCCGACAATACCTTGGTGCCCGCTGACCGTCACTTTCCCATCACTCACGCCGACCGCGAAGGTCGTGCCGATGACCTCGACGCGCACGTCCTCGGCCAGCACCACGAAGGGTCGTCCGGCCGCGCGCCTGTCCACGTGCGCCGCCATGCTGCCCGCGGTGACCCGTACCAGGGTGCCGGCGGCGTCATCGCTCAGCAGCGACACCTGGCTGCCCTCGCGCACCAGCACGCGCGCATGCGACGGCAGCTCGATGACGCCGGCCGACAGCGGCGCCCCTGCCTGGCCCGCCCGCGCGTCCTGGCCCAGCGCCACCACGGCCCGCCCGCGGGTCATCAGCCCACGCGCCGCCAGCGTGGCCACCAGCGCCCCCGCCAGCGCGGCCGCCGACAGCGCCAGCACACGCCCGCGCCGCGCCCGCCGCGCCACCCCCGCGTGCACGCCCTGCAGCACGCGCTCGCGCGCCCCCGCCGGCGGCGCAGCCTCCTCGACGACCTCCGCGAGCTTCATCAGGTGGCCTCCTCGCCCTGGCCGAGCAGCTCCGCGAGCCGCCGCCGGGCATGGTGCAAGCGCGTGTAGATGGTGTTGACCGGCACGTCGAGGCGCTCCGCCAGCAGCGCCGCAGACCAGCCCTCGACCTCGCACAGGAGTAGCGCTGCACGCTGTGGCCAGGGCAGCGCCGCCAGCGCCCGCGCCAGCCGCGCCGCCTCCTCCGCGCGCTCCAGCGGACACGGCGGCAGCGCCGGCTCGGGCGCGCGCCCGAACACCGCGAGCAACCCCCGTCGCACCCGCTCGCGACGCTGGTGTGATCCGACCACATTCCACGCGATCTGGAACAGCCAGGTGGTCAGCTTGGCGCGGCCCTCGAACCCGGCCAGCCGCCGGTGCACGACCAGGAAGACCTCCTGGGTCAGATCCTCGGCGCTCGCGCGCCCGGCCAGCCGCGCCACCACGCGATACACATAGTCGAAGTGCTCCGCATACACCTCGGCGAACGTCGGCGGCGCCATCGCCACCGCGTCCACCGCCGCGAGCGTGCGCGCGCGCTGGCTCAGAAGCGCCCCCGCGCTGACAGCGCCGCGCCGCCCGCCATCACGCCCACCTCGACGCGCACGCTGCTGTCGCGCACGCGGCCCTGGTAGTCGCTCCAGCGCGAGGTATCGAGCACCATGATGACGCCGAGGCAGATCAGCAAGGAGGCGCTGGTGGCGGCGCGTGACTGGAACCTGCGCAGCTCGTCACGCGATAGCTCCCGGTCGGGCTGACGCGTCGCCGCCGCCACCGCGGCGCCGAAGAAGTTCAGCGCGGTCGCGATCCGATACGGCTGCGACGGTGCCCACCGCAGGTCGCGCTCGGCGGCCGCGATGTCCGCGCTGCTGGGCGTCGCCGAGCCCTTCATGCGGCGCAAGTGCCTGCGCAGCCGTGCGCGTGGCACCGGGGGGTTGAGCATGCCCTCGAACAGTTCGATGACGCCCTGGGCGAGGAAGGCGGAGGCCTCCTCGGGCTCGGCCGCGATCGCGATGGTGGACAGGCCTGCGCCGGTCCACATCAGGGTGTCGAGCACTGGCTCGGCGTAGGTCTTGTCATCGAGGCCCCAGCCGACCGCGCCACCCACCAGCATGAGTCCACCCCCGATGCCGAGGAGGGCCTCCTGATCGTCGCCGGGCGCCGAGTCGGCGGCGGCGCCGGCCAAGCTGAGAGCGCCCAGGGACAGGCTGAACAGGGGCTGCACCGGGAGCTGGCTGCCGTCGAGGGTCGCCGCCATGGCGCGCCCGAGGCGGCGGCGCCGCTCGGGGCTGGCCTCGCCGCGCAGGCAGCCTGCGGGATCGCCGAGCATCGACGCCACCGCGGCGACCAGCCGGGTGACTGCGGCCTCGCGCAGCTGCGGGACCCCGCCGACGGCACGTCGACGTGTGCAGCCGTCGCGACCGAGCGCCAGGCGCCAGTTGCCGGCGCGACCCTCGAGGGCGAGGCTGTAGCCGCTTGGCTCGAGATCGAGGCCGGCCCATGCCATCTCGGCGAGGACGGCCGCCCGCATGTCGACTGCCGGCGCCGGTGCGGCGGCTGCGGGCGCCGTGGCGGGCGCAGGTGCCGGCGACGGCTCCGGGGTCGGTGCAGGCGCGACCGATGGCGCCGCGACCACCAGGGTGCCGTCGAGCACGCTGGCGACCCAGGCCGCCACGACCTCGACCGCGACCTCGCACGGCGGGGTCGCGATGACGCGCTCGCTGAGGCCGCTCGGGCGGAGCAAGCGCACCTCCAGCCCGGCCGCGCTGGCGCGCACGCCGACCAGCGCGGCGTCGCTCTGCTCGGGCACCGCGCGCACCACCGTGGCCAGCTGGCCGTGACGGCCCAGCGCTGCCGCCAGCTCGGCTGCACGCACGCAGGGTGGCTCGCCCCCGGCCAGCACGAGGACCCGCTCCGCACGCGCCGCGCCGGCCAGGGTCAGCAGCAGGGCGCACCCTGCCAACATCGCGACCTGCAATCTCGAGCGTGAAGCCGAACCGGACCGACCCATCATGCCTGCTCTGTTGCGCGTCGGCGGCCAACCTTCACGCGAGGTGAAAGGACGGCCGCTCCGTGCGCCAATTCACGCACGGTAGCCCCTGCCCGCTGGCAAGGGCAGGCAAGCCGC
>JADYYK010000163.1 GCA_020853705.1 Deltaproteobacteria bacterium
GCACGACGGCTGGAGCCTGCTACCGGGCGCTCCGGCGCTTACCCGGACGGGACTTTCACCCGCTAGATCGGTCCAGCATGAGCCCCACGTCGCTTGCGCAGCGCGGATCTCGTCAGGACGCACCATGGGGCCGCAGTGTAGCGGAACCTGCCCGGAAGGTGCGTGGTACGGTGAGCCGTGGCGGGGAGTCTGCCGTTTGCGAAGCTGGCCGGGCCGCTGGAGGTGGCGCTGGCGGCGGGGCCCGACCCGGCCGCGCGGGTGTGGGCCAGCAGGCTTCTGGACGCCGGCGCCGAGCTGACGCTGCCGGCCGACACCATGGACGCGGTGGTCGCGCTGGGCGCCACGCTGCTGTCGCAGTCGCCCTACCTGGCCGCCATGCTGGTGCGCGACCCGCGCCTGCTGGGCTCGCTGGCGGTGGATCCCTACCTGCGTCGCGAGAAGCCGGCCGGGGTGCTGCGCGACGCCCTGCTGGAGTCGACCAGCGACGCCCGCGACGCCGCCGCCCTGGCGGTGGCGCTGCGCCGCTTTCGCACCCGCGAGTACCTGCGCCTGGGCGCGCGCGAGGCTGGCTATGGTTCGCCGGTCGAGGTCGGGCGCGAGCTGGCGGCGCTGGCCGACGCCGCCTTCGAGGCCGCGGTCGAGTGGCACGCCAAGCAGCTGGCGCGCCGCGCCCCGCCGCTGACGGCGGCCGGACGCCGCTGTCGCTTCGTGGTCATGGGCATGGGCAAGCTGGGTGGCGAGGAGCTCAACTTCTCGTCCGACGTCGACGTCCTGTACCTGTACGAGACCGACGACGGCGCCGCCGGGGCCGACACCCTGCGCGAACACTTCGGGCGCCTTGGCGAGCGCGTCACCCGCAGCATCGGCGACGTCACCGAGGACGGCTTCGTGTTCCGGGTCGACCTGCGCCTGCGCCCCGAGGGGACGCAGGGGGCCTTGTGCTGCTCGCTGGAGGCGGCGGAGCGCTACTACGAGGCCTTCGGGCGCATGTGGGAGCGCCAGGCCTGGCTCAAGGCGCGGCCCATCGCCGGCGACCTCGCGCTGGGCGCCGAGGTGCTGCGCGTGCTGCAGCCGTTCGTGTTCCCGCGCTCGACCACGGTCGATGTCATCACCCACGTGCGCGGCATGCGGCGCGAGATCGCGGCCCAGGCCGGCGCCCGCGAGGCGGCGCGCGCGCTGACCGGGAGCGGCGGCGAGGCCGGCTCGCGGGCCCGGGGCTTCGACCTCAAGCTGGGCGACGGCGGCATCCGCGAGATCGAGTTCTTCACCCAGGCGCTGCAGATGTTGCACGCTGGCAAGCGGCCGCAGCTGCGCCAGCGCGGCACCCTGCGCGCGCTGGATCGCCTGCTGTTCGCCGGCCTGGTGTCGGAGCGAGAGCACCGCGCGCTGACCGGTGCCTACGTCTTCCTGCGCAAGCTGGAGCATCGCGTGCAGATGGCCGGCGGCCTGCAGACCCACCGCCTGCCCGACAGCGCCGAGGCCATCGCGGTGCTGGCCCGGCGTCTGGGCTACGCCGACGAGGCCACGCTGACGGTGGCGCTGGACCGGGTGCGCGCCGAGGTGCGCCAGATCTACGCCACCCTGGGCGACCCCGGGCCCGACGGCGACGAGGTGCCGACCGCGGTGCGCACCCTGCTGGAGCCGCGCCGCCACGGCGCCGAGCTGACCGAGGCGCTGGCCGAGCTGGGCTTCCAGGACCTCGAGGGCGCCGCGTACGAGCTCGAGCTGGCGCGGGCCAAGCCGGCGTCGCCGCTGTCGCCCGACGCCACCGGACCCGCCGCGCGCGTGGCGCCGGTGCTGCTGGAGGAGATCTCGCGCTCGCCCGATCCCGACCTGGCGCTGCGTCACACCGTCGACCTCATCGGGCGGCGCGCGGCGCAGGCCGGGATCTGGCGCCTGCTCGACGATAGCCGCCCGGTGCTGCGCCTGGTGGTGTCGCTGCTGGGCACCAGCGACTTCCTGGCCAAGCTGTTCCTGGCCCACCCCGACCTGCTCGATCAGCTGCTGCTGGCGGGCCACAGCGAGCCGCTGCGCTCGCGCGCGGCGCTGGCCGCCGACGCGCGCACCCGAGCCACGGTCCAGGATGGCCACGCCTTCGAGGCGGTGGCCAACGCGCTGCGCCGCTTCAAGCACGAGGAGATCCTGCGCATCGGCCTGCACGACGTCGCCGGCGCGCTGGAGCCCGAGGACGTCGCCGAGCAGATCACCGACGTGGCCGACATCGTGGTCGACGAGACGCTGCGCCTGGTCACCCGCGAGCTGGGCGCGCGTGCGCTGGATCCGCACGGCGCGCCGGTGCGCCTGGCGGTCATCGGCCTGGGCAAGCTGGGCGCGCGCGAGCTCGGCTACGCCTCGGATCTCGACGTCATCTTCGTGTACGACGCGCCGCCCGGGGTCGACCTGGAGGTCGGCGAGCGCGCCGCCCGGCTGGCGCAGCGCCTGATCGGGGCGCTGGGAGCGCTGATGGAGGAGGGCCGCGCCTACGAGGTCGACACCCGGCTGCGCCCGTCGGGCCGCATGGGCACGCTGGTGTCGTCGCTGGCCGCGCTGCGCGAGTACCACGCCCGCGAGGCCCAGCTGTGGGAGCGCCAGGCACTGATCAAGGCGCGCGCGGTGGCCGGCGATCCCGGGGTCGGCGCCGCGGTCGAGGCGCTGTGCCGCGAGGTCGTCTACGGCGCCGGCGCCGCGCAGCGTCCCGACGCCGCCACCACCGCGGCCGAGATCGCCCGGCTGCGCGCCCGCATGGAGCGCGAGATCGCGCGCGAGCACGGCGCCCGCGTCAACTTCAAGTCGGGGCGCGGCGGCCTGGTCGACGTCGAGTTCGTCGCCCAGCTGCTGCAGCTCGTGCATGGGCCCACGGCGCCCACGCTGCGCGTGCGCACCGCGCGCGAGGCGCTGGCCGCGGCGCTGGAGCTCGGCCTGCTGGCGCCCGACGATCACGCGGTGCTCGACGACGCCTACCGCTTCCTGCGCCAGCTGGAGGCGCGCCTGCGCATCGTGCAGGATCGCTCGCTGTCCGAGCTGTCGCTGGACGACGCGCCCGAGATGGAGAAGCTGGCGCGCCGCATGGCCATGGTGGGCAAGAACGGCGAGTCGCCCGGGGCCGCGCTGCGCATCGAGTACCTGGCCCAGACCGAGCGCGTGCGCGCGATCTACGAGCGCATGTTCCCGCCGACTTAGCGCGACTTTGCGCGCCCGGGCATGGCGGCACCCAGGGCGCACATCTGTGCCTGCCGGCGCTCCCCGCAACTGAGCTGCATTCGCCCGTTGCCTCGCGGCGACCGCTTTGCTACCTGTTGCCCATGGCGTCGGTCACTCTCGAGAAGGTCGAATCGATCTGGATGGACGGCAAGCTCATCCCCTGGGATGACGCCAAGGTCCATCTGCTGACGCACACGCTGCACTACGGCCTGGGCGCCTTCGAGGGCATCCGCGCCTACCAGCGCGCCGACGGCAAGACCGCCATCTTCCGCCTCACCGAGCACATCAACCGGCTGTTCGACAGCTGCAAGATCTGCACGATCGACGTGCCCTTCACCCGCGAGCAGGTCGCCCAGGCCTGCATCGAGGTGGTACGCGCGTCCAAGCTGCCCTCGGCCTACCTGCGTCCCATCGTGTTCCTGGGCTACGGCGCCCTGGGACTGGGCTCGCGCGAGAGCCCGGTCACCACCGCGGTGGCGGCCTACAAGTGGGGCGCCTACCTCGGCGAGGAGGGGCTGCGTCGCGGCATCCGCGCCAAGGTGTCGTCGTACGTCCGCGGCCACGTCAACTCCAACATGGCCAAGGGCAAGATCTGTGGACAGTATGTCAACTCGATCCTCGCCAAGCGCGAGGCGCTGAAGTCCGGCTACGACGAGGCCATCATGCTGGACTCGAACGGCCTGGTGTCGGAGGCCTCGGGCGAGAACCTCTTCATCGTGCGCAAGGGCGTCATCAAGACCCCGCCGCTGTCGTCCGCCATCCTCGAGGGCATCACGCGCGACAGCATGATCCGCATCGCACGCGACCTCGGCCTCGAGGTGCGCGAGGAGACCTTCGCGCGCGACGAGCTGTGGTGCGCCGACGAGGTCTTCCTGACCGGCACCGCGGCCGAGTGCACCCCGGTGCGCGAGATCGACGACCGCGTCATCGGCGCCGGCGAGTGCGGCCCGGTGACCCGTCGGGTGCAGGACGCCTTCTTCGACACCGTCAAGGGCGCCGTCGGCAAGCCGGCGCGCTACCCCGACTGGCTGACCTTGGTCTGAGCCTCGGGCGCCGCCGCGCCCGGCTCGCCCTGGCCAGGTGACGACACCCCGGTGGCGGGCGGCGCCAGCTTCAGCTTGACCACGAAGTCGCTGCCGTGGCCCTCGGTCGAGGTCACGTGGATGGTGCCGTCATGGGCCAGCACGATGGCGCGCGCCAGGTACAGGCCGAGGCCGAGGCCCGCGAACGCCAGCGGCGGCGTGGTCGGCGAGCGGCCGTGCTTCTCGAAGATCAGCGGCAGGCTCTCGACCGGGATGCCGAGGCCGGGATCGCGCACGCTGACCCAGGCCTCGCGGCCCTCACGCCGCACCCCGACGATGACGGGGCCGCGGTCGGGCGCGGTGAACTTGAGCGCGTTGGACAGCAGATTGCCCAGCACCTGCAGCAGGCGCTGCGGGTCGACCTCCACGCGTAGCGGCTGATCGGCGCCGCGGAACTTGAGCTCGCGCCGCGGGTTACCCAGGCGCGCCTCCTCGACGGCGTCGCGGGCCAGCGCGTTCAGGTCGACCGCCGACTTCTCCAGCGACAGCGTGCCGGCATCGACGCGGGCGGCGTCGCTGAGGTCGCGGATGAGGCGCTGCATGCGGTCGACCGCGGCATCGACGCGGCGCAGCAGCGCCTGCTCGGTGCTGCCGTCCTTGACCACGCGGTCGAGCACCTGCGAGATGCCCCGGATCGACACCAGCGGGGTCTTGAGCTCGTGCGAGGCCACCATCAGGAACTCGTCGCGCATGCGCCGGGTGTCCGCCAGAACGCGCATGCGCGACGCCAGCGCGGCGTGAAAGCCGCCCGACATCGCGGCCAGGATGAACATCGCGACCACGCGCAGGGCCAGGTCGAAGTGCGCCAGGCCGTGCCAGCCGCCGTGATCCCAGGCCAGCCCGCCCAGGTAGGCGATGCAGTACAGCGTCGCCATGAGCAGCCCTCGGCGACGCCCGAAGCGCAGCGCCGCGGCCACCGTCGCAGGGTAGTAGAAGACGAAGAACATGCTGCTCTGCCCGCCGGTCGCGAGCACGGCCAGCGTGATCAGCACGATGTCGGCCAGGGGCGTGATCAGCGAGCGCACCTCGAAGCCGCGCTGGGTCAGGTGCGCTACCACCAGCAGGGTCGCCGCGTGGGTCAGCCCGACCGCCAGCACCCCGATGAGCAGACCCCAGCGCAGCCCGGGGGTGTCGCGGTCCACCAGCAGGAGCACCAGGGCGGCGCTGCTGGCAAAACCGCTCAAGCGGGTCCACGCCATCCGGCGCTCGCTCGAGATGAGGTGCTCTCGCCCCTGCTCCGTCCGTAACCAGCTCACCCAGTGATCCCCCGCACCTACAGGGTCTCTAACCGCTGAGGTTCCGTCAAACTCCTTGATCCAGACATTGCCGGCCTGCTAAAAATGCCGAGGGCCGGATTCTTAACGACTTGATTGGAGAAGCAAAAAAAATGAAAACGACCAAGTGGCTGCTCTGTGTTGGTGCGCTGTCGATGCTGACGACCGCTGTGGTCGGCTGTGGTGGTTCCAGTGGCGATGACGACGACGACGTGATGATGACCGATCACGCGACGGCCGACGCCAAGATGGCCAGCAAGTACGTGATGAGCAACATCAACATCCCGGACAAGTCGTCCGAGAACGACCAGCTCGGCTTCGACCTCGACAACGACTCGCGCCACTCCATCGACAACAAGCTGGGCTCCATCATCCAGCTGATCGCGGCCAACGCCGGCTCGACCTCGGTCGACCTGCAGAGCCAGGTCGACATGCAGGTCACCATGGGCAAGATCATCCTGCTCGGGTCCTACAAGTCGACCGCCTTCGTGACCGAGGCGAACACCGTGTTCCAGATGTACCTGGGCACCGACGCCGACGCCGACCCGACCAACAACCTGGGCGGCAACGGCATGTTCACCATCGACCCCGCCGGTCCGCAGGACGCCAAGTTCTACGGCGGCAGCGCCGCGGGCGTCTTCAAGAGCACCGAGCCGGCGAGCGCCACCATCAAGCTGGCCCTGGTCGAGGGTGACCCCGTCTCCATCAAGATCATCGCGGCCAAGATCCAGGCCTCGCCGACCGCGACCGGCGTCACCAACGCCAAGCTGGGTGGCGGCATCACCAAGACCGAGCTCATGACCAACGTCCTGCCGGCCGTGTTCTCGCTGATCACCAAGCAGATCATGGACGACCCCAACGGCTCGGGCTCGATGGCCATCAAGCAGCTGTTCGACACCAACAAGGACGGCACCATCACCCAGACCGAGTTCGAGATGTCGAACACCATCCAGACCGTGCTGTCGCCCGACGTCGACCTGCTGAAGGCCGATGGCACCGTGGGCAAGGACGGCGTCAAGGAGTCGGTCTCGCTGGGCGTCGGCTTCACGGCGGTCAAGGGCACGTTCTAGGCCCCTCGA
>JADYYK010000164.1 GCA_020853705.1 Deltaproteobacteria bacterium
GCAAGTCACCCCAGAACGACCATCGGTAAGCCGTGTGCGGGAAATCCGCACGCACGGTTTGAAAGGGGGTCCTGCCCTTTCGTCGATGAAAACCTCGCAACGAAAGGGCAGGATCTACCAATGAAGCCATCGCGGCCAGGAGCGCGAGAGCTGCACGCCTCGCCGCGGGAGGTGAAGAAACCATCAGCCTTTTCCACGGGAGCATCGACAATTATAGTGGCATTATGAAGAATGGTCTCGATCCCACGCGCGTACCGACCTGGGTGTCCACGAGCCGTGCGGCGGCCGAAAATGCGATCGGGCCGGGCCGCGTGCTGAGTTCAGGCCAAGGACTGAACACTGGCATCATTCAGTCCGTTGTGCCAAGATCTGGGTTCGAGGCACTGATCCAGTCGGGTGGAATCAGCCCAACTCGGTCCTGGCCTGGATTCGGGGCGTTCGGGAACCTCCTCGAGAACGTCCTTCGAAGTCCCGAGGCTGTAAAGCTCTTCAACCTGGGCATAGTTCGATGATTCGGTATGGACTGCTCGAAATTGCAAAACAACGGCTAGACCAGAGGAGCTTCCATGTGGCGTCCGAGAGGTCAGTTCGCATTGAGTTCATGAGGCTCTCTATGGACCAGCAGATTGGACCACTCGTCTTCGGCGGTGACGTTGTAGTGACCTGCGTGGAAGGTGCTCTCGCCCTCGGAGACGACCAGCCGGACCTCGCTCCGCTCACTCAGGTCGTCATTCCCGAAGGAGAAGCGTTGACAATCAGAGCTCGGTCCCACGAGAGCGTTGTTCAGCTAATCTGGGCGCCACCGTTTGCCGATGTGAAGCGGGGGTGAGACGCCCTGACCGAGCCCGCTCGGCCTAAGCTGCAAGGTGACTTGCCCTCGGAGGCCGCGGCACGGTAGATACAACCAGTCCCGGAAGTCACAAAGTGGCCGGTTTGAGGTGTCCACGAGTGGCCGGATTTGGGGTGTCAACCGAGGCTGGGCTGTGCCCGGCCGCGCCATCACCCTGGCTCGACGGCCATGGCGAGAAACCGTCGCTGATGGCAAGATTTGGGTTGAAGGCGCGCGGCCCCGAATTCCAAGGGAATGCCGGAGCACGGCTGGGCTTGATCCGATCTCGTAGACAGGTTCGCTACGCTGCCAGCTGATCCGATCTGAACGATCTCTCGTGCTGCGCCGGGCTCGGGTGCCGACCCGCGGAGGACCTGACGGAGGTCCCTTGCCCCATGCCTATCAGCGCGGGCCGAACCACTCGGCGTGGTGGGCGGGGTCGATGTGGATGTAGAAGCAGTTTTCGTCGACGAACGGGAGGTCGCCGGCGGCGACCTTGTGCCAGGCGGTGGACTCCTCTTTGGCGACGAAGCGGGCGGTGTCGTCGCTGGGGTCGGGGTGGCTGGCGATGAAGCGTTTCAGCAGGTCGATGTGGGCTTCGGCCCAGGCGCGGACGACCTCGGGGGAGCGGGCGCGGGTGGCGGTGGCCAGGGCGGTGAGCTCGGCGGTGACGGCGCTGTGGTCACGCTGGGCGGCGGCGCCGTCGGCCATCATCTGGGCGTGCTCGGGGCCGTCCTTGGGACCCCAGCGGTCGAACATGTCGACGTTGAGGAGGGCGCCGGCGAGGTCCTTGCGGCGGATGAGCAGGCGTTCCAGGGCGAGGGCCTCGGGGGGCAGCATGAGGGCCGCAGAATAGCGCGGTCAGGCGCGCCAGTCGGTGGCGGGGATGACGGCCGCGGTGAGCAGGCCCCAGAAGGGAGCGCCGTCGCTGCCGGCGAAGCACCAGCCCAGGTGGACGTCGCAGCCGCGGCAGGTCACGAGCTGCCAGGTGCGGCCGGGGAACCAGCTCCAGGTGTGTTCGGGAGAGCCCTGGGGGCGGACACCGGGGGCGCGCGAGAAGCAGCCGAAATGGTGGACGTGGCCGCCGGGGTTCACGCCGGTGTGGGTGTGCTGGCCGGCGATGTCGATGCGCGCGGCGAGGTCGCTGATGGTGTGGCCGCAGCGCGCGCAGATGAGGGCGCTGGCGGGGCCGCCGGGCAGGGTGACGGGGGCGGCGTCGGGGCGGGGGCCGGGGGCGCCGGGTGGGGTGCGGTCGAGGGCGCGCAGCACGGGACCATGATGGCACTTCTCGGCGTCACCGGCGGGCGGAGCATCGAGTAGGCTGGCTCCGTGGTCGCCGAGCGCGAGGTCATCGATGTCGATGCGGCGGCGGCGCCTTCGTTCGGGCTGGCCGATGAGCTGAACGAGGGTGCGTCGGACTGGCACGCGCATCGGCGCCACCAGCTGCTGTATGCGGCCGAGGGGGCGTTGACGCTGGAGGTGGCGGATGGGCAGTGGCTGCTGCCGCCGCAGCGGGCGGCGTGGATCCCGGCGCGCACGCGCCATCGCGTGGTGGTCCGCGGGCGCGCGGCGCTGCGCACGGTGTACCTGGCGACACGGGGGGCGCGCGGGGTGCCGACCGAGGTGCGGGTGTTCGCGCTGCCGGCGCTGGGGCGCGAGCTGACGCTGGAGGCGATGCGGTTCACGCCGGATGGGCGCGATGGCGGCGCGGGCGGGGGCGCTGTGGGCGCTGGCGCTGGCGCTGCGGGCGCTGGCGTTGCGGCGGCGGCGCTGGCGGCGACCTTCTTCACCCTGTACGCGCGGCTGTGTGCCGAGTGGGCGGCGCACGCGGGGCCGTTCCGGCTGCCGGCGGCGCGCACCGCGGAGCTCGGGCGCGCCCTGGCGGTCATCCTCGAGCGCCTGCACTCCGGCCGCGGGCAGGAGCTGACGCTGCCCGCGGTCGCGCGCGCGACCGGGCTGTCGACGCGCAGCCTGGTGCGACGCTTCGCCGACGAGACCGGGACGTCGTTTCGCACCTTCGTGCAGCAGGCGCGCATGCTGCGCGCGCTGGAGCTGCTGGCGCTGCCGGGGGCGCGCGTGGGCGCGGTCGCGGGCAAGCTGGGGTTTGCCAGTGCGGGCGCGTTCTCGCACGCATTCAAGCTGTTCGCGGGCGAGACTGCCAAGGACTACCGCAAGCGCCAGGGTGCGGGCGCTGCTACATTGCGGCCATCATGGTGCGTCCTGACGAGATCCGCGCTGCGCAAGCGACGTGGGGCTCATGCTGGACCGATCTAGCGGGTGAAAGTCCCGTCCGGGTAAGCGCCGGAGCGCCCGGTAGCAGGCTCCAGCCGTCGTGC
>JADYYK010000165.1 GCA_020853705.1 Deltaproteobacteria bacterium
CGAGCCACGCCGCACCTTGAACCCCCGCGTCGCCGCGCGCGACCCGGGCGCCCGCATCCAGGCACTCCTGCAGCTGCGCGCCTTCATCGAGGCCTACCGCGACGCCCGAGATGCCTTCTGCGCTGGCCTGTCAGGCATCGTGTTTCCGCGCGGCACCTACTGGCTCCGGATCCAACAGCACGTCCCCTGCGCGCCCAGCTGACCAACCCAGCCGCCCGCACGCCTCGACGCCTCCCACAGCGAGGCCGCAGCGCAGCCTTTGCCTGAATCCAGATCCAGCCAGGCCCCGATCCCCGGCCGACGAGTCTCGAGCCACCAGCCTTGGAGCAAGTGGCCCCCTCCCGCATGGTCCGGCCCGCTACGCGCCCTGGCAGCCCACGCGTTGGTTGGCTGGCCGGCCTTCGCCCTCCGGCCAGCTCGCGGTCCAGCCTCACGAACCTTGGTCGGGTCTTCTGAACCTTGGTCGGGTCTTCTCGCTGCTGGCCGCGTCGCCGGCAGCGTGATGCGCCTGGGCGGGCGGCGCTGAGCTCGGCAGCAAGCGGCCGGCACACTCCGCCCGCCGCGCGCGCCTGGGCCTCGCACCAGAGGTCGTCGCCACGGTCTGCTAAGCTCTGAGACGTGCTGGCCAAGCTGCCCGGGTGGATCGTCGACGATGCGACCTCGGTCCGCGAGGAGGTCGCTGAGTGGCGCGACACCACCCCCGCCGAGCGCTGGCGTCTCGCCATCCTCTGCGGACGCGACGCCATGTGGGCGATCCGAGCGGGCGGAGCCGCGGCGACGGTCCTCGAACAACTCGATCCGCTCCCCGCGAGCACGCTGGCAGCCCTGGCACGCCTTCGCAGCGCCTCAGGCTGGGGCAATGGCGATCGCTGAGCGGAGCGCTGCGGAGAACGCGCAGCGCATCGCCGACGCCCTCGAGGCCGCCGGTCTTCCGTACGCGATCGGTGGCGCCTTGGCCCTCGCGATCGCAGGGGTGCCGCGGGGTACCGCCGACGTCGATGTCAACGTCTTCGTCGGCGAGGAGCGCGTCCGCACAGTGATCGACGTGCTGCTCGGGCTTGGTATCGAAGTGGACGAGGCTGCCGCCATCACCCGCGCGCAGCGCGACGGGATGTTCGTCGGCCGATGGAACGGGATGCGCATCGATGTGTTCCTGCCCAGCATTCCGTTCGCCCACGAGGCCAGCCAGACCCGGATCCGGGTCACCGACGACACCGGGTGGAGTGGCTGGTTCCTCTCAGCGGAGGCCATCGCGGTGTTCAAGCTGCTCTTCTTCCGCGGCAAGGACCTGGTGGATCTCGAGCGTCTCGTGGCGGTGCGCGGCGCTCTCGACCGCGGCTACGTGCGCCGCTGGATCGTCGACATGATGGGCGAGGCCGACGAACGGGTGCTGCGCTGGGACGCGCTGGTCACCCGCTACGCGCCGGCCTGAGTGGATCAGGGGCAGGTCCAGGTGCCGTCGGAGTTCATGGCGCAGCGGCCGTCGGGCCGGGTAGCGCAGAACCAGCTGCCGCCCGAGCCCAGGCGGCAGTTGAACCCGCAGGTCGCCATGCCGTCCGAGCCATGGCGGCACTCGGGCGACGGCCCGCCCGCCATGGGCTCGCAGACCGCGCGCCCCAGGGGATCGTAGCCGCAGGCCCCGCTCGGCGACGAGCTGCACACGGCCATGCCGTCCGACCCGACCAGACAAAAGTAGCCGCAGGCCTGCCGACCCACCGTCCCCATCCGACACTCGGGGCGCTCCGGGCCGAGATCGGCACCCTCGATGCGACATCCCAGCAGGGCGAGCCACGCCAGCAGCGCCATCACGGACCGTCTTCCCAGCATGGTCATTGCCGCGCCGGGGGGACGAGGCCCTGACCCGGTGCCCCAGGTGGAGCGACGTTCTGTGGAGGGTAGCCCTGGTAGGGGACCTGGCCTGGCGGCGGCGCATAGCCTGGTGGCGCGTAGCCTGGCGGGGGCGCGGCTGCGGGGAGCAGGGCGTGACAGCGCGACTTGTCGAGCTCCTTCCAGTCGCCGGTGACGGCGTCCACCACCACGCCGATGGGGAACGTCAGGATGTCGAGGATGAGCCAGGTGGCGTCGATCTCGCTCTCGATGCGACACACGGTCTGCACCTGGCCGCTGCGGAACAACACCTCGTGGGGCCGGTCATCGGTCAGCGACACCTGCACCGGCGTGTAGCCGACCAGCTGGCCGTCGACGATGGCCTCTGCCCCGGCGGGCACCGACGTGATGGTCACGGTTCGTCGCTTGCTGCCGAACATGGCGCCGCATCCGGCGCCGCCCAGGACCGAAGCCGCGAGCAAGATGATGGGTACCGCGCACTGAAGTCTCCGATTCGCGATCATGATGACGCTCCTTGAGTGCTGCCCGATCGGCAGTCGAGGAGGTCATCGGCAGGTCGCGCTGGTTGTTGCTCGCGGCAACGGCATGCAACGGCATGCAGCGGCTCGCAGGTCACCATTGGGCGTAACGTCGCGCATCCACGAAGGTAGCCGCCCATGAACGCCATGGCCCACCCGAGGTGGTCCACATCATGGACGTCGCCCGGCCGGTGCCAAGCGGGTGCTGATCCTCGGCTTCGTCGACCAGGGCTACAAGAAGGGCGCTACGGCACCCTGGCCCAGTACGCGTCCTCGTCGTCGAGCACGAGGTTGGTGCGCTGCGTGGTGCTGGTCAATGCCAGCCGCACGCCGTCGACGTCGATGATGGGATTGCCTACCAGGGTCAGCGCGCACTGGGTGGGCAGCGCGGCCCGGGCGCGCGCGCCGGCGTCGTCGATGCGGTTGTTGCCCAGGTCGAGCTTGCACAGCTTCGGCATGCGCGCGATCGCCAGCGCGCCCGCCGGGCCGATCTGGTTGTTGGCGAGGTACAGCCGCTCGAGCTCCGGCAGCGCCGCCAGCGCCATGGCACCGACGTCACCAACGCGGTTGCGATCGAGGCCGAGCTCGCGGAGCTCGCTCAGCGCCGCCAGCGCCGCAGCGCCGGCGTCGGAGATGTCGGCCCACGGCAGCCAGAGCGAGCGCAGGGTGGAGCGCCGCGCCAGCACAGCGGCGCCCTCGTCACCACAGCGTGAGTCCCAGGCCGCCAGCTCGGTCAGGGCCGGCAGCGCCGTGAGCGCGAGCAGGGTATCGCGCGAGACGGCACCCCGCATGCTGACGTGGGCCAGCCGCGGGCAGCGACCCAGGGCGACCGCGGCCGGGGCGACCAGCGACCCCGCGCTGATCTCGAGCCAGCGCAGGGCGGGCAAGTCGAGCCCGTCGTCGAGCGCATCGGCCATGACGCTGAGCCCTTCCAGCGCGACCGCGCCGGCCAGGAGCGCGTGCACCGTGGCCGCATCGAGGTGGTCGGCGTCGAGGTGGCGCAAGACCGCGCGATCGACCCCGCGCAGGGCATCCAGCCACGAGGTGCCGCCCACCTCCCATCCGAACGACAGCCCGGTCAGCGCCTGCCCGGCGGCGCGCACCACGGTATCGGTCAGCGCGGCGGCCGCCGGCCGCCAGCACTTCAGCGTGGTGCCGTGGGGGGCGATGCGCAGCTCGAGCGCGGCCTGGGTGAAGACCATCTTGGACGGCGATGGCGGTTGCTGCTCGAGCGCCAGGTCGGCCTCCCCCAGCAGCCGGTCCAGGGTGGGCTCGCCGGCCTGTGGCAGCAGCGCACCCAGCGCCAGCCGCGGCCACCTCTGTGCGACCGCAAACGACAACGCCTGGAGCGCCTGGTCGTGGCGGTCGGGCGCCGGCGTGTCCCGGAGCGCCGCCACCAGCGCCTGGTAGGTCGCGCGCTCGGGCGCGGCTGCGAACGCCTGCGCCGCGGCAGCGACCACCCCACCGCGGTCAAGCAGCGCCGCCAGCACCCGCTCAGGGTCGTCGTGAAGCACGTCCTCGTGTCGCCGACCCGCCGGCCCGAGTCAAGCTCGGCAGGTCTGCCGCTTCCAGCTACGCAGCCCGACTACCAGCCGCGGGTGCGGCCGCCGCGGGGGCCGAAGGTGCGGCCGCTCGGCAGTGGGCGCGCGCCGGCGGTGGGGCGCGCGTCGATCACGCGCACGACCTGCGGTTCGCTGGGACGTGCGGGAGGCGGCGGAGCGGCCGGGCGGGCGCCAGCCGGCTGACCCTGCGGGGCGTGCTGCTGCTGGGTCGCGTGCTGCTGGTGCTGGGCGCCCTCGCGATGGCCACGTCCACCACCACCGCGCCTGCGACGGCCGCGGTCGCCACCACCGCCACCACCGCCACCACCGCCACCACTGCCACCACCGCCACCACGCTCGCCGCCGCCACCACCACTACCACCACGGCCACCACCGCCACGCTCACCCCATCCACCGCCACCATGCCCACCGCGGCCATGCCCGCGCTCACCACCACCACCACCACCACCACCACCACCGCCACCATACCCACGCCCGCCCGGCGCCGGTCGCGGCGCGCTCACCATCGAGCCGCGGCCCCGGCGCTCCTCCAGATCCGTCGGCAGTGGCGCCGCCAGGTGCTGCATGCGGTGCGGCACCACGCGGATGTTCTGCCGGATCAGCCGCTCGATATCGACCAGGAACGGGCGCTCCTCGGCCTCGCACATCGAGATCGCGATCCCGGTCGCGCCGGCGCGCGCGGTACGGCCGATGCGGTGCACGTAGGTCTCGGGGACATTGGGGATCTCGAAGTTGATGACGTGCGAGATGCCGTCGATGTCGATGCCGCGCGCCGCGATGTCGGTCGCCACCAGCACGCGGATGTCGCCCTTCTTGAAGGCCGCCAGCGCGCGCTCGCGCGCGTTCTGCGACTTGTTGCCGTGGATGGCCTCGGCGCGCACGCGCCCCTTGGTCAGGTACTCGGCCACCCGGTTGGCGCCGTGCTTGGTCCGCGTGAACACCAGCGCGCGCGTGATCGCGGGGTCGGCCATCAGGTCGACCAGGAAGGCGCGCTTGTCGCCCTTCTCCACGAAGTAGACCGACTGCTCGACCTTCTCGGCGGTCGACGACACCGGCGTCACCGCGACCTTGGCCGGGTCGCTGAGGATGCTGTCGGCCAGCTCCTGGATGTCGGCCGGCATGGTGGCCGAGAAGAACAGCGTCTGCCGCCGCGCCGGCAGCTCCTTGATGACCCGGCGCACGTCATGGATGAAGCCCATGTCGAGCATGCGGTCGGCCTCGTCGAGCACGAACACCTGCAGATGCGCCAGCGACAAGAGGCCCTGCCCCATCAGATCGAGCAGCCGCCCCGGCGTCGCCACCAGCACATCGACCCCGGCGCGCAGCGCGCGCACCTGGGCGTCCTGCCCGACGCCGCCGAACACCACGGTGTGCTTGTGCGGCATGTGGCGCCCGTAGGCCGCGAAGCTCTCGCCGATCTGGGCCGCCAGCTCGCGGGTCGGGGTCAGCACCAGCACGCGCACCGGCCGCGCCCGCCCCGGTCCGGCCGGCGCCAGCCGCTGCAGGATGGGCAGCGCGAACGCCGCCGTCTTGCCGGTCCCGGTCTGGGCGCAGCCCAGGATGTCGCGCCCTGCGAGCAGGTACGGGATCGCCTGCGACTGGATCGGCGTCGGCTCGGTGTAGCCCTCTTCTGCGAGCGCGCGCAGGAGCGGCGGCGCCAAACCCAGCTGGTCGAAGCTCATGAGGCGCGCACTCTGCCACCATCCGGCCGGGTCTGCCAGTACGCCAGCGCGATGAACAGCGCCTGCACTGGCAGCCGTCCCCACAGCGCCAGCTGCGACATGTGCTTGCCGTTCAGCGGCAGGTCGTTGATGGCCATGTTGATGTTGGCGGGAAACACGGCCAGATACAGCAGGATGAGGCCCCAGGCCGCCAGCTTGCGCGTCTGCGGCAGGATGAGGCCGAGGCCGCCCGCGATCTCGGCCACGCCGCTGATGTAGACCAGCAGCAGCTTGTGCGGCAGCACCTCGGGGACGATGACCACGAACGGCTCGGGCTTGATGAAGTGGCCGACACCGATGAAGACCATGCCGATCGTCATCACCCAGCGGACCACCAGCTTGACGCGCTCCATGGCGCGCATCCTACGCGAATCGCGACGCGGCTGCGGCCACGGCTGCGGCGGCGACTACCGCGGGCGCAGGTTCGGCTGCGTGCGCGCGCGCGGATCCTCGTGCGGCGTGCCGTCGGCCTTCTGCCACGGGAACACCCGCAGCGACGGGTCCGAGGTCTGGTCCCAGGCCGAGAGGCCGAGGCCCTCGATGTCACGCGGCACCATCGGCCAGTCATAGCGAAACAGCGGATTGTGCGCGTTGCCCAGCCGATCGAAGATGCGCACCTCGAAGGACATGCGGACCCAGGTGCGGAAGGTGTCCTCGCTGGCGACGTCACCACGGTGCACGGTGTAGCAGTCCATCAGATCGAGCTCGTAGGGCTGCGGCCGCCACACGTGCGCGCTGCTGGTCAGCGCGACCTGGCGGTTCATCTCCCAGAAGAAGTTGTGCCTGGCCTCGTCGAGCTGCCCGAGGTCGAAGGGCTGCTCGTAGTAGGCCGTCGGGATGGCGTCCGAGATGACGTAGGTGTGGTTGCCGCGCACTTTCGGCCGCCAGCGCGCGCCCTGGAAGCCGTCGACATGGCAGGGCGCCTCGCGCTGCAAGACGCCACGCCGCACCGTGCCCTGGTCGACCGTCAGGTAGCAGTAATACTCGTCGTAGCAGCCGGGGTTGATGGCGCGCTCGAAGTCGGCGACCCGCTGCAGCACCGGGCGCAGCTGCTCGAAGTCGGCCGGCACCCGGAAGGCCGACCCCGGGAACTTGATCGGCATGTCCAGCGTGCGCGGCAGGCCGCGGCGGCTGAAGGCGGAGCGCTCGGCGGCGTCGAGGTGCGCGACATGCAGCGGGCGGCGCGCGGTCAGGAAGTTCTTCACGTCGAAGGGCTGGTTGAGCACGTCGAGGATCGGGTGCGCGGCCAGCACCGGCGCACCCGCATCGGGGCGCGGCTCGACGGTGAAGCCCTCGGCGGCCAGCGCCGGCACCGTGAAGTGCTTGCCGCGATAGGCCAGATACTCGCTGGGGCCGTGGTCATCCTGGGGCTCGTCCTCGGGGCTCTGCGGCGTCGTCATGTCGAAAGTGTGATTACAACACTTACATCTGTCAAGGGGCGGCGGCCTCGAGCAGCTCGATGTTGCGCGCGCCCTCGACACCATCGACCTCGGGCGCCCGCCGCTCGGCGACCGCCGCGACGAAATCGGCGATCTCACCCGCATAGGGATCGGCCACCGCGAACTCCAGCGCCGCGTCGCCCACCGTGATCGTCCCGGCCCCGCGCGGCCCCAGCGTGCGATCACACAGCGCCGCCGCCTTCGACCCGAAGAGCTCCACCCGCGGCGCCGAATCGAACACCGTCGACACCACGATCTCCGCCGTCGCCCCGCCCGCGAAGCGCAGCGCCACCACCGCGGTCTCCTCGTGCGGCCCGCCATACACCGCGCTGCCGCGCAGGCCGCGCACCTCGACCACGTCGCCGTGCGGCCGCAGCCACCAGCGCACCAGATCCACGCAGTGCGTGCCCATCGCGGCCAGCGCCCACCAGCGCCCGACCTCGGGCCGCGCGCGCCAGTTGGAGGCGTCGGGCGCGCGCCAGCTCCAGCACACCCGCATGTGGCGCAGCTCGCCCAGCTCGCCGGCGTGGGCGCGCGCCACCAGCGCGCGATGGCCGAGGTGCCAGCGCAGGTGATAGGCCAGCCCCAGAGTGACCTTGGCCTCGGCCGCAGCGGCGACCATGGCGTGGGCGTCGGCCGCGCGGGTGGCCATCGGCTTTTCGCACAGGACGTGCTTGCCCGCGCGCGCCGCGGCGATGGCCTGCTCGGCGTGCAGCGCGTCGGGCGTGGCGATGAGCACGGCGTCGAGCTGCGGATCGGCCAGCAGCGCGGCCAGGTCGGTGTGCGCCGGCACCGCCGCCGCCGCGCCATGCTTGCGCGCGAACTCCTCGGCGCGGGTCCGATCACGGGACAGCACGCTCCACAGCTCGGCGCCGGGCGTCTTCGCGATGGCAGGCGCCAGGAAGCGATCCGACACCACGCCGGGACCCAGGATGGCGATGCGCATGGCGCATGATTGACCAGCGCCGCCGCATTTGCCAGGATGCCGGCCTTCCAGGAGATTCCCATGTCGATGAAGGCCCCGGTCAAGAAGCACCAGAAGGCAGCCAAGCTGCGTCGCCTCAACGAGCGCAAGCAGCGCCAGGAGCGTCGCGAGGCCCGCAAGACCCAGCGCGCGGCCAAGGCCGCCAAGGCCGCCAAGAAGAGCTGACGGTGGCGCTGGCCCAGCGCCTTCAGCTGGCCGTGGGGCGCGCGCAGTACCGCGCCATCACGTCCGTCGCGGTCCGGGCGCTGGGCCTGCGAGCGCGCACGTTCGAGGTGCGCGGCGTACGCATGCCCGCGCTGGTGCGCCACCGCGACGGCGCGCCGCTGGTGCTGGTGCATGGTTTCGGCACCGACAAGGAGGGCTGGCTGATCACGGCGGCGCGGCTGGCGCGCGGGCGCGGCCTGGTCATCCCGGATCTGCCGGGCTTCGGCGGCGCCGGTGACATCGGGCCGGCGCGCGCGACGGCGGCGGCGCAGGCGGCGGCGCTGGTCGGGCTGCTCGATGTGCTCGGCCTCGGGCGGGTGCACCTGGCCGGCAGCTCGATGGGCGGCGGCGTGGTCATGCGCGTCGCCTCCGACTTCCCCGGGCGGGTGGCGTCGCTGACGCTGATCGGCTCGGTCGGCCCCATCATCGAGCCATCAGAGGTGGTGACCGCGATCGGCCGCGGCGAGAACCCGCTGGTGCTCAGCGGCCCCGACGACTGGGATCGCTTCATGGCCCTGGTGGCCGAGCGCCCGCCACGCATGACCCAGGCCATGGCGCGCTTCATGGCCCACGAGAAGGCGCTGCGCAGCCTGGCCCACGAGGAGCTGCTGCGCGCCTGGGTCGCCGCGGGCGACGACGGTCCACCCGAGGCGCTGGAGTCCATCCACACCCCGGCGCTCATCATCCACGGCGCCCGCGATCGCGTCATCCATGTGTCGACCGCGCACGCCCTGGCCGAGCGCCTGCCGCGCGCGCGCCTCGAGGTGCTCGACCGCGTCGGCCACGCGCCGCAGGCCGAGGCGCCGCGCCGCCTGGCCCGCCTCATCGAGGCCCACCTGGCCCGGCACTGACGCTACGGCGTCCGGCAGCACTGACGCTACGGCGTCGGGCAGCTCAGCGTCACTGCCACCGGGACCAGCGACGACAGCGTGGTGCCGACGCCGAGCTCGCCGAAGCCGTTGTCGCCCCAGCACCACACGGTGCCGTCGCTCTTGCGCGCGCAGGTGTGGGTGGCGGCGCCCGAGATCTCGACCGCGTCGGTCAGCCCGCTGACCGCGGTCGGCACCAGCCTCTCGGTGTAGTTGCCGTCGCCGATCTGGCCGAGGTCGCCGCGCCCGAAGCACAGCACGCTGCCGCCCGCCTTGATGACGCAGGTGGTGTCGCCGGTGCCGGCCACGGACTGCACCGCGCCGGCCAGCGTGACCTCGGTCGGGTAGGCCCGGCTGGTGTCGGTGCCCAGGCCGAGCTGACCGTCATAGCCGTTGCCCCAGCAGTACAGCTTGGTCGCGGTGCGCACACAGCTGTGGTCGTTGCCGGTGGACAGCTGCAGCGCGCCGGCCAGCGGCATCGCGGTGGCCTGATCCATCACCGTGACCGCGCCGGTGCGTGGCAGGGTCGAGCCGTCGCCCAGCGCGCCATTCGTGTTGTTGCCCCAGCAGCTCACGCCGCCAGAGGCGCGCGCGCAGCCCAGGCGATAGCCGGCCCCCACTTCGTCGACCCCGGTGACCTGCGCCAGCACCGGCGTGGTGGTCGACGTGGTGGTGCCGTCGCCCAGGCGCCCGCTGTCGTTGCTGCCGGCGCAGCGCAGCGTCTTGTCGCTGCGCACGTGACAGATGTGCTGCACGCCCACCGCCATCCCGGTCACCATGGTGGCGCCAGGCACCGGGACCGGCACCACCTCGTCGCCGCCGACCGCACCGCCCAGGCCCAGCTCGCCCTCGGCGTCCGAGCCCCAGCAGCGCAGCTCGTCGCTGGCGTTGATGGCGCAGGTCGCGTTCTCGCCGGCCTCGATGCGCTTGAAGCCGGACGACAGCATCACCGGCACCGGCGCGCTGCGGGTGCGGAAGGTGCCGTCGCCGACCTCGCCGTTGTTGTTGCTGCCCCAGCAGAAGGTGCCGGTGGACGTGCGCGCGCAGCTGTGGCCGTCGCCGGTGGTCAGCTCGAGCGCGCCGCTGAGGCCGCTGACCTGCAGCGGCACCGCGCTGTGGACCAGGGTGCCCTGGCCGAGCTGGCCGTGGTGATCGTCGCCCCAGCAGCGCACCCCGGCGTGGGTGCGCGCGCAGGTGTGGGTGTAGCCGGCGGCCGCCTGCAGCGCGAAGGGCAGGCCCTGGACCTCGACCGGCTGTTCGCGCGCGTACACCGTGGTGCGATCGCCGAGCTGGCCATAGCTGTCGTTGCCCCAGCACCACATGGTGCCGTCGCGCTTGACCGCGCAGGTGTGCGCGTAGCCGCCAGCGATTGACACGACGTCAACAAGATTGACGACCTGTACAGGCATACTTCGATAGTTGTCGTTCATCGCGAAGCCGAGCTGGCCGTTCTCGTTGCTGCCCCAGCACCACACCGTGCCGTCGCCCTTGCGCGCGCAGGTGTGGCTGAAGCCGGCGGCCAGCTCGACCGCGCCGGTCATCATCGACTTCAGCGGTCGCGAGTGCGGGGTGTTGTCGCCGAGGCCCAGCTGCCCATAGGCGTTGCCGCCCCAGCACCAGACCTCGCCGGCCGCGCCGGTGGCGATGGCGCAGGTCTGGGTGCCGCCCGCGGCCAGGCTCGACAGCGCGGGGACGTCGACCACGGTGGCGGGCTGCTGCACCGGGTTGCTGGTGCTGCCGTCGCCGATCTGGCGGTCGTCGTTGCCGCCCCAGCACCTGGCGATGCCCCCGCTCATCAGGGCGCAGCTGTGGGTGTAGCCCAGCGACAGCGCGGTGGCGTTGCGCGCGCCCAGGACCTCGACCGGCGAGGCCTGCGTGTTCAGATCGGCGCTGGCGAGCTGGTAGTAGGAGTTGCCGCCCCAGCACATGACGCGGCCGTCCTGCTGGCGCACACAGGCGTGGAACGTCCCGGCAACCAGATCGATGGGATTGTTCAGCCCGACCACCACGGCGGGCGCCGAGCGGTTGACGTAGGTGCCGTCGCCGAGCTCGCCGCCGTTACGGCCCCAGCAGGTGACCTTGCTGCCCTGCCGCGCGCAGGTTCGGGGGCCGCCCGCCGACACCAGCTGGTCGACACAGTCGAGGTTGACCCCGCCGTCGCCGCCGTCGCCCCCGTCGGGCAGCGGCCCACCGTCGCCCCCATCAGGCAGCGGCCCGCCGTCCCCTCCATCAGGCAGCGGCCCGCCGTCGGTCCCGGTGCACTGGCCACCCATGCTGGCGCCATGGGCGCCAAAGCGTCGCCCGCTCATGCAATCACCGTCGGGGAAGCTGCACTCGCCGCTCGGTTCGCACAGGCCCTGGACGCCGCACTGCGCGCTGGTGGTGCAGCGAAACCCGGGCGCATCGACACAGCCCGCCGTCCACACGGCGGCCGTCACGGTCACGACAATCAACCACGAACGCATCGTGTCGCATCCTATCAGGCAGCCATCGGCCGCGCAGGGTGGCAAACTCTGGCGAGCAGACCCACCCCCATGAGCAAACCCCGCGCCCGCACCCGTCGCCGCGTCCTGGAGCGACAGCTAGAGAAGCTGTCGGCTGACCGCGAGAAGCTGTTCCTGCTCGAACCCGGGGGCTCGCCCGCGCGGCCCATCCGCGTCGCCGCCAGCCCCATCGTCGACCTCCGCGCCGCCAGCATCCCGTGCCCGCTGTGCCAGGGCGCCCTGCGCCTCGACGAGCACGCCGCCGACGTGGTGGACGGCCGCAGCGTGCGGATCGCCCGCCTGACCTGCCGCGGCTGCGGCACCCCACGCACGATCTACTTCGAGCTGGCCCCAGCGCTGACGAACTGAGGCGCAGCGCCGACGCGTCGGCGCCGCCTTGACCGTCGTGTGTGGGCGTGGTGTCCTTGCAGTGTCAGGGTGACATGTCAAAACTCTGGCGATGGGTGTCACGATGGGTCTGAAATTGAACCGCCATGCACGCATGGGCGCCACCGAGCGCAGCACAGCCTTGACCGCTCTCGTGCGCGAGGCGAAAGCCCCCCGAAACGGGCAAGCACGCCGCCTCGATAGCCGCATCAAGGAGTTCGAGGTTCGCCTCGGGATGACGTCCGACACGATGGCAGCGAGGTGGAAGCGGGGCGAGCTTCCAGATACTGCGGAATTCGCGGAGTGGATGATCCTGATCGCTGCGCGTGATGGCCGGGGCTAAGCACGGCCCAAACCGCCTCGATCGGTACTGGGCGATTCACGAGACGGTCATGCAGACGTTCCGCGACCGCGGTTTCGTGCTCGAGGACGACTTGCAGCTGGAGGCGAACGGAGACGGCCGCATCCTCATCTCCGGTAGGGTCATTTGCGAAGGCGGCCTCTACATCGGCGTGAGCAAGGTACTCAGCATCCTTTCCGGCGACGGCCCAACCTCAGAGGTCCAGACCGACGCGTACAGCTACAACGCAGTTCTGGGCGGTATTGGCAACGTCTTCAGGTACGACAGCCCGCACCTTCGGCAGGAGGACCAGAGCGGCCACGAGCGCCCTGATCACCATCAGATCCACCACAAGCACACTTACGACGTGCTCCGGGGCGGCGAACAGACTGCCATTTCCGAGGTCAGTGAGATCGATTGGCCGACGCTCGGCGAGGTGATCGAAGAGTTGGCCGACTGGTACTACGCCAACTTCGATGCCGTGGACGCCACCAGGGGACGTGCGCGCTGAACGGGCTCACGGGCCGAGGAAGCGCAGCGTGGCCGCCACGGCCTGGTCGGCCGCGGCCTGGTGGCGGGCGGTGTTGAAGAAGCCGTGGGGCGCGCCCGCGACATAGAGGTCCTCGACCGGCAGGCCGAGCTCGCGCCGGCGCGCGGCCAGGCGGCGCGAGTGCTGGGCCGGGACCATGACGTCGCCGGTGCCGTGGATCAGCAGCACGCGATGCGGCACCCGCTCGGTGACCGCGATCGGGCTGCGCTGGCGCCAGGTCTCGGGATCGTCGCTCTGGAACAGCCAGCGCCGCATCAGCCCGGCACGGCGCCCCTGCAGCGCGCTGAAGTCATAGACCCCGAAGACGCCGACCACGCGGTCCAGCGTGGCGGGTGGCAGCTCGGCCGCGGTCAGCATGGTCAGCGACGCCCCCGCGCTGAGCCCCATCAGCGTCACCCGCGCGGGGTCGAGCTCGAAGCGCCCGGCCTGCTCGCGCCACCAGCGCAGCGCGGTGGCGACGTCGGCCACGCTCTCGCCGAGGCGGCCGCCGCGGAAGATCATGCGGTAGTCGAAGGTCATCGCCGCGACGCCGGCCTCGGCCAGCCGGGTGGCCAGGAAGCGCATCGGCTTCATGGCGCGCGAGCCGTTAATGAAGCCGCCGCCGTGGACCAGCACGACCGACGGGTGGGGCCCAGGAGCGTCGGGCAGATACACGTCGGCCAGGGGGGCGATGCCGCGGTGTCGCGGCCCGAACTCCAGCCCCGCGACGGCGGGCACCCGCGGCTGAAAGTGTGGCGGCGCCAGCAGCCCACGCAGCGCATCCAGCAGCCCGCCGCTCGGTGGCAACGCGGTCGCACCGGCGTCGGCCTCGGCGTCGGCGTCCACGCCTGGGCCTGCGGCGCCGGCGCTGGCGTTGGCGGAGTGCTCGTGCTCGTGCCCCGCCATCACGCCTGCCCCAGCGCGGCCAGCTTGGCGTGGGTCTGTCCCAGCTGCTCGGCCAGCGCGGACGCCTGCGCGGCCACGTCGGTGAAGCCCTGCACCCGCGCCGCGTCGGCCAGCGCGCGGCCGGCCTCGACCAGCTCGGGCAGCGGGCGCCCCGGCTCGACCACCGCGGCGAACTTCGCCGTCGTCGCGCTCGCCGCCGCCTTGGCCGGCTGGCCTGGGCGCAGCCCGGCCAGCGTGTTCGCGGCGGCGGCGGCCAGCTCGTGGTAGCGGTCGCTGAGGGCGTCCCACTCGGCGGTGCGCTGCGCCAGCTCCTGCGCCCGCAGCGACACCGCGTCGGCCTGCCGGGTGCGCCGCGCCCGCGCGCCGCCCAGCGCCGCCGCCAGCGCCGCCAGCGCCGCGCCGAGCCGGCGATCGCTGTCGCTGACCGCACTCAGCGCCCGCCCGGCCTCGACCAGCTGCGCGCGCGTCGCCAGCGGCAGCAGCCCGGCGGCGGTCCCCGCGGCCTCGAACGTCGAAAGCTCGGCGCTGACCACGCCGGCCACCTCGGCGACATCGGCCGCCGCCGCCAGCGCCGCCGCATCGGCCATCCCGTCCGCCATCCCTGCATCGCGACCATCCGACATCGGGCCAGCATAGCGCCGTTGACGGCCGCGCGCGCCGGATGCCATGCTGGCGACGTGAGTCGTTCATCTCCTGGTCAGGTCATCGGCGGTAAGTACGAGCTGATCGAGCTGGCAGGTGAAGGCGGCATGGCCGAGGTCTGGCGTGCCGATATGCGTGGTGCCGCCGGCTTCCGCCGCCCGGTCGCCATCAAGATGATCAAGCCGGAGTTCAAGGCCTCCGACGAGTACATCGCCATGTTCGTCGAGGAGGCCCGCGTCGGCTCCGAGCTGCAACATGCCAACATCGTTCAGGTCAACGACTTCGGCCAGGACGAGCACCAGTCCTATTACCTGGTCATGGAGTGGGTCGACGGCCTCAGCCTCAACGCCTGGGTCCACGGCCACACCGGCGCCGGCCTGGCCACCCCGTGGGAGCTGGTCGCCGCCATCGGCATCGAGACCCTGAACGGCCTCGACGCCGCGCACACCCGGCGCAAGGACGGCCACCGCGCCCCCATCATCCACCGCGACGTGTCGCCCGAGAACCTGCTGCTCGGCGTCAGCGGCGCCGTCAAGCTGTCCGATTTCGGCCTGTCGCGCGCCAAGGATCGCATCGCGCGCCTGACCCGCCCCGGCACCATCAAGGGCAAGATCGCCTACATCTCGCCCGAGATGACCATCGGCAAGGAGGCCAGCCCGCAGTCCGACGTCTTCGCCATGGGCGTCACGCTGTGGCAGGCGCTGGCCGGGCGCCGCCTGTTCGAGGGCGACTACCTGGAGATGTTCCGCAAGATCATGCACGGCGAGATCACGCCGCTGGCCCCGCTGCGCCCCGACATCCCGGGCGCGCTGGTGCAGGTCGTCCACCACGCCCTCGAGCCGGTCCCCGCCAACCGTTTCCTGTCCGCCCGTGAGATGGCGCAGTCGCTGGCCGCGGTGCTGCGCAGCGTGCCACGGGTGACCGACGGCACCCTGGGCCTCAGCGTGGCCGAGACCCGCGCGCGCATCACCGGCAAGCCGCTGCCGCCAGTGCGCGGCTCGATGTCCACGCAGATGGAGATCAGCGTGGTGACCGACGACCCGGCGGGCGGATCTCCGAAAATTCGCCCGCGTTCGCGGTAGTCTCCCGCCATGTTCACCATCGCTGGGGTCACCGGACATGTCGGCGGCGCGGCCGCGGATCGGCTGCTCGCCAAGGGCCAGGCGCTGCGCGTCATCGTGCGCGACGCCGCCAAGGCCGAGGCCTGGAAGAAGCGCGGGGTCGAGGCCGTCGTCGGCAACCTGGCCGACGCCGCCTTCCTGGAGAGCGCGCTGACCGGCGCGCAGGGCGCCTTCCTGCTGCTGCCGCCCGACTTCCCCGCCGGCGAGATCTACACCCACCAGAAGCGCGTCAGCGAGTCCATCGGCAAGGCGGTGCTGGCCAGCAAGGTCCCCCACGTGGTCCTGCTGTCGTCCATCGGCGCCCAGCATCCTAGCGGGACAGGCCCAATTCAGGGCCTTTTTCACGCTGAAAATCATTTACGTGCCGCCAACGTCAAGCGCACCTTCGTGCGCGCGGCGTTCTTCATGGAGAACCTCGGCGCCTTCCTCGGCGCGGCCCGGGGCGCCGGCGTCTACCCCAGCTTCCTGCCCCCCGGGGTGGCCTCGCCGATGGTGGCCACCCGCGACATCGGCGAGCTGGTGGCCGAGGCGCTGCTGGCGCCGCCGCAGCCACCCACCGCCGAGCGGATCTATGACCTCGGCGGGCCCGCCGACTACACCCCCGAGGACGTCGCCGACCTGATGGGCGCCGCCGTGGGCAAGTCGGTGAAGGTCAGTCACGTCCCGCCCGCGGCCGCCGAGGCCGCGCTGGTGCAGGCCGGCGTGCCCGGCTTCATGGCCGCGGCCTATGCCGAGATGTACGCCGCCATGGCCAGCGGCCTGGCCGCGTTCGGCCACGGTGAGCTGCGGCGCGGCAAGCTGGCGCTGGCCGACGTGCTGAAGTCGTTTGCCAGCGCCAGCCAGTAGCAAAGCGCGCCCGGTTTGTACTAGGTTGCCGAGCTGATGGGCAGGCGTGATCGTGGCGATGAGCCAACAGCCCCGAACCCGGTGATGGTCGATGGCAACGACCTGTTCTACCGCGCCGTGTTTGCGATGGGGATGAACGGCACCGCCAGCGGCACCATCCTCATCGACACCCTGGTCGCGATGGGCTCGTCCCCGCTGACGGTGACCATCGAGGAGCTGGGCGCCAGCCTGATGGAGATCGAGCGCCGCCTGCGCATGCTGGTGCAGCCCGACGACGCCAGCAAGGCCATCGCCAAGCTGCGCCACTTCATCCTGCGCTGGCCCGACTGACCTCAGTCGAGCGGGTTGTCGGCGCTGAGGACCGGCTCGCTCATGACGCCGTCCTTGGCGGTGACGCTGAGCTCGTAGGTCGACAGCGTGCCGTCGCAGTCGAGGTCGCCAACGGCGCGCACCTTGAAGCTGGCGTTGGGGCCGTCAGGGCCCGGGATGAACTCGTAGCTGTAGCGGTGCGCCTCGACGAAGGGGTCGCCGAGCTCGTCCCAGGGCGGTGGCGCCGCCTCGGGCGGGCACTGCTGGCCGGGCTGCCTGCAGCACGACCCGGCCGCGGGCCGCAGCGGCGCCGCCGGGGGCAGGCGAAGCTCGACCTCCCAGAACGTCTTCACTCTGCGGTAGATCTGCTGCAGGTTGACCTGCGCCTCGATGCTCTTGGAGCGGCGGATGTAGCGCTCGCCAGCGTCCGGGCTCTGCTTCTTCTCGCAGCCGGTGCTCACCGTGGCGAGCAGCAGCAGGGCTGGCAGAAAGCGGAACATGGCCAGAGAGTACCCCGGGTGGACCGCGCGGCCAGCGTTGGCTATGGTTGAGGCATGCGCGTCGTGCGGGTGCTGGCCGTGGTGGGCCTCGGGCTGGTGGGCCTGGGCTGGGAGGCCACGGCCCGCGCCGACGACAAGGCCGACGCCGATGCGCTGGTGCGCGCGGGCCAGGCCCTGGGCAACCAGGGCGACTACAGCGGTGCGCTGGCCAAGTTCAAGGCCGCGGCGCTGAAGTTCGAGCGCGCGGTCAACGACTGCAACATCGGCTCGGCGTATGCCGAGCTCGGGCGGTGGCCCCAGGCCCAGCTGTTCCTCGACCGCTGTCGGTCGCGGACCTCGAACGCCGACCAGCGCGCCTTCGCCGAGCAGCGCCTGGCCCTGGTCATGACCGAGCTCGGCGCCGGCAAGTTCGCGGCCGTCGAGGTCGTGGTCGAGCCTGCGGGCGCGGCCTTCACGGTGTCATCGTTCGCGCCCGACGAGAAGGTGCTGCCGCCGCGCGTGGTCTGGCTGGCGCATGGTCAGCACGATCTCGTGATCGAGCGCGACGGCTACCAGCCCAGGACGGTGCGCGTCGAGGTGCCGGGACCGACCCGGGTATCGGAGAAGCTGGTGCCGCAGCCCGAGGTCGACCCCACGCCGGAGCGCGACCCCGGCGTCGGCGTCGGCACGGCGCCGGTGCCGGTGCCGGTGCCGCCAGCGCGGACGTCGGGGCGGCGACGCTGGGGCAAGATCCTCTTCTATGGTGGCCTCGGCGTGGCGGCGGTCGGCGGCGTCTTCCACTACCTGGCCTATTCGGCGCGCGGGCGCGCCGAGGAGCTGCCTGCGGGCAGCGGGTACGACGACGAGGTCGCGACCCTGAAGTGGCAGCGCGCGGTGGCCATCGGCGCCTATGGCGTCGGTGGCCTGGCCATCGGGACTGGCCTCTACCTCCTGCTCACCGGCAAGGAGAGCAACAGCAGCCGCGCCCCCGTCATGGTGGCGCCCAGCGCGGGTGGCGCGACCGTGCTGCTGGGAGGCCGCTTCGAGTGAGCAGTGACGCCTCGGCGCCCGGCCACGGCGAGGGCGCGGAGCACTACTGCCCGTCGTGCGACCGCTCGTATGGAGTCGACGTCAAGCGCTGCCCGAGCGACGGCACCGTGCTGGTGCGCATGGGCTCGAGCGACCCGCTGATCGGGCGCGAGTTCGGCGGCTACACCCTGAAGGAGCGCCTCGGCGAGGGCGGCATGGGCGCGGTCTACCGCGGCTGGCAACACTCGGTCGGACGCGAGGTCGCCATCAAGGTGATCCGCTCCAACGTCAGCACCGACCGCGTCACCGCGAAGCGCTTCCTGCGCGAGGCCAAGCTGGCCAGCCGGCTGGCGCAGCCGAGCACCGTGGGCGTGCTGGATTTCGGCCAGAGCGACGACGGCATCCTGTACCTGGCGATGGAGCTCCTGCGCGGCAAGACGCTGCTGGAGGTGCTGCGTCGCGACGGCGCCATGCCGGCCGAGCGCGTGGTGCGCATCGGCGTGCAGCTGTGTGACGCGCTGGACGCCGCGCACCGGCTGTCGATCATCCATCGCGATCTGAAGCCGTCGAACGTCATCGTGCTGGATGATCCGCCCGGGCGTGACGCCATCAAGGTGCTCGACTTCGGGCTGGCCAAGTCGCTGGTGGGCGACGACAGCACCGCGACACACTCGGATCACATCGTGGGCACGCCAGCCTACACCTCCCCCGAGGTGGCCCAGGGCCAGCCCGCGGACGCCCGCAGCGATCTCTACTCGCTGGGCGTGATGCTTTACGAGCTGACAAGTGGACAGCGCCCGTTTCTGGCTGAAACCGTGCCAGATATGCTTGCAAAGCATGTCGGTGCGGCGCCCCGCCCGCTGCCCGAGACGGTGCCACCCGTGCTGGGCAACCTGATCATGCGCCTGCTCGAGAAGGAGCCGGCGCGGCGCTACCCCAGCGCCGCCCAGGTCCGCGAGGCGCTGCTGGCCGCCGGCGAGCGCGCGCCGCGCGCGTCAGCCGAGACGCCGACCCGCACCCCGGTCCACAGCCCGCTGGCCCACGACCACACCGAGGATGCGCGCCCCGCCCCGGCCACGCCAGCCGCCAGCTCCGAGCCCTCGCTGACCCGCACCAGCGCGCCGTCCCCGCCCCGCGTCCTGGCGTCGGCGCAGACCGCACCGCCCGCCGCGCCGTCGCGCCGCCGGGCCGGCGTCTGGCTGTACGCCGTGGTCCTGGTCGTCCTGACAGGCGGTGGCCTCGCGGTCTGGAAGCTGCGCCAGCGCGACGCGGCCAGGGCCCCTGGACCGGCGCCCGCCACCAGCGCGTCCCCCGCCACCAGCGCGTCCCCGGTCGCCAGCGCGTCCCCGGTCGCCAGCGCGTCCCCGGTCGCCAGCGCGTCCCCCGCCACCAGCGCGTCCCCGACCGCGCCCCCCAGCCCGAGCGCCGCCGCCGGCCAGATCACCCTGCGCTTCGAGTCCTCCCCCAGCGCCAGCGTCCGCCTGGGCAGCCAGCTCCTCGGCGAGACCCCCATCGAGCACAGCCTGGCTCCGAGCCAGACCGCCACCGAGGTCCGCTTCACGCGCGACGGCTATCGCACCGAGCGCCGTCGCATCACCCCCGACCGCGCCCAGACCGTGCGCGTCAGCCTCGACCGTGACCGCCGCGCCACGCCCTCGAACTCGCCTGCGCCCTCGCCGACCACGGCGCCCAGCGTCACCGCCAGGCCGTCACCGACCTCGGCGCCGAGCCCCAGCCCCGGCAAGTTCCTGCCTCCAGACTGACCGGCCCAGTTTCGCGCAGCGCGTCACCCCGAAACATTCACGACATGATTCCTGTGTATCTCCATGGACACCTCGCGCTGGGCAGCGCGAAAGGAGTCCACGATGGAAGCGATCAATCAGCTCGATACGATGTGGGTGATCATCGGAGGTGCGCTGGTGTTCTTCATGAACGCCGGCTTCGCCCTGGTCGAATCGGGCCTCTGTCGCTCCAAGAACGCGGTCAACATCCTGACCAAGAACCTGATCGTCTTCGGTCTCGCCGTGGTCGGCTTCTGGTCGATCGGCTACGCGTTCATGTTCGGCGGCAGCGGCTCCTTCATGGGCACCACCGGCTTCTTCCTCAGCGGCCTCGACCCGCTGACCGGTGGCGAGGGCCACAAGCTGCCGCTCAACGGCTTCTTCTTCTTCCAGCTGTGCTTCGCCGCGACCGCCGCGACCATCGTGTCGGGCGCCGTCGCCGAGCGCATCAAGATCCAGTCGTTCATGGTCTTCTCGGTGGTGCTGACCGCGGTGGTCTACCCCATCGTCGGGCACTGGATCTGGGGCGGCGGCTGGCTGGCCAAGAAGGGCTTCGCCGACTTCGCCGGCTCGACCGTGGTGCACTCGGTGGGTGGCTGGGCCGCGCTGGTCGGCGCCGCCATGCTGGGGCCGCGCATCGGCAAGTACTCCAAGGACGGCAAGGTGCAGCCCATCGCCGGCCACAACATGGCGATGGTCACCCTGGGCGGCCTGATCCTGATGCTGGGCTGGTTCGGCTTCAACGGCGGCTCGACCCTGACCGCTGACGGCATGGCCATCTCGCACATCGTCACCACCACCACGCTGGGCGGCGCCATCGGCATGGTGGCCGCCGCGCTGTGGGCCTGGCTGCGCATGGGCAAGCCCGACCTGACCCTCATCGTCAACGGCATGCTGGCCGGCCTGGTCGGCGTCACCGCGGGCTGCGCCTTCATCGAGCCGTACTCGGCCGCCATCATCGGCGCCGTCGCCGCGGTGCTGGCCATCGAGGCGGTCATCTTCTTCGACAAGCTCAAGATCGACGACCCGGTCGGCGCCACCTCGGTGCACCTGGCCGGCGGCATCTTCGGCACCCTGGCGGTCGGCCTGTTCGGCCGCAAGAGCATGGGCATGGCCAACGAGGGCCTGCTGTTCGGCGGCGGCGGCACCCAGCTGTGGATCCAGCTGCAGGGCGTCGCGGCCACCGGCGCGCTGGTCATCGTGGCCTCGCTGGTGACCTGGTTCGCCATCAAGAAGACGATGGGCCTGCGCGTGACCGCCGAGGAGGAGAGCATCGGCCTCGACGCCAGCGAGATGGGGCTCGAGGCCTACCCCGCGGATCGGCCCAGCCTGTCGGTCGCGACCGAGACCCCCGCCAAGGGCACCGCCGCGGTGGCGATCACCTCCGACGCCACGACCTGACCTCGCGCTGGCGACGCCGATCACTCACCCCTGAGTGGTCGGCGTCGTCGCTAGCCTTCGCCGTCGTCGTCCTTCCCCTTGAGCCCGTGGGTCTCCAGCCAGCGATAGATCTGGCGGCGATCCCGCGCATAGTGCTTCGCGGTCGCGCGGATGCTGCCGCCGTGCTGCGCCAGCACCGCGGCCAGCTCGTCCTTGCTCGGCGCTGGCGGCTTGCTGGCGCGCGGCTTGACCGGGGTCGCCCCCAGCGCCGTGCCCGGCACCGCCGCAGCCATCGGGCCTGACGCCCTGGCCCCCGCGCTCGCGCCCGCGCCCGCGCCCAGCGCGCCGTCCGCGCGCCGCCCCAGCCAGCCGGGCAGCTCTGCGCGCGTGACCTTGCGCTCGTCCTGCCCCAGCTCGTGCACCAGCCGGTCGACCCCGCGCAGGTTCTCGGCCCAGTCCGCCAGCAGCAGCGACTCCGCCGCGTCGGCGTCGAAGCTCACCGCGCCGGCGGCGCGCTTGCCCAGCCAGCGCTTGCGCAGCCGCTCGAACCACTCCAGCACATCGACGCGGCGCTCGCGCAGCGCCGGCACCCGCACCTCCCACAGCGACAGCCGGGCATACAGATCGCGCCGGAACGTCCCGGTCTCGGCCTGCGCCGCCAGCTCCTGGTTGGTCGCCGCGATGACGCGCACGTCACAGCGCACGCCGCGCGTCGCCCCCACCGCCACGACCTCGCCATCCTGGATGGCGCGCAGCAGCTTGGGCTGCAGCTCCAGCGGCAGCTCGCCGATCTCGTCGAGGAACAGGGTGCCGCCGTCGGCCGCCCTGAAGAAGCCCGACTGCGCCTCGGTCGCGCCGGTGAAGGCGCCGCGCACATGGCCGAACAGCTGGCTCTCGATCAGCTCGCGCGCCAGCGCCGCGCAGTTGACCGGCACCAGGCGCCCGCTGCGCCCGCTCAGGCGGTGCAGCTCGGCGGCCAGGTGCTCCTTGCCGGTGCCGGTCGGCCCCAGCAGCAGCGCCGGCGCAGGATCGCGCGCGGCGCGCGCCAGCGCCCCACGCAGCCGCGCCGCCGCATACGAGTCGCCCGGCACCGCGTCCCGCGCCACCTCGGGCGCTGACGCCGGTGGTGCCCCGGCCTCGTAGATCGCCAGCACATCCCCCAGCCGCACCACGGTGCCGTCATGCAGCGGTAGCCGCGCCCCGCGCGCGTCGATGCCGCCGACCGACGAGCCGTTGTAGCTGCCCAGATCCTCGCCCACATGGGCGCTGCCGTCCCAGGTCACCGCGAAGTGGCTGCGCGACACCGTTCCGTGGCGCAGCTGCGCGGTGACCTCGCCCTCCTGCTTGCGCCCGATGACGACCTTGCCGTCCCCCAGCGCGATCTCGCCGACGACCTCGGCCGGGTACACCACCATGAGGCGCGCGGCGACCGCGGCCCGGGCCTGCGGCCGCGAGGTCTCGCGCGAGAGAGTGTTGTCGATGCTCGAGCTCGGGGGCGCCACGTGGTCAGCTTAGCGGCCCGGCACCCATGGCGGCAACTTGCGCGATGGACAGCGCCGGTGGCTTTACGCATTCTGCCGCCCGTGAGGACCCTGGTCTGGTACCGCGGCAAGGATCTGCGCGTGGCCGACCACGCCCCGCTGCGCGACGCCGCTGCCAGCGGCGAGGTGGTGCCGCTGTTCGTGCTCGACCCCTACTTCTTCGCCCCCGAGCGCGCGCGCGAGCTGCCGCACCGCATGCAGTTCCTGCTCGAGTCGCTGACCGCGCTGGCCGCCAACCTCGAACACCTGGGCTCGCGCCTCGTCATCGTCGCCGGTCGCGCCGTCGACCTGGTGCCGCGCCTGGCCCGCGCCCTGCGCGCCGATCGCGTGGTCGCCCAGCGCTGGTGCGAGCCCTTCGCGCGCGAGCGTGACCGCCGGGTCGCCGCCGCCTGCAAGCTCGAGCTGTTCGAGGGCGAGACGCTGGCCCCGCCGGGCTCGCTGCGCACCGGCGCCGGCACTCCCTATGGCGTGTTCACGCCCTTTTCTCGGGCCTTTCTCGGTGGCGTCTCGCCCGCGCCACCGCTGCCCACGCCGCGCAAGCTGCCCCCCGTCCCGCCCGACGTGCTGGCCGCCTTCGGTCGCGGCGACCTCCCGCGCCTGGCCGCGCCACCGACGCTGGCCGACCTCGGCATCACCCGCAACCCCGCCCTGCAGCCCGGCGGCGAGCGCGCCGCCCGCGAGCGCCTGAAGGCCTTTCTCAACGGCCCCGGCCCGCGCTACCACGCGCTGCGCGACCGCATGGATCTGCCCGGCACCAGCCGGCTGTCGGCCGACCTCAAGTTCGGCACCCTGTCGATCCGCACCGTCTGGCACGCCGCGGCCGACGCCCTCGCGGGCGACGCCCGCACCCGCTACCTCGGCGAGCTGCTCTGGCGCGAGTTCGCCCACCACACCTTGTGGGATCGCCCGACCCTGCTGGAGCAGCCGTTTCGCCCTGACTTCGTCGGCTTCCCGTGGCGGGACGACGCCACCCTGTGGGACGCCTGGGCCAGCGGCCACACCGGTTACCCGGTCATCGACGCCGCCGCGCGCCAGCTGCTCGGTGAGGGCTTCGTGCACAACCGGGCGCGCATGATCACCGCCAGCTTCCTGACCAAGCACCTGCTGATCTCGTTCCGCCGCGGCGAGGCGCACTACCTCGAGTGGCTGACCGACGGCGACTGGGCCCAGAACGACGCCGGCTGGCAGTGGTCGGCCGGCTGCGGCTGCGACGCCCAGCCCTACTTCCGCGTCTTCAACCCGGTCACCCAGGGGCAGCGCTTCGATCCCGAAGGCGCCTACGTGCGCCGCTGGGTGCCCGAGCTGGCCCGCGTCCCCACCCGCTGGCTGCACGCGCCCTGGACCGCGCCGCCGCTGGAGCTGGCCGCCGCCGGCGTGCGCCTGGGCAAGGCCGGCAGCTACCCCGCCCCCATCGTCGATCACGCCGTCGCGCGAGCCCGCTTCCTGGCCCTGGCCAGGGCCCACCTCGGCGCCAGCAAGCGCTAGCAAGCGCTAGCGCGAAGATCAGTCCTCTCGATGCGCGAGCCGGCCACGTGGCCGGCCGCCGCGGATCAAGGGTACTGCGTCGCCAGCAGATCCGCCGGGCCGCCACCGGCGGGCGACTGCGCGAACACCACGAAGCTGAGCTGACCGTTGCTGGCGACGCCATGAGCGCCCGCGATGACCTGTCCCGCGCCGGCGTCGATGGCTTCGGCGGCGCTCCAGCCGGTTGCCGCGCTGAAGCGGCGCGCCCACAGGTCGACCTGCGCGGCGCCGACCCGCGAGTAGACCGCGATGGCCTCGCTGCCCGCGAAGGCGACGCTGGCAGGCACCGCGGTCCCGCTCGGTGTGGCGTCGAGGGTCTGGGCGGCCTGAAACGGCGCGTCCGCTGGCGCATATGCGGCCACCAGGTCGACCTGGGCCCCGAGCTGCTCCTGCCACAGCGCGAGGGCGGACTTGTCGGGCCCCAGCGCCAGCACGGGGGCGCTGGACTGGCGTGCGGCGCTCTGCGGTGCCAGCGTCTGCACCGTGGCGTCGGACCACGGCACATCGGGATCGCGCCGGCGGCCGATCAGCCGGGTGGCGGAGCCCACGCCCTCCAGCCACAGCACCACGTCGACGTCGGGGCCAACGCCGACCACGCCCTCGAACGCGGGCCCCGAGCCCGAGTCGATGCGCTCCGCGGCCTGGAAGGGGGCGATCAGGAGCCAGCGCGCGCCGTGCACCTCGGTGGGGGCGCCGCGGCGCTCCCAGACCGCGACCGCGCGGGTGCCGGTCGCGCTGATGCGGGGCCGCCCGACCGCGCCGGGAGCCCCTTCGAGCAGGACCGGCATGCCGAAGCTGGCGCTCCCAGGCGACCGCGTGATCCACCAGACCTCGGTGCCCTGGAGCCACACCGCGACCGGCGTCGCGCCGGCCATGGCGAGCGCGAGGTCCGTGACCGGCACCGCGCTGTGCTCGATGAGCAGGGGCGCGGTCCAGCTGTCCGGCACGGCCTGGTGGTGGCTCTCCCACAGGCTGGCCACCCCGGCGTCGTCCTGGACCCAGAACAGCGTGGTGTCGCCCACGGTCCCCACCGCCAGGCGGTACGCGGTCACCGGGCCGGTGCCGCCGTCGATCCGCCGCGGGACCTCCCAGCCTCCACCCTGGAGCCGGGTGGTGAACAGGTGCGCCACCCCGCCCTCGTCCTGCAGCCAGGCCACGCGGGGCACGCCTGCGCTGGTGATGCCGATGCTGGGACGACTCACCGCGCCGGCGCCGGTCTCGAGCAGCGTGGGCGCCGACCAGTCCTTGCCGCGCGTGGAGAAGCTGGTCCGCGCCAGCGCCAGCTCGCGCCCCGCTTCGTCGCGCAGGCCCTGCACCAGGACGGCATGGCGCGCCTCGCGGGCCAGCGTCGCGGCCGGCGTGAAGGTCAGCTGGGTGCGCGTGGCGTCCACGCTGGTGCTGCCCGCCACCGCGCTGCCGTCCGGCCCCGACAGCACCACGCCGCCCTCGAGCGTCGCCCCGACGGCGACCGGCGCCGACAGGGTCACGCCGATCGGGCTTCGGATCGACACCTCCTCCGCGCCATCCGCGGGGTCCAGCGCCAGCACATGAAAGCCACGCAGCTGCGCCAGCGGCACGCACGCCCCCAGGCTGCAGGCGCGCCCGCTCGGGCAGCTGCCAGCGTCCCCGCACGCCAGCTGCGCGGGCAGCTCGGGCTGGTAGCAGGACGTCAGCGTCGTCAGCGTCGCGAGCGTCGTCAGCG
>JADYYK010000166.1 GCA_020853705.1 Deltaproteobacteria bacterium
CGAGCGATTCGATGAGGCTTGGGCGCTGATTGCCGCGACGTTTCACGCCGATGTGATCGTTCTCGGCAACGTCATCGCCTTCAAACCCGAACGGCTCAAGCCCGCGTCACGATGAGAGTCGCACCCTGACGATTGATGAGGACCCGCGGCGCGTCGGCGCGGCCGGCTACAGGAACGGCTCGGCGATGCGGTGGGTCGCCGCCATGGTGCGGTCGTACAGGCTGAAGCTGTAGCCGGCCACGTCACAGCGGGTGCGGTCCTCGGCGAAGGCCTGCACCAGCTTGCCGACCACCGAGCCCTCGAGCAGCGTCAGGACCTCGGAGTTGGTGGTCGCGCTGCGCGGGTCCAGGTTGTACGAGCCCACCACCGCGACGCGATCGTCGACCACCATGGCCTTGACGTGCACGGTCTGGGTGCCGCGCCACTCGCACACCGAGACGCCGCCCTTGATGAGCTCCTCGTAGTGGTTGATGGCGGCCCACCACATCGAGCGCTCGTCGTTCGACGTCTTCGAGTTGGTGACGACCTCGACCTTGACCCCGCGCTGCACGGCGGCGCGCAGGTGGCGGCGCAGGCGCGCGGGCGGCACGAAGTAGGCGTTGGTGATCTTGATCGACTTGCGCGCCGAGCGGATCAGGGCGAGGTACGCCATCCAGCCCACCGGCCTCTGCTGCTTGCGCGGGTTGGAGTGCAGCACGCGCACGGTGGCGTCGCCGGCGGCCGCGGTCGGGGCCGGGTAGTAGGCCGGATTGGCGCGCAGATCGCCCGCGCTGGCGGGGCGGCAGTACACGCCGTCGCTCTTCAGCGGGCAGCCGGCGCGGCGCTCCCAGTCGCTGAACTCGTCCCAGTCGGTCAGGAACAGCCGCTGCAGGTCGGCCACCGCGGCGCCGGTCACCATGACGTCACGATCGCGCCAGCGCTCGTCGGCGAAGTAGCTGTCCCCGATGTTGCGTCCACCCGTCAGCGCGACCTTGCCGTCGACGACCAGCACCTTCTCGTGGATGCGCTGGTTGGCCGACAGATCGATCTCCCAGCGCACCAGGCTCCACTCGGTGATGGGGTTGAAGGCGATGACCTGCGCGCCGGCGTCCGACAGCTGCTTCAGGAGGTCGTAGTTGCCATAGGTGTACTCGCTGACGCTGTCGACCACGACGCGGACCTCGACGCCGCGGCGCGCGGCCTGGACCAGCGCGTCGACCACCGCGTGGCCCGTGGTGTTGTCCTCGATGAGCAGCGTGATGGCGTGGATCGACTGCCGCGCCTCGCCGATCAGCTGCAGCCACTGCTCGCGGGCCTCGCGGTTGGTGATCAGCGGTGTCACCGCGTTGCCAGTGCGCACGCGGGTGCTGGTCAGCGTGTCCAGCATGGTGGTCGCCTCGGGCGAGCCCAGCCCGGCGAAGCAGCGCCCCTCCAGGCACGCCGACCCCGCCGCGCACTGCGCCGCGCTCGAGCACGCCGGCCCGGTGAAGATCTTCTCGTCGGTGGCGCAGCCGGCGCCGAACCAGTTGCACAGCGCGCCGTCGGCCTTGCCCGCGGCGGCGCTCTCGCTGCCCAGCACGGCGTCGCAGTCGCGCCCCAGCAGCGCCTCGGCCTCGCCTGCCGCCGGGCCTTCACAGACCGGCGGGCTGACATAAACACCGGTGCACGACTCGACATGGCGCGCGGCGGCCTCGCAGCGGTTCAGGGCGTCGTCATCCTCATCGTTGCCCGCCTCGCTGGCGCAGCCGATCCCGAGCAGCATGATGACGACGACGTACCTCGACACGTGGCCTCTCTTTCGAGACCATGTAGTTCAAGGTGTGGGCCACCTTGGTTCGCGCGTGTGATCAGCTGGTTGCACACCCGTTGGTGGGTGCGCGTACCGCGGTTTCAGCCTCGCGCTGGCTAGCGTAGTTGCCGTCGCCGGCGCCTGGCCAGCCCCAGCAATCCAACCAGCGCGAGGCCGGCGAGCCCGCTCGCCAGCGCACCCGAGTCGGCGCGTGCACCCGCCGCACGACAGCCGCAACCCGACGAGGAGCTGGTGGCTGTGCCGGCGTCAGCATCACCACCGGCGCCACCATCGCCGCTGCCGCCGCCGCCGTCTCCGCTCGCCACCGCGCCGTCGACCCCGCCCGCGCTGCCATCGCGCGGCGTCCCGCCATCGAACGTCGGCCCCACGCTGCTGTCCACCGACGGCGTCACGCTGCCGTCCACCGGTGGCGTCACGCTGGCGTCCGCCGGCAACACTCCGGCATCGGGCGGCGGCGCCGCCATGCAGGTCGGCCCCAGCGCCGGCTGGCTGGTGTCCCAGTCGGCGCAGCTCCCCGCCGGGCCGATCCCCAGCGACCCCGTGCTGGGATACGCCACCGTGGCACCGGTGCTGTCGACGAAGAGGAAGGTGTAGCGATGACACCCGGTGCCGAGGCCGGTCAGCGTGGCCGACCAGGCGCCGTTGGTCGCGCTGCCGCGCCGCATGGTCAGCGCGGTGCAGGTGCCGTCCACGTTGACCATGGCGCGCTGCGGCCCGGCGCTGTCGGCCCAGTTGGCCCACACCTCCAGCGAGGCCGCCTGGCGTGGATAGTGCGAGCCCGACGGGATCTTGTAGGGTGTGCCGCCGCTCGAGAAGTCGCCCACCGCGCGCCCGCTCACGCCGGCGCCGAAGGTCCCGGTGCGCTTGAGGATGTTCCAGCGATGGCCGTTGGTCGGCGGCCCTTGCACATAGGCGCAGGTCGCGGTGGGGAAGCTCTCGAACAGCCACTGATAGAAGGCGCCGTTGGGATCCGACGACGACGCGATGATCTCGCCGCCCGCGCCGACCCCGAACAGCGCGATGCGCTCGTTCCAGCGCGTACAGGTCGGGTTGGGCTCGGTGGGGCCCGAGTAGGTGCAGGTCGCCGGCGGCGTGGTCTGGCACGCGCACGCGGCACCGCCCGCGCACGGTGTGGGGTAGACCGTGCTGAGGTTCGTCACCAGCTTGCAGTGCGAGTCGTGAGCGAAGAAGCCCTGCGCCCCCATGTTGTCGGCGTGGAAGCGCGCCACCCGGTTCAGCGCCGACGCGTACCAGAGCGGCGCGATGGGCTGGTAGCAGTTGTTGGCGGCGTCCGCGCACGCGGCGCCACACGCCGTCATCTCGATGGCCGGGTCGACGCGGGCCCGGTTGGCCCACTCGTGGATGACGCGCTCGGGCCAGCTGGGGAAGCCGCCCACCGCCTCACCATGCCCCGCCGCCACCCGCGGCAGCACCAGCACCGACACCGCGAAGGCCAAGGCGCGCGCACTCCGCATGGAACCTCCACCTCCACGGTACCACGCACGGCGCGCGGCGCGTGCAGGCCTCAGCGCGCCGGGGCGGTCGCCACGGTCCAGCGCTTGCCGAGCACCGGCGTGGCCAGCCCCTTGAGCGGCACGCTGACGTCCTCCAGCGCGGCCTGCTCGCGGGCCAGGTACTCGGCCACGCCGGGCGCGGCCAGGGTCGCCTCGCTGAGGGCGATCTGCCACGACTCGGCCGCCGCCTGCAGCTTGGCCGCCAGGTTCACGGCGTGGCCGAAGTAGTCGATGTTGGCGTTCAGGCGCACCGCGATGCAGGGCCCGGTGTGGATCGAGATGCGCAGCCGCATGGCGTGGCCGGGCGCGAAGGCGGCGTGGATGGCGCGCGCCGCGCGCACCGCGTCGAGCGGATCGTTGAAGGCGCCCATGGCGGCGTCGCCGATGGTCTTGACCACCGCGCCGCGATGCTCGGCGATGAGCTTGAACAGCTCCTCGAAGTGGCGCTTGACCTCGACGAAGGCCGCCGGGTCGCCGCGCTGCGCATACATCACGGTGGAGCCGACCACGTCGGTGAACAGGATGGTCTGCTCGCCCACCGCCAGCTGCACGTCGCTGCCCAGGTACTCCTCGCTGAACAGATCGCGGAAGTCCTGGAAGCTGAGCAGGCGCCCCGGCCGCAGCGCCAGATCCAGCCAGGCAGCGGTCTCGACGATGAAGGTGCGCGCCTCGCTGCCGTCGTTGTAGAGCCGCAGGCGCGCGCCCGGCGCGGCGGTGACGTCGTGTGGCTCCGCGCTGGCGCGCCAGTCGATCTCGATCTCGACCTCGACCTCGGGCGCGCTCGCCCGGAGCTCGGCCCAGGCGTAGCGCATGTCGCCACGCAGCCGCAGCCGGTAGCGCCCCGCCGCCTCGGGCAGCGGCACCACCACGGTCTCGCCCGGCGCCACCGTGCGCTGGATGTGGAGGTGCGGCTTGTGCGCCGGCTCCGCGCTGCAATACACGTTGTGCGCCACCGAGCGGATCGACGAGTGGGCGTGGAACGCGATCTCGACCGCGTCGGGGCTGTCGGTCCCGAAGTCGATACCGCAGGCCCCACACTGCCCGCGCGACGGCAGCGCCCCCAGCGACTGCGTCGAGTCGCGCACGCCCCGACAGTGCGGACAGATGACGTCCCAGGTCAGCTCCAGCAGCCCGGCCCGCGTCGCGTGCAGGCAGACCTTGAGCAGCTTGTCCTCGTCGAGCTCCCAGACCTGGGCGCGCTCGCGCACCCGCATGCGCTCCAGCTCGACGTCATCGGCGCTGCGCACCCAGTCGACCACCCGCGCCACCGCCGCGGCGTCGAGGCCGGCGTCGACCAGCCCGCGCCCCAGCCGCGTCAGCCGCTCGCTGGCCTCGGGGCGCAGCTCGGGCGCCTTGTGCTGCAAGGTCGCCGGCACCAGCGGCCCGGCCTGCGCCTCCGCCGCCAGCTGCGGCACCACGCGCTTGTAGGCGCGCCCCATGGCGGCGAAGTTCCACAGCAGGCCGAGGTCGAAGATGCGCGACCGCGGCACCACCGTGTAATAGACCTGCACCCGCGTGCGCTGCGCTCCCAGCGGCGTCAGGTGCACGACACCGTACAGCGCCTTCATGCCGCCGCGCCGGTACAGCCGGGTCAGCTCGTACCAGTGTCCCTTGACCCAGTTCCACGGCACCTCGAGCCACTCGTGCGCGATCCCGGCGTAGCGGCCGCGCCCCCAGCGCTCGCCGTCGCGCTCCTCGAACTTCATCGGCGGCAGCCCCAGGGCCCGGTTCAGCCGCGACAGATCCGCCAGCAGCGGCCACAGCTGGTCGGGCGTGGCGTCGACGTCGACCGTCCACAGCCACTCCAGCCGGCGCTGCCCGATCATCTCGCGCGGCAACGGGTGCTGTGCCAGCAGCTCGGCGATGCCGGCCGGCGCACTCACCAGCGCAGTGGAGGTCGTGCTGGCGGCCACGCCGCATTATCACTCAGGACAGGCGTGTTAGAGTCGCCGGGATCATGGGGGACAGTGGGGCGCCAGCCGAGGTGAAGCCGGGGGACGTGCTGGCGGGGCGCTATCGCGTCGAGCGCCAGCTCGGCCGTGGCGGCATGGGCGTGGTGGTCGCCGCCGTGCACCTGGAGCTCGACCAGCGCGTGGCGCTCAAGTTCCTGTTGCCCAGCGCGCTCGACAACCAGGAGGCGGTGCAGCGCTTTTTGCGCGAGGCCCGCGCCTCGGTCAAGCTGCGCGGCGAGCACGTCGCGCGGGTCAGCGACGTCGGCACCCTCGACAGCGGCGTGCCCTACATCGTGATGGAGTACCTCGAGGGCCACGACCTCGGCAGCGAGCTCGACCGGCGCCAGAGGCTGCCCGCGGCGGAGGCCACCGAGTACGTGCTGCAGGCCTGCGTCGGGCTGGCCGAGGCGCACGGCCTCGGCATCGTGCACCGCGATCTCAAGCCGGCGAACCTGTTTCTGACCGTGCGCCCCGACGGCTCGCCCCTGGTCAAGGTGCTCGATTTCGGCATCTCGAAGAACCTGTCGGCGCCGGGCGAGCACCAGTTGACCTCGTCGCAGACGGTCATTGGCTCGCCGAGCTACATGTCGCCCGAGCAGATGCGCGGCGCCCGGCTGGCCGACCAGCGCAGCGACATCTGGTCGCTGGGGATCGTGCTGTACCAGCTCCTGAGCGGGGTGCTGCCCTGGGACGGCGGCAGCTTCGCGGAGATCTGCGTCAAGATCCAGATGTCGCCGCTGCCCGAGCTGGACCCCGAGGCCGAGGTCCCGGCCGGGCTGCGCGCCATCGTCGCGCGCTGCCTCGACAAGGCTCCCGAGGCGCGCCCGCAGAGCGTCGCCGCGCTGGCCGAGGCGCTGGCCCCCTTCACCACGCCGCGCGGCCGCACCATGGTCGACTCGATCCGCCGCATCGAGGAGCGCGCGCCGGCGCCGCCCCCGAGCGGCGGCGGCGACACCCGCAACCTGCGCCGCCCGATGGACGACTCCAGCGTGCTGGTCGGGCAGCCCGCCGGCCCCAGCACCATGGCGGCGCTGGGCGCGGCGACGGGCGGCCGGCGCCGGCTGTGGGTCGGCGGCGCCGTCGCGCTGGCGGTCGGCGCGGTCGCGCTGGCGCTGCTGCTGTCGCGCGGCGGCGGCCGCGAGCGCGCCGCGACATCGACATCGACATCGACATCGACATCGGCAACGGCAACGACATCGTCTTCGCCACCGCAGCGTGCCGGCGCCAGCGCGCTGCCGCCCGGGCCGCTGGTGGTCCCGCTCGCCGCAGCGGGCCCAGGCGCGGCGCTGGTCGACGCCGGTCTGCCTGTGGCCAGCCCCGCCGCGCCTGGCGCCGACGCCGCCACCGCCACCGCCACCGCCACCGCGGACGCCGCCAACGCCCCCGACGCCGGCGTCAAGAAGCGCCCCAGGAAGTCGCCGACCCCCGAGGACCTGTTCAGGAACCGCAACTGATGACGGACACCCCATGACCACGATCACCAAGCTGGCCTGCGCCGCGCTGCTCCTGTCCCTGGCCGCCCCTGCGGCCGCGCAGACGCCCGAGGACAAGGCGACCGCCGAAGCGCTCTTCAAGGAGGGGCGCCGGCTGATGGACGCCAAGGACTACCCCCAGGCCTGCCCCAAGCTGGAGGCCAGCCAGCGCCTCGATCCCGCGGTCGGCACCCTGTTCAACCTGGCCGCCTGTTACGAGCTGTCGCTGCGCACCGCCAGCGCCTTCGCGACCTGGCGCCAGGTCGAGAACCTGGCCGGCCTGGCCAAGCAGACGTCGCGCCAGAAGTACGCTCGCGACAAGGCCAACGCGCTCGAGAGCCTGGTGCCCAAGGTCGTCCTCGAGGTCACGCCCACGCCCGGCCTCATCATCAAGCGCAACGGCGTGGTCGTGGATCCCGCGCTGTGGGGCCTGCCGCTGTCGGTCGATCCTGGCGCGATCTCGATCGAGGCCAGCGCGCCGGGCTACGTCACCTTCACCGCCGCCCTGCAGGCCGCGGAGTCGACCCAGAGCAAGGTCGCCATCCCCGCGCTGGTCGCCGAGCCGGTCGCCAGCCCCGAACCCACGTCGCCACCCACACCGACGCCGTCCCCGACGCCGTCACCGAGACCGACGCCATCACCATCGATGGCACCACCTGCCGCCGTCCCGCCCCTGCCGCTGACGTCGGGCCCGGTGCGCCATCCCCGCCGCAAGTGGGCCTACGTGGTCGGCGGCGTCGGCCTGGTCACGCTGGGCGCAGGTGTCGTCTTCGGCCTGATGGCGCGCTCCGACTGGAGCACGGCCGAGGCGCACTGCGATGACGACATCGTCTGCGATCGCACCGGCTATGACGCCGCCACCGACGCCCAGAGCGCGGCCACCCTGTCCACCGTCCTGGTCAGCGTCGGCGCCGCCGCGACGGTCGGCGGCCTGGTGCTATGGCTGACCGCACCCGGCGTGCGCGAGATGCCCGCCGCCGCGGCCACCTCGTCGCTGCGCCCGGCGGCCATCGGCGACCTCGGCCTGGTCTGGCGAGGGGCCTTCTGATGCGCGCGCGCGTCATCGCCGTCATCGGCTTCCTGGTCTGCGCCGCGCTGGCCGTGTCGTGCTCCAGCCTGCTCGGCATCAAGGACCCCACGCTGGGCGGCGATGGTGGCGGCAGCAGCGACGGCGCGCTGCCCACCAGCGACGGCAGCGCCCCGCCCATCGACGCCGCGCGCCCCGACAGCGCGCCGCGACCCGACGCCGCGCCCGGCACCCCCGTGATCACGCGCGTGGCCTGGGCGCCCCTGGCCGGCTGCTTCTCCGGCTTCCCCGCCGGCTACAGCGTCACCACCACCGTGGTCGACAGCGACACCCCGGCCATCGACATCGACGTCACCGGCACGGTCGACGGCTGCTCCGCCATCAACTCGGCCACCGCCAACATCAGCTGTCAGACCAACTCGGGCCCCATGAACGGCACCGTGACCGCGACCGATCCGGAGAACCACACCTGGTCGGAGAACTTCACCATCACACCGTGCACCTCGGGCTCCGTGCCCTGACGGCGGCGGCTCGCGCTGAAGCGCGCCCCGTGGCGCTGAAATAGCCGGGGACAGCTCCCCGTTGTGGTGCCGTGCGCGCCCCTGGCCTCGTGCTCCTGGTGCTGCTCGGCTGCTCGTATCTGCCGCGCGGCAGTGACGACACCGCACGCACGCTCGCGGTGCACCAACCACCCGGCCGCTGGCAGGACGCCACCGCGCACCGGCTCGAGGAGGTCGGCGCCAGCGACTGGTGCGCCGATGCCGCCCGCTACGTCGACCGTGGCAACTTCACCGATCACGTGGCGCGCGTACGTGACCTCGATGGTGGCGCGCCGGTTCGCCTCGGCCGCCAGGACTGGATCGAGCACGTGCACTGGAGCGCCGACTGCACCGCCGTGGCCTACGTGACCGGCGACGAGCGCGTCAAGGCGTGGGACCTGGCCCCACTGCGCCGGCTGCCCACCCTGCGCGGCGACGGCTACGACCACGAGGAGGGCCGCGACAGCTACCATGCCTGGGTCATGCCTCACGCGCGCGCCGTGCTGGCGCCCGCGCGCCACGACGGCCGCGGACGGCCCTTGCCGCCGCTGCGCGATCGTGCCGGTGCTGCGCCATCCCCGTATGGGCTGGGCGTCAGCTTCGATGGGCGCTACTTCACCGACGGCAGCGACGTCTGGGACGCCGATGGCACCTGGCGCTGCAACCTCGACGACGGCGGGTCGCGCCCCGGCCTCGCCGTGGCCGACCCGCACGTGTTCGTGGGCGACGACGGGCTGTGGTCGCTCGACGACTGCCGCCGCCACGCCACCCTGCCCGAGGCGGCCCGCGGCGGCGAGCTGTCGCCCGACGGCGCCCGCGTCGCCTACCTGACCGGCGACGGCTTCGCGGTGCTCGAGGTCGCGACCCAGCGTGTGCTCATGCGGCGCCCCGCCCCCCTCGACCCCTGGCTGGGTGGCACCTTGGGCTGGTCGAACGACGGCCGCGTCCTCATCGCCGCCAACGACTTCGGCGCCGTCGAGGTCGTCGATGCCGCCACCGGCACCCAGCTGGCGTCGTGGCACGTCGACGACATCTTCGTCGACCTTCGCATCCTGGCGAGCGCGCGCCGCATCGTCGTCGCCGACCACGGCTCGTCCTGGAGCTGGGAGCTGCCCACCGACGCCGCGCCCCGGCGGTGATAGAATCGAGGCATTCGTAACGGGGGGATGTACGGGGCGGCGGCCGTCGGGCTGGGCTTCGCGCTGCTCGTGGGGTGCGGCGGCGGGGACGGCACCGGTGTGGACGCCGCGCTCGACGCCAACCTCGACGCCAACCTCGACGCCGCGCTCGACGCCGACCTGCCCGACGCTGCGCTCGACGCCGCCCAACCAGACGCTGCGCCCGAACTGCTCAGCTTCGAGGTCACCGTCCCGGCCAATACCCCGCCCGAGGACCAGGTCTTCGTGCACTCCGGCCTCGGCGGCCTGCCGATGCAGCGCACCGGCGCACGCAGCTTCCGCCTCACCGTCACGCGTGACGACCTCATGGGCCACGACTTCGACGGCACCACGGTGCACTACGCCTACTCGCGCGACGGCCTGGGCTACTACGGCGGCGAGTTCTTCCCCTCCGATCCGGCCCAGATCCCCTGGGCCGGGCAGCGCAGCGCCGCCTTCGCCGGCCCCAACGCCACGGTGACCGACACCGTGACGCGCTGGCGCTACTCGCCCGCCGACACCGAGACGCTGCCCACGCTGAGCGCCAGCACCGCCGCCCTGGCGCCGCGCCCCGCGGGCTGGACCTTCCAGGCCGGCATCCAGATCGCCGACTACTGGCCCGGCACCGTCGACGGACCGCCCGCCTACGTCGACGCCACCAGCCAGGCCATCGCGCGCACGCACGCCACCTGGGTCCAGGTCGCGCCGCCGTGGGACTACCAGCAGCTGTTCCCGCGCCCCATCATCAAGAACGACCCCGCGCTGGTCCCCGGCTACCCCGAGGCCGACCTGCGCAGCCACGTGCGCAACCTGAAGGCGCACGGCTTCCACGTGCTGTTCCGCATCCAGGTCTGCTGCACCAGCCCGACCGAGGCCCAGGTCGCGACCGCATCGTCGGCCTGGTTCGACGACTGGTTCGCGCAGTACGACGCCTTCGTCCTCTATCACGCCCAGCTCGCGCAGCAGGAGGGCGTCGAGGCCATCCTGCTCGACTGGAGCGGCAACCTCATGCTGCCCGGCGCCCCCAGCGCCCCCGTCGACTCCGCCGCGCGCTGGAACGCCGTCCTCGACCACGCCCGCGCCGCCTACACCGGCAGGCTGGGCTACGACCTGCTCACCCTGGGCGGCGGCGACCCCTCGGCCCCGCCATGGCCCTTCAGCAGCCTGGGCCCGTTGGCGGCGCGCTTCGACTTCTTCGGCATCGCCATGTGGGGCCCGCTGGCGACCACCACCACCCCGACCCAGAGCCAGCTCGACCAGGCCGTCGCCGCCCTGTTCGCCGGCACCTTCGCCTCGGTCAGCAGCGCCACCGGCAAGCCCGTCATCATCTCGGGGCTCGCCTACGGCAGCTACGACGGCGCCGCCCAGGCCGCCATCTCCGAGAGCAACCCCGGCTTCGCCGCCGCCTTCGACCGCGAGGCCACCGCCACGTTGCCCTACGATCCGCTCGAGCAGGCCATGATCGTGCAGGCCGTGATGGCCAACATCGCCACCACCCCCGCCGTCGTCGGCCTCTACCCCTTCCACTACAACTGGGTCTCACTGCCCAAGGACGCCGCCTTCAGCGTGCGCGGCAAGACCGCCGAGTCGGTGCTGACCCAGTGGTACGCCACCCTGCCTTGACCTCTCCTGCACCAGCTTCGTCCCAGGGAGGGGGAGGTGTATCCTCGCCAGGCGTGGCGGGGCCGCGGTCCATTCTGTTCGGGCGGGAGCACGAGCTGGCCGAGCTGCGCGCCGCCCTGCTGGAGGCCGAGGCCGGCAAGGCCGGCGTGGTGCTGCTGGTCGGTGAGGCCGGCATCGGCAAGACCCGCCTCGCGGACAGCTTCGTCAGCGAGGCCCGGGACGGCTGTCGTGTGGCCTGGGGGCGCGCCTGGGAGGCGGGCGGCGCGCCGTCCTGCTGGCCCTGGATCGAGGCGCTGCGCACGCTGGCCCGTGCCGGCGACGACGGCGCCGCCGCCGTCGTCAGCGAGCTGACCGCGCCCAGCCTTGCCGCCGAGGCGCCCGAGCAGGCGCGCTTCCGGCTGTTCGATCGGGTGACGTCCTATCTCGCCGGGGTGCCGCGCACGACGGTGCTGGTGTTCGACGACCTGCACGCCGCCGACGCCAGCACGCTGGCGCTGTTCCTGTTCGTGGCGCGCAGCCTGCGCGCGGGCCGGGTGCTGCTGGTCGGCACCTTCCGGGACGTCGAGGCGCGTACGACGCCGACCGTGGGCGAGACCCTGGGCAAGATCGCACGCGAAGGGCGCTATCTCAGCCTGGCCCGGCTCGATCGCGCCCAGCTGGCGCGCTGGCTCGCGGCCTCCGACGCCGACGCCAGCCAGCTCGACGCGCTGCTCGAGGTCACCGAGGGCAACCCGCTGTTCGTGCTCGAGATGGTGCGCCTGGCCAGCCAGCGCGGCGCCGCCCACGCGCGCGCGCGCCTGCCCGACGGGGTGCGCGGCGTCATCAGCGCGCGCCTGGCGGCGATGTCGCCAGAGGCGCGCGACTTCGTCCGCGTCGGCGCGGTGTTCGGGCGTGCCCTCGACCTGCGCCTGGTCGCCAGCCACGCCGGCGTGGCGCCCGCCGCCGCACGCGACCTGACCGCCGAGGCGATCCGCTTCGACGTCCTCGTCGCCGAGCCCGACGAGCGCGCGCGCTTCTCGCACATCCTCCTGCGCGACGTCCTCTATGCCGAGCTGCCCGCGCCACGCCGCGCCGATCTGCACGCCGCCATCGGGCGTGCGCTGCTCGGGCGCCTCGCCAGCGAGCCCACGGCGTCGCTGGCCGAGCCGCTGCACCACCTGTTCGAGGCGGTGCCCGTGGTGGCCCCCGACGAGGCCATCACCTGGGCCCGCCGCGCCGCCCAGCGCGCCGCCGCCGCGCTCGCCTTCGACGACGCCTGCGCGCTGCTCGAGCGTGCGCTGGCGCTGCTGCCGCCCGACCACGACGCCGAGCGCTACGAGCTGCTGCTCGAGCAGGCCGCGGCCCAGATCGGCGCCGGCGCCACCACGCGCGGCCTCGACACCACGCTGGCGGCCGCCGCGCTGGCCCGTCGCCTCGACGATCCAGTGCGCCTCGCGCGCGCGGCCCTGACCCAGGGCGCGGTGTTCCGCTTCGCCCTGGTCGACCCCGTGCTGGTCGCCGCGCTCGAGGAGGCCCTGCGCGCACTGCCCGCCAGCGAGGCAGCGCTGCGTGCCCGCGTGCTGGGCCGCCTCGCCGCCGCCCTGCAGCCCGCCGCCGATCCCAGCGGACCGATGGCGCTGGCGCGCGAGGCCATCGCGCTGACCGACGACCAGGGCCCCGACACCCGCCTCGAGGTCCTGGTCACCGCCAGCTCGGCGCTGGTCTATCACGCCGATCCCATCGAGCGCCGGCCGCTCGACGAGGAGCTGGTCGAGCTGGCCAGCGCGCGCGGACACCGCCTCGCCGCGCTGCGCGGCCTGCAGCGGCTGATCTTCGACCACCTGGAGACCGGCGACGTCACCGCCGCCGATGCCACCATCGAGCGCTACCAGACGGTGGCGCGCGAGACCGCGCTGCCCGCGCTGTGCTGGCAGGTGCCCATGCTGCGCTCGATGCGCGCCCTGATGCGCGGCGATTACGCGACCAGCGAGCGCCTGACCGCCGAGGCCGACGCCATCATCGCGCGCCTCGACGACTGGAACGCCGGTTTGCCCGCCCTGTTCCAGCGGCTGGCGCGCCTGTCCGCGACGCAGCGCCTCGACGAGCTGGCGGCTTGCCTGGGGCCCAGCCTCGACGCCCTGGCCCGCCTCAAGGAGCCGCTGCTCACCGGCTGCCTGCGCGTCGGCATGCTGGCTCGCCTGGGCCGCGCCGAGGAGGCCCGCCCGCTGCTCATGACCCTGGTGCCGCAGGTGGCGGGGCGCCGGATGGCGTGCTGGCTGGCCGAGGCCGCCGTCGCGCTGCGCGATCGCGAGATCGCCACGCAGCTCCTGCCCATCCTGCAGCCGTTGGCCCAGCGCAACCACGTCTGGGGCGGCTTCACCATGGTGTGCGAGGGCCCCATCGCACACCTGGTGGCGCGCCTGCTCGCCGTGCTGGGCCGCCGCGACGACGCCGAGCGCGCCTACCAGGACGCCCTGGTGCGCGTCGCCCGCCTGGGCGCGCCGCCGCTGCTGCAGCGCATCGAGCGCGATCGCGACGCCGACCTCGGCGAGCCGCGCCCGCGCTCGACCAGCGCCGCGCCCGCGCCGCCGCCGCCCAGCTTCGTGCTGCGCCGCGACGGCGCGCTGTGGACCATCAGCGCCGATCACACCTTCCACCTCAAGGACAGCCGCGGCCTCCAGATCCTGGCCCAGCTGGTGGCGCGCCCCGGGGTCGACCACCACGTCACCGATCTGGTGGCGCGGCCCGGCGACCCCGCCCTGCTCGAGGACGCCGGCGACGTCATCGACGCCCGCGCCATCGCCGCCTACCGCGATCGTCTCGACGATCTGCGCGAGGTCGTCAGCGAGGCCGAGTCGCACGGCGACCTCGCCCGCGCCGCCCGCGCTCGCGAGGAGCTCGACGCCATCGCCACCGAGCTGGCCCGCGGCGTGGGCCTCGGCGGCCGCCCGCGCAAGGCCGCCTCCAGCGCCGAGCGCGCCCGCATCAACGTGCGCCAGCGCGTCCAGGACGCCATCGCGCGCATCGCCGAACACAGCCCAGCCCTGGGCAAGCACCTGCGTCAGACCATCCGCACCGGCTCGTTCTGCCGTTACGACCCATAGATCCCGCGCACTTGCACCGTTGTTACGATGTCACACCCGAAGTGACGCCCTCCAGTCGAACCCCACACTGGAGAACGCCATGACCGCCACCGCCGCCCCGAGCCCCGCCGCCAGCCCCGCCGCCAGCCCCGCCGCCAGCCCCGCCGCCATCGATCCCGCCAAGCTCGACGCCTTCCTGGGCCAGGTCGTCGGCGACGCCGGCGCCGCCTTCAGCGCCGCCCTGGTCGTGGTCGGCGACCGCCTCGGCCTGTACAAGGCGTTGACCCAGGGCGCCTGCGACGCCGCCGAGCTGGCCCGCCGCACCGGCACCCAGGAGCGTTACGTCCAGGAGTGGCTCGACGCCCAGGCCTCGGGCGGCTACGTCCGCTATGACAAGACGACCCGCACCTACGAGCTGCCCCCCGAGCAGGCCACCGCGCTGGCCGACGAGCAGTCGCCGGCCTTCATGCCCGGCATGTTCCAGGTCATGCACGCGGTGTGGTCGGCCGTCGACCGCATGAGCGAGAACTTCAAGAGCGGCAGCGGCCTGCCCTGGAGCGAGCACCACGACTGCCTGTTCGAGGGCACCGAGCGCTTCTTCCGCGCCGGCTACCGCGGCAACCTCATCACCTCGTGGCTGCCCGCCCTCGATGGCGTGGTCGCCAAGCTGGAGCGCGGCGCCAAGGTCGCCGACGTCGGCTGCGGCCTGGGCGCCTCGACCATCCTGATGGCGCAGGCCTATCCGCGCTCGCGCTTCTACGGCTACGACTCGCACGCCAGCTCGATCGACCTGGCCCGCCAGCGCGCCACCGCCGCCGGCGTGGCCGACCGGGTCAGCTTCGAGGTCGCCGGCGCCACCAGCTTCCCCGGCCGCGACTACGATCTCATCGCGCACTTCGACTGCCTGCACGACATGGAGGACCCCGTCGGCGCCGCCCGCCACGCCCGCCAGACGCTGGCCCGCGATGGCAGCTGGATGATCGTCGAGCCCTTCGCCTCCGACGCCCGCGAGGACAACCACAACGCGGTCGGTCGCGTCTTCTACTCCTGCTCGACCATGATCTGCGTCCCGCACTCGCTGTCGCGCCGCGGCCCCGCCCTGGGCGCCCAGGCCGGCGAGTCCCGCCTGCGCCAGATCGCCCGCGACGGCGGCTTCGACCGCTTCCGCCGCGCCACCCAGACCCCCTTCAACCTGATCCTCGAGGCCCGCGTCTGAACCCGGCTGGCGCGACGGCGCGCGCCTGGGCAGCCCGGTTGGGCGTATGATGGCAGGGTGCGGCGTCTGACCAGCCTGGTCCTGGCTCTCGTGGCGAACGCTGGCTGCGGCGTCGGTGACAAGATCTACCATTGCGACGCCACGCACGGCTGCCAGAACGGCGCCCAGCCCGGCGTGTGCGAGCCGACCGGGTACTGCAGCTTCACCGACCTCGGCTGTGTCGGCGTGCCGCGCCGCTATGGCAGCGCCGCGCCCGACGGCATCGCGCGCTTCTGTGTCAGCGCCACCGGCGACGCCGGCCTCGGCGACGCCGGGCCGCTCGACGGGTCGCTCGATGGCAGCATGACCGACGCCGCCCCGCCCGACGCCATGCGCGACGGCGCCCCCATCGACGCGGCGCCGCCCAGCAACTGCTGGAGCAACCTGGCCGCCGGCCCCGAGCACATGTGCGCCTGGAAGAGCAACGGCACCTACTTCTGCTGGGGCAACCCCATGAACGGGCGCCTGGGTGCACGTCAGCCCGCGGGCCCCGGGCAGCCGGTGCAGGGCGCCGCGCCGCCCAGCCCGGGCTCGCTGTCCCTCGGCGACGAGTTCACCTGTGGCGTCGCCAGCGACAATGACCTGTGGTGCGCGGGCGGCAACGGCGCCGGGCAGCTCGGTGACGGCACCAACATGGAGCGCGCGACATCCTTCGTGAAGGCGCGCACGTCGTCCACCGCCACCATCGCCGGCGCGCAGCGCGTCGCGGCCGGCTTCGATCACGCCTGCACCCAGATCTCCGGGGCCATCTACTGCTGGGGCAACAACGACCGCGGCCAGGTCGGGCTGAACCCCGGCACCACGACCTCCAGCCTGTACGCCGTGCAGGTCGCCGGCGTCACCGGCGCGCGCGGCCTGCAGGCGGGCAACCACCACAACTGCTACATCACCGACTCACCCGCGGCCGGCTCGGTGTGGTGCTTCGGGCGCGGCGCCGAGGGCCAGCTCGGCACCACCACCCCCGCCGACAGCTTCACCCCGGTGCGCGCCGGCACCCTGACCGGGGTCACGCGGCTGGCGCTCGGCTCTTACGGCTCGTGCGCGCTCAACGGCTCGGGCGAGGTCTACTGCTGGGGCAAGAACACCACCGGCCGCTTCGGCGTCGGCGACATGTCGAACCACCCCACGCCGACCAAGATGCTCGGCCTCACCGTCTCGATCACCAGGATCGCGGTCAGCGACGACTCGGTGTGCGCCATCTGCACCTGCGGCAACGTCTGGTGTGCCGGCTCCAACGACCGCGGCCGCCTGGGCCAGCCGCTGGCGACCACGATGGCGCTGATGCCGATGCAGATCCCTGCCTTCGACGGCGCCGTCGACATCGCCGCCGGCTATCACAACGCCTGTATCACCCGTACCAATGGCGAGATCTGGTGCTGGGGCGGCAACGACGCCGGCGAGCTCGGCCGCGACCCCGCCGCCGTGGCCCAGAGCGCGACCCCGCTGCGCCTGATGGGCGTCAGCTGCCCCTGACGGTCAGTGCTGGTGCTTGCCGTGGCCGTGTTTCGGCGCCGGCAGCGCGAACGCCTTCTCGCACAGGTGCACCACGGATGGTGGCAGCGCGCGCATGCGGTACTGCAGCCGCCAGTGCAGCAGGGCACCCTCGGGGGCCTCGGGTGTGACGCTGCCCGCCTCGATCAGCTCGGGGTGGCGCAGCCGGTCGCGCAGGTCGAGGTGATCGATGAAGCGGGGCAGCGGAAACGCCGTCCCGGTGCTGTGGGCGAGGGTCTCGCCACCTGCGTTGGTGAGTGATCGCGCCTCGAAGATCAGGTGTTGCTCGTGCGGCGCGCGCGCGCCCTCGGCCGCCAGGCTGGCGCGCGACACCTCGCGCCCGTCGGCCTCAGGCCCCACGACATAGGCGCCGGCCGCACGGGTGAACATCGCAAACACGCTGGTGTGGTCGACCTCTCCGACCAGCGCAACCTGCGGATCGTGGACCATGGACTCGACCATCTCCTCGCGTAGCCCTTCGCTCCAGCCCATCTCGCGCACGCACACCATGTGCAGCCACCACGGAGCCTCGCGCGCGGCGAAGAAGTCGAGCGCGTCAGGCTGGCGCTCCATCCACTTGCGGTGCACGCAGACATCCTGGCCGGCGAGCTGCAGACAGGGCTTCCCGCAGACACAGTCCTCGATCAACGTGGCGGTCGTCATGGCGTCCCATCATTGCATGCACGCCCGCTGCCGCGGCATCGGCGGCGTCGTCCCGGAGCTCGCCTGCAGGGCCGACCCGACAGCTGTCGACTCGACCCGACTGATTGCCACGTCGACTCAGGTAGTTGCAGCCGGCACGCGGCTTGAAATGACGCTCGCCATGCGTACACCCATCCTCGTCCTCCTGTGTCTCTCCATCGCCGCGTGCACCTCCGAGACCCCCGAAACCCCCGACCTCGCCGAGGTCGCCAGCCAGAGCGCGGCCAGCACCGCGACCAGCGTCACCATCCGCGGCAACGTCTTCTACAACGATCGCCGCAACGACGGCCTGTTCTCGACCCGGCGGACGCAAACCGACCAGCCCGGCGAGCGCTGCAGCGTGGCCGGCCAGCGCGACGACGGCAGCGCGTGCAGCTCCAACCTGCTCGGCCTCTACTACGGCGTGGTCGACGTCATCGAGCGCGACGAGGGCTACTTCGCGCCCACCGCCTGGGACTGCAAGCAGGAGGACCTCATCAAGAGCGTTCCCATCGCCTCGGACGGCTCGTTCACCGCGACCTTCAGCCACACCGACGCGTGCGACTCCGACAGCCGCCCCCAGGTCGCCATCGCGCTCAAGGTGCGGCTGCGCTACTGCGGCGCCGACTGGGGCTGCTTCTCGGTCAACACCAGCGTGAACGACCCCTACTTCGTCTGGTACCCGGGCGCCACCTCGAGCGCGCCGCTGAGCGTGACCAGCATGCAGCAGGTCACGCTGCCCGACATGGTCTTCAAGGAGCCCGGCAGCTCGAACACCACGGTCAACGACACCTCGAAGGCGGTCAACTACTACGCCTCGGTGGTGGACACCATCCTGACCATCCACCGCGACGGCGGCGTGCCCTTCTACAAGGACGAGTTCGGCGAGATCCAGTACGTGTACCCGTCGAACAACACCGAGACCGCGACCACCAAGTCGGCCACCAAGGTGGTCATCCGTGGCGACTGGGACCCGAGCTGGCCCGACGGCCACACGCCGGCGCACGAGTACGGCCACGTCCTCATGCTGCGCGCCTGGGACGGCGACTACGGCTTCGTCGGCGTGGGCCACTCGTGCAACGACACCGAGCAGTGCGAGTCCCAGCAGATCGCCTTCAAGGAGGCCTGGGCCCAGTTCACCGCGCGCGCGGTGTTCGACGCCACCGAGGGCTGCGGCCGCTCCGGCTTCGACGACAACGCGTCCAAGCCGCTGACCGGCGAGCTCGGCATGGGCACCCACTTCCGCCGCAACGTCGAGAAGGCGCTGTGCGACTGGTACGACACCCGGGTGGACGACGACGCCGCGCTGGACGGCAACGGCGATCACTTCAACGCCGACGACTTCTACTCGATGTGGGTCAACCTGCGGCACATGTACACGCGCCGCGCCGACTACGGCGGCGACTATGAAAACCCCGGCCTCTACTTCTGCGACTGGGTGGACTACTACCTCGACGTGCGCAAGTCCGCCTCCGCAGTCGGCGCCGCCAGCCACGACAACTACGTCTTCCAGATCACCAACCTCATCTACAACAACAACATCGCCTGCTTCCGCCCCGCCCCGTAGTCGAGGCCGGCTCGGCCGCCTGCCTGGGCCGCGACGCTCGGCATCGGGTACGCTTTGCGCATGAACATCCTCGCCGCCGGGCGCGGCCGGCCCTACGTCGAAGGCGACGTCCTCGATCACCGCGCCGCGCTGGTTTGGACCGTGCCCGACGTGTTCGACGCCGCCACCTGCGCGCACTGGATCGCGCGCATCGACGCGCTGCAGCCGGCCGCCGCACCCATCTCGACCTCGGGCGGCTTCGCCATGCGCCCCGACATCCGCAACAACGAGCGCGTGGTCATCGACGACCCCGCCCTGGCCGCCGACCTCTATGCCCGCGTCGCCCGCGCCGTGCCGCCCACGCTGGCCGACCGCCGCGCCGTCGGCGCCAATGAGCGCTTCCGTTGCTACCGCTACCGCCCCGGCCAGCACTTCGCGCGCCACTACGACGGCTACTTCGAGCGCGACAGCGGCGAGCGCAGCCTGCTCACCCTGATGGTCTACCTCAACGAAGGCTTCGAGGGCGGCTCCACCGTGTTCCACGACCTCGGCGTCGTGGTCACCCCGCGCGCCGGCCACGCCCTGCTGTTCCAGCACCACCTCCTGCACGAGGGCGCCACCGTGCACAGCGGCACCAAGTACGCGCTGCGCTCCGACGTCATGTACAGCGCGCGCTGAACCGCTGCCCGAGCATCACGGCACCTGCACCGCCACCAGGTACAGCTGTGCGCCCTCGCCGTCGGTCGTCCAGGTCACCGTGTAGTCGCCCGGCGTCGTCACCAGTCGCCAGGCGCTGGCGACCTGCACATAGCCACTGCTGCTGATGCTGGCGAGGCCAGTCGCCGCGGGGATCACCTGGAAGCCGCCGCCCGGGACGGCGACATGACGGCTGCCGACCGGGCGCACACCACCCGAGCCCCACCACCACGCCACCAGCACGGCCTTGCCGCTGACGTGCACGCTGCCACTGGTGAGGCTGCTGGCCGCCGCGCGCTCGACCCAGCTGGCGTCCTCGACCGCGCCGCCGCCGATGACCTCGACCGCCGACAGGGTCACCTCGTCGCCGCTGCCGACGTCGCCCCACGTCATCGAGAAGGTGTGGCCAGCGCCGCCCAGCGCGTTGCTCTTCTGGTACAGCGCGGTCGCGCTGGTCGGCCAGCTGGCATAGGTGTGCACATCCCCGACGCGCGCATAGCCGTTGCTCATCCCATCCGTGGGTGCGTCCGGCGCCGCCGCCCACGTCCCGCGCGCCAGGCTGACCAGCAGCGTCGACCCCGTCCGCGTGGTGACCGCCGCCGTGGTCAGCGTCCCGGTCGCCGGCGCCTGCATGTACGCCCGCTGCGCCAGCGCCGCCGCACCCACGGTCGCAGCCCCCGCGCTGGCGTCCACCGGTGTCGCCGCATCGGCGCCCGCAGCCCCATCCCGCGCTGCCGCATCGGCGCCCGCGGCTCCATCACGCGCCGCGCCATCGAAGCCCCCCGCGTCACCGAGGCCGCCATCGCGGCCGCCTGCCTCGCCCCCGCACCCCGCGACCCCGCAGGCCACCAGCGCAGCACCCGCGATCGCCAGCGCTGCCCGCTGCCGCGCGCTGCGAGGACCCAGCATCATTTGCAGGCCCTCTCGTAGGCCGCCTTGCGGTCGAGCAGGACCTGCGGGAGGGGATCGCCGGGCCTGGTGCCGAGCATGGCGACCCGGAACATCCTGTCGAGCTCGTCGTCGGTCGCAGTGGGGCGCGCGTCGAGCTCCTTCATCATCGTCGCCTTGGTCTCGGGATCCCCGAGGCCGTCGAGCGACTGCTCGATCAGCGCGTGGTCGAAGGCCTTGCGCGCCGCCGCACAATTCCGCTCCTGCTTGTCGCAACCCACGCCCAGGGCGAGCCAGGCCGCGAGCAGCATCCCTTCCCGCCTCACGGTCATGGCTCCAGGCTAGCGCCAGCAGCCCCTCATTGACAGGCTTCACGACGCTGGAGGCGCGCATCCAGCACGGCTAATATCGGGGCATGCGACTCTCGACCTGGCTACTCGTGATGTTCGGGCTGGGGGCGGTGGCCGGTGTGGCGCAGGCCGACCGCGCGGCGGCGACCAAGCTCAACGTGGCGGGGATGCAGGCCTACAACAAGGGCCACTGGGACGACGCCCAGGCGCGCTTCACCGAGGCCATCGCGGCGGATGCCGACTTCGTGCTGCCGCACTACAACCTGGGCTCGGTGCTCTCCATCCTCGGCGAGTGGAAGGCGGCGATGGTCGAGATCACGTGGCTACGCGCCTCGTCCGATCCCGAGGCCAAAAAGAAGCTCACCAAGGCCCTCAAGGACGCCGACTTCGATCGCACGTCGACCTTGCCCGCGCTCCGCGACGCCATCGGCGCACCCGCCTGGGACACGCTCGACGCGGCGGCCCGCCTCGCCGAGCGCAACGGGACCTGGTTCGCGGAGGGCAGCGCCTGTGCCTCGCCCTGGGTCAGCATGAAGGTCAAGGCCAGCAAGGTCACCCTTCAGACCTTCTTCGCGTGCAACGCGGATCAGTCGCAGACCACCGACACCGGCACCGCCAAGCTGGCCGCCGGCACGCTCACCATCACCTGGAAGAAGAACAAGAAGGGCGCCGTCTCCGGCAAGTCGGTGGTCAGCTTCGAACCCTGCGACGACCTCCCCGCGCTCACCTGCGTCCGCCTGGACAACTTCGATCAGCCGCTGGAGCGAGGCCGCCTGTCGGCCTTCTTCACGCCCTAGGTCCGAGAATCTCCTCACGCGGAGGAGCAGGTGGTGCTCCACGGCCACGGCACCTATGCCTCACCAGGCGGCGAATTGCTGGCATACTCCGGCCATGATCCGGCGAGTACCAGCATGGGCGCGGGTGGCGGTCGCGGCGGCCGCGGTCGCGATGACCAGCTGTGGGGGCAAGCGCGGCAAGCGCGGCACGGCAGCTGCGCCCGATGCCGGGGCGCTCACGCCCGAAGCCGTCGCCCCGGCGGGTCCGCCCACCGCCTCCGGGTTGCCGGCCGCCCTCGAGCCCGGCGTGCCACCTGCCGCGCGGGAGTGGAAGGCGACCGTGCTGCCGTTCAAGGGGCTGGCGCGCGACGCCGCGTTCGGCACCTCGGTCGCGGCCGCTGGCGACGTGCTCGTGGTCGGCGCACCGGGGGCGCCGTTCGTCGACGGCGTGATCGGGTCGGCCCACGTGTTCGAACGGCACGACGGCGTCTGGCGCGCCACCGCTCGCCTGACGCCGCCACGGCCCCACCGCGGGTTCGGCGACGCCGTCGCGCTCTCCGGCGACCGCATCGCGGTGTCGAGCCACGATGGCGTCGTCGAGCTGTTCGAGCGCACCGGCGCGCGCTGGCGGGCGACGGCGAGCCTGACGCTGCCGAGCAGCGGGGACATCGAGTACTCGCCGGCCCTGGCGCTCGACGGTGACACCCTCGCGGTCGGGCTCTCCGACTGGATGGAGCGCGGCAAGGCCGAGGGTCGCGTGGTGCTCTACGGCCGCGACGCCGCCGGGGCGTGGACCGAGCGGGCCCGGCTCGCCGCCTCCGACGCGGCGGCCCGCAGCGCCAGCGGTGAGAGTCCGAACTTCGGCTGGGCGGTCGCGCTCGATGGCGACGAGCTCTCCGTCACCGCCCGCCAGGCCAGCTGCGAAAGCGGCACCGAGATGTGCGGCGCGGTCCATCTCTTCCGGCGCAGCGGGGACACCTGGACCGAGGAGCTGGCCTTGCCCCGCGCCGAGCTCAGGCGCTGGGCCATGCTCGGCGTCCACCTGGCCGCCGCTGGCGGCGACCAGGCGCTCTTCTGCGATGGAGAGCAGCGCGCCTGGATGCTGCGCCACGGCGCCGCCGGCTGGACCGAGACCGGCACCCTCGAGCTACCCGCCGGAGCCCGCGATCCCAAGCACGGCCACGCCATCGCGGTCCGCGGCGGGCTCGCCGTGATCTCCTCGTACGCCATGGCCGGCACCGCCAGGCCCCCCGTCATCCCAGGAACCAACGAGATCGACACCGCGGCCATGGCCGCCCAGCGCGGCAGCGCCGGCGGCGCCCTCCACGTCTTCGCCCGCACGCCGTCCGCCTGGGCCTTCCTGACCACCCTGACCTGGCCCGACGACGTCGCCGGCAGCGAGCTCGGAACCTCGGTCGCCATCACCGGCGACACCCTCATCGCCGGCGCCCCCCGCGCCCAGAGCACCGGCGCAGTCGTGGTCTTCAGCCCCTGACCCGCCGCGCCCCTGCGAGGCTCAGCGGCGGCGCCACCGGTCGGGATCTCGTGCCTGGTGAAGGATCGCCAGCACGACCACGCGCTCGTCATCGAGCAGGAAGAACACGGCGAACGGAAAGCGACGTGTCAGCGCGCGTCTGACCTCTCTGTGCACGACTGCATGGCGGAGCGGCGCGGCCAGAACGCGCTGAAGTCCGGCTTCGAGTTCCTGCAGGAAGTCGTCACCGAGCCCCTCGCGCCGCCCTTCGTACCAGGCGTGGGCCTCGGCGATGTCGGCTTCGGCCTGCGGCTGGATGACCAGCGTGTAGCTCACCGACCGCGCTTGATCCGGGCCTTCACTTCGTCCCACGACGAGCCGCTGTGCGGATCGCGCTGATACGTCTCGAGCCGACGCTCCAGCTCTGCGCGCTCGCCGTCGGTCAGCGGAATTGCGTCGGGATGCTCTGCAATGCTGTCCCAGATCTCGTGAACGAGACGCAACCTCTCTTCGACCTCGAGCTCCAAGATGCTGGCCATCGAGACGCTTGCCATGATCGATAGGCTAGCACGCCGAGCCAGGCGGGCGAGAAAGTGCGCCCCAGGAGCCCGCAGCTACGGTGTTCGCGCGACCGCTGGGAGCGCTCAGGTCGCCGCGCGGCGCGCGCCGAGCCACGGATCGTCGACGGCGGCGGGGTGATCGAACCAGAGGCGCGCGCTCGCGACGTCGCACATGTGAGCCATCGCCGCGAGCGGTCCCATGCGGCGCTGCTTGTTGGTGTAGTCGGACAGCTCGCCCTCGGCGTAGCGCAGGCCGTTCTCGTGCTCGGCCGTGAGCGTGATGCCGTAGCGCGTGAGCAGCTCCATGCGGAACCGCTGATGGGCCTCCTTGCCCTGCATCTCCGCCTTGTGGTGCAGCTGGCCGTCGGCGTCGAGGTCGTACTTCCACGGCTTCTCGATGTCGTGGAGGAACACGACCAGGAGGAGGTCCGAGCGCGAGAACGGCAGCGGGCGTAGCGCCACGAATCGATCGTAGAGCACACTGGCGATGTTCATGATCTCGGTCACGTGATCGAGATACCCGCCGCGCCACGCCTGGTGGTTGTTGGTCGACCCCTGCACGGTCGCAAACAACGCGCGATTGTCCGCGAGGATGCGCGCACACGCGCTGCGATTCGGCTCGTCGATGCGGGCCACCAGTGACTCGACGGATTCGTACGGCGTCATCCCACGAGTCTGTCACGCCTGGAGGGTCGCCAC